>NZ_CP011270.1:1255000-1882500 GCF_001610835.1 Planctomyces sp. SH-PL14 | reverse complement strand
GGTCGAACTCGTGCCGACGCTCCTCGACAACATGAACCGGATCCTCCCGAAGGGGGAGGTCGTTCCCGTGCCGCTGATTTCCAGCGTGACATTCGGGCCACCGGTCCGCCTCGAAGCGGGAGAGGCTCGTGACCCGTTCCTGGCCCGCACGCGGGAGGCGGTCATTGCCCTGCGGACGCTTCGCCGGAGCTGACGCTCACCGAAGCGACGACACGTCGCAACCCGACCTCCGGCGGACGGTCGCTTGCAGCGGAATCGGCCGCCAGGTTCTCGTGCGGAAGGGACTTGGATCATGGTCTTTGACCAGGAACTGACGTGGCTCATCGGAGGCGTCGTGGGGCTGTTGATGCTCGCGACCGCCCTCGGAGCGGTGATTGCCCGCCGGGCGTCGAGTGACGGCGGACGGGCGACGGCGGCGAACCTCAATGCCCGCTTGCGGGCCTGGTGGGGGATGACCGCGATCTTTGCCCTGGCGGTCGGGACCGGTGGGACGGGGACGATTCTGATGTTCGCGCTGACGTCGTTTCTGGCGCTCCGCGAGTTCATTTCGCTCACGCCGACGCGGCTCGGCGACCATCGGCCTCTTGCCTGGGCCTTCTTCCTGATCATGCCGCTCCAGTTCCTGCTGGTGGCGGTTCACTGGTACGGGTTCTTTCTGATCTTCATTCCGGTCTATGTCTTCCTTGTCCTGCCGATCCGAGCTGCCGCGGCGGGGGAGACGGACCAGTTCCTGGAGCGGATCGCGCGGCTGCAGTGGGCACTCATGATCTGTGTGTATTGCGTCAGCCATGCCCCGGGGATCCTGACGTTCCTCAAGATTCCAGGTTACGAGGGGCAGAACGCGAAGCTGCTGTTTTACTTCGTCCTGATCTGCGAGCTGAGCGACGTGCTGCAGTACTGCTTCGGCAAGCTGTTCGGGCGGTATGCCGTCTGTCCGACGGTCAGTCCCAACAAGACCTGGGAGGGGCTGATCGGCGGCGTGGGGGCGACGGTGCTGATCGGGGCCGGTCTGTGGTGGGCGACGCCGTTCACGCCGCTGCAGTCGGCGGGGATGTCCCTGGCGATTGCCGGCATGGGTTTCGGCGGAGGGCTTGTGATGTCCGCCATCAAGCGGGATTACGGCGTGAAGGACTGGGGGCGGGCGATCGAGGGGCATGGCGGCATCCTCGACCGGATCGACTCCCTGTGCTTTGCGGCGCCTGTCTTCCTGCACCTGACGCGGTACTACTTCAGCGTGGTTTGAGTAGGTGGGGGGGGCGGATCGCGTCCTTGCCGGCACGACACCAATAGCTCAAACCCAACGTGCGACGGCAGCCTGGAGTCAAGGGGGCCACGCCCCCTTGCCGCCGGAGGCATTTTCGTCGCGGAACCGTGGGACACAACGGATGTCCCCTTTGTGGTACCAGCTATGAGGACTCCCTCAATTCACACCGCTTACATCGCAATCCCCGCGGGTTGGTGAGGGGGCATACGGCACGTTGTCCGCGTTTGGACACAGCGCGCTTCAGATATCTCTCGACGGCCAGGCCTCCGGCGGGCAAGAGGGCCAAGAAAACAACACAGGCCCCTCTGCACTCCCCACCAGGGTGCCCCTGGACCCGGTGGGAATGAGCAAGGGGCCATCCGTCGGTACGTGTCGACCTGACACCCTGCGCTGACGATCATCAATCAGCGGGGCTGCTCGAAAAAACCACGTCCGAAGCCGCTCGGGCCCTTGCGTTCGAAGGAAGTCGCCGGCACCGGGGGATCTCCCTGCTCCAGGCGATGCAGGAGCCGGGCGATCTCCTGGTGGTTCTCGACGGTCTGCCGGATCAGAAGCACGGAGTAAGGGCGCAGGGCCACGCCCGGCGCGCCCGGCTTATCCGCCTGGGGGCGCGCAACCCCTCCTTCGAGGACTTTCAGCTCCGAAGGAGCGTTCGCGCGGCGGATCGTCCCGGGCTGATCCGGGACGGCGCTCTGCCAGCTCGTCGGCGCAACGAGGTCCCGCAGGATCGACTCCGCATCCTCGGCCATTTCGGTCGGCACCCGATAGATCCGGAGTTCGAGCTTCTGAAGTCCGGCCCGGGCCTGGGGGCGGGGTTTGGAGACCCGCAGGGCGTCCCGGTAGTTCTCCAGGAGCTCCTCAATGGCGTCGAGCTGGGGGAGCTTCTGGCGGACGACCAGGATGCCCGGCCGCGGAAACCCGATCACGCCGATGTTTGAATTGGCCAGGAGCCACTGACCGGGGATCTGGTTCCGGATCGCCAGCTCCAGAGCCGCCGATTCGGCGAAGTCGAGGCACAGGTCGCGGACGTCGTAGACCGCGGTCAGGCTTCGGTCGGCCTCGATGTTCCTGGGCGTGACCCACAACGCTCCGTAGCGGATCTCCGGGGCAAGGGCTGTCTTCGACATCCGGGACAGGATCGTCGTGAGGTCTTCGTCCTCGGCCACGAGCGTGACCGGCTCCCGCTCCAGGTTGAGGACCTTGCCGACGCGAGGATCGATTCGGAGGGGGACCTGCAGCTTCGCCGCGACCTGCCGGATGGCGGTGCCAAGGGGGACTTCATCCAGATTGATGGAGATCGGCTGCGTGAGCGTCTTTCGCAGGGCTGTGTGCTGCGGCGGATCGAGGAGCAATGTTCGGCGGCCGTGCTTCGCCAGGGCCGCCAGCAGGGCCGCCACTTCCGTCTGCGTCCGCTGGTTCTGCTTTACGAACAGAACATCCCCGACCAGGACCGTGGTCCCGCTGGTGGCCGGTGTCTCGCTGGACCACGGACCACTGGTCCCTTTCCGTACTGTCTCGATGAGGCGATCGGCTTCGAATCCGGCGTCAAGCAGGGGGGCCAGATTGTACTGGACCTGGAGGTGATGTGAGCTCGCCTCGTTCTGCCGGCCGAGGTGAAGCACTCCTTTGTCGAGGTACCAGCCGACATTCACGGTCTCGAGCCGGTTGAGCAGGAGCTCCCGCGGCTCGTCGGCCAGCCGGTCGGTGACAACCGCCGTGGCCAGTTCGGAGCGGAGCGGTTTGTCGACGACGACGGAGAGCTTCTGGTCGTCGCGCAGCCATCCGACGACATCCGCCAACGGGCGGCCCTCGAACTCGACCGTCACGGCCTTTGTCAGGGCAGGCGGAAGGAGCCCTTCCGTCCCGATGTGACGGGGCTCGTCCGGAATGACGATCTGCAGGCTGGGAGCCGGGGCGACGGCAGCAGGCGGCGGAGTCGCCGGAGCAGCGGCGGGCTGTGCATACAATCTGGCCGGACTGGATCCGATCAGCAGTCCGAGAAGACAGGCCGAGGCGGGAGAAAGGAACCGGATCATGGCGCGGCCTCGTGGTGGAATCGCTATGCGGTGAAGGGCGGTTCGAAGTCCCGCGGGGCGAGCCGCCTTGCCGCGGGTGGGCTGAGGCGGTGAGCCTACGGCGGGCTGCCGGTTCAAGGGATCGGTTCAGTCGATGGCGTTCGGCCTTCCGCCTCGCGTGCCGAGGCCTCGGTGGGGATGATGGGCTCCGGGGGTGGCGCCGTCGGCGATGTTCCTTCACCCGCAGGAATGCGGAAGAATCCGCCGCCGAAGCCGCCCCCCTGCTGGCTGCCGTCGCCGAATCCTCCCATGCCGCCCCCCATCCCACCTCCGCCCAGGAAGGGATACTCGTCGACCAAAGTGTCCCCAAACCGAATCTTGTGGATCGTCTCAGCGATCACGCGATGATTCCGGCGTGACTGGCGGACGATGAGCACCGAATAGGGAGTGACGACGACTGCCGCCGGGGCCGGAGGTCCGGACTTTCCGCCGGCGTCCGCCGTTGTTACGGCCCCGACTGGTGTGGTTTCGGGGAACGACGCCGACTTCAGGATCGTCCCCTGTCCGGCGTTGGCTCCCTGCCAGGACTCGGGGGCGACGAGGCGGGGAATGAGTGTGAGAAGGTCGTCGGCTACGGCGGCCGGGACCCGATAGTAGAGTGTCTCCTGCTTGTCCTCGCTGTCGTCCTTCGGGCGGGGTTTCGACGCTTTGAGGGCCACCCGGTAGCTTTCAAGGAGGTCGAGGACCGCGTCGAGCTGCGGGCGGGTCTGTCGGACGACGAGGACCCCCGGTTTCACAAAGGAGATGGTTCCCGTGCCAGGCTGGTCGGCGTACCAAGGGCCGGCGGTCTGGGTTTGAATGGCGTCGCCCAGTGCCCCCGCTTCGTCATGACTGCGGCAGAGATCCCGGACGTCGAAGACGGCGGTGAGCCTGTGCTCGTTAAGGGCGTCGGCGGTGGTGAGCCAGAGAGCCCCCGCGCGGATCTCCGGCGCCAGCTTCGTCCCCGTCTGCAGGTTGGAGAGCACGGTCTGGAGGGGTTGTTCGCTGACGGAAAGCGAGATCAGGTCCTCATCCACGTTGACCCCCGCATCCTTCAGTTCGGGGGCGAAGCGGATCTCTGTCTCCGCCTGTGCGGCCAGCTGCTGGATCCCTTCGCGAATGGACAGGTTCTGGAAGCGGACGGTGACCCGGTGCCGAAGCGCTTCGGAAAGCGCGACGTGCTGCGGCGGATCGACGAGGACTGTCCGCCGTCCGTGCTTCTCCAGCGCCGCCAGCAAGGCCGCGACCTCAATTTGCGCTCGACGGTGCTGTCGAACGAACAGCACGTCGCCGAGCAGGATCAGCGTTCCCGTTCCGGGCTCATCCGCGTCCCAGGGGCCGGCCACTTCCTGCTGGAGCGAGTCCAGGATCGGCTGGCTACGGAAGCCGGCGTCGAACAGGGCGCCGAGGTTGTAGGAAATGGTGACGCGATGATCCAAAGCCTGGTCGAAGCTCTCGAGGAACAGGACTCCCTCCTCGATGTGCCAGCCCAGTTCCAAGGTTTCCAGGCGATCGAGGAGAAAGTAGATCGGCTCGTCCCGCAGCGCGTCGGTGACCGGCTCCGTGCTCAGCAGGTGGTTGGCCGCGGTCGCCGAAGGATCGACGACGACGTTGAGCTTCGCCTCGTCGCGAAGCCATTTGACGACCTCCTTGAACGGAGTCTTTTCGAACGCGACGGTGCTCTTACGGGTCAGCTCCGGCGGCAGGAGCGTGACGGGATCGATCGTCCGCGGCTCATCCGGGATCTCGATCGCAAGACTCGGAGGAAGAGCTCCCGCACCCTCCGGTGCGGGAGCGGGGGATTCCGTCCCGCCACGGGTCATCGCGGCCGGGCGACGAGGGGGCCTCGAACCGAGCTTGGAATCGGGCTGGGTACCGCTGCCACCAAATTGTGGGAACGCCTCGCTGCAGAACGTCGCACAGAACAAGAGAACAAGTATCGCCTGGCAGACTTTGGCTCGGCTCATGAACCCTCCCCCTCCCCGCGCCCGGACTGTGACCCGCTCCGATCGAAGATACGCCGGCCGCTGGGGACGTTTTCGCGGGAAAGGGGCGGGGATGCCGCGAAAGGGGAAAAATGGGGGGCGGTCGGCTTCGCGTCCGGCTGGCCGTGTTTTCCGGCGGGCCGGCGACTTCTCGGGAACGTAACTCCCTTGGAAGATTGATTTTCCAGCCTTCGGACGAAAAATACTGAGAAGTCGGCCTCGTCATGGTAAGGTGGAGAGCCCAATACGAGTCGGGCAGGCGTTTCCGGATTGCGAATGAACCTCGAACAGTATCTGAATCGGGAAGGAAATCGGCGGCAGTTCCTGTCACGCAGCGCGGCCGGCGCGGCGGCCGGGATCGTCGGGCTGGAGGCGGTGCATGCCTCGTCTGACAGCGTCAAGACTCCGATCCGCGTCGGCATCATCGGCGTGCGGGCTTGGGGGAAGGATCTTCTCAGCGAAGTCCTTCAGCAGCCGGGTGTTGAAGTGGCAGCGTTGTGCGACGTCGACTCGTCGGTCCTGTACGGGGTCCGGTCGGAGTTCGGCGAGCGGTTCTCGCGGTTGCCGAAGACCGCTTCGGACTATCGGCGGCTCCTCGATGATCCGGGGATCGATGCCCTCTTTGTGGCGACGCCGGACCACTGGCACGGTCAGATCACGACCGAGGCGTGTGCGGCGGGGAAGGACGTTTACGTTGAAGCTCCGATCGGTCAGACGATCGACGAGGTCCGCCGCGTTTCCGCAGCAGCGGCCGAGTCTGGCCGCGTTGTTCAGGTTGGACTGCAACAGCGGAGTGGAGCGCATTTTCAGTCGGCGATTGCGGCGATCCAGAGCGGCGTCATCGGCCGGGTGCGGATGGCGCGGGCCTGGGTGGTTCACCGTCGCAAGCCGATCGGGTTGAAGGAAGAGGCGGTCGCTCCGAAGGGAGTCGACTATGCCGCGTGGCTGGGGCCTGCGGAGTCACGGCCGTTTCATCCGAATCGGTTCCATCAGAACTGGCAGTGGTACTGGGACTACGGTGGCGGGGAGCTGAGCCGGTGGGGCGTTCACTTCCTCGACGTGGCGGCCTGGGGACTGGGCGTGCAGATGCCGAACCGCGTGATGGCGACGGGGGGGATTCTGGAGCTGGAAGATGACCGCGAGACTCCGGACACGCTGACCGTTCACTATGAGTACCCGGGGGCGATGATTCAGTGGGAGCATCGGCAGTGGTCCTCGCATGGGATCGAGGGGCGGACGGCCGGGACTGCGTTCTATGGCTCGGACGGGACGCTGGTGGTCGACCGTGGTGGCTGGAAGGTTTATGACCGGAAGGACAGTTTGACGGCGGACGCGACGGAGTTGCTTGGACCGCACATCCGCAACTTCCTGGATTGTGTGCGGACGCGAGCGACGCCGGTGGCACCGTTGTCGGTGGGAGCGACGGCGTCGACGCTGGCGCATCTGGGGAATGTCGCTTATCGCCGTGGTGAGTCGCTGACAGCTCGCGACTTTGCCTGAAGCGTGCCAGAACCGGGTCCAGGGGGACCCTGGTCAGGGGGTGCAGGGGGCAGAATGCCCCTTGCCCGCCGGAGGCCGTCTTGTCGAGAGATGTCTGAAGGAGCGAGTGTCCAAGCGCGGACACCGTGCCGTATGCCCCCTCACCAACCCGCGGGGATTGCAAAGCCCACGGTGTGATGTGGAGGAGTCCTCAACGCTGGTCCCACAAAGGGGACATCCGTTGCTTACCACGGTTCCCCATCGAAAATGCCTCCGGCGGCAAGGGGGCCTGTGTTGTTTTCTGGCCCCTTGACCCCAGCCTGCCGTCGCACGTTGGGTTTGAGCTATGGGAGCCGCGCCGGCAAGAACGGTCTACGCGGATACCCTCCCGCAACCTCGGCTGAACCGCTGCGAATGTGTTCACCCAACGTCCGACCGGTTAGGATGAATTGCCCGGCATCACGCCGTTGACCGTCCTCCGACTCCTTCCCGTCGCGCTCATGCTCAAACGCCTCGTCGCAGCGTTTTCCATCGGCTGGACCGCTCTCTCCGCAACCGCCCTCCCGGCGGACGACAAGACCTTCCCCGCGGAGCAACTGGACTTCTACAAGAAGGACGTCCTCCCGATCCTGGAAGAGCACTGCTACAAGTGCCACGGGCCGGGCAAGGCCAAGGGGGGCCTGACGCTCGCCGGCCGCAACGCCATCCTCAAGGGAGGCGAAAGCGGCCCCGGTGTCGACCTCGAGAACGTCGGCGAGAGCGTCCTGCTCCAGGCGGTGAACTACGAGGGCTTCGAGATGCCCCCCGCGGGCAAGCTCCCTGCGCCGCAGCTCGCCACCCTCCGCAAATGGGTCGAGATCGGCCTCCCGATGCCCGCCGGCGATGCCCCCGCGGTCGCCGAGACGCACGGGCCCCCGAAAGTGACGGAGGAGACGAAGAACTTCTGGTCGTTCCGCAAGGTCGTCCGCCCCGATGTGCCGACGCCGAAGGATGCCGGCTGGGTCGCCAACCCGATCGACGCCTTCATCCTCGACAAGCTACGGCAGAACCAGCTCGAACCGAACCCGCCCGCGCCGCCGCAGCAACTCCTGCGGCGCGTCCACTACGACCTCGTCGGCCTTCCCCCGCAGCCCGACCTCGTCGACTCCTATTCGAAAGCTCCGTCCGAAGGGGCCTACAACGACCTCGTTGAGAACCTCCTGACCTCGCCGCACCATGGTGAGCACTACGGGCGGTACTGGCTCGACCTCGTCCGGTATGCGGAGACCAACAGCTTCGAGCGGGACAATCCCAAGCCGTTCGTCTGGCGGTACCGCGACTACGTCATCCAGGCGTTCAACCAGAACAAGCCGTATGACCAGTTCGTCCGCGAGCAGCTCGCGGGGGATGAGCTCGATGCCGTCACCCGGGACTCGATGATCGCCACCGCGTACTACCGGCTCGGGCTGTGGGACGATGAGCCCGCCGACCCGCTCCTGGCGTTCTACGACGGCATCGATGACATCGTGGGTACGACAGGACAGGCGTTCCTGGGACTGACGCTGAACTGCGCCCGCTGTCACGACCACAAGCTCGACCCGGTTCCGCAGGCGGACTACTACCGCTTTGCCGCCTTCTTCCGAAACATCCGGCACTACGGCAAACGGTCGGATGAGTCGGTCATGGAAGCGTCGGTGATGAGCATCGCCTCGCCGGACGAAGATGTCCTCGATGCGGAGCAGAAACAGCGCTGGGAACAGACGGTCGCCGCCCTTCGGAAGCATCTCGACCGGACGGAAGATCAGATCCGCCCGCATCTCGTGGGCGGTGAGAAGGATGACTTCACGCGGGACAGCGAGCGGCTGCGTGTGATCCAGAAGCACATCGGTGCCGAAATCTCGCAGGACGACTTCAACGACTACGCCCGGGTTCGCCGGGAGTGGCGCGAGCTCCGCAACCGGCCGCCGCGGAGCGCCAGCCAGGCGCTCGTCATCAAGGAGAACGGCAGCCAGGCCCCCGAGACGACGATCCTGATCCGCGGCAACGCGCACGCCGATGGGGATGTCGTGGAGCCGGCGTTCCCGGCCGTCCTCTCTCCGCCGGCGCCGAACATCGCTCCGCCCGAGAGCGGCGCCAGCACCGGGCGGCGGCGGGCCCTCGCCGAGTGGATCGTCAGCCGGGACAACCCGCTCACGGCCCGCGTGATGGTCAACCGGATCTGGCAGTGGCACTTCGGCCGCGGTCTCGTCCCTTCGACGAACAACTTCGGTCTGCAGGGGGATCCGGCCAGCCATCCGGAACTCCTCGACTGGCTCGCCGCCGAGTTCATGGAGAGCGGCTGGGACCTCCGCCACCTCCACCGGCTGATCCTGGCGTCGAACACGTACAAGATGTCGTCGCAGGGGAACGCGGCGGCGCTCGCCAAGGATCCGCAGAACCTCCTGATGTGGCGGTTCGACATGCGGCGGCTGCGGGCCGAGGAGATCCGGGACTCGATCCTCGCGGTCAACAACACGCTCAACCTCGACAAGATGTTCGGCCCGAGCATCTACCCGGTGATCGAGAAGGAAGTCCTCGCCGGGCAGTCGATGCCGGGGGCCGGATGGAATCAGTCGACCGACGAGGACCGCCGCCGCCGGAGCATCTACATCCACCTCAAGCGGTCGCTGACCGTTCCGCTGCTCGCCAACTTCGACGTGGCCGATACGGACTTCACCTGCCCCGTCCGGTTCGCCACGACGCAGCCGACGCAGGCGCTCAGCATGCTCAACAGCGTGTTCCTGCAGGAGGAGTCGCAGAAGCTTGCCAGCTATCTCAAGGAGTCGGCCGGCAAGGATCGGTCGGCACAGGTCCGCCTGGCACTCCGCAGAGCGTTCCAGCGCGAGCCGGCGGAGGCGGAGGTCGAGCGGGGCGTGAAGCTGATCGAATCGCTCGAAACGGAGTTCGGGCAGGCTCCGGATGCCGCGCTGCGGTATTTCTGCCTGACCGTCCTGAACCTGAATGAGTTTGTGTATCTGGACTGATTCGAGGCGTCGTCGACGTGTTCGTCCAGTGTCCCCGGAGTTCGAGAATGGCGGCCGCAGCCCTTCCCCCCGATGTCGAACGCCTTGTTGACCAGATTCGCGAGCTTCCCGCCCCGCTGCGGGAGGCGATCTGGCTGCGGATCGAGGAAACACTTCCGCTCGAACTGCCCGTTTCCGAACAGGCCGAGTTCGAACGGAGGTTGAAGAGCATCGCTGACGGGACGGCCGTTCTGCTTCCGTGGAGAGAGACCCTTCAGGCGATCCGGCAGGACCTCCATGAAACCCGCCCGGTTGCTGAGTGAAGCGGAACGCGACATCCGACGCGCGGTGAACCGTTACGAGGAGAGACGCCGTGGCTTGGGAGAGCGATTCCTTGACGAATTGACCCGGACCTTCGAACAGATCGCGGAGAATCCCCTGATCGGCATCCGCGACGGCGGGCTTCTCCAGTTCAAACGAGTCCGAAAGTTCCCCTACCTCGTTGTGTTTGCGGAAGTTGAAAACGAGATCGTGTTTCTGGCCGTGCACCACCACGCACGAGACAACGCCTACTGGTACGATCGCCTCCTGACCGATTTCGGCAGTGGCGATATCGTTCCTCAGTGATCCGCCCGCGTCAGTAGAGAAGAGTATTCCATGCCCTCGAACTTCTGTGGTCGCACGCGTCGGGAATTCCTGTGGGAGTCGGGAGCCGGGTTTGCCGGGACGGCGCTTGCCGGGATGCTGGGGAATGAGTTCTTCGCGCGGCAGGCGGTGGCCGCCGATGGGAAGACGCCGTTCGTCAATCCCCTGGCCCCCAAGGCGCCGCATCACACACCGCATGCGGAAGCCTGCATCTTCCTCTACATGTACGGCGGGCCGAGCCATGTCGATACGTTCGACTACAAGCCGTCCATGACCGGTCGCGACAACCAGACGATCCAGGTCAAGACGTTCGGCCGCGGCGGGCATAAGAACGAGGGGCGGATCGTCGAGCCTCGCTGGAAGTTCAACCAGTACGGCGAGTGCGGCAAGTACGTCAGTGATCTCTTCCCGCACCTGGCGCAGAAGGTTGACGACATCGCCTTCCTGCACTCGATGACCGCCGACTCGCCGATCCACGGCTCGGCGATGCTGATGATGAACAGCGGCAAGGTCCTGAGTGGGAGCCCGTGCATCGGGTCTTGGCTCAACTACGGCCTGGGGACCGTCAACGAGAACCTGCCCGGGTTTGTTGTCATGCTCGACCCCCGCGGCGGGCCGATCTCGGGGCCGAAGAACTGGAGCAGCGGATACATGCCCGCTTCCTACCAGGCGACGGTGATGCGCTCGCAGGGGAGCCCGATCCTCGACCTCGCTCCGCCGCAGGAGCTCGGGACGTCGGCCCAGCGGAAGCTGCTTGATACGCTCCGCGCCTACAACGAGGAGCACGAAGTAGTGCGGTCGGACAATTCCAACCTCGCCGCCCGGATCGCCAGCTACGAACTGGCCTTCAAGATGCAGGCCAATGCTCCCGAGGCGGTCGACCTGTCGCAGGAGACGGAGGCGACGCAGAAGCTGTATGGACTTGACGATCCGAAGTGCTCCACGTTCGCCCGGCAGTGCCTTCTGGCTCGCCGGCTTGTCGAGCGGGGCGTGCGGTTCATTCAGCTCTACTCCGGCGGAGCCCACAACGACGACAATTGGGACGCCCACTCCGACATGGAGAAGAACCACAACCTGCACGCCGGCGAGACTGATAAGCCGATCGCCGGGCTTCTGGAAGACCTCAAGCAGCGGAGCCTGCTCTCCAAGACGCTGATCGTCTGGGGAGGAGAGTTCGGACGGCAGCCGACCGCGGAGTATGCCAAGGGGACCGGCCGCGACCACAACTCGTACGGCTTCACGATGTGGATGGCCGGCGGCGGGATCAAGGGGGGCGTCAGCGTCGGGTCGACGGATGAACTGGGGGCCGCGGCCGTGGAAGACCGCTTCCACGTGAAACAGATGCACGCCACCGTCCTTGACCGGATGGGGCTCGACCCGAACCGGCTGAGCTACTTCTACGGCGGGCTCAATCAGAAGCTCGTCGGCGTCGAAGAGGTCGAGCCGATCCGCAAGGTGCTGGCGTAGGCTTCAGTGATTGCGGCGGCGCGGCATTAGCCGAAGAGATCTAGCCACAGATCGACACGGATGAACACAGATTGGTCGGAGACGTGATCGGATCCCTCCTCCACTTGCCTTTATCCGTGTTGATCTGTGTTCATCCGTGGCTGAATTCTTCTTCCGAGCCAAACGCTCACTGTGTCGCCGGAACGTCCTTGGCGGCGAAGCTGATCGACGTGAAACCGGCCGCTTTACAGGTGTCGTAGATCTCGACCATCCTGCCGACGGGGACTTCCCGCGCAACGTCGAGGACGATCGGGTTCTTGGCGTCGACTTCCGCCAGCGTCTTGAGCTGCTCCTTGAGGAGTTCGATGTCAGTGTAGGAAGTGCCGTTCATGTCGACGGTGAACTCGCCGGATCCCGGGGCGAGCGAGAGCTTGAGGAACACGCGGACGAGCCACGGTTCGCTCTGCGGGACGACGACCTCGGTCTGGATCGCCCCTTCCGCGGGAAGATTGGCCGAGAGGAGTTTCTCCGCGCTGACTCCCGCTCCCGCGACGACGAAGAAGACGAGAAGGTTGAACGTCACGTCGATCATCGGGACCATCGAGTTATCATCGGTGTTCTTCCGGTGAACCTGGGGGACTCTCATCGGCTCCTCTCCTGCGGGAGCTGTCAGGATCGCAGATCCGGCGGAGCCCCGTAATACGAATTCCCTGGCGGGCGAGGATCGCATCGCCCCGGGGACTTGAGAACGAGGAGAAGGAATTGGCGACGAACCAGTGGAACACCGCTCTCTATGACACCCGCCATGCATTCGTCACGAAGTACGGGGAAGACCTCGTCGGGCTTCTGGCGCCGCAGTCCGGTGAACGGATTCTCGATGTCGGCTGCGGCACCGGGCACCTGACGTCGCAGATCGCCAACGTCGGCGCGGTCGTGACCGGAATCGACAGCTCGGCGGAGATGATCGATGCGGCGCGGGCCGCCTACCCATCGCTTCCGTGGCTGCAGGTCGATATCTCGGCCGATCGCCTGCCGGCGGAACTGGCTCCGGGGAGCTTTGAAGCGATTTTCTCGAACGCGGTGCTGCACTGGGTGAACCGGGCCGAGGAGGCCGTCCGGAATATGGCGGCGCTCCTGAAGCCGGGCGGACGGTTCGTGGTCGAGTTCGGCGGGAAGGACAACATCCGCCGCGTCCTGACCGGGCTGCTCGACGCGATGGCTGCGGTCACCGGACAGCGGCCGGTCCACGACTGGTACTACCCATCGATCGGGGAATACGCGCCCCTGCTCGAACGGCACGGCATCGAGGTCCAGGCAGCGTGGCTCTTCGACCGCCCGACGAAGCTCGAAGGGGAGGAAGGGCTCCGGAACTGGTACCGGATGTTCCGCCGCGGGTGGATCGAATCGCTGTCGCCCGAGCAGGCCGATGCGGTGTTCGCATCGGCGGAGGCGCGACTCCACGGGGAACTCCATCGGGACGGCGCGTGGTGGGCGGACTACCGTCGGATCCGGATCGTGGGCGTGAAGGCGATGGCGTGAGGTCGAGGCGCCGGCCGCATGGCCAATGTGGGATGCGGCCCGGACGCCGCTCCTCAAGGGGATGGGCGCGAGGCTTTCGCCTGCTCGAGCTTCTCGGAAAGGGAGTCGTCCTTCATCCAGACCGTTCCCGCCCGGCGCAGCAGGGTCATGGTCTGGTGGCCCGTCGTCTTCCACATCCGCCATCCCTGGCCGGCGATCACCTCTTCCCCCTCGCCGTACTGAGCCTGAAGCCCCTTCTCCAGCGCCTCGAAGTCCTTCGAGTCGTACCAGTGGGTGATCGACAGGAGCTTCCCCTCCCAGCAGTCGAAATCGACATGGCGGAGGGGGACTCCGACGAGGTCCAGCGGAGCATCGGCCGACGCGAAAATCGTCAGCGTTGAGAACCCGGTCCCGTCATCCGCCCCTTTGAACGTCGCCTCGGGAAACTTCCGCTGGAGGTCCTCCAGGGTGGCCGAACCGACCGTCTGCTCCTGAAACGCCAGCGGCTGCGACTTCGTCTTCGCTCGGATCTCCTGATCGACGTCGATCTTGGGGATCGGCGCGATGGCGGGTGGCGCCTCCTGTCCGCAGCCGGACAGGAGTGCGACACCAACGAGACCTGCGTGAAGCAGGACCTTGCCGACGTTGTGGATGATGCGGCTCATTCGCAGGCCCTTCCGATCGGGTTCGGTCTGCCCACCGGCACTGCCTGGGGCAGGGGCCACGGCGACGAGGCCGTGGCCCGCTGGAACACCGCCTCGCTGAGATCAGCCCCCGACCGACGGGACCTTGTCGCCGCCGAATCCGGTGGCCCGGTTGTAAAGGCGTTCGCGGGTCGACCACAGGCCGGCCGACGGAGTGGGGATGAAGAAGTACTCTTCGCCGTCCGCCGTCTTGTTCCAGCCTTCCTGGCACTCGTCCGGCCGATAACGCTTCGTCATCTCGGCGAGGTCGGCGTACTGGAAGTTGACCTGCTCGATCTCGGCCTTCGAGAGGAAGCCCGGGGCATAGGTGATCTTGAACCGGCCTTCGGACGAGCCGTGCAGCAGGTGGGCCGTGGCGTGGGCCAGCTCCTGCAGGTCCGGCTCCGTCTTGTAGAGCTTCATCACGTGTTCGGTGCCGGTGTAGCCGTACTTGCGGATGATGGCGTCGACGTCCGGCTGCTCGCCAAACCGCTTGAGGCCGGGGGCGAGAATGAGGAGTTCTCCTCCGTCGGCGAGGGCCATGCGGGTCCGGTAGACCGCCTTGTTGGCGACCCAGGTGCTGACGAACTCGTCCCCCTGCATGACACAGACGATCTTCTTGACCGGCTGGTCGAAGACCGTGATGTTCTGCTCGCGGGACTGGCGGGCCGCGCCGAGGTAGGTGTCGAGGTCGTCACCGATGTAGACGCCGGTGTGAACGAGCTCGTTCTTCGCGTTGCGGGCCATGACGACCTGCACGTAGACGTCCGGCAGGTGCTTGAGATACCGCTCTTCGGCCACGTTGAAGCAGTGGCGGACGGGAGTCACGAGGTTGCCGAGGTTGTTCTCGATGCCGCAGGTCGCCGCCATGAGGTGCGACGCGCAGATCAGCTCCTTGCCGCCAACGCCGATGAAGTAGTTCTTGTTGTGGTTGGCGAAGCCCAGCACTTCATGGGGGACGACGTGCCCGAGGTGGATGATGAGGTCCCACTTCCCTTCCATGAGCATCTTGTTGAGCGTGAGCGGGATCGGCCAGTCGGCCACGCCGCCGCAGGAGGCGGCGACTTCCTCGCCCGAGATCTCGCCGACCTTCACGCAGCCGTTCCGCCAGTCGTGCGCGTGGATCCGCTCGTTCGGGACCTTCCCGAACATCCGCTCGTTCTCTTCGGGCGTGTGCGGGACGTGCTGGCCGAGGGTCGGGATGACGTGGACGTCCGCTTCCGGCGAGAGCATCTCGTAGAGCATCTCGGTCAGCCGGCCGACGCCCGAGTGCATGCGGGTGATGTCCGGCGGGAGGAGAAGGACGCGCTTCGGCTCCGCGCAGAGGCGTTTGCGGGCTTCGGCGACGGTCTGGGCCATCAGCTCGCGGAGGCGTTCCCAGGAAATCTGCTCACTCTGCTCGACAATCCACGGCATCTCGACGCTTCCTGACTCGGACGAAAAAGGAGGACGTGCGGCGGGCTCGGCCTCGCCTCACGGTTTGGAACGGTCTCTCACGGGAATCTTAGATTGTGACGCGGGGATCAGCCACGACGACGCGGGCCGGCCGGCATTTCGGGAGGGAGAGGAAGGGGGGCCACAGATGAACACAGATAAACACGGATAGGAGACAGGCCTGGGCTGGGGCGGACAGCGAGCCTTCGAGTTCCGGCAAAGGTCCTCGGTCTCTTCCTGACCTCTTATCTGTGTCCATCTGTGTTTATCTGTGGCTCAACCTTCCTGCAAAACACAACGCGGAGGTCGCGGAGAGCGGAGCGTGACCCGGTGGCCAGTTCCGCTCTCCGCGCCTCCGCGTGAGAGTCCTTCAGCAGGATTCCGTCGGGCGGCTACTTGGCCGTCAGGCCGAAGTCGCGGGTGAGGCTCCGCCAGACCGAGTGGATGTGGTTCGCCACGGTTCCTTCGGTGTCGGACTGGACGTTGATCAGCTCCAGGATGAAGGTCGGGCCCTGGATCCGATAGGAGTGGCCCATGTGGGGCTTCGTCGAACCGAGCCAGGCGAAGGAGAGATTGTCGAGGCCAGCGGCCTGGAGTTCCTTGAGCCGTTCGGCGGCGAGAGCGTCTTCGAGGTGGCTGTTGTAGGTCTCAAGGAGCGACCAGAGGAGCTTCCGCTGGGTTTCGTTCAGTTCCTTCGCGGAGATCCCTTCGGCCGGTCCCTTCGGCGGCTCGGGGTTGCCGGCGTTGCGGTACTCGGCGGGGGCCTTCTCGGCGATGATGGCCTTCTTCTTCTGGGCGTCGTCGAGGGAGTTCACGAGGTCGAAGGCGAGCTGTTCTTCCTTGGCGAGGGTCCGGATTCCCTTTTCCGGTCCGCCGTCGATGTGCAGGTAGACCGTGGCCGGGTTGGCGCCCCAGAAGCTGGGCGTTTCGCCGATGACGAGGCCGTCGCGAACGGCGAAGTTGAGGGAGAAGTGGTGGCCTTCGAAGCTCCAGCCCCAGGTTCCCTTGTCCGACGGGGTGCCGAAGATCGTGAGGAAGTACCGGAGCGGGTCGCGGAGGTTGCCGTTCTGGATGTTCTTTTCCCCTTCGCGGAGGTTGTTCTCCAGGGACATGATCCGGGAGGCTTTTTCGTAGCCGGAGTCGCTGAGGGCGCTCTTGAGGAGCTCGTGGCAGAGCTTCTGCTGTTCGGGGGTCATCTCGCGGAGCTGGACCCCTTTGCGGACCGGCTTGGGGATGTTGTGCCAGTCAAGGCGGGCGGGGTCGTCGAACTTCATGACGACCTTGGCCTTCTGGGCGTCGTCGAGCGATGCCAGGACTTTGTTGGCGGCGTCGGCCATGGCCTTGGCGACGGGTGCGGTGGGGGTGTTGTCCGCGCGGAGGTGGTGGGGAGTGGCGAGCGAGATTGCACAGGCGAGCAGCAGTGCCAGACGAATCATGCGGGGTCTCCGTCGAGAGCGTGTGGGGGAGGGAGATTGAGAATCAGAGCGATTGTGAAGGGTGACTTCAACGACATGAGGGAACGAGTTCGTCATGGTGTGCCGACCTAACCGGGGTCCAGGGGGTCCCCCTGGTGGGGAGTGCAGAGGGGCAACGCCCCTTTGCCCGCCGGAGGCCTGGCCGTCGGGAGATATTCTGAAGGAGAACGTGTCCAAACGCGGATAGCGTGCCGTATGCCCCCCTCACCAACGCGCGGGGATTGCAAAGCCAGCGGTGTATTTTGAGGGAGTCCTCAACGCCGGTGTCCTAAAGCGGTCGCCCGTTACTTACCACGGTTCCTCATTGAAGCGCCTCCGGCGGCAAGGGGTTGCCCCCTTGACCCCTGACTGCCGTGGAACGTTGGGTTTGAGCTATGGGAGCTGTGCCGGCGAGAACGGGGTTCACTTTGGCTGCAGGAATTTCGCGTGGAAACATGGTTTAATACTCCATGCAGCTACCAATCATCGCCACCGCAACCGCCGTCGTCGACGGGGTCCCCACCGGACCCGCGACCAACGAGCCGCTCCGCCCACTCCTCGATCTCACCCGCGCCCAGCTCATCGACTGGCTCGACAGCCGCGGCTACCCCTCGTTCCGGGCCGACCAGATCCGCCGCTGGATCTTCGGCAAGCGGGTCAGCGAATTCGCCGCGATGCACGACATCCCGGCCGCCCTCCGCACCGCCCTCACTGAAGAATTTCGCCTCTTCGCCTCCGAAGTCGCCCGCCATCAGGTCGCCTCCGACCGCACGGAAAAACTCCTTCTGCGGCTTGCCGATGGCGAGCACACCGAATGCGTCCTGATGCGGGAAGACGACCGCCGGACCGTCTGCATCAGCACGCAGGTCGGCTGCGCCATGGGCTGCGTCTTTTGCGCCAGCGGCCTCATGGGGGTGAAGCGGAACCTCTCGATCGGCGAGATCCTCGACCAGTTCCTCCGCCTCGACCGCCTCATGACCGGCGAGGAGCGGATCACCAACGTCGTCGTCATGGGAATGGGAGAGCCGCTCGCCAACCTCAAGGCACTCCTGCCCGCCCTGGAAAGCCTCAACGAAAAGGGGGGCCTCGGCCTCGGAGCCCGGCGGATCACGATCTCGACCGTCGGCCTGCCGGAGAAGATCCGGGAACTCGGCCGCTACGGTCAGGCGTACAACCTCGCGATCTCACTGCACGCTCCGAACGACCCTCTCCGGACGCAGATCGTCCCGGTGAACAAGAACATCGGAGTCGAAGAGATCCTCGCGGCGGCGGACGACTACTTCGCCGCGTCGGGACGGCGGGTCACGTATGAGTACGTCCTGCTCGCCGGCGTGAACGACGACGTCGAGCACGCGAAGCAACTCGCCAAGCTCCTGCGGCACCGCGTCGCGCACGTCAACCTGATCCCGATGAACCCGGTGGAGCCGACGGGCCTCGAGGCGCCGGCGGTCCCGCGGACGAAGCTGTTCGCCGAGACGCTCGAACACGGCGGAGTCAACGCCACCGTCCGGAAGCGGAAGGGGGCGGACATCGATGCCGCCTGCGGTCAGCTGCGACTCAAAGAAGAGCAGGCCGCAGCCGGGACGACGAACGCGCCGGCCCCGTGACCGGCAGGAGACTCATCGCTTGGCCATCTCGCGCGAGAGCGTACAGGTCCGGCTGTACTGATTTTCCTTCATGAAGGTCGGCGCGACCCAGGAATTCTGGTTCAGCGGGACCGTCACCGTCACGGTGACCTGTGAGGTCGTGTTCGTCAGGACGTTGGGCTCGACCGTGACGGTTCCCCCCTTGATCCCGGTCAGACTGAGCACCTTCCTGGCTTCGGTCTTCGTCACCTCGGCGGTGGCGCCCGGGACCATCGCCCGGCGTGCCCCCGTATAGGCGGCGTTCACGAGCGTGTTGCGGATCATGTTAACCCGCGCGAACTCGACCGACGCGATCAGCAGGAGAAAGGCGATCGGGACCGTGAGGGCGAACTCGACCGTCGTCGCGCCCTGGCGGGACGGGCGAGCAGCGCGAGCCGGAGTTGTCTGGAGAAGGCGGTGCATGTCGGGCTTTCGTCGCGGTCTTACTCGGTCAGCATCACCGGCATCGAATACGCCAGGTCTTTGAAGGCGGCATCGAGTTCGGCGGCGCTCGTGGCGTAGTAATGGCGGCCGCCGGTGATCGTGGCGATCTCCACCATCGCCGGCTGCTGGGCGCCCGGGAGGAACGTGATCGTGTGGATCACGATCCCCTTGGCCTTCGCGTCGCGGGCCAGCTGGACCGGGTCGCTCCCCTGGTTCCACAGACCGTCCGTCATGAGGATGACGCTCTTCTTGGCGAGCGGCTTCGTCTTGTCGGCTTCGAGCATCTTGATCGCCTCGGAGAGGCCGGCCGACATGTTCGTCGCGCCGAGCATGACGTTCTTGCTTTTGGCTTTCGTCAGGCTGGCGAGCGAATTCAGCAGGATCTTGAGGATGCCATCAATGAGCGATTCGGAAAGTTCCCGTTCCCGTGTGACCGCGGGAGAGGTCTTTCCGGTCAGCGAGTATTCGGTTGAACTCTTGTTGATATCCGAGGCCCACGTGACCATCCCGAGCCGCGGGGGAAGGTTCGTGTTGACGACGATCTTCTCGAAGTTGTCGACCGCCGTGCTGAGGGCGGCCCAGCGGCTGAGCGTGGCATGAGGGGGATACTTGATGCCGTCCGGATAGGCCGGGATCCCCTTGGGGTAGACCCAGTCCTTGCCCGACAGGTCGAACGTCATTGAGTGCGACCGGTCGAGGCACAGGATGATGTCCTGGTCGAACTGGGACGCGACGGAGGTCATCTGCGGCGTGAAGGTCTCGCGTCCGAGCAGCCCCCCGAAGAACAGGTGGACCGGACCGCTGGCGCTCCCCGCGGTGAGCGACGATTTGACCCGCACCGCGCGGTACGGCTGGACCCCTTTGGCGAACTCCCAGTTTCCGCTGGGCTTGAGCACGGTCTGGCCGAGTTCGACATCGGCGGAGGTCAGCCGGAGGGGCTTGCCGCCGATCGTGTTGTACGCGCCGTAAGTGATCGCCGCGTTGACGGCCGACGTGGCGTTCTGCGTCCGGCGGAGGGCTTCGGCCCCGGCCTTGGCGGCGGCATCGGAGGCCGCCCGCAGCTCGCTTCTCGTCAGCTGCATGTAGGAGACATCGATGGCGAACACGATCATCGCCAGGAAGACCACCAGCATGGCCCCGATCAGGACCAGCATCGCTCCCTGACGGGGCGATTCGCCGCGCAGCGGCTTGCGATGAGCCTTCATAGCTTCACCATCGTGAACGTGACCTGGATCTGGGCGCCGTTAAAGAACCACGGCGGTGAGATGGCGTTGTCCGCGACAGGAGCTGTCGCGGTGACTTCGATCCGCGTGCCGGCCTTCGTCGCGCTGGTGACGATCGGCTCGATGCCGAGGTCCCCTTTCTTGACGCGGTGGGCGTCGAGGATCGCTTCCCCGTTCTTGATGGCGTCCGTCTCCGTCCCTCCCATGGCGGTCACGCTGACGGCGGTCTCGTAGGCGCTCAGCGTGAGGGCCTGCTTGAGGTGGATGTAGTTCGCGGTCTCGACGGCCCCCATCACAAGCAGGAACAGGAGCGGGCTGCAGAGCGCCAGCTCGACGGCCGCGACGCCGGAGCGACGCGGCTCACCATTGCGGCTGTGGCGGGATAGGCCAGTCATAGGGGTTGTGCGGGTTCGAGCCAAAGAGGAACGTCCCGCAAACCTAGGTCACGCTAGGGGTCTCATCTCCGCGACAAGCCGAAGTTGGCTCGATTATTGAAGTTCGCCCCCTCCGGGGCCGGTTGTAACGCCGTCCGGGCCGTGCCGGGGTGGCCGCGGGAAGAGAGGAGGAGAGGAAGAGAGGAAGAGTTAAACACCAAGGCACTAAGGAGGCACAAAGAGCACCAAGGCTTTTGATGCAGGTACACCTCATTGGCTTGCGGTCGCGTTCCAGGGGCCAAGCGTCTCACGGCCCAAAGGACACTTCGTGACCTTGGTGCCTCCTTAGTGCCTTGGTGTTTAATCCCCCCGCCTCGGACTCGCGCCCGGCCGTTGGTTACTGGAGGCGGATGTCGACGCTGGCGCGGTGGGCGGTGAGGCCTTCCTTGTCCGCCATCTGCCGGACGAGGTCGGCGTCCCGGGCCAGGCCCTCCCGGTTGTAGTGGATGACGCTCGACCGCTTGATGAAGTCCGCCGCGCACAGGCCGTTGGCGAACCGCGCCGTCCCGCCGGTCGGCAGGACGTGCGACGGCCCGGCGACGTAATCGCCCATCGCGACGGGCGTGTAGTGCCCCAGGAAAATCGCCCCGGCGTTCTGGATCTTGTCCAGCAGCCGGTCGGGCTCCGCGGTGGAGATGTGGAGGTGCTCCGTGGCGAGCAGGTCGGTCAGTCGGGCCGCTTCGTCTTCGTCCCGCGCCAGGATCAGGGCTCCGTAGGCTTCCATCGAGACCCGCGCGAGATCGCCCCGCGCCAGGTGAGCGAGCTGCTTCTCGAGCTCGGCCCGGACGGCGTCGATCAGCGGGGGGTGCCAGGTGATCAGCACGCCGGAGCCGGGGCTGTGTTCCGCCTGCGAGATCAGGTCGGCGGCGACGAACTCCGGCCGGGCGGTCTCGTCCGCCAGAACGATCACTTCGCTCGGCCCGGCGATGCTGTCGATATCGACCTCGCCGAAGACGTGCCGCTTGGCGAGGGCCACGAACAGGTTCCCCGGCCCCACGATCTTGTCGACCCGCGGCACGCCGGCAACGCCGTAGGCCATCGCCGCGACCGCCTGGGCTCCCCCCATGCGGTAGACCTCGGTCACGCGCAGCTCATGGCAGCAGGCGAGGAGGTCCGTGTTGTACGCGCCGAACGGAGTGGGCGGAGCGACGACCGCGATCTCCTTGACGCCGGCGGTCTGGGCCGGGACGACCGTCATGAGGAGCGTTGAGGGATAGGCCGCGGCTCCACCCGGAACGCAGACGCCGACCCGCTTGAGGGGGCGGCACCGCTGACGCAGTTCGACCCGGGCGGCGCCATTCTGACGGAGAATTCGAATGTCGTCCGGAACGACGGCCCGCTGGAACTCGGCGATGTTCTCCCGGATCTGCCGGACGGTTTCGAGGAACCGCGGATCGGCGGCGCGGTGGGCCTTCTCAAACTCTTCGGCTGGAACACGGAGCGTTGCGTCCGTCAGTTCCTTGCGGTCGAGCTTGGCCGTGTACTCGAGCACGGCGCTGACGCCGCGTTCGCGGACGTCGCGGCAGATTCGTTCGACGACCTGTTGCGGGGTCAGGGGGGCGCCGAAGAGGGCGATCGTCCGTTCACGTCCCGCATCCGAGACGACGTCCCCCTGGGGCGACAGCTTTTGACGCAGGTCTGCGAAGAGCTGTTCTGCGTTTCCGCTGCGGGTATCGATCGTCAGGAGATTCAGCGACATGGAGGGCGGTCGGGGCGGGGGAACGGGGCCGATGGGCGGAATTGTAGGCCACGGTCCTTTCGCACGACAGCGGCGGCTCGAACCGCGTCCTCGCCGGTACGACGTCCCTAGCTCAAACCCAATGTGCCACGGCAGGCTGGGGCCAAGGGGGTCTTACCCCCTTGCCGCCGGAGGCATTTTCGTCGCGGAACCGTGGGACACAATGGATGTCCGCTTTGTGGAACCGGCGTTGAGGACTCACCGCTCGCTTTGCAATCTCCGCGGGTTGGTGAGGGGGCATCCGGGACGGTCTCCGCGCTTGGACACACTCTCCTTCAGACATCTCTCGACGGCCAGGCCTCCGGCGGGCAAGAGGGGCCAAAGAAACAACACAGGCCCCCTTGCATCCCCCACCAGGGTGCCCCCTGGACCCGGTTATTTTACCTGGTTGAGGAGTTTGAGGAGCGTTGAGCGAATCTTCGGCTCCGCTGCCGCGTCCAGATAGCTCGACCGCGCCCGCCACGTCTCATAGCCACCCAACTCATGATGCTCCGGCGTCGGCAGATAGCCGTTGTATCCATTCGCCAACTCAATACAGAACGTCGGCTTGAGCGGACTCTCCTTCTTGATCGCCAGACCCGTCTCCACAAACGTCTCGCACGGGCTGCTGACAATCCCCAGCTCGCCAATCCGGAACGCCTGCAACCGCGCCTTCACTGTCTTCGGATACGCGGACATCAGGACCGTCTCGCGGGCGTAAATATCCTCCCGCGCCGAATACGGCCCCGCCCCCGCCGCCTCCAGCCGCTTGCGGGCCGCCGCCAGGTCCTCCGCCGTCGGCAGCCGGACACCGAGCTCGACCTCCTCTTCCGCCGTCTTGAGCTCGATCCAGTCCTTGTACTCGATCTTCTGATACGCCTGATAAGCCGCATCGGCGACACTCGCCGCCACGTGCTGGATCTGCTCGAACGGCTGCTTGCGGACGATCGACTCCAGACCGTAGTTCACGTTGTTGATATTCCCGCTCGTCCCGTTCGACATGATCCCCACGAACGGCGGCTCCACCTTCATGGCGTCGATCCGTTGCGCGATCCGGACGGCGAACTCCCCGAAGTAATCCGCCGAGAGCGGCTCCACGCCGCCGACGTAGTGCAGGGCGTAGTTCGCCAGCAGGGCAATCGGCCGGCCCTCCTTGGACTGCACGGACAGTAGCGAGACCTCGGGATCGACCGGTCCGGAGGGCTTCGTCTTGATCTCCTTCGAGAACCCCGGGTTCATCCGCACCTTGTCGGTCGTCTGGCCGAACGGGTCGCTGTTGGCGACTCCCTCGGCGGTGTACCAGCGGCGGTTGAAGACCTGCGACGGGTCGGAGCCGACGGCCCAACCCACCTTCGCCGGCTCGCGCTGCTTCCAGGCGGTCTCGACGCCGTCGGCGATCTTGCCGATCAGGAATTCGACGTACTCCGGCTCCGGCTCGCTCTGGAAGACGCCGGCGACGGTGACCGCCTCGTGGGTGTGGGTGGCGGACATCATCATCCGCGTCGTCGGCAGGCCGATCCGCTTCTCGATCTCGGTCTTGGCCCGGTCGAAGAGCTCGCGGGGGATCATGCAGCTGTCGACGACGACGATCACCAGTTGCGTTGTGCCGTCGTCAAGGACGAGGCAGCGGGCGCTGAGCGGATCATGAGCTTTGGTCGCCTGGACGTCCCGCATGTTCCCGTTGACCGAGATCGGGAACTTTTCCGGAGTGATGTTGGCGACGAAGGCTCCCGCGCGGAACGTCTTTCCCTCGGCGCCGCGGGCGATTCCCGACGGGAGGGGGAGCCAGAGGGCGGCGATCGCGACCAGGAACATCCTTCGGCACATCCAACTCATGACACTCTCTCCTGCGTTCGGCGGGGACCGAACTGGGGCTGACGGACTGCGACATCGCGACCGGTCCGATCGCATGACCGGTTGTTGATCTGTTGGATGGCATTCGAGTTGGTGAGGCTGGATGGGTCAAGGGGCCGCGCTCAGGGATCGAAGGAAGCGGAAGAGAACCTTCACCCGCCGATGGATGTCCTTTGTTCAACCCGACATCGGGCCCCACCGACCGAATCGGTGTTCCGGCGTTCCCGGGGCCGGCGGACGCTGGTGCGACTTGGGAAAACGGCCGTTACACTCCGCCGCATGAACATCCTGGCCCTCCTTCAGTCCCGCTTTGCCGCCGCCCTCGAGGGGATCGCTCCCGATCCGGCCGCCTGTCTTCCGATGATCCGGTCCGCTCAGGATCCGAAGTTCGGCGACTACCAGGCGAACTTCGCCATGTCGCTCGGGAAGCAGCTCGGGAAGTCCCCGCGCGATGTCGCGCAGTCGGTCGTCGACCGGCTGAAGATCGATGACCTGTGCGACGCGCCGGAAGTGGCGGGGCCGGGGTTTATTAACCTGCGGCTGCGGAACGACTGGCTGGCCGGCGAAGTGAGCCGGGCTGCCGACGACGCCCGTGTCGGGGTCGAGTCCGCCTCCCCGCCACGGAAGGTCGTGATCGACTACTCCGGTCCGAACGTCGCCAAGCCGATGCACGTCGGGCACCTGCGGAGCAGCGTCATCGGGGCGGCGCTGTACCACATCCTCAAGTTCCTTGGTCACGACGTCCGGTCGGACAACCATATCGGGGACTGGGGGACGCAGTTCGGGATGATCATTTACGGGTTCAAGCACTTCCTGGACCCGGCGGCGTATGAGCGGGATCCCGTCGCGGAGCTGGCGCGGCTCTACCGGCTGGTCAATCAGCTTGGCGATTTCCATGAGGCGAAGGGTGCTCTCGCTAACCTGGCGCGGCAGGCCGAGCAGCAGGCGGCGGACCTGAAGACGCAGGAAGCGAAGCTCGACCCGAAGGACAAGAACACCGGCAAGACGCTCAAGAAGCTTCGGGAAGACCTCAAGGGGTCTCAGGAGGAGCTGGCGTCGACGAAGCGGAAGGTTGCTGCCGTCGAAGCCGATGCCGATCTGCTGAAGGTCGCGAGCGCCCATCCGCAGATCGCCCGGCTCGCGCGGGACGAGACGGCGAAGCTCCACGCCGGCGACGCGGAGAACAATCAGCTGTGGCAGCAGTTCATTCCGCAGTGCCTGACGGCGCTGCAGGGGATGTACGACCGCCTCGGCATCTCGTTCGACATGACGCTTGGTGAGAGTTTCTACAACCCGTTCCTGGCGGAGACCGTTGCCAGCTTGCGCCAGAAGGGGCTCGCCGTCGAGAGCGACGGCGCGCAGGTCGTGTTCCTGGAGGGGCACCGGGCGCCGTTCATCGTCCAGAAGGCGGACGGGGCCTACACCTACGCGACGACCGACCTGGCGACGGTGAAGTACCGGCTCGATCAGTTCGGGGCGGAGGAGATCCTGTACGTCGTCGACACCCGGCAGGGAGAGCACTTCGAGATGCTCTTCAAGACCTGCGGGCGGTGGGGCCTGGCTCCGGTCCGGCTCAAGCACGTGAACTTCGGGACGGTCCTCGGCAAGGACGGCCGTCCGTACAAGACCCGCTCGGGGGACACGGTCGGCCTGGAGAGTCTTCTCGATGAGGCGGTCGAAGAGGCGCTGCGGGTGGTCGAGGCGAACGAGGCGTTCAAGAAGGAGAAGGGGGCCGATGACCTCCTCGACGACGCCGAGATGCGGCGGATTGCCGGGATCGTGGGGATCGGCGGGGTGAAGTACGCCGACCTGCGGATCAGCCGGGACAGCGACTACACCTTCGACCTCAAGACGATGCTCGCCAAGGAGGGGGACACCGCGACCTACATGCAGTACGCCTTCGCCCGGACGCGGGGGATTCTGCGGAAGGCGGGCGTTGCTTCGGACTCGCTCCAGGGGACCCCGGTCGTCGTCGGCCATCCGGCGGAACGGGCGCTGGCAGTGGCGATCCTGCGGCTCTCGGAAACGCTCGAAGGGGTCGTCCAGGACTACCGGCCGAACGTTCTGACGTCGTATCTATTCGGACTCGCTTCGGCGTTCAGCTCGTTCTATGACGCCTGTGAAGTCGCCAAGGAGCCAGACCCGGCGATCCGCGCCAGCCGCCTGCGGTTGACCGACCTGACCGGGCGAGTGATCCGGATCGGTCTGGAACTCCTGGGGATCCAGACGATCGACCGGATGTAGCTTCGGTCGGCCTGCAGAGTCATTCCGACGCGAAATCAGCGAGCAACAGCTCGGTGGATCGCGCCCGGCCGATCACTCGAAGCGGGGTGCCCGCACTGTGCTCTACGGCGCCTCCGCTCGGGCTTGCCTGGCCTGTTCCAAGGGCCAGGCTCCGTGGACCTTTTCCTGGTAGTCCTCTTTTCGGTACTGACAGATGAAGCGGCCGTTCTTATCCCGGGCCTCTCGGGTGTCGATCAGTTGGAACGTCTCGTAGTCGGCGTCCTCGACGCGGGAGGCGTTGTAAAAGTAGCTCCGCGAATCGCGGGACCACGTGCACGTTGTCAGAATCGCGGGACGCTCCTGGGAGACGTCGGCTTTGGCGAAGGCGGGGCCGTTGTGGCGGAGGAAGTGCTCAGGCTCCCCCATGTGGCTCCAGCTGGTGGATTCCGTGAGGACGGTGAATGTGGCCGGATCGGCGCCGTAGACGGTGAGCGTGCCGCAGTAGACATTCCTGGCGTCGCGGCCGAAGGGGGCCTGGATCACGCGGTAAGTGGCGGGATCGGCGCCGGGGATGGTCTTGCCGTCGAGGAAGACGTGGTAGCGGTCCCGCGTATAGAGCCGGCCGGAGACTCCGACTTCATCGGGCATGATCTCGAACGACGCCGGATCGGCGTCGACGATCTTTCCGCCGCGATAGAAGACGGTTTTGACGTCTTTGGCGTACCGGGGGTCGTCGAGGATGGCGAATGTTTTCGGGTCGGCGCCGATCGCATGTTCGTGTCGGCCGACTGCGGCGTTGCGGCCGACCCATTTCCATTCGCCGTTGAGGAAGCTGAAGTGAGCCGGGCGGAACCAGGTGGTGTCGCAGCCCGCGAGGACGAGGCCGGCGATGGCGACTCGAGTGAAGGATACGAGGGGTCTGAAGCGTGCGGACATGGACGCGGCCCGGCGGATGTCGGAAGCTTGCTGCCGTTGTGGGATTGTCGGCTGGGCGGGGCCTCATCGCAACGATTGAGCGGAAACACGTTCTTGCCGGCACAGCTCTGGTCGCTCAAACCCAATGTGCCACGGCAGCCTGGGGTCAAGGGGGCCACGCCCCCTTGCCGCCGGAGGCACTTCCATGAGGAACCGTGGAACGCAACGGGCGACCGCTTTGTGGCACCGGCGCTGAGGACTGACCGCTCGCTCTGCAGTCCCCGCGGGTTGGTGAGGGGGCATACGGCACGTTGTCCGCGTTTGGACACTCTCTCCTTCAGAGATCTCTCGACGAGAGGGCCTCCGGCGGGCAAGAGGGCGTTGCCCCCTTGCATCCCCCACCAGGGTGCCCCTGGACCCGGTGAGAAATTGAGAAAACCTGCTCCGGAGGGAGCCCTCTTGACGAAGATGTAGCTTAGGGTACAATTTTCAGCCGGACCGGGATGCTGTCTTTGCAGCGATCCCGCGGAGGACTGCCTCGGGAGGCACAATGTTGGAGTGGGGAATTCGTGACCTGGACTGGACTGTGGAATCGCCCTCCCCTGTCTCCGCTCATCAGGGCCACCGTTTTCTGACTCTCCCGCGGCTGGCGACGCTGTTCCTCGCCCTCGTCTGGATGAGCGGCTGCGATAGCGCCTCGCCGGCGGCGAAAGACACGGCTCCAACGGGCGCGGGCAACACCGCCCGAACGGGAGCGATCAAGGCGGTCGCGACCGTCGGGATGGTGGCCGATCTCGTCCGGAACGTCGGCGGCGACCACGTCGAGGTCACCCAGATCATGGGGGCCGGAGTCGACCCTCATCTCTACAAGGCAACCCGGGACGACGTCCGGACCATTATGGCCGGCGATGTCGTCTTCTACTCCGGCCTGATGCTGGAAGGAAAAATGGTCGACACCCTCGTCAAGGTGGCACGGACCAAGCCCGTCGTCGCTGTGACGGAGGAACTCGAGCCTGCCACGCTCCTCGAGCCCGAAGATTTCGCCGGGCATTTCGACCCGCACGTCTGGATGGATGTCTCCGCCTGGTCGCGGTGCGTCGAGGTCGTCGAATCGGAACTGGCGAAATTCGATCCGCCCCACGCGGCGGACTATCAGCGGAACGCCGCCCGGTATCGCGAGGACCTGGCGAAGCTCCACGACTACGGCCTCAAGTCGATCGCCTCGATTCCCAAGGAGGCCCGGACGCTCATCACGTCGCACGACGCCTTCAACTACTTCGGCCGCGCCTACAGCCTCGATGTCCAGGGAATCCAGGGGCTGTCGACCGAATCGGAAGCCGGCCTGCAGCGGGTCAATGAACTGGTCGACGAGATCGTGGCCCGGAAACTGCCCGCCCTGTTCGTCGAAAGCAGCGTCCCGCGCAAGAGCATCGACGCCCTCGTCGAAGGAGCACGGAACCGGAAGCACGTCATTCGGGTCGGAGGCGAGCTCTACTCCGACGCCATGGGGGAACACGGGACCTATGAAGGGACCTACGTCGGGATGCTCGACCACAACATCACACTGGTGACGCGGGCTCTCGGCGGAACCGCCCCGGAAGCGGGACTCAACGGCCGGCTCGCCCACGCGTCGTCCGCTGCCCCTCTGCCGAACAACGAAGCCGCACCGGCCGCGACCGCAGGCGCGGGGGCAGCACAATGAATTCCCCGATCGAACCGAACATCGCCGCTGCGGAAGGCCGGAGTCCGGGCCGGGAGGCGACGGGAACGGGACAGGATTTCAATGGGACCGCGGTCCCCCTGTCGGTCTATGACCTGACGGTCGCTTACCATCGCAAGCCGGTCATCTGGGACGTCAGCTTCGACATCCCGCCCGGTCGGCTCGTCGGCGTTGTCGGACCGAACGGAGCGGGGAAAAGCACGCTCCTCAAGGCGATCATGGATCTCATTCCCCGCGCGTCGGGGCGGATCCGGCTGTTCGGGGAATCGTACCGCCGCAGCCGGAACCGGGTCGGTTACGTCCCGCAGCGGGAGAGCGTCGACTGGGACTTTCCCGTGGACGC
Organism: Planctomyces sp. SH-PL14; assembly: GCF_001610835.1. Lineage (NCBI taxonomy): Bacteria > Pseudomonadati > Planctomycetota > Planctomycetia > Planctomycetales > Planctomycetaceae > Planctomyces > Planctomyces sp. SH-PL14. The sequence goes on along the minus strand of NZ_CP011270.1, from coordinate 1,853,059 downwards.
CCTCGATGTCGTGACGATGGGCCTGTACGGGAAGATCGGCTGGTGCCTGCCGGTCCGTCGCAAGCATCGCGAACTGGCGCTAGAAGCCCTCAGCCGCGTCGGGATCGCGGACCTCGCGCGGCGGCAGATCAGCCAGCTCTCCGGTGGCCAGCAGCAGCGGACCTTCCTCGCCCGGGCGCTCGTGCAGGACGCGGACCTCTACCTGATGGATGAGCCGTTCGCCGCGGTCGATGCCGCGACGGAACGGGCGATCGTCGACCTCCTGCGGGAGATGAAAGAGCGGGGGAAGACGGTTCTCGTGATTCATCACGACCTCCAGACCGTCCCCGAGTACTTCGATCACGTGATCCTCCTCAACATGCGGGTCGTGGCGCACGGCCCGGTCGCGGAGGTCTTTACTCCCGAGAATCTCCAGAAGACCTATGGCGGGCGGCTCACGCTCCTGGACGAAGTCTCCGAGGCGATGCGCCGCCGGGAGCGATCACTGTGAGCCGCGCGATCTTTCTGCTGGTCCTGTGGGGGAGCCTCCTCCTGGTGGCGCCGGCGGCCCAGGCCGAACCGCCTCCCCGCCCCGCCTCTCCGGCAACCGATCGTTCGCTGGCGGGGCGATCGCTCGCCTGGCCCTCCGCGGCCCAGTGGCGGCGGGTGCTGTTGCTCGAGGACTACAACACCCGGGTCGTGCTGCTGGGGACGATGCTCCTCGGCTGTGCCTCCGGGATGGTCGGCTCGTTCATGCTTCTCCGGAAGCGGGCTCTCATGGGGGACGCCCTGAGCCATGCGACGCTCCCCGGGATCTGCCTCGCGTTCCTCGTCGCCACGCGGTGGGGGGGCGACGGCAAATCGCTGCCGCTCCTGCTCCTGGGGGCGACCGTCACGGGGCTCCTGGGAGTCGCGGCGATCCTGCTCATCCGCAACCTGACGCGGCTCAAAGAGGACACGGCGCTCGGCGCGGTCCTCAGCGTCTTCTTCGGCGCCGGGGCCGCGCTCCTCGGCCTGATCCAGCAGATGGAGAAGGGACACGCCGCGGGGCTGGAGTCGTTCGTCTACGGCAAGACCGCCTCGATGGGGACGGGCGACACGACGATCATCGCCGTCTCGGCCTTCGTCTGCGTCGTCGCCTGTGTGCTCCTGTTTAAGGAACTGAAACTCCTCTGCTTCGACGAGGGGTTCGCCGGGGCGGCCGGGATGCCGGTCCTGTTCCTCGATCTGACCCTCATGGCCCTCGTGGTGGTCGTCACGATCGTTGGTCTGCAGGCGGTCGGACTGATCCTGATGGTCGCCATGCTCGTCATTCCGGCGGCGGCCGCCCGGTTCTGGACGGAGAAGCTGTCGCGGATGTTCCTCATCTCGGGGGGGCTCGGCGCCTTCAGCGGACTGGCGGGGGCGGGGATGAGCGCCCTGTTCTCGAAAGTCCCATCCGGGGCGATGATCGTCCTCGTCTCGACGTCTCTCTTCGGTGTCAGCCTCGTGTTCGGATCGGCCCGCGGCGTCCTGCACCGGGTTCGGCGACGGTGGGACCTCGCCCGGAGCATCGACCGGCAGCACCTCCTGCGGGCGATTCATGAGTTGCAGGAAACCGCGACTGGCCCGGGCCCGGCCTCGTCCGCGAACGTCACGTTCGCGGCCCTGTTGGGAAAACGGTCCTGGTCCCCGGCCCGTCTGCGGGGCGCGATCCAGCGGGCCCGGCATGACGAGCTGATCGAATGGGGGACGGAGCCGATCCGGCTCACCCGCCGCGGCGCCCTCGAAGGAATCCGACTCACCCGGCAGCACCGCCTGTGGGAGCTGTACCTGATTGCCCATGCCGACATCGCTCCCAGCCGCGTCGACCGAGACGCCGACGCCATCGAGCATGTTCTGGAGCCCGAAGTGATCGCGGAGCTGGAGGAACTCCTTCAGCAGGGAACGCCCGGCGCGCCGGCGAGCCCGCACGGACTGGAGTCGGTCCCTCCCGCGGCTGCGCGGACCGCTCGACCGGAAGGAGTCCGGTAAGATGTCGCTTGCGATCACACTGGTGCCGAACTGGAGTTGGGCGCTCGATGGCTGGATCGTCCTGGCGGGGATCCTGTGTGCCGTCTCGGCGTCGCTCCTGGGGAACTTCCTCGTCCTGCGGCGGATGAGCATGCTGGGGGACGCCATCACCCACGCCGTCCTGCCGGGGCTGGCGGTCGCGTTCCTCGTCAGCGACAGCCGCAGCAGCTGGCCGATGTTCGTGGGCGCGGTGGCGGTCGGAATCCTGACCGCCTTCTTCACCGAGTGGGTCCGCGGGATCGGGCAGGTCGACGAAGGGGCCTCGATGGGGGTCGTCTTCACGTCGCTCTTTGCCCTGGGGCTCGTCCTGATCGTCCAGGCGGCCGATCACGTCGACCTCGATCCGGGCTGCGTCCTGTACGGTGCCATCGAGCTCACGCCGCTCGACACCGTCTCGATCCTGGGGCTGGAGGTCCCGCGGGCGGTGGCGACACTCTCCGTGGTGGCCGTCATCAATGCGCTGTTCGTCGGGCTGTTCTATAAGGAGCTCAAGATCAGCTCTTTCGACCCGGCCCTGTCGACGACGTCCGGGATCAGCGCGAAGCTCATGCACTACCTGCTGATGGTCCTCGTGGCGATCACGGCGGTCGCCAGCTTCGAGAGCGTGGGGAACATCCTCGTCGTGGCGATGTTCATCGTCCCCCCGGCGGCGGCGTATCTCCTGACGGACCGGCTGGGGCCGATGATCGGCCTGAGCGCCCTGCTGGCGGCGCTCTCAGCCTTCGCGGGACACGTCGGCGCGCTCACGATCCCGCATTGGTTCGGCCTGCAGAGCACGACGACCGCCGGCATGATGGCAGTCGCCGCGGGGCTGTTCCTGCTCCTGGCGGCGACGCTTGGACCTCGTCACGGCGTCCTGGTCCGTTTCGTGCGTCAGCGGATGCTGGCTTGGCAGATCCTGACCGACGACGTCGTCGCCCTTCTGTACCGGATCGAGGAGCGGCAGGGAGCGACCCCCGCCACCGCCGAGCATCTTCGCGACGTCCTGCTGGCGGACCGCCTCTCGCTCCGGGCGGCGCTGTTCCTGCTCGGGCGGCGCGGCCAGGTCGAGACCGCGAGCGATGTCTATCGCCTCTCCGCCGCCGGACGGACGCATGCCCAGAATCTCGTCCGGTCGCACCGGCTGTGGGAGCAGTACCTCGTCTCGCACGCCGGCCTCGAAGCGGACCGGATCCACCGCAAGGCGGAGCAGTACGAGCACTTCACCGACCACTCGATGCGGGAGCAGCTCGATCAGGCGACGAGCCAGCCGACCGTGGATCCCCACGGTCAGCCGATTCCGACCGAGCCCAAGTGAGCGGGCTCGGCCACGCCTTGCAAGGGCTTACCACTGGACCTTGACGCCGGCGGCTGTTTCGGGGCCGCCGTTCGACTTGGTCACCATGGCGTCGTAGAGCTCGGGGTTGATGTTCTCCGAGAGGAACTGGACCGAGCCGTCGGCGACGAGGTGCGTCGCTCCGCCGGTGTGGTAGCTCGACGGGCCCCAGTTCTGGTTGATCGATCCCGGAAGCGGGTAGAAGTAGTACGGCTGGTAGTTGATCGACACCGAGCGGCCGGCGAAGGTCGGCGAGTTCGTCATATCGAAGAACCGCGCCGCCACCGAGCCCGAGGTTCCATCGATCCAGACCGCGGCCTTATCCTCTTTAGTTTCGGCCAGAATGATCGTGTTCGTCGTGCCGTCGGTGATATCCGCGATCCGGGTCCGGGAGCCCGGAAACATGATCCCTTCGGCCGGGATCGCGCCGGAAAGGCCGACGACCGTTTTCGCTCCGACGGCGACATAGTTGCGGAGGGCGAAGACGTTCGGCGTCGCGGCGCCGAAGGCGGTCGTATTGTTCGCGTACAGGGCGTCGGTGCTATAGAACGACGGGCCGGCGTAGCTGGGGCAGCGGTACGCCGGAATGATCTTGGTGGCCATCTCCCGGTTCGCCCCGGCCGCCAGGGCGGAGACGTTGTAGTCGATCCGGTTCGCGATCGCAGTCTGGTCGAGGTTCGGCAGGATCAGGCTGGCGAAGCTGTGGAGGTGGACTGTCGGATCCCGGTCGCTCGCGGCGCCCGTGTAGTTCCACACCCCGCGACCGAAGCCGCTGGTACTGCTGGGCGGGAACAGGCCGAACGTCCCCTCGTAGTTGTGCAGCGCCAGGCCGAGCTGCTTCATGTTGTTCTTGCACTGCGTCGCGCGGGCGGCTTCGCGGGCCTGCTGGACGGCGGGAAGGAGGATCGCCACGAGGACGGCGATGATGGCAATGACCACAAGCAGTTCGATCAACGTGAAACCATGACGCCGGCGCATAATTCGAGTCTCAGCTGGGAGGAGGAGGGGCAAGGAGGCGGGCGGAACGGAAGCAGCAAAGCGGAGGCTGCCCGGGGGAAAACGATCAAGCAGCCGTTTGAATGATTATCCCGGTAGACTCGCACTGTCAAGGAACGGGGCGGTGGCGGAGCTTCGGATCGCCTGGCGAGGCGTCGCGGGAATGATCGCTGGTGGCCAGGGACTATTTCCCAGGCCCGGCGTTTCGGCGGACGGGGTGGCAACAGGGGCACGGGAAGGAGCGGGCACGAGCCGTGCAAGGCGGGATCGTGTTCAAGTTGAAAATGCGGCAGCGGTCTGGTGGCTGCTCAGACGGCGCGCCGGGCCGACGCGTCTCCTTTGCGCAACCCGTGGTTGCCGGCCTACCGGGTCCAGGGCGGATGCCCTGGTTGCGGGACTTGGCCCCCTCGTGTAGCTTTCTGGGCTCGCCCAGGAGATTTGCGAAAGCGACCGATGTCTGATCCAACCGAGCGTCCCTCCAATCCGGACTCGCGTGACAACGCCGGTCGCCAGGCCCCTCCCCCGCAGCCCCCTCTTCCGGCGCGGATCATTTTTCTGCTTACGATCAGCCTGCTGATCGTCGTGATTGTGTCGCTGTTCATCACCGGCCGGCCGCCGACCGTGATCTCCTACAGCGTCTTCATGGAGCAGATCGAGAAGAAGAACGTCCAGACCGTCACCCTCTCCGGCCTGCACATCACCGGCAAGTTCAAGGCGAAGCCCAAGAACCCGGCGGCGGCCGAGGATACGTCGGCCCCCGCGGAGCTCCCCCTCGAGTTCCAGACCGAGCTGCCGCTCGTTGAGGAACGCAAACTCCTCGACCGGCTGGAGGCGGCGGCGGTCGACCTCACGGTGAAGACCCCGGAAAAGGGGTACGTCACCGAGGCGTTCATCTACCTGCTGCCGGCGTTCCTGCTGATCGCCATGATGATTTACATGATGCGCCGCTCGGCCGACCCGATGGGGTCGGGGATGCTCGGCGGCTTCATTCGCAGCCCGGCCAAGCGGTTCCGCCCGAGCGACCAGAAGACGACGTTCGACGACGTGGCCGGCATGGAGCAGGCCAAGCGGGAGCTGACCGAGGTGGTCGAGTTCCTCAAGGACCCTTCCAAGTTCCAGCGGCTCGGTGCGCAGATTCCCAAGGGGGTCCTGCTGAACGGCCCTCCGGGGACCGGCAAGACCCTGCTGGCCCGGGCCTGCGCCGGCGAGGCGGGGGTGCCGTTCTTCTCGATCAACGGCTCCGAGTTCATCCAGATGTTTGTCGGCGTCGGGGCGAGCCGCGTCCGCGACCTGTTCCGGACCGCCAAGGAAGCGGCTCCGGCGATCATCTTCGTCGACGAGATCGATGCCGTCGGCCGTGTCCGCGGGGCGGGGCTCGGCGGCGGACATGACGAGCGGGAGCAGACGCTCAACCAGATCCTTTCGGAGATGGACGGCTTTCAGTCCAACGAGGCGGTCATCGTCATCGCGGCGACGAACCGGCCCGACGTTCTCGACCCCGCTCTCCTCCGCCCCGGCCGCTTCGACCGGCATGTCACCGTCGACCGGCCGACGAAGAAGGGCCGTGAGGCGATCCTCAAGGTCCACAGCCGCAAGGTTCCGCTTGCGCCGGACGTCCGGCTGGACAAGATCGCGGCCGGGACGATCGGCTTTGCGGGGGCGGACCTCAAGAACCTCGTCAACGAGGCGGCCCTGCACGCGACCCGCGACGGTAAGAGCGCCGTCGACAGCCAGGATTTCGAGGCGGCCCAGGACAAGATCCTGATGGGGGTCGTCCGGGAAGAAGTCCTCAACCCGCACGAGCGGCGGATGACCGCCTACCACGAGGCGGGGCATGCTCTGCTGGCCTGGATCCTGCCGGAGGTCGATCCGGTTCATAAGGTGACGATCGTTCCCCGCGGCCGGGCGCTCGGCGTGACGCAGTTCCTTCCGCAGGACGAGCGGATGAGCATCGGCGAGCGGCAGCTCCGCTCGCAGCTGGCGGTCTATCTCGGCGGGCGGGCGGCTGAAAAGCTGGTCTTCGACGAGTTCACCGCGGGGGCCGAAGACGACCTGCGGCGGGCCACGGGGATTGCCCGGCGGATGATCGCCTACTGGGGGATGAGCGACGTCATCGGGCCGGCAGCGTTCCGTGATGGCGAGGAGCATCCGTTCCTTGGCAAGGAGATCCACGAGCACCGGCAGTTCAGCGAGGCGACGGCGCACGTCATTGATCAGGAGATCCAGAAGTTCCTGACGACAGCGCAGCGTCAGGCGTCGTCGCTGCTCGCTGAGAACCGTGAGAAGCTCGACAAGCTGGCCGAGGCGCTCCTCGACAAGGAGCTGATCGACACCGACGAGATCACGAACCTCATTGGTCCGGCGACTCCGCGCTCGTCGAGTGCTCACATCACGAAGTCGCAGGACGTTTAGGTTGGCAGTGGCCCTATGTGCTTGTGGCGACTGAGTCTTGCGCAGTCGTTTGTGAGCCGTGGAGACGGCATCTACGTCCCCCCGCCTTACCAGCCCAAGAACCGGGGTCCAGGGGGTACCCCTGGTGGGGGATGCAAGGGGGCGAAGCCCTCTTGCCCGCCGGAGGTCTGGCCGTCGAGAACTGTCTGAAGGAGTACGTGTCCAAGCGCGGACACAGTGCCGTATGCCCCCCTCACCAACCCGCGGGGATTACAAAGCGAGCGGTGTGGTGTGCAGGAGTTCTCATAGCGGGTGCCACAAAGGGGACATCCGTTGCTTACCACGGTTCCTCATGGAAGTGCCTCCGGCGGCAAGGGGGCGTGGCCCCCTTGACCCCAGGCTGCCGTGGCACGTTGGGTTTGAGGTGACAAAGTCGTGCCGGCAAGGACGCGGTTTGAGCCCATCTGCCCCCGCGCAAAACACACCCTGTGCCTCAATCGATACGGAAGGGGCCACAGATCACGGGTTCGCCGCCGCCGGCTGGCAGGCGAACGGGCGGCCGTCCTGGAGCGTGGCGACAATGTCCGTGACCCGCTCGACGCCAAGGTCGGCGAGCGTCTTGTCGAGCTGATCGACGAGCTGACCCGAGCCGGCCGGGTTATAGAAGTTGGCCGTCCCGATCTGCACCGCCGTCGCCCCGGCGACGAGAAACTCCATCACGTCGTCGATCGTCGCAATCCCGCCGACACCGATGATCGGAATCGGGACCGCCTTCGCCACCTGCCACACGCACCGCAGGGCGAGCGGCTTGATCGCCGGCCCGCTGAGACCGCCGATCGTGTTTCCGAGGATCGGCTTCCGCCGCCGCCAGTCGATCGCCATTCCCTGGAACGTGTTCACGCACGAGACCGCATCCGCCCCCGCCGCATGGACCGCCCGGGCGATCGAGACGATGTCGGTCACGTTCGGCGTGAGCTTGGCGATGATCGGGAAGTCGCACGCCTTTCGGGCGGCCGCCACGACGGCGAACGCCGCGTCCGGGTTCTGGGCCAGGTCGACCCCGCAGCTCACGTTCGGGCACGAGATATTGAGCTCCACCGCCGCCAGGCCTGGGCACTGCGTCAGCCGCTCCGCCATCCGCGCGAAGTCATCGACGTTCGTCCCCGCGATGTTGGCGATGATCGCCGTCCCGAGCGACGTCAGGTAGTCGACGTGCTTCGTGATGAAGGTCTCGATCCCGTCGTTGTCGAGGCCGATCGCGTTCAGCATTCCCGACGAGGTCTCGACCGTCCGCGGCGGGGGATTGCCCGCCCGCGGATGGGGCGTCACGGTCTTGGGGATGATCCCGCCGAGCTTGCGGAAGTCGACGAAGGCCTGCATTTCGCGGGCGTAGCCGAAGGTTCCCGAGGCGACCAGGATCGGGTTTTTCAGACGGAGGCGGTTGAGGGTGACGGACAGGTCCGGCATGGAGGGGCTTCGGCGGCAACGGGAAACGGAGAGGGAGCGAAGTATCGGGGATTTGCCGGCCCCTGTCAGCCGATCGGCCGCCGCGGATTCGGATTGACCCGACCGAAACTGGGCCGATAGCGTTCGCCGGCTGTTCGATTCCTCGCGGCAGGGCTCCTCCATGCAGACATCCGTCCTTGCCCCGCCTGCCCCGCGGCTCCACGGGATCGACGGGCTGCGGGGGATCCTGGCCTGTTCGGTGATGCTCTATCACTACACGGTGTGGGCAGGGATTGATGTCGGCCCCCGGTTCTCCGGCCTGCTTTCCGCGGTCGCCTTCTACGCTGTCGAGGCGTTCTTCGTCATCAGCGGGATGAGTCTCGCGTTCGTTTACGAGCGGACCGATTTTTCGCGGCCGCGGACGGTCGGGACGTTTTTTGTGCGGCGGTTCTTCCGGATCGCCCCACTGTTCTATGCCGTGCTGGCCGCGACGCTCGTGCTGAAATGGGCGGCCGTTCATGTCCTTCATACGCCGGGCGTCGCGATGCCGTCGCTGGCGGAGGTTGTGGGAAACCTGTCGCTGCTGTTCGGCCTCGTCGATCCGACGCAGAGTCTGGTGATTGCCGGGTGGTCGATCGGGATCGAGATGGTGTTCTACCTGCTCTTTCCCCCGCTGATGTGGCTGATGACGCGGCGGGACACCTGGCGACCGCTTCTCCTCGCGGGCTCGGCGGTTCCGGCGGCGGTCTTCGCGTTCGTGCTGCTCGACCCGCTCCTGAACTTCGCGTCTCAGTCCGCCTGTTACGCCAGCGTCGCCAATCACCTTCTTCTGTTTGTCGCCGGAATGCTGCTGGTCCGCGGGACTTCGCAGGGACCGCAGGCGAATCGAGCGGCGAACTCCGCGTGGATCGTTCTGGCCCTCGGGCTCTTTGCGGCCCTGAGCCTGGGAGTGCCGGACGTCGATCTTGTCACCGGTTGGCGGCGGGGAGCCCTGCTCCTCGTAACGGTCGGAGGCTGCGCCGCTGTGGCTCGGCGACCGGCAGGCCGGAGCTTTCTCTCTCCCGTGCTGGAGCGCCTCGGCGAGTGGAGTTACTCCATCTACCTGAGCCATTTCCTCGTGTTCACCGTGCTCCAGCGGCTCGTTCCCGGGGACTGGCGGGGCAGCCTCGTGGTCGGTTCGGCTCTCGCCACGATCGCGGTGGGACGGTGCAGCTACCGCTGGCTCGAGGTGCCGATGATCCGGGTCGGGAAGCGAATCACGGAGCAACTCTGGCCGGCTCCGACCCGGGCTGCGGAGACAGTGGCTCTTCCGGCGGCTCCCGTGCGCCGAGCGGCCTGACGGCACTTTGCCCAGGTCTCCTAGTCTGCCCCAAATCCCTGTGGAGTGATCTCGCCTCCGTTCCCCCTTTGCGGCTACGCTGCACCGTGAGATGAGAGGCGCTCAGGTCTGATGGGCCGTGGAAAGAGGCCTTTCTCATCGCGTTCGGCTCCGATCATGGATGATCTGACCAGGTTTCTGATCGACGAATCCGCCACGATCCGCGACGCCATGACGGCGATCGACCGGTCGGGGAAAGGGATCGCGCTGGTCACGGATGAGTTCGAACGACTCGTGACGACGATCACCGACGGCGACATCCGCCGCGCGATCCTCGCCGGCGTCGGTCTCGACTCGCCGGTCACGTCCCTCATCGTCCGGCGGCCCCCGAACGCCCGCAAACCGATCACCGCTCCCGCCGAAGCCTCGGACGCCGAGCTCGAAGAACTCATGGCCCACCATGAGATCCGGCATGTCCCGGTCCTCGACCGGGGCGGGCGGCTTGTCCGGCTGGCGATCCGCGAAGAACTCGAAACGACGCCGGAGATCCCGGTCTCGGCGGTCATCATGGCGGGGGGCTTCGGGACCCGGCTTCGCCCCCTGACCGACGAAACACCGAAGCCGATGCTCAATATCGGCGGACAGCCATTGCTTCAGCGGACGGTCGAACGGCTCCGCAAGAGCGGGATCCGGAACGTCAGCCTGACGACGCACTACCTCCCGGAGAAGATCCACGACCACTTCGGCGACGGCAGCGACTTCGGCGTGCGGATCAACTACGTCGCCGAGGAAAAGCCGCTCGGGACCGCCGGGGCCCTGTCGCTCCTTCCCGAGAGCGACGAACCGCTGCTCGTGATGAACGGCGACATCCTGACCGGGGTCGACTTCCAGGAACTCGTCCGGTTCCACCGCGAGCATGAGGCGGCCCTGACCGTCGGGGTCCGGCAGTACGAATTCAAGGTCCCCTACGGGGTCGTCCAGGCGGAACAGGGGGTCGTCCGGGCCCTTCGCGAGAAGCCGAAATACGAGTTCCTCGTCAACGCGGGGATCTATCTTCTCGAACCGGATGTGAAGAGATACATTCCGGCCGACCGGCGGTTCGACATGACGGACCTGATCGGCGCGCTGCTGGAGGAGGGCCGCAAGGTGGTGACCTTCCCGGTGGTGGAATACTGGCTCGATATCGGCCAGATCGAGGACTTTCAACGGGCGCAGCGGGACGTCCAGAGCCTGGGATGGGCGGCATGAGCTGGCAGGGAAAGAGCGTGCTCGTCACCGGCGCCGGCGGGTTCATCGGCAGCCATCTCGCGGAGCGCCTCGTCCGTGAAGGGGCCCGCGTCCGGGCGATGGTCCGCTACGGCTCGGCCGGCCGCTGGGGCTGGCTCGACGACTCTCCGCTCAGCAAGGAAATGGACGTCTTCGCCGGGGACATCCGCGACAGCGGGAACGTCCGCCGGGCGATGGAGGGCTGCGACGTCGTCCTGCACCTCGCCGCTCTCATTGCGATCCCCTACTCGTACCACGCTCCCGATTCCTACGTCCGGACGAACATCGACGGAACGCTCAACGTTCTCGAAGCGGCCCGGCTGCTTAAGACCCCGCGGGTCGTCCACACGTCGACGAGCGAGGTCTACGGGACCGCGCTGCGGGTCCCAATCGACGAGGAGCATCCCCTCCAGGGGCAGTCCCCGTACTCCGCGACCAAGATCGGGGCCGACAAGCTCGTCGAGTCCTACTACCGCTCGTTCGACCTGCCGGTCGTGACGATCCGCCCGTTCAACACCTACGGCCCCCGGCAGTCGACCCGGGCGGTCATCCCCACGATCATCACGCAGGCCCTCAGCGGGAGCGAAGTCCGGCTCGGGAGCCTGACCCCGACGCGGGACCTGAACTACGTCGCCAACACTGTCGCCGGATTCCTCAAGGGGGCCTCGGTCCCGGGGGTCGAGGGACGGACGATCAACCTGGGCTCGAACCAGGAGATCAGCGTCGGCGAACTGGCGAAATCGATCATCCGGCTCGTCGGGCGGGACGTCCCGATCGTGACGGAAGAGCAGCGGCTCCGCCCCGAGAAGAGCGAAGTCAACCGGCTGCTCGCAGACAACACACTCGCGCGGACGCTCCTGGGCTGGACCCCGGAGGTCTCGTTCGACGAAGGACTCCTCAAGACGATCGAGTGGATGCGCGCGCACCTCGATCGGTATCGCCCGGGACAGTACACCGTTTAGAGCGGAACGCGGATTGCCGCCGACTGGCCCGACCCGGAAAGGATGCTGGGAATGGACGCCGCACAGGACATCGTTCGCCGCCTCAGGCTCGTCGTGGGAGATGCGGCTCAGGTCGCTCTCCATGAACCGGAATTCCAGGGACGCGAGAAAGAGTACGTCTCCGACTGCGTCCAGTCGGGATGGGTCTCCTCGGTCGGCAAATATGTCGATCGCTTCGAGTCGATGCTCGCCGAGTACACCGGGGCCAAGCGGGCCGTGGCGGTCGTCAACGGGACCGCCGCCCTGCACATCAGCCTCAAGCTGTGCGACGTCCAGCCGGGGGACGAAGTCCTCTGCCCCGCCCTGAGCTTCGTCGCCACCGCCAACGCGATCTCCTACTGCCAGGCGATTCCGCACTTCGTCGACTCGGAGCGGTACACGCTCGGCCTCGATCCGCGGAAGCTCGACGGCTACCTGCGGAAGATCGTCACGCTGCGGAACGGCGTCGCCTGGAACCGGCTCAGCCGCCGGCGGATCCGGGCGGTCATTCCGATGCACACGCTCGGCCATCCGGTCGACCTCGATCCGCTCGTCGAAGTCTGCGAGCGGTTCAAGATCGCTCTGGTCGAGGACGCCGCCGAGTCGCTCGGGACGTACTACAAGCAGCGGCACACCGGGACGATCGGCCGGGTCGGGGCCCTGAGCTTCAACGGAAACAAGATCATCACGACCGGCGGCGGCGGGGCGATCCTGACGAACGACGACGCCCTCGCCGACCGGGCGAAGCACCTGACGACGACCGCCAAGCGGGCCCACCGCTGGGAGTACGTCCACGACGAGGTCGGGTTCAACTACCGGATGCCAAACCTGAACGCCGCTCTCGGGTGCGCCCAGCTCGAGCGGCTGCCGGAGATGCGGGCCCGCAAGCGGGCTCTCGCTCTCCAGTTCGCATCGGCGTTCGCCGGTTGCAACGACGCGAAGTTCTTCATCGAGCCGCAGTTCGGCGAGAGCAACTACTGGCTCAACGCCCTCCTGGTCCCCGGCGGCAAGGTGGTCCGCGACCACGTCCTGGCGACGAGCCACGAATCGGGGCTCATGACCCGCCCGGTCTGGGACCTGCTTCCGGACCTGCCGATGTACCAGGGGCATCCCCAGATGGACCTGACCGTCGCCCGGTCGCTCCAGAAAGAAGTCATCAACATCCCCAGCAGCGCCCGCCTCGCGGCGAGCGCCGCCGAGCGGCAGGCCGCGTAAGCCCTCGGCCTCTCCCCCCTCCGGCCTCGATCCGGAATCCTGCCTCCTCGATCCGCCCGCTCCCCCGCCCCCCCCAGCCCCGCCTAACCTGCCCGCCATGCTCACCCTGATGCTCATCACGAAGCACCCGTCCGTCGCCCGGCATGTCCATGCCTGTGGCGTGCAGCGGATCTTCGTCGACATGGAGATCCTGGGAAAACACGAGCGGCAGGGGAATCTCAACACCGTCATCAGCGACCATACGCTGAACGACGTCGCTTCGGTCCGGACCGCCGTTCCGAAGGCGGAGCTGATGGTCCGGCTCAACCCGCTGCATACCGGGTCGGATCGGGAGGTCGACGGCGCGATCGAGGCGGGGGCGGACTTCCTGATGCTCCCGATGTTCCGCAGCGCCGACGAGCTCGCGCGGTTCTCGAAGATCGTGAACGGCCGGGTCGGGATCATTCCGCTTGTCGAGACCCGGGAGGCGGCGGGGGACATCCGCCGCGTGGTCCGGGTGCCGGGCCTTCACGAGGTATTCCTGGGACTCAACGACCTGCATCTGAGCCTCGGACTCAAGTTCATGTTCGAGCTCCTGGCGAACGGCACGGTCGACCGGATCTCGGACGTCGTCCAGCAGGCCGGGCTTCGGTTCGGCTTCGGCGGCATCGCCCGCATGGGGGAAGGGACGCTCCCCGGCGACCTGGTCCTCGGCGAGCATGTCCGCCTCGGATCGCAATCGGTCATCCTCTCGCGGGCGTTCCACAAGGGGCTCGGCGAAGTCGAGCTGGCGCGGAGCCAGCGGGATGATTTCTGGGCGTCGGTCTCGGCAGTCCGGGCCTTCGAGCATTCCCTGGCCCGAAGGACTCCCGAGCAGACGCTGCAGGACCAGCTCCGGCTGCAGTCGATCGTCGCGGAGATCGTCGCCAGCCGGTCCCAGCAGGAGGCGGCCTGATGTTCAAGCGGCTGTTCGACATCGCGGTCAGCGGCGCGGCGCTCGTTCTGCTCGCTCCGGTGTTCTGCCTCATCGCTCTCCTCATCAAGCTCGACTCGCGGGGGCCGGTCTTCTTCCGGCAGACCCGCGTTGGCCGTTTCGGGGCCCCGTTCCGGATCTTCAAGTTCCGCTCGATGGTCCCTGACGCGCCGAAGATCGGGCCGTACTTCACGAGCGACAACGACCCGCGGATCACGCGCGTCGGACGGCTGCTCCGTAAGACGAGCCTCGACGAGCTCCCGCAACTCCTCAATGTCCTCCTGGGGGACATGTCGATCGTCGGCCCGCGGCCGAACGTCTTCGAACAGCGGTCGCAGTACACCGGGGAGGAGTGGGAGCTCCGGAACTCCGTCCAGCCGGGGATCACCGGTCTCGCCCAGGCGACGAAGCGGTCCGCCGCGACCGTCGAGGAGCGGAACACGCTCGACCTGGAGTACGTGCAGCGGTCCTCGCTGTGGTTCGACGTCCGCCTGATCCTGCTCACCGTCCGGCAGGTCGTGTTCACGGGAGGGAACTGAGATGTGCGGAATCTACGGCGTTCTCGACCGGCGGCACCGGACCATCGACGGCCTGACCCTCAACGGGATGGCGGAAGCGATTGCCCACCGCGGACCGGACGGACACGGACGGCACGTTGCGGGGGGCGTGGCGATCGGCAACCAGCGGCTGGCGATCCTCGATGTCGCCGGGGGCGGTCAGCCGTTCCTGTCGCGGGATGGCCGGATTGCCGTGGTGCAGAACGGGGAGATCTTCAACTTCATCGAGCTGGCCGAAGAGCTGGCCCGCGAAGGGATCGTCTGCGAGACGACCTGCGACACCGAGGTCATCCTGCGGCTCTATGAGCGGCATGGGATCAACTTCGTCTCCCGGCTGAACGGGATGTTCGCCATCGCGATTCACGATGCGAAAGAGGAGTGCCTCTACCTCATCCGGGACCGGATCGGGGAAAAGCCGCTGTATGTCTCCGACGACGGCCGGCGGCTCCTGTTCGCCTCCGAGATCAAGTCGCTCCTCCGGGCCGGTGTCTCGACCGAGACCGACGAAGTCGCCCTTGAGCAGTTCCTGGCGTTCAACTTCATCCCCCCGCCGCGGACGATGTTCAAGGGAGTGTCCCATGTCCCCCCCGGACACTGGATGCAGGTGACCCGGACCGGGGCCCGCACCGTCCGCTGGTGGGACCTGGCGGCGATCGAATCCGAAGAGCGGTCCGAAGAGGCGTGGATCGAGGAGTTCAACGCGACCCTCGACGACGCGGTCCGGATCCGGCTCCGGGCCGACGTTCCGTTCGGGGCCTTCCTCTCCGGCGGGGTCGATTCGTCGACGGTGGTCGGCCTGATGTCCCGCCATCTGGACGAGCCGGTCCGCTCGTTCTGTATCGGCTTCCATGAAGCGAAGTACGACGAGTCCCCCTTTGCGGCGGCGGCGGCGGAACGGTTCGGGACGCGGCACGTCATGCGGAAGGTCGATGCCAACATGCTCGGTCTGTGGCCGCGTGCGACGTGGCACTGCGACCAGCCGCACGGCGACATCTCGTTCCTGCCGACCCTCCGGGTCGCGGAGCTGGCGGTCGAGCACGTCAAGATGGTCCTCACCGGCGACGGCGCGGATGAGCTGTTTGCCGGCTACGACAAGTACAAGAACTTCTTCGCTGATCCCTCCGTTCTGGAGGGGACGCCGGAGTCGTTCCAGCGGCGCTACTACCGCAACCTCTGCCTCTTCGCGGACGACGAGCGGCGGCGGGTCTCGGGCGGGACGGCGGACCTGAGCGAAGCGGCCTGGGACTCCCTGCAGCCGCTGTTCGACCGGTCGCGGCACATGGACCGGATCAACCAGGCGCTGTACGTCGACATGATGCACCTCCTGCCGGGGAACAACCTCGTCAAACCGGACCGGATGGCGATGGCGGTCGGCCTGGAGACGCGGGCCCCGTTCCTCGACTACCGGATGATGGAGCTCGCGTTCCGCATGCCGGGGAACCTCAAGCTCCGCGGCGGCGAGACGAAGTCGATCTACAAGAAGGCGGTCCGGCCCCTCATCGGGACCCAGCTCGCCGACCGGAAGAAGCAGATGTTTACGGTCCCCGTCGGCGAGTGGTTCAAGAGCGGACAGGCATCCTACTGCCGGGACATGCTCCTCTCCGCGCGGACGGCGCAGCGGGGGCTGTTCGAACGCCGCGAGGTGGCGCGGCTCCTCGACCAGCATCAATCGGGCGAACAGGATCGAACGCGGGAGTTGCGGGCCCTCATTGCCGTTGAGTGGTGGAACCGGACGTTCGTCGATGCGAAGACGAGCTCCGTCGCTCTCCGCAGGGCCGCATAGGGATCGACCGTGGTGCCGCCTCCGAGACGGAGCGGCCCCCCGGATCCTTCCCAGCCTCCTTCGGAGGCGAATTGAAAACAGAATGCGAAGTCGGGCGCTCATTATTGGTGTTCTCACGGTGGCCGGAGGAATGCTCCTCGGACGGGCCTCCGGACTGCTGCGCGAAATGGTTCTGGCGCGGGTCTACGGCCTGACCCGGGCCGCCGACCTGGCGATGTTCGCCATGACGCTCCCCGACCTCCTGACGAGCCTCCTGATCGGCGGCGCGGTCTCGGCGGTCCTGGTCCCGGAATACCACCGCCAGGCGAGCCGCGACGGCGAACCGGCGGCCCGGCGGTTCCTCGGACAGTCGTTCACGATGATCACGGGGCTGGGATCGATCCTGGCGGTGATCCTGGCGGGCCTCGCCCCCCTGTGGGTGGAGCTGATGGCCCCCGGCTTCGACGGGGCCGACCATTTGGCCGCTCTCCAGATGGCCCGCGTCGCCCTGCTGGCGTTCCCGCTCAGTGCCGCGACGGCGGTCCTGTCGGCGGTCCTGCAGATTCACCAGCGGCTGACCTTCGCCACGCTCGGAACGCTGGCTTTCAACCTGACGGCAGTTCTCGTCATCGGCCTGTTCGCGTCCGGTCACACCGGACGGACCGCCGCCTGGGCGGTCGTCGCCGGAGCTCTCGCCCGCGTTGTCATGCAGGGGATCGCGGCCGCGCGGGACGGCGGTCTCAACGGCGCGTTCTCGCGGATCCTGCGGTTTGACCGGCTGCCGCCGGGGATCGGACAGCGATACGTCCAGGCACTCGCCGCAATCGGTCTCCTGGTCCTCCTGCCGGTCACGGCCCGCGCGTTTGCCAGTCACCAGCCCGGCGCTGCCGCAGCGGTGTCGTACGCCCTCAAGCTCGGCGAACTGCCGGCGGGGATCTGCACCGCGGTCATCTCGATGATCGTCCTCCCGCGGATCAGCCGCGCGATTCAATCCGGCGACTCCCACGGCGCCCGGACCATGATCCGGACATCGGCCCAGCTCATCCTCCTGGGACTCGTCCCGGTCATCATCGCCTTCCAGTGGCTCGCCGACCCCGTCGTAGGTCTGATCTTCCGCCACGGTCGGCTCGATCATGACGCCGCCCGGCTTGTCGCCGACCTGGCCCGGGTCTCGATCCTCGGCGTCCCCGCGGCGGTCCTGACGTCGCTGGCGATGGCCGGATTCCATGCCCGGCAGAACACATCGACGCCGCTCCGCTGGGGGCTGGCGGTCTTTGCCCTCCTGGTCCCCGGCATGTGGCTCGCCGAGCGGGAATGGGGGATCCACGGGGTCGTCGCCGCGACGGTCGTCGCCGCCTGGGCCTACACGCTGATCCTGACGGTCCGCGGACTTTCGAACGACGCGATGGCGGTCGCGACTCCGGCCGACGAAGACTCGCCGCCGTCAGCGCGGGCCGCCTGACGGGGCGGGGACGGGGGCGGTCTCTCGCAACGTCCGGACGAAGGGCGACTCTTTCAGGACGGCCGGGTCGCGGAACAGAATCCAGCGATCGGCCGGCACCTCTCGGAAGGCGGCCGTGAACCGCGGGGCCTCGCGATCGACGGTCTCGTCGACGCTGCGGATCCAGACCTGCCGCACCTGCTCGGGAAACGTGCGGGCCAGTTCGCCGTAGATCTCGGGATCCCGCTCGCCGCTGTCGCCCACAAGGACGAACTGCCGGCCCGGGAACCGCCGGAGCAGCGCTTCGATCCGCGTCCCCTTCGAGACTTCGGGAGTCAGCATCCGGTCCCAGCTCCCGGGATCCTTCAGGCGGAAGCGGTTCAGCGACCAAGTCCCCGCGGGGAAACGATGCTCGGCCCGAAACGCTTCCAGATCGAAATAGAGCTGGCAGGGGGAATTCGAGAGATAGTGGATCGTGGCGCCGCGGTCGGCGAGGTCCCGGTAGAGGGCCGCCATCCCTTCGACGGGGACGAACTCCTCGAGGAACGTCCGTTCCAGGAGCCGCTGGCGGTTGCGGACGTCCGACACCTTGATCGTGTCATCGACGTCGCTGACGATCGAGAGGCCGCGGGGAGCCAGGAGATGGATAGTCCCGCGGATCTCCTGTTCGCCGGACTCGAGCAGCCGGAACTCAATTGTCCCATCGCGTCCAGGATTTCCGCGGACGGCTTCCGGGATACGGACCTGGCCGGTGAAATGGCCGTCGGCCGCAGAGGGCTCTAGGTCGCAGGCCGCTTCGCCGATCGTGATGCGGAGCTGCTTGGACCGCTCGTTGTCGTAGAGGAAGCGGGAGATCCGGCCTCGAAGCCGCTCCTCGGTCGCGTCGTCCCAGTCTCGGCCGCGGCCCATGACGGCGAGGATCCGCTCCGTGAGCTGCCGGCGGAGGAAGTCGTTCACCTCCGGCTCGTAGATCCAGCCGTGGATGTCGGCGGTCCACTCGCGAGTCTCGTCATTCCAGGTCCCGGCGGTCGGGAAGAAGACGACCCGCTCGTCGCTCTTGATCCGGTCCTGCCCGAAAACGGATGACAGCATCAGTCCTCCCCACATCAGAAGTGCGGCCGGCCAGCGCATCGACGCGACTCCCTGATGACTCCGGCGTCCGATGGCGAGAGGTTCCACTCACCCAGCCGGCTCGCCTCTACTGGGTATCAGGATCGTCCGTCGCGAACGGCGATGCCAGCTTGGAAAGGTCGACGGTCCCCTTCGACTCCTGTTCGAGGAGCATGAGCCGAGTCTCGACCTTCTGGAACCGGAGCTCGGTCGCGGGGTCGAAGAGGGGGCCGGTCCGAGCCGGGGTCGGCCGCGGCACCGTCGGATAGCCGAGCTGACGCTGGAGGGCTCCGAACATGTAGAGCGGGTCGCGGCCGTGGCTCGCTTTCGCGATCCGCCCTTCCTGCCGGCCGAACAGCATCGGGTACGGGGCCGGGAGGTCCGGGTTCCGTTCCTGGCGGCGGAGCTCCTCGAGGAAGTACTCCGAGCGGGCGTAGATCATGTCCGGGAAGTCGACCGTCCCGAGCTGCTTGCGGACCCGGACGATCCACTCCTTCCACTCCGGACCGTAGATCGGGTCGGCAGCGACCGCCCTGAGGCCGTGGTCGTACCCCAGCCGGTTCCGGGCGAGGCACTCGAACTGGTAGACGAACAGGGCGGCCGGGTTCGTGTGCTCAGCCCGGTGGCCCGCCTCCCGTTCCAGGACCTGGAGGGCGATCCGGAAGTCGAACTTCGATTTGTCCTCTTCCGCCTTCTCGACGAGGAACGTCTGGAAGGGGGTGAAGTAATGGGCGAGCTGCCCCATTCCGGGAGAGAGCCGGCCCCGGTGTTCGAGTTCGCCGCAGAGGAAGTCGATCGCCAGCGGGAGCTTGGTGGTGGCGAGGATTTCCTCGCGGACCATCCGCAGGACTTCCTGGGAGGGGACGTTTTCCGCGATCCGCTCCCGGTAGACCCGGAAGAAGTAAGCCTGCTCGATGTACTCTTCCCGGTCGAGAAGGGGCATGAGGTCTCTTCGCGGGGCGAGGGTTACGGACGAAGCTCAGGAGCAGAGGTCGGGCGCTCCATATCCCCTCCGTTCCGTTCTCTCATCGAAAGCGTCGTCGAAGAGATTAAACACCAAGGCACCAAGGTGGCACCAAGAACACAAAGGAAACAGGGAGGAAGTTGGTTTCGCCAAGCGTTTCTGGCGCGAATGCACGACCGTCCAGCAGCCTGTCCCCAATCCTTGGTGGCCTTTGTGCCGTCTTGGTGCCTTGGTGTTTCACCTTCCGGCGCTGCCCAAGTCCGGGCGCCCGCTCGCACTCCACCAATGAAAACGGCCCCAAACGGGGCCGGCAACTGTCGATGAGTGTCTGACAGGGCGACGAAGATTACTTGCGGTGCCGAATCCGGGCACGCATGCGACGCTTCTTCCGACCTTGCTTCCGCCGCCCTTTACCTGTCTTCTTCACACCCATGACTTGCCGGACTCCCCTTTCTCACGTGCTGGAATGCAATACACAATCCGGCCTCCGGGGGGAGGCGGGTCGGGAAGCATAACAGCGGTCCCGCCTGAGGGCAATGTCGGGGAGCCGGAGTCCTCCAAGAGTCGCGCAGCTCACCATTTGTGTTCGTGTGTTCACTCGGCGGGCCGGATCTCGATGGCCGCCTTCCCGGTGATCGTCAGCACGCAGGTCTGGGACCCGGGAAGCCATGTGGAGGCATTCTGGAGCGGGATCTCGCGGCCATCGACGCTCACCCGCGGCTGCGGACCGCAGCCGTGAATCAGGACGCGCGATGGTCCGGGAAAGGAGGGGACGACGCCGATGTGGACTTCCGTCGCTGGCGTTCCCGTGGCGACGACCCGGCCGGCGGCGTGAATCAGGAGCTTGCCCGAATCGAGGCTCGCCAGCGAATACGGGGGCTGGCCGAAGACGGCCGCCATCGTGACCGGGTGGAGCGTGCCCGGGTTGATATCGAAGATGTTCCGCTGCTGGATGTCGAGCGTAAAGGAGTCGGGGAGCAGGCCGTGCCGGGGATGGTCGGCGGGGTAGGCCTGCTGCAGACCGCTGCGGGCGATTCCTTCGGCGATGTGCTGCCACGGACCGCTGCCATCGTGCCGCGCCAGACGCAGGAGGGCGTCGGCGTAGCACAGGCCGCACCACTGGACCGGGAGGCCGATCCAGAGCGGTGCTTCCCAGTTCGTGGCCCCGAGCACGGCGATCGTCGCGTACGGACCGATCGGCTGCGGAGTCGGGTTTTCCAGGTAGACGAAGGGGACGCCGGTCCAGGCCCAGTAGCGGGCGGATTCGAGCAACGCCTGCTCGCCGGTCAGTTCCCACCCGAGGACGTAGGCCCGGATCAGGTGGGCGGAGGCCAGAATGTCGGGAGTGTGGAGCGGGATCTCCCACGTCTGCGCTCCTCGGGGGACCGTGCGGGCGAACTTGTCGAGGCCGCGGAGGCGTCCGACCGCGCGGGCGATCAGGTCCCGGTCTCCCGAGAACGCCGCGTCTTCGAGGAACTGGGCCACGACCTGCGCCGCGAGCCCGTTCGCCTCCTTGGACCAGTGCGTCGTTGAATAGTCCTTGTCCGGCCGCGGTGTGTAGAGGATTCGCCCCTCCGGATCGAAACGGCGATCGGCCGCTTCCGCCCGCTCCCGGGCATGACGGAGCGAGTCCTTCATCTCCCCGCGGAGGAGCGGGGCAACCGGCGTGGTGAGGTGCCCCACCCGATGGGCCGTCAGGTCCCGCCCTTCCACCGCTTTCCAGGCGGATTCGGCGGTTTCGCGGAGCCGCCCGGAGAGCGCGGCGTCCTTCGAAAGATGGGCGAGCTGTTCCATCATCCACGCGGCATCGGCGGCCGGTTGGGCCGCGAAGGTCTCCCCCGGGAGGGCGTGCCGGAACCGGTCTCCGTCGCGGATCGGGGTGTCGAGCCAGCCTCGCGCGGCGTTGGTCAGGTGGGCCTGGGGATCGCCGATTTCCGGCAGCGGCGATAGTCCTTGTCCCGCGGCGGCCAGCGAGCTGGCCGACGAGGATCCTGCGAACGCGCCGGCTCCGGGCCGCGAGGCGACGTACGTTTCGATGGCCGGGACGACGCTTGTCCCTTCGCCGGCTGCCAGCGTGGCCCGCGCGGTCAGCGGTTGATTCGCTTCCAGCCGCCCCGGACGGAACGGGAAGAGATCCCCGTCGGTCCGGAGGTTCGCATCCGGCCCCGGAGCGATCAGGCCCATCAGGTGGGCGCCCGAACCGAATGTCCGGTCCGGAGAATCGAACAGCGGGGCGACCTCGCTCGACCGGTGCCAGAGCAGGGCCGACCAGGCGTTGTCGTGGTGGATCGCCATCAGGGGGAACGTGACCTTGTGGGCCGCCGGGACCCGTCGCGCGGCTCCGGGACCGCGGACGTCCGCCTCGGACCGGCTGGGGTCGTGATCGAGGTACTCCACTCCCGCGAAGAGCCCTTGCGTCTTGGCTTCGCCGAACGTGCCGAGCCTAGGGCAGACGAGCAGCAGCGGGACGAAAACGATCTCGCGCGGCTGATCGCACGCGACGGTCGCTCCCAGGTTGAACGTGCCCGGCAAGGAACCGGGCGCGACCTCGTGGCGAAAGGTCCAGGTTCCACCATCGGGGTCGGAAACGCGCCGGACACACGTCAGGAGCGGACCTGCGGCGTCGGTTTGCGTCCCGCCAGGAGCCTCGTTGATGTCCAGCCAGCGGACCTGGTCTCCCTGACGATAGCCGACAAGGGGCCGCGGATGTCCGACGGCGACCGTCTTCCCGCCGACCGAAAGAGCCAGGTGGTTCCACGACGTCGTCGAATAGACGAGGCTGGACGTTCTGTGGTGAAGTCCCGGACCAGCCGGGTCCGCGCGGGCGGCATCAATCCTGGGAAGCGGCGGATCGGGAATCTCCAGTCGCGGTTCGAGCATGACACGTTCGAGGAGCGTTTCGCCGACCGGGGGATCGAAGCGGAACCGCGTCTTCGCCGTCAGCGGCGGCAGGGCGACGGAGACTTCCCTCAGGTCGCCGCCGGGGAGCGAGAAGCGGACCGAGCGCCCCTCCGAGGGACCGTCGCCGTCGGCGTAATAGAACACCTGGAACGAGCCCCCAGCGCGGTTGCGGGCTCGCATCGTCAGGATCAGCGGGCGGCCGTCCGGAACGTTCAGGGGCGTCGTCGCCAGATAGGGGTCGTCGCCGGTCGACCGGGTCACGAGGCCTTTGGCGGTCCGCTCCAGCGGGGCGAGGTCGTGCAGTCCCCGCCAGCCGCGCGTGGTCTCCGCGTCACGCAGGTCGAGGATCAGGGATTCCCCGCGGCCGCAGGCGGGGATGAGGAAGAACCACAGGAGCGCGATCGAACGCATGGGACGGACCTCACCGGTTCGACACGGAACGACGGGGATTCCGAAGATAGCGGTCCCGAGGGATTGTGTCGCCCGGGGTTGGATCGCCTGTAGGGGACGGACGTGAGGCAGATTGTGAACATCCCGCGCGGGGGAGCGGTTTGGTTCTCCGAATTTCGATCGACAGCTAGAGTTGTGGGGCGAAGCTGCTGAGCGGAATGTGACCGGTCTGCGCGCTTCGACCACGCCCGCTCGCACTCAGCTCGCTGGTGACGACCCGGAAACGCGGACGAAGCCTCGTCCGACGGCCGGGCGGCGCCGCGCCCGCGCGATCGAGGGGCCCCATCCCCACCTTTCCGGACTGACGCCGAGACCTTGCGGAATGTCCCCGCCGAGTGACAGTCTCCCCCCACCGCCGGATTCGCCGCTTCGCAACCGGAGCTTCCTTGGGCTTGTCCTGACGCAGCTTCTGGGCTGCATCAACGACAACGTCTTCAAGTGGCTGTCGGTCTGCTACGCGATGGGGACGGGACGGATCGGGAGCGATACGGCGCTCGTCCTGGGGGCGGCCTGCTTCACGATCCCCTACCTGCTGCTCGCCCCGTTCTCCGGATCGCTGGCCGACCGGTACAGCAAGCGGGTCGTCATCGTTGCCTGCAAAGTCGCCGAAGTGGTCATCATGGCCCTCGCGATCCTGGCGCTCGTCCTGGGCAACCTGACGTTCCTCTACTTCCTCGTGTTCCTGATCGGGGCCCAAAGCGCCCTGTTCGCCCCTTCCAAGTACGGGGCGATTCCCGAGATGCTCCCGCCTCCCCTGCTCACCGCCGGCAACGGTTGGATGGGGCTGGTGACGGTGTGCGGGTCGGCCCTGGGAATGATCGGCGGCTATTCGCTCTATGGCGTTGTCACTCCGAGCCTGGGAGGGGGGCTCAGCCCCTGGGAGCTCTGGCCGGTGATAGTGGCCCTGATCGGCATGGCGGTGGCCGGCACCGCGACGGCGATCATGATCGAGCCCCTCGTGGCCGCCTCGCCGACGCGGCCGCTGGAGATCGACCCTTTCTCTCATACGCTTCCGGCCCTGCGGACGCTGGCCCGGGAGACGAAGCTCTTCCGGACCGCCCTCGGGATCGGGTTCTTCTGGTTCCTGGCATCGCTCGCCCAGCTCAATGCCGACCCGCTCGGCAAGGAGTGGCTGCACCTCCCGCAGCAGAGCGTCGGGATGCTGATGGCGGTCCTTGTGCTGGGACTCGGCGGGGGAAGCCTCCTCGCGGGGAAATGGTCCGAGGGGAAGGTCGAGCTGGGGATCGTCCCGATCGGGGCGCTCGGCGTCGTCATCAGCTCGGTCCTCGTCTACCTGACGGGCCGGTTCGTCACGGCCGACGCGCCGGCGACCCATCAGGTCATGTTCTATCTGTGCGCGGCGTCGCTCTGCCTTCTGGGGGCGAGCGCCGGACTGTTCGACGTTCCACTCGAGTCGTACCTGCAGCACCGGACCGATCCGCGGCTGCGGGGGATGATCCTGGCGGCGACGAACTTCGTCGTGTTCCTGGGGATCCTGCTCTCCGCGGCGGTGTTCTTTGTTCTCAAGGCGGTCCTGGGGATTTCCCCGGGGGCGATCTTCGCCCTGGCCGGCCTGGGGACGATCCCGATCCTGATCTATGCCCTCCGGTTGATGCCGGAGATCACGGCCCGGTTTGTCTTCTGGCTGGCGAGCCACACCGTTTACCGGCTGCAGGTCGTCGGCCGGGAGAACATTCCGGAGCGGGGCGGGGCGCTGATCGTCGCCAACCACGTTTCGTGGGTCGACGGGATCCTGATGCTGACGAGCTCCTCGCGGTTCGTCCGGTTCCTGGTCTATGCCGATTACGTCCGGAACCCGCTCCTGACGGGTCTGGCCAAGGTGATGCACGTCATTCCGATCAAGGCCTCCGAGGGACCGCGGTCGATCGTGATGGCGCTGAAGACCGCCAAGGAGGCGGTGGCGAACGGCGAGCTGGTGTGCATTTTTGCCGAAGGGGCCCTGACCCGGACCGGCCAGTTGCAGCCGTTCCAGCGGGGTTTGATGAAGATCGTCGAGGGGACGAACGCCCCGGTGATCCCGGCCTACCTCCACGGCTTGTGGGGAAGCGTTTTCAGCTTTGCGGGGGGCAAATTCTTCTGGAAGTGGCCGAAACACTGGCCTTACCGGGTGGCGGTTCATTTTGGTAAACCGATGCCCCAGCCGGACGACGTCAGCCAGGTCCGGCTCGCCGTCGAGCAGCTCGGAGTGGACGCCGTGAAATCTGACAAGCCGTATTCGCCGATTCCGGCGGTCCGTTTCGTGCAGCAGTGCCGCGAAACCGGAAAACGGATCAAGGTGGCGGATTCGCTCGGCCAGGAAGTCTCCGGGACGATGCTCCTGCTCCGGACGATCATCGCCCGGCGGATCCTGGAGCGGACCACCTTCGCTCCCGACGAGCAGAACATCGGGATCCTGCTTCCGCCGTCGACCGGCGGCTGCATCGCCAACATGGCGGTCAGCCTCTCGAAGCGGGTGGCGGTCAACCTCAACTACACGCTCTCGGACGACACCCTCAACTACTGCATCCGGACGGCGGGGATCAAGCACATCCTGACGAGCCGGCAGTTCCTGGATCGCCGGCCTTTCAAGCCCGAAGGGGCCGAGTTCGTCTTCCTGGACGACCTCAAGGACAAGGTCACCAAGATGGACAAGGCGGTGGCGGGGCTGATGGCCTACGCCCTGCCGACGGGAATCGTCACGCGGATGCTCGGTCTGCACTCCGTCGATCCGGATGAGACGCTCAGCATCATCTTCACCTCGGGCTCGACCGGTGAGCCGAAGGGGGTGATGCTCTCGCATCACAACGTCGCCTCGAACATTGATGCCGTCGATCAGCTCCTGCATCTGGAGATCACCGACGGTCTGATGGGGATCCTGCCCTTCTTCCATTCGTTTGGCTATACGGCCTCGATGTGGCTGCCGCTCTGCTTTGAGCCGAAGGGGGTCTACCACTTCAATCCGCTCGACGCGAAGACGATCGGCAAGCTGGTCGAGAAGCACAAGGCGACGATCCTGATGTCGACGCCGACGTTCCTGAAGTCGTACATCAAGCGGGTCGAGCCGTCGCAGTTCGCGTCGCTCGACATGGTCGTCGTGGGGGCGGAGAAACTCCCGACGGACCTGGCTCACCAGTTCCACGAGAAGTTCAAGGTGATGCCGTCCGAAGGGTACGGCACGACCGAGCTCTCGCCGGTGGCGGCGGTCAATATTCCCGATCACCGCTCGTCGGAAGTCCAGCAGAAGGGGACGAAGCTCGGGACGGTGGGCCGACCTCTGCCGGGGGTTGCAGCCAAGGTGATCGATCCCGATACCGGCGCGGACCTGGGAGTGAACCGCGAGGGACTGCTGCTGATCAAGGGGCCCAACGTGATGAAGGGCTATCTCCAGCAGCCGGACAAGACGGCGGCGGTGATCCGTGACGGGTGGTATGTCACGGGGGACTTTGCCAAGCTGGACGATGAAGGGTTTATTGAGATCACCGGTCGGCAGAGCCGGTTCTCGAAGATTGGCGGCGAGATGGTGCCGCATATTCTGCTCGAGGAGCATCTGACGCGGCTGACTGAGGATCCGAGTGATGAGGATGCGGAGCTGCGTCTCGCGGTGACGGCGGTGAGTGATCCGAACCGGGGTGAGCGGTTGATTGTGTTGCACAAGCCGCTGAAGAAGCCGGTTCCGGAGGTGCTGAAGGAGCTTTCGGCGATGGGCCTGCCGAATTTGTGGTTGCCTTCGGCGGACTGTTTTTTTGAGGTGGAGCGGATTCCGCTCCTTGGGACGGGGAAGCTGGATTTGAAGGGGATCAAGGATCTGGCGATTGCGCGGACGCAGGCGTCATAAGCATTCGCGTCCCAAAGAACCGGGTCCAGGGGCACCCTGGTCAGGGGGTGCAGGGGGCAGAATGCCTCTTGCCCGCCGGAGGCTTGTCTCGTCGAGAGATGTCTGAAGGAGATCGTGTCCAAGCGCGGACACCGTGTCGTATGCCCCGTCACCAACCCGCGGGGATTCCGGGGCGAGCGGGGAGTCCTCAACGCGGGTCCCACAAAGGGGACATCCGTTGCTTGCCACGGTTCCTCATAGAAGTGCCTCCGGCGGCAAGGGGGCGTGGCCCCCTTGACCCCTGGTTGCCGTGGCACGTTGGGTTTGAGCTACCAAGCTGCGCCGGCAAGGACGTGGTTCGAGCGGTCGCCGTTAGTCTGCGTTCGACAACGACGAATTCTGGATCGCCGCATTCCGACGCTGCCACGCCCCCTTGATCGCATCCACAGCCGGATCAACCTTCTCCCCAGCTTCCTCAGCCGGCTTCGCAGCCGCCGGCAAAGGTGCCGCATCCGGCGGCACGGGGAGCGGATTCGGACCGGCCTGCAGCGGCATCTCGGTCGCCTCCGCGTCTTCCGGCTTCCCCTCGGGGAACGCCGACAACGTCCCCCGCTTGTCGACCTCCGGCTGACAACGGATCTGCCAACCACCACCCAACGCCCGGTAAACCTGAATCAGCCCCTGCGCAATCTGACCGCGGGACTGGATCCACGAATCCTGCTGGTTGATCAACTGCTGCAGAATCGTCGCGTACCGGTTGAAGTCGACCCCCTGCAGACCCGCCTCATACTGGGACACCACAACCCGCAGCGCGACATACGCATTGTCGACGCTCGTCTCCAGGTGCCGGGCCCGCTCGTGCGACTGTAGATAGATCGTGATCCCGTTCTCAACCTCGAGGTCCGCCTGAAGCACCGTCGACTGGTACTGCACCAGCAACTCCTGCAGCGTCGCGTCCTGCAGCCGGACGTTGTTGAGGATCCGTCCGTAGTTGAGCAGGTTCCACTGGAACGAAGGGCCGACGCTCGCGTTCATCGCCCGCGGACGGAAGAGATCGGAGAAGTTGTTCGCCTGCCAGCCGATCGTCCCGTTGATCGTGATTGCGGGATACCAGTCGGTCTCCGCAATGCCGATCTGCTCCGCCTGGGCCGCCGCCAGACGTTCCGCGCGGCGGACGTCCGGCCGGCGGGAGAGGAGGTCCGCCGGAATCCCGGCCACGATGAACTCGGGGGCCTTCGGGATGTTCGTATTGGGAGCCGAGGCCAGGATCGTCGAGAGGTCCTGAGGCGACATCCCCATCAGCACGCAGAGCTGATTCTGCGAGGTCCGGAGATCGATCTTGAGGGTTTCGATCTGGGCCCGGCTCTGCTCCAGGTTGCTCTCCGCCTGGGCGCGGTCGAGGTCGGTCACCGCCCCCGCCTGGAGCCGCCCCTTGATGAAGTCCAGGACGTCCTCCTGGATCAGGATGATCTCGGAGAGGAGCCGGATCCGTTCCTGGCTCGTCCGGATGACGGTGTAGTTGACCGCCACGTCCCCCAGGAGGGTCACGAGGACGTCGTCGTAGTCGAGGACGGACGCTTCGAGGGCATCATCGGCCGAAGTGATCGCCCGGCGGTAGCGGCCCCAGAAATCGAGTTCCCAGGAGAGGTTGAAACCGAAGTCCCAGCTGTCGAAAAAGTTCAGGTTGGAGACCGACCGACGGTAGCTTCCGTCGGCGTTCTGCTGCTGCGGGAAGAAGTTTCCGCCGGCGATGCCGCGGATGGCGCGGGCCTGGAGGATGCGGAAGCCGGCCTGACGGAGCGTCAGGTTCTGCGTGTAGGCGTCCCGCATGAAGCGGTTGAGGAGCGGGTCGCCGAAGACCGTCCACCAGTCGCTGAGGTCGTCGGTGTCGGAGCGGACGCGGCGGTCGGCGGAGTCGATCCAGTGGTCTTTGACCGGAGCGGCGGGGGGGCAGTAGTTGGGCCCGACCTTGAAGCCGTTATGGATGTACCGTTCGACGTGCTGACAGCCCGCGCCAGCCAGCATCTGAGCCAGTACGGTGGCGGTTGCCACCGAGCGCAGGATCGGCTTCATTCCGAACGCTCCTTCGTCCGACGTCGGTCTTTACGGAAGAATCCTTACTTCCGTTGCGGTCCGCACGGGGCTCCGGGACGTCCTGCCCCGGAGCTGTGGGGGCTGCACAAGGGACATCGTCAGAAGAGGCTCTCCACTGCGCGACTGGTCGTCCAGGGAGCCGGGAATGGGGGGAGGGAGGCCGGTGTGGCAGGAACAGGTCGAAGGACCGCTACAGCCGGACTTGGGTAGAGGGGGGCCGTCTTGAGGGAATCTTCAGGAGTCGCGCAGCTACGAAGAGACCTGGGCTTCTCTGTCCACCGGGTCCAGGGGCACCCTGGTGGGGGATGCAAGGGGGGCCTGTGTTGTTTTCTTGGCCCCCTTGCCCGCCGGAGGCCGTCTCGTCGAGAGATGTCTGAAGGAGCACGTATCCAAGCGCGGACGACGTGCCGTATGCCCATCACCAACCCGCGGGGATTGCAAAGCGAGCTGTGAGTCCTCAACGCCGGTACCACAAAGGGAACGCCCGTTGTGTCCCACGGTTCCTCATTGAAAATGCCTCCGGCGGCAAGGGGGTGAGACCCCCTTGACCCCAGTGGCCGTCGCACGATGGGTTTGAGCGGGCGGAGTCGTGCCGGCGAGGACGCGGTTTGAGCCAGCGGGCTCACCCGCCAACCAAATCCGCCCGGGCCCGCTGGACGGTCTCCGCCGCCGCTTCCGGCGTGTCCGCCGTCGCCGTCACATGGCCCATCTTGCGGCCCGGCTTGGCATCGAGTTTTCCGTACAGGTGGAGTTTGGCGGCAGGATGCCGCAACAGACGGTCCCACCGCGGCGGACCGGCCGACCAGAGATCCCCCAGCAGGTTCGCCATCGCCGCCGGCCGGATCTGGTCCACCGCACCCAGCGGCAGCCCGGCCACGATCCGCATGATCTGCTCGAACTGGCTCGTGACGTGCCCCTCGATCGTCAGGTGCCCCGAGTTGTGCGTCCGCGGAGCCAGCTCATTGACGAGCAGTTTTCCACTCGTCGTCACGAACATCTCGACACACAGCAGCCCCACAACATCCAGCTTCGTACAAAGAGCCGCGGCGATCTCACGGGCCTCCGCCCGCAACGAATCCGACATCCGGGACTCGACGATCGGGCAGACCGAAACGTCCAGGATGTGATTCGCGTGGTCGTTGAGCAGGGGGCCATAGAAGGCCATCGTCCCGTCGACCGCCCGGGCCCCGATCACGGAGCACTCGAAGGCCAGGTCGACCCACTCTTCCAGGACCGTCCCTCGGCCGTTGGCCGCCTTCCAGGCAGCCGCGACGTCCCCGTCTTGAAGGCCGACTTTCCACTGCCCCTTGCCGTCGTAACCACCGGTGGCGGTCTTCAGCACGCAGGGGCGATTCAGCCGGCTGACCTCCTGGACCAGGTGATCGTACGAGCGGATCGTCGCGCAGGCCGGGAGCGGAAACCCGTTCTGCAGGAGAAAGTCCTTTTCGAGCTGCCGATGCTGGGTGATCGACAGGACGTGCGGCGACGGATAGACCGGGACCAGCCGCTCCAGCAGGTGCATGCTGGCGAGCGGGATGTGCTCGGTCTCATAGGTCACGACATCGACCTGCCGGCCGAACTTCGTCAGCAGGTCCGTATTGTCGAGCGCACCGACGACGCACTGGTCCGCCCACTGCGGTCCGGGACTCGCCGCCTCTTCGGTGTAGATGATCGTCCGATAGCCCATCCGCCGGGCGCAGATCGAGGCCATCCGGCCGAGCTGCCCTCCCCCGACGATCCCGATCACGTCCCCCGGAACCAGACTCCGACTCATGGCAGCTTCTGCTCCAGGACTTTCTGTGTCTGACAGCTCTGGAAGAACTCCAGGTGAGCCCGCAGCGCCGGCCGGGTATTCCCCAGGATGCGGATCGCCAGAAGGGCGGCATTCTTGGCCCCGGCCTCGCCGATCGCCATCGTGCCGACCGGAACCCCTCCGGGCATCTGGACGATCGAGAGCAGCGAATCGACGCCGTGCAGCCACTTCGAGCCGACCGGCACGCCGAGGACCGGGAGGAGCGTCATCGACGCGACCATTCCCGGAAGGTGAGCGGCCCCTCCGGCGCCGGCGATGATGACTTCCAGCCCCCGCGCCGCGGCGGACTTGGCGTACTCGACCATCCACTCCGGAGTCCGGTGGGCGGACACGACCCGGCATTCATGGGAGACGCCGAACTCGGTCAGGATGTCCGCCGCCGCCTTCATGGTGTCCCAGTCGGACTTGCTTCCCATGATGACACCGACGAGCGGTCGTTCGGGTTCTGTCATTCGTTCACGCGCATCGGGAAAGGAAAACGCCACCGGTCCGGAAAGCGCAGGAACGCCGACCGGCAGGAAATCCTCGCTCCGGAGGAACCGCGAGCGGAGGACGATGGTAGCGGGGCAGGAAGGACGACGAAATCGACCCGCCGCCGGTTGCCGGAGATGGGAGGCTCCGGTCGGCGGGGAGGACTTTTCGACGGAACGCTGGAGACTTCGGCTCAACCCCCGGCGGGGAGACGAACCTTCTGCATCAGCGGGGGAATCACGGTCGGCGGGACGAACTGCTTCAGGCTCTCGCCGCTGCCGTCGCGCCCCATGAGGGCGATCTGGCGGATCAGCGTGCTGGAGACGTGCGAATACTTTTCGCTCGCCATCAGGAACACCGTTTCAATCCCGGGGGCCAGCGTCCGGTTCGTGAGGGCCATCGTGAACTCCGCCTCGATGTCCGAGACGGTCCGGATCCCGCGGAGCATGACCGCCGCCCCCTTCCGGGCGACGTACTCCACGGTCAACCCCTCGAAGGTCTCGACCGAAACGTTCGAGATGTCTTTCACGACTTCCCGCATCAGGTCGAGCCGCTCCTGCGGCGAGAACAGCGGCTTTTTGTCGGGATTGATGCCGATGCCGACGATCAGGTGCTCAAACAGGCCCGAACCCCGGCGGATCATGTCGAGGTGACCGAGCGTAATCGGGTCGAAACTCCCGGCGTAGACGGCGATGCGAGCGGAAAGTTTTGTCATTTCAGACGTTCCGACCGAACGGATGCTTCTCTCGTCCGGCGGGGACGGCGACACCCGGGCCGCGGCTCCTGCACCGAATACGGATTTCAGTTCAACCTACTCTCTCGGCCATCCCGGAGAGGTCCGGAAAGCGCCGGAAGTTCCCGATCCCGGATTCTGACGGCAAATTCTCCCCGCTCCCCGCACAGGTCGCCTGTTTCCTGCGTCCGGACTGGCCGATTGTTGACAATCTGCATACTGTATCGATCAGCGCCCGTTGATTCGACTAGGGGTGGACGATGCTGGAGATTCGCGGATCGAGCCGGGGAACGAATTGCGCGGGAGTCACCCGCCGCGCGGCGCTGAAGGCGGGCTTCCTCGGGATGGCGGGGATGACCCTCGCCGGACAGAACCGGCTGCTGGCGAACGGTGCGACCCCGAAAAACGACAAGAGCGTCATTCTCATCTGGCTCGACGGCGGTCCCAGCCAACTCGAATCGTATGACCCCAAGCCGGAGGCCCCCGAGGAGTGCCGCGGGCCGTTCACGGCGATCGACACGAAGGTTCCGGGGATCCACCTCTCGGAACTCCTGCCGAACCACGCGAAGTTCGCGGACCGGATGAACTTTATCCGGTCGATCCACCACGGCACGGGGGACCATTTTGCCGCCGGGCACTGGATGCTGACGGGCCGCTTCGGGGCAACGTCAGTCAACCAGGGGATCAAGTTTCCGTCCTTTGGCGCCGCCATCTCGAAAGTCCGGGGGCCGCGGCGTCCAGGGCTGCCGGCGTACGTAGGCCTTCCCTCGGCCGAGAGCATTTACCTCTTCCCCGGCTACCACGGCGCGGCGTACCTCGGCGGGGCCTACAACCCGTTCGACGTCGACACCGAGCGCAAGTATCTGCATCACGGGAACGTGATCGAGATCAACCGTCCGAAGTGCTTTCAGGCGACCGCCGGGATCGACGAAGGGCGAGGACGCAGCCGGAGTGAGCTGATGGGCTCGCTCGACCGGATCCGCCGCGAGGTCGACCGGTCGGGGATCATGGACACGATGGACGCCTGCAACCAGGAGGCGATGTCGCTCGTCTTCGGCCAGGCGGCGATCAAGGCGTTCGACATCTCCCAGGAAGATCCGAAGGTCGCCGCCCGCTATCCGAAGCACCCGTGGGGGCGATACACGCTGATGGCCCGCCGGCTGGTCGAGGCGGGGGTGACGTTCGTCACCGTCGACATGCCGCACTGGGACCATCACTCGCGGCTCGTCGAGGGGCATGCCCCGAACATGCGGGCGATGGACGAATGCGTCGGAGCCCTGATGACCGACCTCGTCGAGCGGGACATGCTCGACAAGGTCATGGTGATCGTGATGGGCGAGTTCGGCCGCACGCCGAAGGTCAACACCGGCCTCCCGAACGATCCGATCCCCGGTCGCGACCACTGGGGGGACGCCGTCTCGGTCATGGTTGCCGGAGGCGGACTCAAGCAGGGGACGGTCGTGGGAGCGACGAACCCCAAGGCGGAGTTCCCGGTCGAGCGGGCCCTCAAGCCCCACGACCTCCTGGCGACGGTCTACCGCGTCCTCGACATCGACGGCAGCCAGTCGTTCCCGGACTTCGCCGGCCGCCCGATCCCGCTGGTGGATGACGCCGCCGCGATCTCGGAGCTGTTCTGACGGGCCGCAGTCCGATGTCCTCCGCGCGACCCGCCCCTCGCCCGAGGCGTCCGTGGTCGATCGTTCTGCGCAGCCCGCTTCGAGGTGGCGGAGGAGCGGGGCGGCGACAACAATTTCGCCTTGCTGTGGCTGGAGGCGGATGATGCGACGACTTGGCGGGCGAATGATCGGGAGTCTGCTGATCTTTGCGGCCACGACGGCAGCGGCCGAGGACGTCCCGAAGGTCGACGACTGTCTGGACCGTCTGGAGGCCTCGTGTGCGATTCCTCCACGCGTTCACTTTCACGCGACGACGAAGTTGACGTCGGAGAGCTACGTCCGGACGAGTGACCTGGAGGTCTCTCGCGATGGGGAGCGGTGGCAGATCGTGCGACGCACGTTTGGTCTGTCGGCCTATCAGGAACGGCGAATCACGATCCATGAAACCAGCGAACTGATCCTGGGGAGCAATCCGTTCGACGAAGCCGCGATGAAGCGGGCTGGCGTTCCGGATCCGATGTCCGGAGCGGCACCTCCGGCGCTCCGGGTCATCCGCATGACCTTTGCGATGGAGAACGGCGCGAAGGACCAGTCGACATCGATGCGGGCGACGCCGTCCGCCATGGCGGCTGAATGGCAAGCTTTTCGCCACCTGGATCTCGTGGCTGTTCTGTTCGGGACGTTGCCTGGCGACGATGGGCTGTCGTTGTGGGACGTGGCGCGGGAGGGGAACCGGCAGAGTGTCCTCGGCTCACCTCTCGTGGATGGGCACAAGACCGTTCGGATCGTTTCGTGGACGCGTTTCGGTGAGCGGACGATGTGGCTGGATCCGCGGCTCGGCTATCTCCCCCGCCGAATCGAGTGCGCCCGGGAGGGGCACCATCAATGGGGCCTGAAGACGATCGATCAGTTGAGCCGGGAGAAGTCCGGCCTGCATTCCACGGATATCCACACGGCCACGAACCTGGTGCTTGACGACTTCCGTTTTCGGGTGGTCGAGGGGCGGCCGCGAATCGTCGGGTTCCACGTCTGGTATCTGATGCCGCTGGCGGGCGGCTCGGAAACTCGGGAGTTTGAAGGCGAGGTTCGGGTATCGGAGTGGGGGCTGCCGACTGGTGATACACCGCCGACGCTGAAGACGGGCGGGCGGATTTCGGTCGGAACGCCGGTGAACGTGGAGGGGCGAGTCGACAAACGCTTCGAGTGGGACGGTCGGGCGATTGTTGTCGGGAAGCTCTTGAACATCGATCAGCGCGCGATTCGGTTGCAGTAGCAACGCCACGCCGTACGCGGTCTTGCGGCGCGATCGGCCGCTATCGCACCGCTCCGCCGTTCGAGTTGATGACCTGGCCGGTGATGAAGCTGGCTTCGTCGCTGACGAGGAATCGGGCCAGGCGGGCGATGTCTTCGGGAAGGCCCCACCGTCGGAGCGGTGTTTCGCGGAGGACGCGTTCCTGCCAGGCGTTGCTGGCGCCGTCTCCCCAGGCGGTGCGGATCCAGCCGGGGGCGATGCAATTGACACGCACGGCGGGGGCGAGCGTCATGGCGAGTGAGCGGGTGAACCCCATGATGGCGTTCTTGGCGGCCGAGAAGAGTTCGGCGCTGTCTCCTCCTCCGTCCATACCGCGGTCGGCCTGGTCCCAGCCGATGTTGAGGATGACGCCTTGTCCCGCCTCCTGCATGCGGCGGCCGACGTCCCGGCTGAGCAGGACGGCGCTGCGGACGTCGACATCGAGGAGGATCTCGAGCTTCTCTTCGAAGGTCCACTTGGGGGCGTCGCCGGTCAGGAGGTCGGCTCCGGCGTTGTTGACCCAGATGTCGAGTTTGCCGAGGGCGTTGAGGCAGGCTTCGACGAAGGGAGTGAGTTCCGATTCCTGGCCGACGTCGGCGGTCAGGATGTGGGCGGTGCGGCCGAGAGCCCGCACTTCGCCGGCGACGGCTTCGGCTCGATCGCGGGAGCGGCGGCAGTGGATGACGACGTCGGCTCCCGCGGCGGCGAGTTCGAGTGCGATGGCGCGGCCGATGCCGGAGGAGGAGCCGGTGATGACGGCGGTGCGGCCGGTCAGGTCGGCGAAGGGGCGAGGGGGTGAGGGGGGCTGTGCCATGCGAGGTTGGTCAGCGGGGTGGTGGGGAGGCAGGCGGTCACAAAGGTAGCTCAGTGCCGAGGTCACGGAAACACATCGCGCGCCCCTGAACCGGGGCCAGGGTCACCCTGGTGGGGAGTGCAGAGGGGCCTGTGTTGTTCTATTGGCCCTTTGCCCGCCGGAGGCCTGGCCGTCGAGAGATATCTGAAGGAACGCGTGTCCAAACGCGGATGACGTGTCGTATGCCCTCTCACCAACCCGCGGGGATTGCAAAGCGAGCGGTTTAGCGTGGAGGAGTCCTCAACGCTGGGACCACAAAGGGGACATCCGCAGTGTCCCACGGTTCCGCGACGAAAATGCCTCCGGCGGCAAGGGGGCGTGGCCCCCTTGACCCCAGGCCGCCGTCGCACGTTGGGTTTGAGGAAGCACAGTCGTGCCGGCGAGGACGGTGTTCGAGCAACGAGGAGAACTCGTGCTTGAGCAAATCCCCGCATCTTCCGGAATGACGACTGATCGGAGTGGCCCGCTCCGGCCAATTCCGGCATCATCCAAACCTCCCTTTCCCCTCCCTCTGGACCTCTGCCGTACCCCCCTTCGCGTGATGGAAAAATCGGTCGCCTACCTCATCCGGACCTTCGCCCAGACGCATCCCGATGCGGCGGCCCACGCCATCGAAGAGCTCGATGTTCCGGAGTCGGCCGCCATCATCGCCGAGCTCGACTCGGCCGTCATGGGACCGGTCCTCGAACGGCTCGCCGCGCACCGCGCCGCCGCTGTCTTCGCGCACCTCGGACCGGAGGCAACGCAAGGCCTGATCCACCGCATGACCGCGCGGCAGGCGGCGGTCGTCCTCCAACACCTCGACGCCGAGCTCCGCGAACACCTCCTGTCCGGGATCGACTCCGAACAGATCCAGCTCGTGCGGAGCGCGCTCCGCTACCCGCCCGACACCGCCGGGGGACTCATGGAGTTTCCCGTCACGTCCCTGCCGATCGACCTGACGGTCCAGGAGACGATCGCCCGGATCCGCCAGGCGCCGCGGGAGACGCTGCATTACCTCTACGTCACGCAGCGCGACGGCCGCCTGATCGGCGTCCTCAGCATGCGGGACCTCCTCCTCGCTCTGCCACAGCAACCGCTGGAGGCGATCGTCCGCCGGAACGTGGCGACGGTTCGCGCGACGATGGACCGCGAAGAAGTGGCCGAGCTGATGCGGAGCCGTGGCTTCGTCGCCCTGCCTGTCGTCGATGACGAGGACCGGCTGCTGGGGGTCGTCCGGCACGAACAGGTCCTCGAGACCGTTCAGCAGGAAGCGTTTGAAGACCTGCAGAAGATGGTGGGGGCGAGCGGGAGCGAAACTGTCAGCACCTCGCTCGCCGCCACGGTGAAATCCCGGCTGCCGTGGCTGCTCGTCAATCTGGTGACCGCCTTCATGGCCTCGGCGGTCATCGGGATGTTCGAGGGGATCCTGGTCAAGATTGCGGCTCTGAAGATCCTGCTTCCGATTGTGTCGGGGCCGGGGGGGAACAGCGGGGCTCAGACGTTGGCGGTTGTGATTCGCGGCCTGGCGCTGAAGGAGATCAGTCCCGGCAATGTGCGGTCGCTGCTCTTGAAGGAGTCGCTGGCGGGGTTCCTGAACGGTGTGGCTCTGGCGTTTGTCACGTCGCTGGCTGTGCTGGTCTGGAGTCATAGTCCCGGCCTGTGTGCCGTGATCAGCCTGGCGCTGATCGTGAACACGACGGTTGCCGGGCTGGCCGGGGCGGCGATTCCGTTGATCCTGAGGGCTCTTGGCAGCGACCCGGCCCAGTCGTCGAGCATCTTTCTTTCGACGGTGACGGACATTATTGGCTTTGCGGCGTTTCTGGGGATCGCCAGCCTGTTTTCGCGGTGGCTGATGTAGGCGCGGGCCTCGAACTACGTCCTTGCCGACACGGTTATGTCACGTCAAACCCAACGTGCCACGGCAGCCGGGGTCAAGGGGGCAACCCCTTGCCGCCGGAGGCACTTCCACGAGGAACCGTGGCAAACAACGGACGTCCGCTTTGTGGAACCGGCGTGGAGGACTCCCTCAAGACACACCGCTGGCTTTGCAATCCCCCCGGATTGGTGAGGGGGCATCCGGCACGTTATCCGCGCTCGGGCACGTGCTCCCTCCGACGGTCCTCGACGAGACGGCCTCCGGCGGGCAAAGGGCCAATAGAACAACACAGGCCCCTCTGCACTCCCCACCAGGGTACCCCTGGACCCGGTTACGACGGATCAGAACTCGGACTCAGTCTCTAATTCGCTCCGTCCTGCGACATCGAGTCCGCAATCATCTTCAGCAGCGCCGGCCGGTTGATCGGCTTCGAGAGATAAC
Source organism: Planctomyces sp. SH-PL14 (assembly GCF_001610835.1). Taxonomy (NCBI): domain Bacteria; kingdom Pseudomonadati; phylum Planctomycetota; class Planctomycetia; order Planctomycetales; family Planctomycetaceae; genus Planctomyces; species Planctomyces sp. SH-PL14. The sequence goes on along the minus strand of NZ_CP011270.1, from coordinate 1,814,980 downwards.
TCGTACAGCCCGCCTCCAAGCACCGCTCCCGGTCCCCATCCATCGCCGCCGCCGTGAGCGCAATGACCGGGCCGGTCACCCCCTCGCGGCGAATGGCGCGGGTCGCTTCATACCCGTTCATGCCGGGCATCTGGATGTCCATCAGAACCACATCGAACGGCCGGCCCGCGTCGATCGAACGGCAGACCGCATCGACCGCCTGCTCGCCCGTCTCCACAAACGTCGTCTGAGCCTTCGTCGCCTCCAGCATCCGCCGCAGCAGGTACTGGTTCGCCGCCGTATCTTCCGCAATCAGAATCCGGCGACCAGCCCAGCAGCCATCCAGAAGCTCCGGCCGCTGCTCTGCCGCCTTCCGCGGCGCGGCGTACAGACGGGGATCGTACCGCGCCACCTGCCCCGCCCCTTCGGCCCGGATCGAGGCCGAAAACTGACTTCCCCCTCCGACGCGGGACTTCGCCGTCAAGTTCCCGCCCAAAAGCCGGGCCAGCGAGCGGCTGATCGAAAGACCCAGCCCCGCTCCGTTTTTGCGGTGCCGGTAGTCCTCCGAGACCTGAACGAACGGCTCGAAGATCACTTCCAGGTCCGCTTCGCTGATCCCGACGCCGGTGTCGGAGATCGTGAACTCCAGGCAGGGCTCTGGCTCTGGCTGATAGCACAGCGAGACCCGCACGCTCCCCTTGTCCGTGAACTTGATCGCGTTGGTCAGCAGGTTCATCAGAATCTGCCGCAGCCGGAGCGGATCGGTCCGGATCCGCGCCGGGACCGGCGTGTCGAACGCCAGCTCGAAGGAGAGCCCTTCGTCTTGGGCCCGCAGCCGCATGAGATCGCACAGCTCCCGGGTCAGGAGCAGCGGGTCGCACTCGACGAGCTCCACGTCGATCGTCCCCGCCTCGATCTTGGCCAAGTCGAGAATGTCGTTCAGGAGCTCGGCCAGGTGCGTCCCGTTGCTGCGAATCATCTCCAGCATCTGCCGGGAGTCTGCGGCGGCGGGATTTTCGAGCAGCAGATCGGCGAGTCCCACGACCGCCGTCAGCGGCGTCCGCAGCTCGTGGCTCATGCTCGAAAGGAACATCGACTTGGCCCGGCTGGCGTCCTCTGCCCGGATCCGGGCCTCGCGGGCTTCCCGCTCGCTCTCCACCAGCCGCTTCATGAGCCGGTAGCGGTCGATCGCGTTGCGGGCGATGTGCGGAAGGCTCGCCGGATCTACGGTCTCCTTCGAGAGAAAATCCTGGATCCCGCTCTCCATGGCCGCCGTGGAGACATCAATCGGATGACTCCCGGTGATCATGATGATCGGAAAGGGAGGGATCCCGCTCTCCCCTTTCAATTCGCGGGCAAGTTCCAGCCCGGTCATGTCGGGAAGATGCCAGTCCAGAAACCCGAGATCGAACGGCTGCGTGTCGTTCTTCAGAAGAGCCAAGGCCTCCTGGCCGGACCCTGCCTGCACAAACTGGTAGCGACAGGTCGAATCGTGAATCAACGCTCGCCTTACCGTATCGCGGTCTTCGGGTGTGTCGTCAACGACAAGCACCCGACGGATCGGAAGGGACGTCATATTCTCACGCACTGTGCCAGAGTCTTTGCGAGAGGAACTGGGGCGGGGCCGCACAGCCTGGACGCAGAAACTCCAACTTTCGTTTGAGGATCAGCCGGCGGGTCGCCCTCAAACCTGTGCAGAGCGGTACCGGAGATCGTTGTGTTAGGTCGGTCACTTGGCTCATCACTCACCGTCAGGGAGTGACAGATAAAACGTGGAACCCAAACCGGGCTCGGAGGAGACCCACAGCATCCCGCCGTGTCGTTCCAGAATCTTCCGGGCGATCGTCAGTCCCGCCCCCGTCCCGCCGCCGTAGGCATCGGAAGGGTGCAGACGCCTGAAGATCTGGAAGACAGCCTCCCAGTGCGACGGTGCAATTCCGATACCGTTATCGCGGACAAACAGAACGGTCTGCGGCCCTTTCAGTGGATGGGGGGGGGAGGGATGGGAGCCGTCGGATTCTCCAACGGCGATCGTCCGCACCGGCTGGATGTTATAGCGAGAGGCGTTGGAAAAGAGATTGCACAGGACGTCCCGCAGACACATGTAGTCCGCCGTGACCTTCCTCGACGTGAGGATCTGGAGCTGGACCGAGCGGCCGAGCTGATCGCCGAGCGACATCTCCGCCGCTTCTTCCGCCACCTGGGCGACGTCGACCCGCTCCGTCAGCAGATCCCGCCGGCCGGCGCGGGAGAGACGCAGCAGCGCCTCCAGCAGATCGTCCATTCTCTGGACATTCTGCCGCAGAAAGGCGATCCGTGAGCGGACGTCCTCCGCCGGAGCCGATCCGGCGGCTTCGTCCAGACGTACCAGGGCCTTCTGCATCACCCGCAGCGGCTCTTTCAGATCGTGTGAAGCGGAATAGCAGAATGCGTTCAGATCGGAGTTGAGCCGCGACAGTTCGAGGTTCGCCCGTTCGATGTGCGCCAGCTGCCGGGCCGAAACGGCAAGCAGGCCGTTCCGCAGCTCCTGGGCCATGGCGTGGTCAAGTTCGGTCCAGGGGCGGCTGCGGCCGGAGACGACCTGTTTCCACGTCGCGAAGGACTTCCGGGGGGAGAGCCGGAAGCCGTCGTCCGTCGGTTCCACCGCCTTGTCAGGGTTTCCGGCCCACAGGATTTCCTCGGTGTAGTCCGGCCGGAAGACCAGGACGACGAACTGCCCCTCCGGGCCGATCCGGAAGGCCAGTCCGCCTCCGGGCGCCGCGTCTGCGTCCGTCCCCAGGAACTCGCTCAGGCAGGGGGTCGCGGTGATCTGCTCGATTGGAGCCGCCAAGGCTCGCCGGGCGATCTTCCGCACGGTCTCCGCGGGAGGTGTCGTCCCGGCGACGAACAGTTCGTCGTCGAGAACAAGCGCCATCCCTTCCGCCGCCAGCGTTCTCCGCAACTCCTCCGAGGCAGCGGTCACGCCGGGCCACAGCGTGCTGGCGGCATCGGCGATCTGGAGCGCCTGCCGGGCGTGGACGCGGCGGCGTTCCCGTTCGTCGACCGATTCGGCATCCAGACGGGTCTGGAGATGCGACGCCGCGACATTCCCCAGGAGCTCACAGCCCGCCCGCAGCTCAAAGGGAAGGATCCGCGGCGAGTAGTGGTGGCACGCCACCAGTCCCCACAGCTCCTCGCCGCGGAGGAGCGAGATCGACATCGAAGCCGCGACCCCCATGTTCCGGAGGTACTCGATGTGGATCGGCGACACGCTGCGGAAGGCGCTGTAGGTCAGGTCGAGCGGGCCGCCGTGAACCGGGCACCGCGGCGGGACGATGGGGACCGACTCCGCGTTGATGTCCGCGATGAGGCGGATCAGGTTCACGGTGTACAGCCGCCGGGCCTGCGGTGGGATATCGGTGGCCGGATAGTGCAGCCCCAGGAACGGCTCCAGGTGGTCCGCTTTCGCTTCGCCGACCACCGCCCCGTGGCCGTCCTCCAGGAAGCGGTAGATCATGACCCGGTCGAATCCGTTCATCCCCCGGATCTCGCGGGCCATCGCGTCGTAGAGCGACGTCATGTCCCGGCAGGCCTGTAGGTGGGCGGTCGCCTGCCGCAGCTGGACGGCGAGCGATGTCGTCGTCCCCGGTACGGTCGTGTGGAGGTGGATCGAATCGGCGGCTTCCAGCTCGTACTCGACGATCAGGATGCCCTGATAGAGATGCGCCGATCCGAGTCTCGCCGCTCCGTCCGGCTCGCCGACGAAGTGCGTCCGCAGCGGCACGGTCATGGCCGCGATTCCGGTGCGGACCGTTTCCCGCAACCGGGCGCAGGTTTCGGCGTCGAGCACCTCGGACATCGGCCGGCCGCCCATCTGTTCGGCGTTGATTCCGAGAACGGCGGGCGCGTTCCCGCTCCACTGGATCATCTGCTCCGTTTCGGGATCGAATGCCAGCAGCAGGCCGTGCGGCTGGATCGAGCCGGGGATGTGGATCGGCTCACGCTCGCAGTTGTCGAGGTCGACGGTGAACGGAGCGTCGGGAGCGTCGGCGGTCGGCTCACTCATGGCGGCCTCCGTTCGCCACTGCTGGAGTCGACGCGGCGGAAGGCACGATCCCCTGCTCGCGGGCGCATCGGGAGAGCCACTCGGAGAACCGTTCGAACGTCCCGACCGCGGCCCGCGCGGCTTCGTCGACCTCGGCGGGAGTCGTCAGGACTGCGTTCAGCCAAGCCTGAAACCGCTTCCAGCGCGGACCGGTCTCGTCACCGTAGGCGGCCAGCCACCGGCCTCCCGATTCCGCGGTGCAGCCGAGCGCGTCGTGCAGCATTCGCGACAGGAGCTGTGCCCCGAGCGTCGAGCCCTCGAGGACATAGAGGCCTCCGACCGCCGCGGCAAAAGAGTTGATGAACCCGAAGTCCGCCTCGGGAACCGCGGCGGTCGCGCTGTCTTGCCCGCGGCCCTCCTGACGGTCGAGAGCCGCCAGGTCCGCGGCGATCCAGTCCGCGGTCCGGCGACTGGCGAAGTCCGGAGGAGTCTGCGAGCCGAGAGCCTGCCAGATGGCTCGGTCCGCGGGGCGGGCCAGGCTCAGAAAGCCCGTCAGGAGGGCGCGGTACCGCCGGGTGTCCGACAGGAACGCTTTCCAGTCGACCGCCTCTTCCAGACGGGAATGAGATAAGTGAGTCGCGGCCCGCAACGATGCGGACGGAAGAGGAGAAGGGGCGTCGGATTGTCCAGGTTGCACAGTGCCGTCGATCAGAGTTGGAGAACGAAGGCACGCCCCACCCTTTGGCGGCGGCGTCTCGTGTGCAGGCCATCGTGGGGCCGGCAATCCCCGCAGAGCACTGACACTCTTCGCTTCCAATTACTTTGAGAACCGCGGTCATTCGCCGCAACCCTCGTCGTGAAAACCTCCCCGGGCGGTGGCGGCGTCTGAGGAGGCCGGCTGCGTCGAACCGACATGCCCGATACACTCGCCGCGATAGCAAACCGCACCCGTCTGGAACACGGAACGATGAGTCTTCCCGTCCGAGTGGTCATGGCGTGCCTGCTGGTTGCCGCGTTCGGGGTTGCGGCAGCGGACGATCGCGTCGACAAGGCCCTGGCCAAACGGGGGCAGTGGAACGGCCGGCTCGACCGGGACCAGATCCGGCCGAACTGGCTGCCCGACAGGAACGCCCTCTGGTACCGCGTCGGGACCGGGGCGGGGACCGAAGAGTACGTCCTCATCGATCTCCGGACGGGTGAGCGGCGGACCGCGGCCCGGCGGGATCAGCTGGGCCTCCCCGAGTCTGACCCCCTCAAGACGTCGGAGGCGTCGACCGCGGTCCGCCGCAGTCGCAGGACGGGCGATGCGATGACGCTCACGTTCTCCAACGAACTCTCGCAGGACGTCGAGTTGTTCTGGGTCGATCCCGAAGGCGAACGGGTTTCGTATCAGGGGATTTCGGCCAAGGACCGGCGGGAGCTCAGCACCTTCGCCGGGCACGTCTGGCTGATCGCGCTCCCGACCGGCGAGGCGCTGGCGGTGATCGAAGCGCAGGACGATCACCCCGCGATCGTGATCGACGGCCGGGGGAAAGACCGCGGACGGGGACCGGATGGAGCGGGCGCCGGCAGCCGGCGACGCGGGGCGGACCGCGCGGGGGACTCGCCGGACGGACGGTGGACCGCCCGCGTGGAATCGGGACGGGTCATCCTCGTCGATCGAGCGTCCGGCGACTCGAAGCCGCTGAAGACCGACCTCGATGAGTCGGCCCCCTTTCACGGCCGCGTGGCGTGGTCTCCGGACTCGACCGCCTTCGTGGTCAGCAGCGCCGCGGAGGTTCCCGCCCGCAAGGTGACGATCGTCGACTCCTCGCCGAAGGGAGGGGAACAGCCGGTCCTCAAGACGTTCGACTATCGCAAGCCGGGGGATCCGTTGCCGAAACCGCGGCCGGTCCTGTTCCGGGTCGCCGGAGAGGGACCCGCGTGGCAGGCGGTCGATACCGCGCTCTTCCCCGAACCGTTCACCGAGTCACCGGAGATCGACGTCCGCTGGGCGCCGGACGGCAGTGAGTTCTCCTTCAGTTACGATCAGCGCGGCCATCAGCTCTACCGGATCATCGCCGTCCACGCCCGCACGGGCGCGGCGCGGGTCGTCGTCGAGGAGACCAGCCCCACCTTCATCGACTCCCGGTCCAAGACCTGGCGGCACTGGCTCGACGGGACCGGCGAACTGCTGTGGACGAGCGAACGGGGCGGCTGGTGCCACCTGTGGCTCTACGACGCCCGGACCGGACAAGTCAGGAACCCGGTGACGAACGGAAAGTGGGTCGTGCGGGAGGTGCTCCACGTCGATGAGGCCGCGCGGGAAGTCTGGTTCCTGGCGGGCGGGCTCAAGGCGGGGGAGGATCCGTACCATCGCCATCTCTGCCGCGTCGGGTTCGACGGGACCGGCTTCCAGCAATTGACCGAAGGGGACGGCGACCATCGCGTCGAGTTCTCACCGGACCGGGAGTTTTTCCTGGACCGCTGGTCGCGGGCCGACCATCCGCCGGTCCACGAACTCCGCCGCAGCCGCGACGGAGACCTCGTCACCCCCCTGGAGACGGGGAGCGCGGAGCGACTAGTGTCGACCGGCTGGTCGATGCCGGAACGATTCGTCGCCAAAGGACGCGACGGCGATGCTGAGATCCACGGGATCCTGATCAAGCCGTCCGACTTCGATCCGTCGAAACAGTACCCGGTCGTCGAGGAGATCTACGCCGGCCCGCACTCCGCGTTCGTTCCCAAAGAGTTCGGCCTCCTGCCGCGGCAGCACGCGATCGCGGACCTGGGGTTCATCGTGGTCCAGATCGACGGCATGGGGACGAACCACCGCGGCAAGCGGTTCCATGACGTCTGCTGGAAGAACCTCCGGGACGCGGGGTTTCCGGACCGGATCGCCTGGATCCGCGAGGCGGCCCGGACGCGGCCGTGGATGGACCTGTCGCGGGTCGGGATCTATGGCGGAAGCGCCGGCGGTCAGAGTGCGATGCGGGCCCTCCTCGACCATCACGACTTCTATAAAGTGGCAGTGGCGGACTGCGGCTGCCACGACAACCGGATGGACAAGATCTGGTGGAACGAGCAGTGGATGGGCTGGCCGGTCGACGGCAGTTACGCCACCAGTTCGAACCGGGACGACGCCCACAAGCTCCAGGGGCGGCTGCTCCTGATCGTCGGGGAGCTCGACACGAACGTCGATCCGGCGAGCACGACGCAGGTGGTTGGCGCGCTCCAGAAGGCGGGTAAGACCTTCGACTACCTCCCGATCGTCGGGGCGGGGCACGGGGCGGCGGAAACGCCGTATGGCTCGCGGGCTCGGATGGAGTTTCTCCTCCGGCATCTCGTCGATCGTCGCTGAGGCGGGCGGTGTGCTGGTGAGGCGAAGAGTGTGCCTCGCGCGACGGGAGTGGTCCGTCTCCGCGTCCTGACCGGCACGGCTCTGCTTGCTCAAACCCAACGTGCGACGGCAGCCTGGGGTCAAGGGGCCAAAGAAACAACACAGGCCCCCTTGCCGCCGGAGGCCCCTTCTACGAGGAACTGTGGGACATAACGGACATCCCCTTTGTTGAACCGGCGTTGAGGACTCACCGCCCGCGTTGCACTCCCCGCGGGTTGGTGAGGGGGCATACGGCACGGTGTCCGCGCTTGGACGCGCGCTCCTTCAGACTGTCCCCTACGAGACGGGCCTCCGGCGGGCAAAGGGCCCCTTAAGACAACACAGGCCCCCTTGCATCCCCCACCAGGGTGACCCCTGGACCCGGTTCTTATGACCGGTGGTGCTGGGGGGCGGCTCAGTCGTCAGGCGAACGCCTTCCGGACGAGCTCCGCCTCATGCTCGATTCCGGTCAAACGCTGGTCGAGCCCCTGATGGAAGTAAGTCAGCAACCGGTGGTCGAGTCCCATGAGATGCAGGATCGTCGCGTGGAGATCGCGGACGTGGCAGCGGTCCTCCACCGCCCCGAAGCCGAGCTCATCCGTCGCCCCGATCGCCTGGCCCCCTTTCACTCCTGCGCCGGCGAGCCACATCGTGAAGCCGTGCCAGTTGTGGTCGCGGCCCGGCTTGTCGACCCCTTCGCTCGTCGGCGTCCGGCCGAACTCGCCCCCCCAGACGAGGAGCGTTTCGTCCCACAGCCCCGTTCGCTTGAGGTCGGTGATCAGAGCCGCAATCGGCTGGTCGGTCTCGCCCGCGTGGAGCGTGTGGTTCGAGATGCAGTCGGTGTGGCCGTCCCAGGTGTCCTCGATGTGCCCGCCGCCGGAGTAGAGCTGGACGAACCGCACTCCCCGCTCCAGAAGCCGCCGGGTGATGAGGCACTTGCGGCCGAAGTCCGCCGTCCGCGGTTCGTCGACGCCGTACATGGCCCGCGTGTGGGCCGTCTCACGGGCGAGGTCGACCGCTTCCGCGGCGGTCGTCTGCATCCGGAAGGCGAGCTCATAGGACTCGATCCGGCACATCAGCTCACCGTCCTGATCGTGACGCGCGAGGTGCTGCTCGTTGAGAGTCTTGAGCAGGTCGAGCCCGCGGCGCTGCGTCGTCTCGCTCGTTCCGGTCGGCGTGGCGAGGTCGAGCAGGGGCGTGCCGCCGCTGCGGAAGAGCGTCCCCTGGTAGCTGGCGGGCATGTAGCCGCTCGACCAGTTTGAGGCACTGCCGATCGGACCGCCGCGGGGGTCGGTCATGACGACGAAGCTCGGCAGGTTCTCGTTGAGCGTCCCCAGCCCGTAGCTGAGCCACGAGCCGAGGGCCGGCTTACCGATCAGGACGGCGCCGGTGTTCATCTGCAGGCAGCCGGAGGCGTGGGCCGCCGTGTCGGTATGCATCGAGCGGATGACGCACAGCTCGTCCGCGTGCTGCGCGAGGTGCGGGTAGAGGCTGCTGATTGGGAGGCCGCTTTCGCCGTGCTGCGAGAACGGGAAGACGCTTTTGGCGAGCCGGCCGACCGGACGTCCGTTGGATCCGACGGCAAGCGGTCCGGAGTAGGTCTGGCCGTGCAGACGGTCGAGCTCTGGCTTGGGGTCGAAGGTGTCGACCTGGCTCGGGCCGCCGTTCATGAACAGGAAGATGACGTGCTTGGCCCGCGCCGGGAAGTGGGATGTCCGCGGGGCAAGGGCTCCGGCGAAGGCCGTCTCTCGCGACAGCAGATCGCAGAGCGCGAGCCCCGCGAACCCGCCGCCGACTTCCCACAGGAACTCCCGCCGGGTCCGGCCGCACGGCGTCCGGTTCTCCGCGAAACGGGAGGCGGCGCCGGCGGTCTCTGGCGATGGATTGGGACGCATGGTCGCCTCACTCGGGGTAGACGAACTCGTTCAGGTTGAACAGGACGCGGCAGAGCTGGACGCGGGCGGCCTGACGGACCTCGGCCTCCGTGGCGGTGGCGCCCCGTTCCGCGCGGAGGGTCTGGATTTCATCGGCAACGAAGGCCCGCATCGCCTGCCGTTCCTCGTCGCGAGGAGCCCGGGCGAGGGCCAGTTGCCAGGCGAGGTCGATCTGCCGATCGAGATCGTCTCCCGCCTCGGCCTGAAGGCGGTCGGCCAGGTGCCGCGCCTGCTGGAGGACGAAGTCGCTGTTGAACAGTGTCAGCGCCTGCGTCGGGACGGTCGTGACGTTCCGCCGCGGGGAGGACCGCGTCGTGTCGCACAGGTCGAGGACCTCCAGAAGCGGCACGAGCAGCGACCGCTTCGTAAAGGCGTAGACCGTCCGCCGGGCGGCGGCCCGCTCGTTGTAGGCGGGCCAGATCGACGTTTTGTCGGCGTGGCTTTCGAGGGCTTCCCGGGGGATGAGCGGGTACATCGGCTGTCCGAAGAGCGTCCGGTCGAGCTGGCCGCTCACGGCGAGGATGCTGTCGCGGATCGGCTCGACTTCCAGCCGCTGGAGCGACCGCCGCCACAGGAGCCGGTTCTCGGGATCGGCTGCCTCGTACTCGGTCCGGACGGCGCGGCTCTGCTGGTAGGTGCGGCTCGTCATGATCAGGTGGTGGAGCTTCTTGAGCGACCAGTCCGCCTCGTGGACGAACCACCCGGCGAGGTAGTCGAGCAGTTCCGGATGCGTCGGCCGTTCGCCGTTGAGGCCGAAGTCGTTGGAGGTCCGGACGAGTCCCTCGCCGAAGTGCCACTGCCAGACGCGGTTCACGATGACCCGCGCGGTGAGCGGGTTCTCGCGTTCGACGAGCCACTCCGCCAGGGTCAGGCGGCGGCGGCTCGAATGCTCGCCGGGTGAGAGGAAGTCGACCGACCTGGCGAGCAGGATCGCCGGCATCGCGGGGGCGACTTCGTCGCCAGGGTTGCCGGGGCTGCCGCGGAGGAGGATGTGGGTCTTCGGCGGCGTCCCCTTCTCCTCGAAGAAGTATCCCTGCGGGGCTGCCTTCTTCTGGTCGTCCGTGAGCTGTCGCCGCGCTCCGGGGAGCATGGCGGGAAGCGTCAGCTCCGTGCGGCCGTTCTGCGGGCGGGCCAGGGGATTGAAGATCGAGACGAGGCTGTAGTAGTCCCGCTGGGTGAGCGGGTCGAACTTGTGGTCGTGGCAGCGGGCGCACCCCATCGTGAGGGCCAGGAACGACTGGCTCGTCGTGTTGACGATGTCGTCGAGCTGATCGAAGCGGTCCGCCGTCGGATCGGCTGGTTCGTCGTCCCAGGGACCGAGGCGGTGAAAGCCGGTGGCGACGATCGAGTCGAAGTCGGCGTCGGCGAGCTCGTCCCCCGCGACCTGCTCGAGGAGGAAGCGGTCGAACGGGAGGTCCTCGTTCATCGCGCGGATCACGTAGTCGCGGTAGCGCCAGACGTCCGGCTTGGCGGCGTCCCGTTCGTAGCCGTTGGAGTCGGCGTAGCGGACGACATCGAGCCAGTGCCGCGCGTAACGCTCGCCGAATGCGGGCTGCGAGAGCAGTGTCGTGACGAGGCGGTCGTATGCGTCCGTGTCTGCCGTGGCGAGGAACTCCTTCTGCTCCGCGGGGGTGGGCGGCAGGCCGTGCAGGTCAAGGTAGGCCCGCCGCATCAGCGCGGCTGGCGGTGCGTCGGGGTTCGGCGTCCATCCTCGGGATTCCAGCTTCGAGAGGACGAACCGGTCGATCGGGTTGCGGGACCAGCTCGCGTCGCGGACTGCGGGGACGGGGACCGGACGGAGCGGCTGGAACGACCAGTGTTCTCTGGGCGAGGGGGTCATCGGCTCGTCGGCCGGAGCCGGCGCTCCGCTGTCGATCCACGCCGCGAGTGTGGCGATCTCGGCCGGCGTCAGAGGGGCTCCCTTAGGGGGCATCCGTTCGTCGGGATCGGTCGAACTGATGCGGGCGATGAGGCTGCTTTCGCGACTCTTCCCTGCGAGCGCGACCGGGCCCTCGTCACTCCCCTTGAGGATCAGCTTCGCGGCGTCGACCCGCAGGCCCGCCTCCTGGGTGATCGCACCGTGGCAGGTCACGCAGCGGCTGCGGAGGAGCGGCTTGATGTCGCGGAGATAGTCGACCGGATCGGCGGCCGCCTGTCCGGGAAGGGTGCCAATTGCCAAGACGCACGCCGCGAGGGCGCGAAGAAGACGTCCCATGCTTTGACCAACGCGAGCAGGTTGATGTCCACATTACGACCCGCTGATCGTATCCGAAGCTGGCGATGTGTAGGACGATTCCGATCCGTCTTCTGGAAAAGATTCGCACCCCCGCGAGGCTCCGCGGAATTTTTTCCGGAGGCCCGTGTGGGGACGATGATGCACAAACCCAACGACGCACGACGGAGGCCCTGTTCGGTTAACCGAACAGGGCGTGGACCTAAGTCGCGTACCGGTTGGGGTTTGCTGCGGATTCCCCCGGCAGCCGTGCCTTGAATCCCGGCATCAGCACGCGGGCACATGGAAAAGAACCGTGTTCCCGCCCTGAGCATTTTGCCTACTGGCTAAGCGGGCGGGGGGCATTTCCTGGTGATTCATCGAGTATGGTACGTCATTTTCCAAGTGGTTCCTCGCGACCGACGACTTCCCCGGCCGCCCAGCCCCTTCCCCCTCGACGCTCGATGGGAATGCCGGAACGCTCTGAAGCCCTGATCCAGAGTTTTGGCCGACGGTATGTCACCGTCCTGGTCGTGGTGGCGGGCTTGCTGCTGGTCGACCAGGCGGTGCTGCAGCCGCTGCTGATTCATCTCAACCTTTACGCCCCCGTCATCAACCTTGCCGGACGGCAGCGGATGCTGAGCCAGCGGCTCACGAAAGGGAGCCTGGCGGTGGCCCGGGCTCCCCAGGACGCCGCAACGTGGAGCCAGGAACTGCGGGGCTCGCTGACCGACTGGACGCGGGTCCATCGCGGCCTGCAGGAAGGGGACTCGGAACTGGACCTCCCCGGAACCTCGACCCCGGCGATTCGGGCGGCCTTCGCCAAGCTCGACTCCGACGTGGTCGGCATGACCGAATGCGTCGAACGGATTCTGGCCGATCCCCGCGCGGCGGACGCGCTGGTGCCGGACATGCTGCGGCATGAAAAGGCGTACCTGAGCGTCATGGACGAAATCGTCCGGATGTTCCAGGAGGAGGCCCGTGCCCGGGGGCACCAGTTGCGGATCCTGGCGGGGATCGTGACCGCTTCGGCGATCGGACTGATGACCGGGCTTTATGGGCTCGTACTGGCGCCGGCTTCGCGGCTCATCCGCGATCAGGTGCTTCGACTTGCCAAGAGTGAACAGGAGCTCCGCGAGGCGCGGGACGCGCTCGAGATCCGGGTCGACGAGCGGACGCGGGAGCTGTCCGAGGCGAACGCCTCGCTGGAACGGGAGCATGAGGAGAAGGAAGAGGCCCAGACCCGGACGCGCGAGCTCCAGGAGCAGTTGGCTCATGCCGCCCGCGTGACGAGCCTGGGGCAGCTGGCGACCGGCATCGCCCACGAGATCAACCAGCCGCTCGGCGCGATTACGAACTACGCCGAGGCGCTGAGCGTGCTGACGTCCAAACCGAGAGTTGTCCCGGAGGAGATCCAGAGCATCTCCGGGCGGCTCCGCGACGCAGCGATCCGCGCCGGTCGGATCGTGAGCCGGATGCGGAACTTCGTCCGGTCCCGGTCGGCTCCTCGCGGGCCGGAATCGATCCAGGGGCTCGTCCGCGAGGTGGTAGCCCTGTGTGAATCAGACCTCCGGGAGAACGGCGTGCGGGTGGACCTGCAGCTGGATCCGGCGGAGGACCGTCTTGTTCTTGTCGATTCGATCCAGATCCAGCAGGTGCTGGTGAACCTTGTTCGCAACGCGACGCAGGCGATGTCAGGCGTTCCGGCCGAGGAGCGGCGGTTGAGCCTTCGGACGCGTTGTCTCGATGACACTGTCGCTGTTGAAGTCGAAGATACTGGAGCGGGCCTGCCCCTCTCCGTGCTGCAGGCGGAGTTCCAGCCGTTCCACTCCACGAAGGCGGATGGCATGGGGCTGGGACTTTCGATCTGCCGCACCATTTTGGAAACCCATCATGGCGGACTGACCGCGCGGAATATCGAACCGCGCGGGGCGCGTCTGACTTTCACCCTTCCCGTGGCGCATGTTGACTCCGGTAACGACCACTCCGACCGTCTTTGTTGTCGATGACGACGGAGACCTCCGCGATTCCCTTCTGACGCTGTTGCGAGCCCTCGGCCATTTTTGCGAAGGGTTCGCGTCGGCGGAGGAGTTCCGCGCCTCCTACACGGAGCCGCGGGCGGGGTGTCTTTTGCTCGACATCCGGATGCCGGGGCAGAACGGCCTGGAGATGTATGCGGACCTTGTCCACGAGGGGAAGCGGTTGCCGGTGATCTTTATCACGGCTCATGCGGACGTGACGACGGCTGTGGCGGCGATGAAGACCGGGGCGATTGAGTTCCTGGAGAAGCCGTTCGACAAGGTGACGCTGGCGGATCGTGTTCAGAAGGCGTTGATTGTCGATCGGTCGTGGCGGGAGAGTGATGACCGGTACAACTCGCTGGATCGGATTGTGCAGCAGTTGAGTCCGACGGATCGTGAGACGCTGCAGATGATTCTGGAGGGGGTTCCGAACAAGGTCATGGCGGCGCGGCTTCTGATTACGCTGCGGGCTGTGGAGTTGCGTCGGCAGCGGCTGATGCAGCGGTTGGGGGTGCGGTCGGTCGCTGAGCTTTTGGAAGTGACGATTACGCATCGGGTGCTGGCGGAGTTGCGGACGGTCGAGCAGGAGTGGCCGCTCCGCTGAGTGGGTACGAACACTCGCGATCTCAGAGCAAGCCCCGACCGGGTCCAGGGGGTACCCCTGGTGGGGAGTGCAGAGGGGCAACGCCCCTTTGCCCGCCGGAGGCCGTCTCGTCGAGAGATGTCTGAAGGAGTTTGTGTCCAAGCGCGGACGCCGTGTCGTATGCCCCCTCACCAACCCGCGGGGATTGCAGGGCGAGCGGTGTGTGGTGAGGGAGTCCTCATAGCTGGTTCCCTAAAGGGGACGTCCGTCGCTCACCACGGTTCCTCACAGGAATGCCTCCGGCGGCAAGGGGGCGTGGCCCCCTTGACCCCAGCCTGCCGTGGCACGTTGGGTTTGAGGTAGCATCGCCGTGCCGGCAAGGACGAGGTTTGCGCGCGCTTGCCATCCGACCGCTCCTCGGCCAACATGTCTGACATCTGTCATCTATGGGCCGTTCGGGAGGGCATCCCAATGCAACTCGAGGCGATCCGACGGCCGTCAACCGTCGATCTCGTCGTGGATCGAATCACACGAGTCATCAAAGAACGCGGCCTCCAGGCCGGCGAACGCCTCCCCGGCGAACACGAACTCGTCGATCAGCTTCAGGTCAGCCGCCCCGTCCTCCGCGAAGCCCTGGCCCGGCTCCAGAGCGTAGGACTCGTCCAAATCCAACGCGGGCGGGGAACGTTCGTTGGCGACGGCACCAGCCTCGCCAACTGCGTCCGGCTCCTGCAGTCGGCTGTCGCGATCTCCCCCCAGGAACTCCGGTCCTACGTCGAACTGCGGTCGGCCATCGAGGTCCAAGCCGCGCGGCAGGCCGCCGAACGGGCGACCGAAGAGGAGATCGCCGAACTCGCCGCAGACCTGAAACGGCTGGACGACGACACCCTCTCCTACGCCGAGGCACTGGAAATTGACTTCCGGTTCCATCGCCGGCTCATCGAGATCGCCGGCAATCCGCTGATGCGGAATCTGATGGAAGTCACCTACGAGTTCATGCTGACGCAGATGGCCCGCACCACTCCCTCGCCCGCCGACAACCAGCTCGGCCGCCGGCTGCACCGGGCGATCCTGAAGGGAGTCCGCGAGCACGATCCGGACGCCGCCGAGCGGGCGATGCGGCAGCACATGCAGGCGGTTCTGGAACGCCTCGCCAGCGAGGGGGCGGCGTCATGAGACGATGGCAAGTCAAACTCTTCGGCGTGGCGATAACCGCCCTCGGCCTGTTCGGAACCGTGATTCGTGCCGAGACCCCGCCAACAGACGCTTCGGCAACGACTGCCCCGCCGGCGGACCCGGCCGCGCAACAGGCGTTCTTTGAGACCAAGATCCGCCCGGTTCTCGTGGAGCACTGCTACGAGTGCCACGCCGCGGACTCCAAGATCGTTCAGGGGGGCCTGCGGGTCGACCACCGGGAAGGGCTGCGGAAAGGGGGCGACAGCGGGGCGGCGGTGATCCCCGGAAACGCGGCGGAGAGCCTGCTGGTCAAAGCCCTCCGATATGACGACGTCGAGATGCCTCCGAAGGGAAAACTCTCCGAGGCGATCATTCGGGACTTTGAAGCCTGGATCGCCGCCGGCGCCTTCGATCCCCGTGAAGGGAGCGGGGCGAAGCCGGAGCGGACGATCGACATTGAAGAGGGACGCCGGCACTGGGCGTTCCAGCCGGTCGCCGATCCCGCTCCCCCCGAGGTGCGTGACGCAACGTGGCCGCTCGATCCGCTGGACCGGTTCCTGCTGGCGAAGCTCGATGCCGCGGACCTGAAGCCAGTTGAGGACGCCGACCGCGCCACGTGGCTGCGACGCGTCAGCCTGGACCTGACGGGGCTGCCGCCGTCTCCGGAGGAGATCGAGCGGTTCCTGGGTGACGAATCCCCGCGGGCATATGAAGTCGTCGTGGATCGCCTGCTCGGCTCGCGTGCCTTCGGGGAGCGGTGGGCCCGGCACTGGCTCGACCTGACGGGGTACGCCGATCAGGTTGGAACGTCGAACAGCGTCTTCGCGGAGCATGCATGGCGGTATCGCGACTACCTCATCGACGCCTTCAACGCCGACAAGCCGTTCGATCGCTTCCTTCGGGAACAGATCGCCGGGGACCTGCTTCCCTACGACTCCCCCGCCGAGCGGGCGGCCAACCTTGTGGCGACCGGTTTCCTCGTCCTCGGCGACGTCGAGATCGTGAATCCCGACAAGCTCAAGATGGAAACCGATCACATTGACCAGCAGGTCAACAAAATCGGGCAAACCTTCATGGGGATGACGCTCGGTTGCGTCCGCTGCCATGATCACAAGTTCGATCCGATCGGCGTTCAGGACTACTACGGCATCGCCGGGATGTTGCGAAGTACGGTCTCGACCTGCCGGATTCCGAACGGCATCTGGAGCGGGATCCAGGTCGTCGAGCTGCCCGAGACGCCGGAGCAGACGGCGGACCGCGAGCGGCGGACCGCCGAGCACCAGGCGGCAATGGACCGCCTGCAGGCCGAACGGGCGGAGCTGGAGAAGGAGCAGGCGGCGATCGAGGAGCAGCTCAAGCAGCCCGAAGCGGACAAGGATGGCCTGACCCGCAAGCGGGACGAGATTGCCGGCCGGCTGCGGGGGTACCCGGGGCGGATCACGCATGCCACGTTCTTTGCTCCCACGGTTCCCAAGGCGTTCGGCGTGCAGGATGCGGCGCAGGTCGGGGACATGCCCATTTACATCCGCGGCAATCCGTACGCGCCGGGGGCGACGGTTCCCCGCGGCGTGATGCGCGTGGCGGCCTGGAGTGAATCTCCTTCGATCCCTGCGGGGCAGAGCGGCCGGCGAGAGCTGGCGGACTGGCTCGCCGACGAGCGGCATCCGCTGACGGCACGGGTCACGGTCAATCGCACCTGGCAGAAGCTGTTCGGGGTGGGAATCGTGCGGTCCGTCGACTACTTCGGAACGCGGGGCGAGCGTCCCTCGCATCCGGAACTGCTCGATCATCTGGCGACGCGTTTCATGCGCGGCGGCTGGTCGCAGAAGCAGCTCCTCCGCGAGCTGACGCTGAGCCGCGCCTACCGCATGGGGAGCGGTCCCGATCATCGCGCGGCGGAGGTCGATCCCGAGAACCGGCTCTACTGGCGGATGAACCGGCAGCGGCTCGACGCCGAGGCGCTGCGGGATTCGCTCCTGGCGGTGAGCGGCGAGCTCCTCGCCAGTGCCGGAGGGCCAGGGTTGCCGCTCGAATATCCGGAGAACAGCAATTCGCTGGAGCCGCAGGCGGTGAATCCGCCCGCCTTCGCGCTGCGAAAGTTCCGGCCGTCGCAGGAATTCGAACGGACCGTTTACCTGCCGGTGATCCGTG
This sequence comes from Planctomyces sp. SH-PL14, assembly GCF_001610835.1. NCBI lineage: Bacteria > Pseudomonadati > Planctomycetota > Planctomycetia > Planctomycetales > Planctomycetaceae > Planctomyces > Planctomyces sp. SH-PL14. The sequence goes on along the minus strand of NZ_CP011270.1, from coordinate 1,797,542 downwards.
TAGCGCAGGAGGGACCGGGCAAGTTCCGCGATGTGTTCGACTTCACGCAGCCCGCCCAGATGGCGGGGCAGCGGTCCCAGACCGTGGTGGCGACGCAGGCTCTGTTCCTCCTCAACAGCGACCTCGTCCGCAAACGGGCGGCGGCCCTGGCGAAGCGGCTGACTTCGGAGGCCACGGGCACCGAGCTGCGTCTTCGCGAGCTCTGGCTGCGGGTTCTCAACCGTCCGATCACGCCCGCCGAGGCGGAGGACGCCGCGGCGTTCCTGACCACGCTGACTCCGCTGCTGAAGGACCGACCGGACGCCGAGCTCGCTGCCTGGACTGAGCTTTGCCATGCCGTCCTCTCCTCGAACGAGTTCCTCCACCGGCTCTGATTGCTCTCGACGCGCCGGTCCCCGGCGAAGGATTCTTCCGATGCGCTCTCCGCTGACTCTCTCCCGTCGCCAATGGCTCGCCGGTTCCGCATGTGGGTTCGGGGCTCTCGCGCTTCGCGACTTGGCCCAGGCCGCCGAAAGTCCGCTCGCCACGCGGGCGGCCCACCAGATCGTCCGGGCCAAGCGGGTCATCTTCCTGTTCATTCAGGGGGGGCCGTCGCAGATGGATCTCTTTGACTCCAAGGAGTTCATCCAGCGGAAGCACGGGCAGACGATCGAGTCGCCGCTGGCCAAGAACGTGCTGCAGGTCGGGACCGACAAGTTCCTGGCGCTCGGGACCTCCGTCCCGATCCGGCCCCGCGGCGAGTCGGGGATGCTGATCTCGGACCTCATGCCGCACCTGGCGAGTGTGGCGGACGACATCTGTCTGCTGCGGGGGATGAACGCGGACAATCCGCAGCACATGCCGGCGGAGCTTCAGCTCCACACCGGGGCCCTCAACGATGTGCGGCCCTCGATGGGCTCCTGGATCAGCTACGGCCTGGGGACCGAGAACCGGAACCTGCCGAGCTTCATCACCATCAATCCGCACGCCGACGTCCGCTACTACGGTTCGGCTTGGCTGCCGGCGGCGCACCAGGGAACACGCCTGGTCGCTCCGCTGGACGACAAGACTTCCCCGATCGAGAACCTGAGGGACCTTTCGCCGAATGCCGACGTTCAGCGGGAGCGGATCGCTCTGATGCAGAAGATGAACCGCCGTCTTGTCGGCCGGTTGGAGCAGGACGCCGCGATGGAGGGGATGATCGAGTCGATGGAACTCGCGTTCCGGATGCAGACCACGACGCCGGCGCTTGTCGATCTCTCACGGGAGTCGGCTGCCACGCTGTCCCTTTACGGCATCGGGACTAAGGAGACGGAGCGTCACGGCCGGGCTTGCCTGCTGGCCCGGAAGCTGAGCGAAGCGGGGGTCCGCTTTGTTCAGGTCACGATGGGGGGCTGGGACCATCACGGCGACATCCGCGGGGCTCTGCCGAACCTGTGTCGCCAGACCGATCAGCCGGTGGCGGCGCTGCTCACGGACCTGAAGCAGCGCGGGCTCCTGGATGAGACGCTTGTGGTGTGGTCCGGGGAGTTCGGGCGGACTCCGTGGAGCCAGGACCTGAGCGGCACGGCGCCGATCGAAAAGCATGGCCGGGAGCATCAGCCGGAGAGCTTTTGTGCCTGGATGGCGGGCGGGGGGGTGAAGGGGGGGCTGACGTATGGCGAGACGGACGAGATGGGGTATCGGGTCGTTGCGGGCAAGGTCCATATCCATGACCTGCATGCGACGATGTTGCACCAGCTTGGTCTCGACCACACGCGGCTGACGTGGAGTCATTTGGGGCGGGACTTCCGGCTGACCGACGTTCACGGCTCAGTCGTGAAGGAAATCCTGGCGTAAAACCGTGTCCTCGCCGGCACGGCGATGCCACGTCAAACCCATCGTGCGACGGCCGCTGGGGTCAAGGGGGCCACGCCCCCTTGCCGCCGGAGGCACTCCTGTGAGGAACCTTGGTAAACAACGGACGTCCGCTTTGGAATCCCCGCGGGTTGGTGACGGGGCATACGGCACGGTGACCGCGCTTGGACACTCACTCCTTCAGACATCTCCCGACGAGAGGGCCTCCGGCGGGCAAGGGGGATTCTCCCCCTTGCATCCCCTGACCAGGGTGCCCCTGGACCCGGTAAGGCTTAGTAACGAATGCTCGTCTGCACATAGAACTGACGGCAGTCGCCTCGCGGGGTCGTGCGATCGATGAAGTTGCCGAACCAGAACCACGAGTATCCAGCCTGAATGTCGAAGTTCGGGTTGAACGCGTAGTACCCGTACAGGTCCAGCGCATTCCCCATCGACGTTCCATTTCCCGGCGTGCCGACCGCGTTCCCGGCCACGTTGTAAGCCCGGTCCCCGTTCGAGGCGAGCTCGAAGAAGTGGTGCGCGACCGTGATCGCCGTCTTCTTCGTCGGCTTCACGTCGACCTGCAGGCAGTAATCGTAGAGGTTCTGTCCCGACAGGTTGTCGCTCAGCGCCCAGTAGGCGTGGTTCAGCGGGAAGAGAACACTGAACGTGTTCGTCGTTCCATCGCCCGGCTGCACGTCCCCCGAGCCGTAATAGAACAGACCGCTCAGCCGCGGCGACCACGGAGCCGCCTTCCAGGTGTGGCCGGCGATCATCGTCGCGAAGCCCGCCTGGACACTCTGGGCGTTGTCGTTGCCGAACTGGTACGCCGCTTCGACATCGAAGTCCCACACCCGCTGCTGCTCGACCGGCACGAGCCACGAGTACCGCGACCCGACCGTGTGCCGCTCGCCGTCCGCCCGCGTCGCGGAGGGGATCTTGTCCTGCAGCCACAGGTAGTAAAGGTCGAGGTTGGCGTTCTCGATCGCCGTGTAGGTGAAGTACGCCCCGCTGAAGAAGACGTTGTGGTTGGCGTGGTCGAACCGGTCATCCTGGAGGGCAATCGACTGGTAACCGGTCGCGCTGTTGACCGGGTTCACGCAGAACAGGTCCATCTTCCAGTCCTGCTCCTTGACCAGGTACCGGAAGCCTTCGAAGTTGCGGCGGACGTTGGCCCAGTCGAGAGGCGAGACGAGCCGCTGCCGGCCGAAGAGAAGCTCCTGGCGGCCGTACCGGAGAGTGTGCGTTCCGGTATCCGTCTTGAACAGCAGGTAGTCGACGAAGGCGTTCTGGATGTCCCAGCGGTTGACGTCGATCGGCTGCTCGGGGAGGTCCTCGCCGAAAGTGTCGGCGTGGAGCCCTTCCACGTAGAACCGCAGGCGGTCGCCGGCCTTCAGGTCGATGTAGTGACGCCACCGCCACTGGTTGTAGTCGGTGTGGTCCGGGCCCCCCGGCTGGAGCCGGTTCGACTGGTCGATGAACCGATGCCGGAGTTCGCCCCCGGTCGAGAGGACCATGTCGACGTCGAAGAGCTCGAAGGGCATGAGCTTCGCTTCTTCGCCGAAGACGTGCTCGTGGTTGGGGTCCTTCTTGTACGAGAAGTCGTTCTCGAAGAAGAGCACCTTGTAGGGGCCAGTGGGGGGCAGGGTCTTGGGGCCGGGGAAGACGGGAGGCGTCTTCTTCTTCGGAGCCGGAGGCTTGGGCTTGGGGGGCACCGGGGCGGGGATGTCGGCCGAGACGGGAGGAACGGCGGCGTCTGCCGGAGCGGCCGCGGGGTCGGCGGTGAAGATCTCGTCCGCGGAGAGCGATTCCCCGGTGATCGGGGAGGCGGCCGGCGTGAATTCGTCCGTGGCGAACTCGGAGGGGGGAGGCGCGATCAGCTCATCGGCGAAGCTTTCGACTCCGAGGCCGAGGGCTCCGGCAAGAACCAGCAGCGAAAACGATGACCGAGACACGTCGATCCTCCGTGATCCCCCGGGTGGGGAGCGTGATTGAACAGTTCGTCCGTGTGGGCGCGTGACAAACTCTTCATCGGAACATGGAGGAGAGGAGACGGTTTCGAAGGGAGTGGGAGGCGGGCATTGTTCGGTAGGGCGGGTTCCGCCACCGTCATAATCCGCAAAGTTTGACGGTAATCGGGGACGGGCCGACGCGTAACCCGACGTCACTGTCCCACCGGGTCCAGGGGCACCCTGGTGGGGAGTGCAGAGGGGCAACGCCCCTTTGCCCGCCGGAGGCCTGGTCGTCGAGAGATATCTGAAGGAGTACGTGCTCAAACGCGGGCAACGTGTCGTATGCCCCCTCACCAACCCGCAGGGATTGGAAAGCAAGCGGTGTGGGTAGAGGGAGTGCTCAACGCTGTTCCCACAAAGGGGACGTCCGTTGTTTACAACGGTTCCTCATTGAAGGGCCTCCGGCGGCAAGGGGGTTGCCCCCCTTGACCCCCGGCTGCCGTCGCACGATGGGTTTGACGTGGCATAACTGTGCCGGCAAGGACGCAGTTCGAACCAGCGGGACAGTGACTTTCGGGACCCGCCGGGGTCTGTTCCAATGATCGGTCCGTTTGTTCTTCGATGTTTTACGGGAGTGTTGCGATGGAGTACCGACAGCTTGGAGGATCGGGGTTCAAGGTCCCCGTGTTGAGTCTCGGCACCGGAACCTTCGGCGGGACGACGGAGCTGTTCAAGGCGTGGGGGACGAGTGACGTCGCCGAAGCGTCGCGGCTCATCGACATCTGCCTCGACGCCGGCCTCAACATGTTCGACTCGGCCGACGTCTACTCGAAAGGGGTCGCGGAGGAGATCCTTGGCCAGGCAATCAAGGGCCGCCGCGACAAGGTCCTGATCTCGACGAAGGCGACCTTCCGCCTGGGAGACGGCCCTAACGACGTCGGTTCATCGCGGCATCACCTTCTCAAGAGCGTCGACGCGGCTCTTAAGCGGCTCGGGACCGACTACATCGACCTGTTCCAGCTCCACGGGTTCGACGCGACGACTCCCGTCGAGGAGGCGCTCGCGACCCTCGACGGTCTCGTGAAGGCCGGAAAGATCCGCTACATCGGCTGCTCGAACTTCTCCGGCTGGCATCTGATGAAGTCGCTCGCCGTCGCCGACCGCTACGGCCTGACGCGGTACGTGGCCCACCAGGCGTACTACTCGCTCGTCGGCCGCGACTACGAGTCGGAGCTGATGCCGCTGGCCCTCGACCAGAAGGTCGGGGCGGTCGTCTGGAGCCCGCTCGGCTGGGGCCGCCTCACCGGGAAGATCCGCCGCGGCCAGCCATTGCCGAAGGACAGCCGGCTGCAGAGCAAGCTGGCGGTCGATGTCGGTCCGCAGATCGCGGACGACTATCTGTACCGCGTCGTCGACGCGCTCGACGCCGTGGCCAAGGAGACGGGGAAGACGGTTCCGCAGATCGCCCTCAACTGGCTCCTGACGCGGCCGAGCGTCTCGACGCTCGTGATCGGCGCCCGTAACGAGGAGCAGCTCCGGCAGAACCTCGGCGCGGTCGGCTGGACGCTCACGCCGGAACAGGTCAAGACCCTGGACGAGGCGAGCGCCGCCCCCCTCGCTTATCCGTACTGGCATCAGGCGGGATTCAAGGAACGAAATCCGTTTCCGGTGTGACGTTCCACGACTCCGTCACAGGCCCTTCTCCTATCTGTGTTGATCTGTGTGCATCTGTGGCAAAAAACTCAGCCACAGATGCATACAGATAGGAGCAATTCCGGTCAGGGCCCTACTCGTACCGGAGCGCTTCGATCGGGTCGAGGCGCGAGGCTTTCCAGGCGGGGTAGAAGCCGAAGCCGATCCCGACCGCGGCCGACACTGCGCAGGCCCCGATGATTGCGAACAGCGATGGTTCGATCGGCCAGCGGAGGAAGTACCACACGATCGTCGACGCGATCCGCCCCAGCATGATCCCGACGATTCCGCCAAAGAGACAGAGGACGATCGACTCGATCAGGAACTGCCGCAGGATGTGGAAGCCCCGGGCGCCCACCGCCATCCGCAGCCCGATCTCGCGGGTCCGCTCGGTCACCGAGACGAGCATGATGTTCATGATCCCCACGCCGCCGACGGCGAGCGAGATCATGGCCACAATCATGAGGAGTCCTCCCATCAGCTCCGACGTCGAGCCGAGGGCCTTCTGGAACTCGCTCATATCGCGGATGTAGAAGTCGGACTCGTCTTCCTCGCGGATGTTGTGCCGTTCCCGCAACAGGGCCTCGATCTCCGAGATCGCTTTGGGGATCGATTCAGCTGAGGCCGCCTTGACGTCGATCTGGTCGATGTTGACGAACTTGACCGGCTTGGGGGTGTTCATCTGCTGCGCGGCAGACTGCTCCGGGTAGAGCGGCTTGGCCGTCGGGTAGAGGTTGCTCAGGCTGTTGGTGGTCGTCGTTCCCGAAGCCGCGGGGGCGGCGACCGTCGTCGCGTTGCCGGTGTCCCCGGAGATCCGGTACTTCACCGTCGTCCACGGGGCCATCAGGACGTCGTCCTGGTCCATGCCGATCATGTTGGCCCCCTTAGCGCTCAGGACCCCCACGACCTTGAGCGTGACATTCTTGACGCGGAGGTCCTGGCCGACCGGCGACTCGCGACCGAACAGCTCGCGGGCGACGGTCTGGCCGATGACGCAGACGCGGGCCGATCCGGCGACATCCCGTTCGGTGAACATCGTCCCGTCGTCGAGCTGGCTCCAGTCCCGGACCACGAGATACCCCGGCGCCGTTCCGATGAGCTGGTCGGGGACCCAGTTCTTTCCGCCGCGGATGACCTGCGCCCGCGTCCGGACCGTGGGGGCCACGGCGGAGACGGAGGGGCACTGCCGGCCGATCTCGACCGCGTCGTCCGGCGTGAGGGTCTTGCTGCTCCCCGAGCCCATGCTGATCCCGCCGCTGCGGGCGTCGCTCGAGCGGACGGAGAGGTTGTTGGCCCCCATGGAGGTCATGGTCTTCATCAGGGCGTTGCGGGAGCCCTGGCTGATCTCGACCATCGCGATCACCGCGCCGACGCCGATGATGATCCCCAGCGTCGTCAGCGCGGACCGCATCTTGTTCCGGCGGAGGGCGTTGACCGCCGTCCGCAGCGGAGACGGGATCAGGGCCGCCGCCAGGCTCCACTTATGACTCGGAGCTGGTGCCGGGGCCGCGGCGGTCTTCACCGTCGGAGTGGCGGCCACAGCCGTCGTTGAGACGCGAACCTTGGGAGGAGCGGCTACCGCCACGCCGCCGCCGTCGGACTCCGTGGCGGGAAGCTCCGGATCGGAGTCGGGCGCCGCGGAGGTGCCGTTCTGTGAGGGCGACGTTGCGGCGATTCCGGCGTAGGGCGAAACGTGAGCCCGGCCGCCGGCCGTGTCTTCTTCGATCAGTCCGTCGACGACCCGGATGACGCGGTGGACGTAGCTGGCAACCTTGGGGTCGTGGGTGACGAGGATGACCGTCAGTCCGGTCTCGTTGAGCTGCTGGAACATCTGCAGGATCTCGACGCTCGTCTTCGAGTCGAGGTTCCCGGTCGGTTCGTCTCCCAGGAGGAGAGCAGGACGGTTGATCAGCGAGCGGGCGATGGCGACCCGCTGCTGTTGCCCCCCGGACATCTGTGACGGGACGTGATCCAGCCGCTCCCCCAGGCCGACCCGCGTCAGGATCTCGACCGCCCGATGGTCCGCTTCGCCAGGCGAGGGAGCGGTCGAGGAGTAGTCGAGCGGCATGACGACGTTGTTGACCGCGGTCGTCCGCGGGAGGAGGTTGAAACTCTGGAACACGAAGCCGAGCTTCGCCGTCCGGACGAGGGCCCGCTGGTCGGAGGAGAGGTTGCTGATCTCCTGGCCGTCGAGGCTGTACCGTCCGGAGGTGGGCCGGTCGAGGCAGCCCAGGATGTTCATCAGCGTGCTCTTCCCCGAGCCCGAGGCCCCCATCAGGGCCACCATCTCGCCGCGGCGGATCGTGAACGAGACCCCTTTCAGGACGGGGACATCGACCTCACCGAGATGGTAAGTCTTGGTGATGTTCTCGACGCGGATCAGCTCGTCGGTGGGGGGCATGACGTTTCCGTCGTCGATGGGAAGTCGGATGGGGCAAGAGCCAGGGGGACTGGCTCGGGCTGGGGGGGGGCCGGCGCGAACAGGTTCGTGCCGGAGGACCGGACTAACGGCGGCCGCCGCTGCCGCCGCGGCGGAATGGCGGCGGGGCGAAGGGGTTGTTGACCTTCTCCTGCGGCGCCTCGTTGGCGCGGCGCTCGCCGATGACGACCGCCATCCCCTCCTTGATCTCGTCGCTGATGATCTCGGTCGAGACGCCGTCGGTCAGGCCGACCTTGACGAAGATCGGCGTTACGAACTGACCGTTCTCGACCCACAGGACCCGCTCGTTGGACTTGGGCCCATGCGCCGCATCCCCTCCCTTGTGGGACGCCTCACCGGCGCCGCGGGCGGGACCGTTTGGCGCAGGGCCGTTGGATGGCGGACCCTGGCGGGGGGGGCCGCCCCGCGATTCGCCTCGCGGACCTTGGCCGGCCTCTTCGGACGAAGGAGAGTCGGTGCGGAACGCCGGGTCGATCAGGGCGGTGGGGGGCTCGTACCGCAGGGCGGCGTTGGCGACCTTGAGGACGTCCGGCCGCGAGTCGATCTCGAACTTGAGGTCGGCGGTCAGGTAGGGGAGGAGCTTGAGGTCCGGGTTGTTGGCGCTGACGACGACGGTATAGGTCACGACGCTCTGGCTCATCGTGGCGTTGAGGCGTATCTGGGCCACGACACCGCGGAAGGTGTCGTCCGGGAAGGCATCGACCCGGAACCGGACCGGGAGGCCGACCTTGAGCTTGCCGATGTCCGCCTCGTTGACCGAGGCCCAGACCTGCATGCGGGTCAGGTCCTTGGCGATCAGGAACAGGCTGGGCGCGTTGAAGCTGGCGACGACCGTCTGGCCGATGTTCACGCGGCGGTCGATGATGGTCCCTCGCACGGGGGACCGGATCACGGTGTATCCCAGGTTGGTGTCCGCCAGTTCGAGGGTCGACGCCTGCTGGGCGATCGTCGACTTGCCGACCTCGACGTTCGCCGTCGCGACGTCGAAGTTGGCCTTCGCGAGGATGTAGTCCGCGTCGGTGATGCCGACGATCTTCGATGCCGAGAGGACGCTGGACCGGGAGCCCGTGGGGGATTCGCCTCCCAGGTTGAGGTGCCTGAGCTTTTCCGCCCGGTTCCACTCCGCTTCCGTCTGCCGGGCCCTGGCCTGCAGCTGCAGCAGGTCGGACTTGGCCCGGTCGACCGCCGCCTGGGCCTGGTTCCGCTGGGCCTGGTAGACCGACTTGTCGATCAGCGCCAGGATCGAGCCTTCCTCGACCTGCGTTCCGTAGTCGACCGTCTTTCCCTTGAAGGCGGGATCGGTCTCGCCGCGTGGATCCGGGCCGAGTTCGCTGATCCGGCCGACGACCTGGGCACCGATGTCGACCACTTCCTCGGCCTGGACGGTCCCGGTTGCTCCGACCGTGACCTGGACTTCACCCCGCTCGACCTGCGTCGTGCGGAAGGGAGAGGTCGTATCGGGATGGCCGTACTTCTCGTAGAGCGCGGCGCCGCCGGCGACTACGCCGGCGAGCAGGATGAAGGCAATGAAGATTCGCATGGCGGGCGGCGCGGGTGCGGATGGCGTGGTGGAACGGGAAGGGCTGGACGCGGTTGGCGGTGACGGAACGAGTTGATGCCGGTTTCCTCTCCGTCCGGCAGACGGAGAGGAAACGCGGACTGAGGTCAGGAATCGGGAGGGGCTTCGGCGGCGCGGACTCCGGAGCGGACCAGGAGGTCGAGGGCGTCGAGGGTCTGTTGCCGCTGGGCCGTTGTCAGGTGCGAAAGGACGCGGTGGGTCCGATCGAGGCGGATCGCTTCGCGCGACCGCATCAGGGTTTCTCCCCGTTCCGTCAGCCGCAGGCGGCGGACGCGGCGGTCGCCGTCTTCGACATGCCGGGTTACGAAGCCGGCCTGTTCGAGGCGGTCTGCGATCTGCGACATGGCGCTGGAGGACATCCCCATTTCGCGGCTGATCTCGGTCATGGACCAAGGCCGCTCGAAGAGGAGGACGCAGACGCGGTACTGGCGGAGGGGCAGGTCGGCCGCTCCGTCGTCGACGATCATGAGTTCGCGGACGACATGGTGGAGGCTGCGCAGGAGCCGTTCCGCGTCGGAGGCGGTGCGGCAGGTGGGGGTGGCAGGCTCGGGGGCGATCATGTCGGGCGGGACCGCGGCGCAGGGAAAGTTCGAGGACTGGCCAACATACTTCACGAACCTGAATTGTTCATGAGCGTAAAGTTTTGGAGGTGCTGGGCTCGAACCGCGTCCTTGCCGGCACGGCTCTGCTCCCGCAAACCCAACGTGCTACGGCAGCCGGGGTCAAGGGGGTCTCGCCCCCTTGCCGCCGGAGGCCTCTTCCATGAGGAACTATGGGACACAACGGATGTCCCTTTGGGGTACCAGCGTTGAGGACTCCTCATATCGCACCGCTCGCCTTGCAATCCCCACGTGTTGGTGAGGGGGCATACGGCACGGTGTCCGCGCTTGGACACGATCTCCTTCCGATATCTCTCGACGAGACGGCCTCCGGCGGGCAAGGGGGCGTTGCCCCCTTGCATCCCCCACCAGGGTGCCCCTGGACCCGGTTTGGTGGAGGGCGGAAATCGGGCTGGCGTTTGACAGATGGCGCGGAAGCTGCTGACTCGTTCGGGTGACCGGCAACCCGGTGCAGGGACGGACCTTGCGCGGGGTCGCCGGTCCAAGCCTCACGAGCCCGTTCATGACCGCCGGCCCGCCTAACAACGCCCCGCCGGTGACCCTGATCCCACCGGTCCCGCCGATGACCAGCGGAGGGGCCCCGAACGAAAAGTCCCCCGAGGACAACGACGGGTGGCTGACCCGGGAACGCGCCCTCGCCGGGGTGCTCGTGGCCGTCTCGGTGATCGTGTTCTACCTCTGCTACCGCCTCGCGCTGCCGTTCCTTCCGGCACTCGCCTGGGCCCTGGCGCTGGCGGTAGTCGCCTATCCCATTCATGCCCGCATTCGGTGCTACGTCACCAACGCCAACCTGGCCGCCGGGCTCGCCGTCGCCAGCGTCGTCGTGCTCGTCGTGGTGCCGATCCTGTTCGTCACCGCGCACCTCGTCCGCGAAGCGGGATCCGCGGCACGGATTGTCCAGGAGCAGATCCGGACTCAGGAATGGCGCGAACGGCTCGAAAAGAACCCTCGCCTCCGGCCGGTCCTGGACTGGTTCGACGCCCGATTCCCGTCGACGAAGCCCGCGGAGCCAGAAGGTCTCGCGCGGGAGGCCGCGGAACAGGGGGACCTGCCTGCACCCGACAATACGCCCCCCGACGCCATGGCCCCCGGCACCGCAACACCCAATGCGGGAGCGGCGGGCGACGCGGCACCGGCCTCCGTGGACGAAACGACACCAGACAACGGGGCCGTGGCGATCGATCCCCGACTCGTCGCGCCGGAGGCGAACGAGACGACCGTTCCGTGGGCCCGAGGGCTGGAGATGCTCGGCCAGGGGGTCGGCGTCGCAGTCGCCGGGGCGGTCTGGCTGGGGATGCAGATCCTGATCACGACGCTCTGCCTCTTCTTCTTCCTGCGGGACCGGCACCATGCCCTGGAGGTGGTCCGCTCGCTCATGCCGCTCTCCCGCCCCGAGACCGAAGAGGTCTTTCAGCGGGTCGACGACACGATCCACGCCACGATCTTCGGCGCAGTCGTCGTCGCAGCCGTGCAGGGGGCCATGGGAGGACTGATGTTCTGGTGGCTGGGGCTCCCCTCACCGCTCGTGTGGGGGTCGGTCATGGGACTGCTGGCAGTTGTTCCGATGCTCGGAACGTTCGTCATCTGGGCCCCGACGGCGGCCTACCTCGCCATTCAAGGCGACCTCGGCCGGGCCGCGATCCTGACGGCGTGGGGGCTGCTGGCGATCGGCCTGATCGACAATTTCCTGAACCCGTTTCTCGTCGGGAAACGCCTTCGGTTCCACACCCTGCTCGTGTTCTTCGCCATTCTCGGCGGCCTGGCGCAGTTCGGGGCCTCGGGGATCATCCTCGGACCGGTGCTGCTCGCCATCGCCGACGCCCTGCTGCATATCTGGAAGCGGCGGACTGCCTACGGGGGGACGATCGAGGAGGGCGTTCAATGTGAGCCCTGACGAGGATGGAAGCGGTCGGAGGTCTCAGTCGGCCCGCTCGCTCGAACGCCTGACCCGGACCCGTTCGGTTCTGCCGGAAGGAGGAGCCGGCGCGATTCCGGCGGTCACTCCCGGCGACGCGGAAAAATTCTCCCACTTTCCATTTCGGGGCCGATACGGGCTGTCGTATGCTGGGGCGTTGATTCGTGGGTCTCCGGGTCGGGAGGATGTCGTTTGCGCACGATACGACTGATCGCCATCATCGCCCTGCTCTCCGCACCCGCCTGGGCCGCGGATCCCGCGGGCGTTCAGTTCTTTGAAGCGAAGATCCGCCCGATCCTGATCAAGCACTGCTACGAGTGTCACTCCGCGGAATCGAAGTCCCTCAAGGGGGGGCTGCTCGTCGACACCGCGGAAGGGCTCAAGACGGGGGGGGACAGCGGTCCCTCGCTGTTCCCGGGGAAGCCGGAAGACAGCGTGCTGCTGCAGGCGCTGCGGTACGAAAACTATGAGATGCCCCCCTCCGGCAAGCTGCCTGAGGATGTCCTCAAGGACTTCGAGCGCTGGATCTCGATGGGGGCCCCCGACCCGCGGACGGAATCGGTCACCCGGCCGACGGCCAAGGCAGGGCTCGACATTGAAGCCGGCCGCTCGTTCTGGGCCTTCCAGCCCGCCGAGTCGCATGTCCTCCCCGAGGTGAAGAACGCCGACTGGCCGAAGACCTGGATCGACCGGTTCGTCCTCAACCAGCAGGAAGCGAAGGGAGTCGCGCCGCAGCCCGATGCCGACCGCGCGACGTTGCTGCGGCGGATCTCGTTCGACCTCGTCGGCCTGCCGCCGACCGACCAGGACCTCAAGACCTTCCTCGACAGCGAGGACCCCCAGGCGGTCGAGCGGTACGTCGACCATCTCCTCCGGTCGCCGCAGTTCGGCGAGCACTGGGGCCGGCACTGGCTCGACGTCGCTCGCTACGCCGACTCCAACGGCGGCGACTTCAACGCCACGTTCCACGAGGCCTGGCGTTACCGCAACTACATCATCAACGCCTACAACGCCGACCGCCCGTTCAGCGAACTGATCGTCGAGCAGATCGCGGGCGACCTTCTGCCGGCGGCTGACAAGGCGGCCCGCGAGCGGCAGACCGTGGCGACCGGGTTCCTGATGCTCGGGACCAAGATGCTGAGCGAGCGGGACAAGGAAAAGCTGCGGATGGACGTCGTGGACGAGCAGGTCTCGGCGGTCGGCAGCGCTTTCCTGGGGATGACCCTCGGCTGCGCCCGCTGCCACGACCACAAGTTCGACCCGATCCCGACGAAGGACTATTACGCCCTCGCCGGAATCTTCCGCAGCACGCAGGTGCTCGACGGAGAGATTCAGAAGTATGTCTCGAACTGGGTCCGCCAGCCCCTCCCGATCGAACCCGAGCACGCCGCCGCCCTCAAGGTCTATGAGGAGAAGTCGAAGGAGCTCAAGAACCGGATCAAGGCGGCGGAGGAGACCCTCAAGAAGCAGAAGTCCTCCGCGTCGCTGACGAGCTACCTGGAGCAGGGCATCACGGTCGACGACACGCAGGCCGAGGTCGTCGGGCAGTGGAAAGCCTCCGTCCATTCGAAGGAGTTCGTCGGCAAGGGGTACATCCACGACGACAAGCTCGACAAGGGGCAGAAGCGGGTCACCTTCCGCACGAACCTTCCGGCCGACGGTGAATACGAAGTCCGCATCTCCTATCCGGGGAGCAACGGCCGGGCGACGAACGTCCCCGTGACGGTGGTCCATTCCGCGGGCGAATCGGTGGTCACCGTCGACCAGTCCCAGGTCGCCCCGCTCGAAAAACTCCTGCGGCCGATCGGGATCTTCGAGTTCAACGCCGACAAGCCGGCCGAAGTCACGATCTCCAACGCCGGAACCGACGGATACGTCATCGTCGACGCGGTCCAGTTCGTCCCGAAGAAGGAGCTGCAGATGGCGGTGGCGTCCAAGGATGGCGAGAAGCCCGCCTCAGGCGCGATGGCCAAAGAGGCTCAGAAGGACCTCGAGCAGCTCAAGCAGGAGCTCAAGGCGCTCACCGAATCCGCTCCGCCCCCCGCGCCGGTCGCCCTGGCGGTGAACGACGCTCCCCAGAAGGGGGACTGCAATATCTGCATCCGGGGCGAGACGAACATGCTCGGCCCCAAGGTGGCCCGCGGGTTCCTGCAGGTCGCCATGTTCGATGAGCCCCCCGCGATCGCGGCCGACGAGAGCGGCCGGCTGGCTCTCGCGCGCTGGGTGGCGGACTCCCGCAATCCGCTGACCGCCCGCGTCTACGTGAACCGCGTCTGGCACGCCCTCCTGGGGGCGGGACTCGTCCGGAGCGTCGACAACTTCGGCATGCTGGGAGACCGGCCGACGCACCCGGAACTGCTCGATCAGCTCGCGGTGGAGTTCGTCGCGCACGACTGGTCGACGAAGTGGCTCGTCCGCAAGATCGTCCTCAGCCACGTCTATCAGCTCTCGAGCGCCTATGAAGAGCGAAGCTGGTCGGCGGACCCTGAGAACAAGCTCCTCTGGAGGGCCCACCGCAAGCGAGTCCCGGCCGAGGCGATCCGGGACGCCATGCTGTCCGCCGGGCAGCAGCTCGACAGCCGCCAGTCGGATTCCGCCGTCAGCGGCCTGGGAACGCTCGTGACCGTCAACCGGGCGGACGACGGCGGCTATTCGCAGTCCGAGGGGAACGTCCGGACGGTCTACACCCCCGTGATCCGGACGGAGCTCCCCTCGCTGCTGCGGGTCTTCGATTTTGCCGATCCCGATTTCGTGACCGGCCAGCGGTCGGAGACGAACGTCCCGGCCCAGGCGCTGTGGATGCTGAACGGCGAGTTCGTGGCGGCTCAGTCCCAGCGGGTCGTCGACCGGGCCCTGAAGGATGACCTCTCGACCGTCAGCGAGCGGATCGACCAGCTTTACCGGTTCACCCTCGGCCGTCCCCCGACGATCGAGGAGGCAACGATCGCCCAGAAGTTCGTCGACCGGGCCGGCCTCGATTCGCTGACCGATGCGAAGGCCCGTGAGGCGTGGAGAGAGCTCGTCCACGCAATCTTCGCCTCCTCCTCCTTCCGGATGCTCGACTGACCGGCCCCTGTGGGGCAAGGCTCCCGCCCGGGAGGGCGAGGCTCCTGCCGAGCCGCGAACGTCAACGACCGCCGGCGAATCCTGCCTCTGCAACAGACCACACGTTTTCGGAAGTCGCTCTGATGAAGACTCGTTCCAGCACGACCCGACGCACCTGCCTCCAGCGTTTCGGCAGCGCCGCCGCGGCCCTCTCTCTCGCCGGAATGACCGGCCGGACGCTGGAAGCCGCTTCGGCACCGGCGGAGCTCGCGCCGCATCATCCGGCGGGGGCCAAGCGGGTCATCTTCCTGTTCATGCACGGCGGGCCGAGCCACGTCGACACCTTCGACTACAAGCCCGAGCTCCAGAAGCGGGACGGCCAGCCCCTGCCGTTCGAAGCCCCGGCCAACCTCGACGCCAAGCCGGTCCTGATGAAGTCGCCGTGGAAGTTCCGGCAGCACGGCGAGTCGGGGCTGTGGGTCTCGGAGCTCCTCCCGCACATCGCCGGGCAGGCGGACGACCTGTGCGTGATCCGCTCGATGCACAGCCGCGGCCAGTCTCACGGCCAGGCGGTCTCGATGATGCACACCGGGAGCGACAACCTCGTCCGTCCCTCCGTCGGCGCCTGGGTCTCGTACGGCCTCGCCAAGGAGAACCAGGACCTGCCGACGTTCGTTTCGATCGGCCCCTCGAGCGGCCACGGCGGCCCGCGGAACTACGGGGCCGCCTTCCTCCCGACCGAGCACCAGGCAACGACGATCGGCCGGCAGGGAAAACTTGGCGAGGCGACGATCGAGCACCTCGCGTCGACTGAGAAGGCCGACCGGCAGCAGGAGCGGCTCGACCTGATCCAGTCGCTCAACCGGGCCCACCTCGACCGCGTCGGGCCCGACAACGAGATCACCGGCACGATCGAAGCTTACGACCTCGCCAGCCGGATGCAGCGGTGTGCTCCCGGTGCCCTCGACCTGTCGAAGGAGTCGAAGGGGACGCAGGACCAGTACGGCGTCGGCCAGAAGGCGACCGACAACTTTGCCCGGCAGTGCCTCCTGGCCCGGCGGCTCGTCGAGGCGGGGGTCCGCTACGTTGAGCTCTCCACGGGGAACGTCTGGGACCAGCACGGCGGCCTCCGCGAAGGGCATGAGAAGAATTCGCTGGCGACCGACCAGCCGATCGCTGCTCTCCTGGCCGACCTCAAGGCCCGCGGGCTCCTCGACGACACGCTCGTCGTCTGGGCCGGAGAATTCGGCCGGACGCCGACGATGCAGGGGGGGAACGGGCGGGACCACAACCCGCAGGGCTTCTGCGCCTGGCTCGCCGGCGGCGGGGTCAAGCCGGGGATTTCGTACGGCGAGACGGACGAGGTCGGCTACCACGCGGCCCGCAACCGGGTTCACGTCCACGACCTGCATGCGACGATCCTGCATCAGCTCGGCCTCAACCACGAGCGGCTCACCTACCGCTACGCCGGCCGCGATTTCCGGCTGACGGACGTCGCCGGGAACGTGGTCCACGACATCCTGGCGTGAGAAACGGCCGCTCGAAATCGAGGGGCCGTTGGCTGCGTCCCGGGCTCGATTTTGGACCTTCGACTGCACTCGGCGCCCGCGCGCTCCTACAATCCCCGGTTTCCCGCGGCTCGCCGTCGTGTCCCGAGGTGTTGAGGTCAGAGTGTCCGAGGATCCCGCCCGGGAGCCGGTTGTCGCGCCTGCTGTTTCCGCCCCCATTGTTCCCAGCACCACCGCCCTCCCTCCGCCCGCCGCCGTCGCCCCTTCCTCGGCGCAGGCTCTGGCGGGGCCGGCGCCCCTGACGACGACGGGGGTCGTGCTCTCGGTTCTCTGCACGGTGCTGTGGGGGGGCGTGTCGGTCGCCAGCCAGATCGCGACGGACAGCATTCCGCCGATGCTCCTGGCGACGTTCCGCTTCCTGCTGGCGGCCGTCTTCATGTATGGCTGGTGCCGCTGGGAAGGGACCTCGATCCGCATCCGCCCCGGCCAGTGGCGGCCGGTCGTCGTGATGTCGCTCTACATGTTCTTTCAGATCGGCACGTTCCAGCTCGGGACTGCCTGGTCCACGACGTCGCACTCGACGCTCCTCGTCAACACCTACGTCTTCTGGGTCGCGGCCATCGAGACCTGGGTCCTGAAGACCTTCCGCCTGAGCGTCCGGCAGACGATCGGGCTCTTCGTGGCGGCCGCGGGGGTCGTCCTCCTGATGGCGACCGACCGCCGGGCCGGGGCGACGTCGCTCGACGAGCCGACCGTCCTGGGGGATGTCGTGCTCGCGGTCAGCGGCCTCCTGTTCGGCCTGATGACGATCGCCACGCGGCCCGCCCTGCGGGCGATCGAAGCGGGCCCCCTGATCCTGTGGCGGAACTTCTTCGCCGCAATCGCGATGGGGGCCGTGAGCTTTGCGACCGAGGACTACGGGCCGATCCGCTGGGACACGCGGACCGTCTCGGCGGTCCTGTACGCGGGACTCGTCGTGTCGGGGATCTGCTTCTCGCTGCAGGTCTGGCTCCTGCGGCGGTTCAGCGCGTCGCAGGTTTCGGTCTTCAGTTTCGCGACGCCGATCTTCGGCGTCGCCCTCGGCGTCCTGATCCGCGGCGACGTCCTTTCGCCGTGGCTGTTCCTCTCGGGGATCTGCGTGGCCCTCGGGATTGCGCTCGTCAATGCGCCGGTGCGGAAGACCGCGGCGAAGTGATGGCCGCGGGTTTCGGCCGCTTTCGTCTGGAGGATCGCGCCCGTCTCGCGGATAATCGCCAGTGGCGACTCCCGCCGGACTGCGGATTGGAAAACACGCGAATGATGTCGACGCGGCAACAACTCGAAAGCTTCTATCGGTTCGCCTCGGAGCACGCGGGGTTGGAGTCCGGCGGGATCTCGATCGATGAGATCTACGCCGCCTGGAGGAGCCGCCATCCCCAGGCGGAAGAACTGCGGGAGAGCCTCGGCGCGCTGGGAGAGGCATCCGCTGAGCTGGATCGAGGGGAGACGGGAACCTCCGCGGAGGAGGTCATCGCCGATCTTTACGGACGCCTCGGGCTGGTCGTGGACGGATGAGCCACGCTGTTCGCATTCTTTCCCGGGCCAGGCGGGACATCGACGAAATTGTCCGGCATCTCGCTGGGCGATCTGTCGCGGGAGCGGCTTCCTGGATCCGGGCGCTCGACCGAGCTTTGAAGAGGCTATCCGACCACGCTGAGTCGTGTTCGCTGGCCGCTGAAGATGAGTTCGTGGCGATTTCGGTTCGGGAGATCCTGTTCAAGACGCGACGGGGACGGGTCTACAGGATGCTGTTCACGATCCGCGAGGGAACGGTGTTCGTCATGCATGTCCGCGCCCCCGGGCGGGACTTCGTTGGGGAAGGGGAGCTGGAAGATCCCGAGCTTGAGTCTTGATCGGCCTGCAGCGGACAGGCTTGTCGCCGGTCAGTCCAGCCGCAGCAGGATGAACTTGAGATAGCGGAACTCGCTGAAGACGAGCGGGTAGGGGTGGTCGATCGGCTGGCTGGTGATCGAGACGATGGTCGCCCGGCGGCGGGCGGCGGAGACGGACTCCTCGCAGACTTCGAGGAAGGCGGATTCTCCGACGTGGCTGGAGCAGGAGGAGGCGGCCAGGAGGCCTCCGTCGGCCGTGCACCGGGCGGCGTCGGTCAGGAGCTTTCCGTAGGAGGCGAGGGCGCGGGGGACAGCCGCTTCCGAAGGGGCGAACGAGGGGGGATCGACGATCACGATGTCCCACGTGTGCCGCTGGCTCGCGGCCCCTTCGAGGAACGCGAAGGCATCGGCCGCGACCCCCTCGTGGCGCTCGGCGGGCAAGTCGTTGAGCGTCCAGTGTGTTGCCGCGGCGGCGATCGCGGGGGCGGCGAGGTCGACGGTGGTGACGTGCGAGGCTCCGCCGACGCCGGCCGCGACCGAGAAACCGCCGGTGTAGCCGAAGATGTTGACGACGCTCCGCCCCTCGGCCTGGCGGCGGATCAGGTCGCGGTTGTCCCGCTGGTCGAGGAAGAAGCCGGTCTTCTGTCCGCGGCGGAAGTCGGCCGTGAAGCGGAGCCCGTTCTCGAGGAACTCCGCGACGCCGTCCGGCGGAAGCTCTCCGGCAAGCCGGCGGCTTTCCGACTGGCGGTCGCGGGGTTTGAAGTCGATCCCCTTGAGGCCACCCTCGTGGAGGAGCCACTCGGCGATGCCGTCGATATCCCAGAAGCCCGCCGGTCCGGCACCGTCGACCTGCAGGACTCCGACATCGCCGTAGCGATCGACGATGAGTCCCGGGACCTCGTCCCCTTCGCCGTTGAGAAGTCGATAGCCGGTCGTTGACGGTCCGAAGCTCCGTCGCCGGAGGTCGAGGGCCCGCGTGAACTGCCGCTCGGCCCAGCGGTCGTCGAGGCGAACCCGGTCTTCGGCCGTGCAGGCGCGAAAGGCGAGCGGGCAGCCGGGATCGTAGTAGCCCCGGGCGATCTCGCGGCCCTTCTTGTTGTCGAGCAGGACGGCGCTGGCTCCCGCGGGGGCCCGGGGGAGCTCGCGGAGGGCTTCGGCGTAGACCCACGGATGGCCGCGCTTGATCATCCGCACGAGATCCCGCCCCAGACGGAGGACGACGGGCTCGCGATCGGAATTCAGCAGGAGGGGCACGGCGGGCTCATTCGGGACAGTGCGGTTCCGGCGAAACCGCTGCCGCGAAGAGTAAGCCGGGCGCACGAAACTCGAAATCCGGGAGACGCTGAAAATCCGCGACTTCGCGAGACAGGACGGATCGGCTCCCGCTTTTTCTATCGATGTCGATCTGCCGTCATCCGGGACCTCCCTTGGGTTTCGCCATGGAGGAACACGGGTGCATACGGATCAGAGCATGGGATTCCAGACTTCGCGGGGGGGCGCAAGAATTCAGGGACGAGTGATCGTTCGAACTCGTCCCCGCTTGTCCGGCGTCAGGCGACGTCTGGCGATCAGGGGGCCGGCGCGGCGCCCCAGGCGAACAGGGCCGCTCCGAGGAGGGCACCGATGCACGGCCCGACCACCGGGATCCACGCGTAGCCCCAGTCTGACGATCCCTTGCCGGCGATCGGCAGGAGGGCGTGGGCGAGCCGGGGGGCGAGGTCGCGGGCGGGATTGATGGCGTATCCCGTCGTTCCACCCAGGCTCAGGCCGATGGCCCAGACGACGAGGCCCACAGCGGCGGGTTCGAGTCCGCCGACGGCGGCCCGGGAGACGCTCGACGCCACGAGGACCAGAACGAAGGTTCCGATCGCTTCGCTGAGGAGGTTCGCCGGAGCGTTGCGTATGGCGGGGGCGGTGCAGAAGACGCCGAGCTTGGCGGCGGCGTCCGGCGTCTCCTTCCAGTGGGGAAGGAAGTGGAGCCAGACCAGAACGGCCCCCGCGAACGCGCCGGCGAACTGGGCCGCGATGAGCACAAGACTGTCCGCGACCGCTTTGCCGCCGATGACCATGTCGGTCAGGGGGCCGACCGGATTCAGCGCCCCCGGTCCGCCGAACGCCTTCGACGTGAAGATGCCGCAGGCGACGGCAAAGGCCCATCCGGCGGTGATGACGATCCAGCCGGAATTGTGGGCCTTGGACCGGTTCAGGAGGACATCGGCGACGACGCCGTCTCCGAGGAGGATGAGGATGAGTGTTCCGAGGAACTCGCCCGTTGCGGGGGATGCCACTTTGAGAACTCCGCAGATTGGGGCCGGCGCAGGCCGTGCGGTGGTGGGGGACGGTGGGTGTCCCGGATGGGTGAGCTGTAATCGACGGACAGGTTTGGGGCAATTGCGGGGCGATTCGTGCGCGAATTCGGGGGAGGTGATGCTCGGATTGGGAGGGAGAGCGCCGGTCGCGCGCTCCTCTCGCGGAGCGAGAGGGCTACCTTCCCGGGTCCAGGGGGAACCCTGGCGGGGGATGCAAGGGGGGCGGCCCCCCTTGCCCGCCGGAGGCCGACCGTCGAGAGTTGTCTGAAGGTGGGTGTGTCCAGGCGCGGCTCGGTGCCGGATGCCCCCCTCACCTGGGCGCAGCCTGCGGTTCCGAACCGTGAGCAGAGGGTCCGTCGGCGGCGTTGGCAGACGAAGTCGGATTGGGAGCGCTGTTGCGGGACGAGCCGAAAGTGTGGCGTCCCAAAAATCTCCCCAGTGTCAGGTTTCCTCTTCCTCCGGGCGGCGCGGCGACGCCAGCGGAACTTCTGGGGATGGTTGGCTTCGAGGAGACAGATCAGGAGGCGGTCGGAGTATCGGCGCCGGACGCCGACGATCTGGCGGCCGTAGTAGACCGGTTCGGGGAGGCCCTGGATCGCAATGGTCCGGGCTTCTTCTTCGAGGAGGAGCGCTTCGAGGGAGGGTTTTCGCTCTATCGGCCCGGGACGGGTTCGGGCTGTTCGGGGCGGCCGGAATTTCGTCCCATTGTCAGGTGGGCGGCGTTTTCGGGGGGCTTTGGGGCGGCGGAACTTCTCGGGGTGGTTCGCTTCGAGGAGGAGGATCAGGAGCTTGTCGGAGAACCGGCGTTTGAAGCCGACGAGCTTCCGGCCGTAGAAGACCGGTTCCGGGACTCCCTGGTTCCGGGCGATCGTCCGGGCCTGTTCTTCGAGCTGGAGCGCGTGCTCCTTCGCGATGGCGGCGAGGGCCTGGCGGTAGGTTTCGGAGACCCGGAGGGCGTTGTAGTGGAGTTCGCGGGAGACGCCGGACTTGGCGGCGGCGATCCGGACGATGCCATAGGTCCGGTAGGCTTCGAGGAAGGCTTGCTGTTTTGTCGTGAGAGGTTTGGGCATGGCGTCGTTCCGAGGAGGGGACGCCGGTCTATCGGCACGGGCTTCCTTTGCCCGTGCAAACGCGCCGAAAAATCGGCTCGATTGTCAGGTTCACCAACCCGGGGGCGCGGTCGGACGGCCAGCCGCCCCCGATCTATCGGCGCGCCGGGAACAGGCCGGGGTTCGAGCGAACACCACGACGCCCGGGCGTGAGGAAGGATGGTCCAGGAAGCGGCCCCCCGGGCACTTCGTGCCCATGCATCCGACCGCTCCCGGTGCGCCGCCCAGACACGGCTGCCCCGAAGCGACCCGCCGTGTCATTCAGCCGAAGAGGACTCAGACGTCGCCCAACGCAAACCACGCCCTTCCGCAAAGCCTCCAGGGACGAGAGCCACCCGACCCGGCGAAGGCGGTGTTTGACTAGGAGTCATCTGCCTCGAGCGTGCGATGTGGTGAGGAACGCTGGGCTGCTCTGATGTCAGATCCCAAGAGGATGTGATACCAGACGTTGAGCTCCTAAATTTCCCCAATCCGGCGGAAATGAGACGAACATCTAAGTGTCCAGACAACGCGGTTGAAGGGCTTGTGGGTTACCCCTCACCACAACATGTTGGGAGTCCCTTTCCCGGGCCGGGCATGACCGACACACTACATCTTGTGGACAGCTGATCTTGCGGAAACTGTATTTGCCCGATACACTTTTCCCCTGCCTGAAACTCCTGCGTACGAGGCGAGCCCTTTTCGGGCTCGTCTCGTCTTTTTCTCCGCATCCAAAAAAATGGGGAACTCGGCTAGGCGCGATTATGCGCTTGGCGATATGTTCTTCCGTTCATTGGGAATAGTCGAGAAGACGGCGCGGTCGAGTTTCAGGCAAGACTCTCTTCCAACGCCCTGCTGGCGACCCTTCCCCTCCCCTCGATTCGGAAACCTGCGTGTGCATGTGTGCGCGCAAAAGAACAGCCGGCTTCCTCGCGGAGAACCGGCTGTCGTACCGCACGCGCGCCTCCCCAGTTACCAGCTTAGGGGCGAACGGCCGATCCTACTTCCGCTGGGAGCATTATCAATGCCCCGAACGCCTTTGTTTCCCTTCAGTGCAGCCGTGATCGCGGCCGCGCCAGCTCTCCAAGGTGTGTACCTCCTGTACGACTCCCAAGGTGGTCTGACCTATATCGGTCGGGCTGCCGGAGCGACGGTCACCATCCGGTCCCGTCTGCAGAATCATCTCAGTGGAGCTGAGGGGCCTTGCACCCAGCGAGCCTCGTACTACGCGTATGAGTTGACGATCGATGCTGCAAACCGTGAGCGGGAATTGCTTGCGGAATGCCTAGCGAACTACGGGCGGCTCCCCCCCTGCAACTCGGTTATGCCTGGTCGCTGACTGGGATTGACCAAGTCGGTTTGCACAGGCCGGTAAGGAGCGTTCCCGAACCGGCCTCGTTCCCGGCGGCGTCGAAAAGGATCTCCCGATTCCCAAACGGAAGATCCCCAAAAAGTCGCAATCGATACGGGGCATCGGTACCCGGCATGGTCTCAAGCTGAATCGTAAGTCCCGTGGCGGGGTCCGAGACAATTTGATCTTTGACCTGCCACATATGGCACCTCTCGGACAAGGGTAGCTCTTGGTGTCCCGCGATGCGCGGGAGCCTATTGGAATTCCGAGGAATTCGGCAACTGGTGTTCCGAGGACGGCGCCCGACCGCCTATCCCTGAACCATTTCAGGCAGTGCGACCATCGAGTGTCAAGCCTGCCAATCTCTTAGGACATTTCCATGAACTTTATCCACTTTGATCTCGGCCAGTGCCAGAGCGGCGCAGTCGTTGAAATCACGCTAAGCGCCGGGGCCCACGTCCGGCTCTTGGATAGCTCGAACTTTTCGAGCTATCGGAATGGTCGCAATTGCCATTTCATCGGCGGTCTCGCCCGTAGGACTCCGGTTCGCCTGCAGATTCCCCAATCGGGGCACTGGCACGTAGCGGTCGACATGCAGGGACTCCGTGGTTCTGTCCGTGCGGGGGTGCGGATGCTGTCCTGATCTCGCGGGCGTGGGGAGCTTTAAGGTTCGTAGCGGCCGCCGTCTGAGCGAACATGGGGCCGCGTGTTCGCCAGAGCGGTGCGTCCGTCGGTGGAATGACAATGCGATCTATTTCGCCGACTGCGCTGCGTCGCCCCTGTGATCCGGCAGGAGGACGATGGCCTCAATTCGGAAGGGATGTCTCTCTCGAACGTGGCGTATGGCGAGACGTAATGACTCGCGGCCAAGATCCGTCGTCAGGATTGGACGCCGCTCATGCGTGACAACGGTAAAAAGTCGAGCCGGCCCTCGCAGCTTCGACGGTACGTCCTCATGGGCGGCGTCTCTCGATAGCGAGGGCGGGTTTTGCTGGGTCTTGACCCAGCCTACGAATTGCGACCTCAATGGCCGTTGCCGCTCGACTCCGAGCTTTTGCCGTTCTGCTGGCTGGCCTGAAAGAGAAAACCCTTCGGGCCGAGGAGGTTGATCAGGCTGTCTTTGAGCGGCTGGCTGGCGGCGACCGTGGCCGAGGTGGTCAGATAGCAGCGGAGGTAGCTGCGGATCACGTCGGTGTGGGCGGTCTGGCCGTTCGTCCCGTTCGCTTCCGCGGTGTGCGAGCCGTTGCCGTTGCCATTTCCGTTCTGGACGGAGAGCGGTTTGACTGGCTTGTCTTCCCAGGTCTCGATGACGAGGACCACCGGCGTTTTGCCCGGGTGGCCGGCGAGCGTATCGCGGATGCGGCGCATGTCGTCTTCGGTGTGGTAGCCGCGGCGGAGCTTGATCAGGATCTGCTTCGTGAACTCCCGCTCCGCCTGCTCGAGCGTCATCACCTTGTTGACGATGATGTTCGGCTCGCGGCTGCGGAGGTCGACCCGGCCCCGGACGAGGAGGATCGCCTCCGGGACGACCTTGTCCCCTTCCCTCGCAAAATCGTCCGGCCACTGGATGCAGCGGACGACCCCCGTGGGGTCTTCCAGGTCGAAGTTGATGTACTTGCTGTGGCCGTTGCGGCTCGGCTTCTTGGTGGCCGCCTTCTTGATCGAGGAGACCATGCCGCCGATCAGGACGTCCTTGCCGTCCCCGATGTCCCGCAGATCCTTGACCTGGTTCTGCGTGAACGCCTGGAGCTGCTCCGAGAACTCGTTGAGCGGATGCGAGGTCAGGTAGAAGCCGATGACTTCCTTCTCGAAGGCGAGCTTCTGGCTGTAGTTCCAGTCGTCCGCAGGCGGGAGCGAGAGGTCGGGCGGGGCCGCTTCGGCAGTCTTGGATCCGCCGCCGCCACCGCCGAATTCGAACAGGTTCTTCTGGCCGCGGGCTTTGTCCCGCTGCTTCGACGATGCGGCCTGCATGGCGCGGTCGACCGCCATGATGTGCTGGGCGCGGTTGGGGCCGAACGAATCGAGGGCCCCGGCCTTCACGAGCAGTTCCAGCGCCCCCTTGTTCAGGACCTTGCCGTCGATTCGTTCGCAGAGATCGAAGATGTCTTTGAACACCCCGCTCCGCTCCCGTTCCTCCATGATCGCCCTGACGGCCCCTTCGCCAACGCCGCGGATGGCGCCCATGCCGAAGGCGACCCGGCGGACCGTCTTCGTCGGGACCGGCTCGTTCGGATCGGCGGCTTTCTTCTTCTTAGCCTTCCCGTCCCCTTCGGGTGCGATTGGGACTTCCTCGACGACGACCGTGAACTCGACGCCGCTGAGGTTGACGTCCGGGGGGACGATCTCGATCTGCATCCGGCGGCAGTCGTCGGTGTGTTCCGCGATCCGCTCGCTCGACTCCATGCCGCACGAGAGGAGCGCGGCCATGAACTCCTGCGGGTAGTGCGCCTTGAGATAGGCGGTCTGGTAAGCGATCGCCCCATAAGCCGTGGAGTGCGACTTGTTGAAGCCGTAGCCGGCGAACTTCTCGATCAGCGAGAAGATGTCGTCCGCCTGCTGGCGGGGCATGCCGTTCTTCTCGGCGCCTTCCAGGAACTGCTCCTTGTACTTGGCGATGATGTCGTACTTCTTCTTCGAGATCGCCTTAATGCACTGGTACGACTTGGCGAGCTCGACCCCTCCCAGGCGGTTCAGGATCCGCATGACCTGTTCCTGGTAGACCATGACCCCGTAGGTCTCGTCCAGGACGCCGTCGACGATCGGGTGAACGGTCGGCACCGGCTCGCGGCCGTGCTTGACGTTCACGTAGGTCATGACCATCCCCCCTTCCAGGGGGCCGGGGCGATAGAGGGCCGACGTGGCGATGATGTCCGCGAACTTGTCGGGCTTCATCTTCGTCAGCAGGTCCCGCATCCCGCCGGACTCGAGCTGGAAGATCCCCTTCGTTTCCCCGCGCTGGAGGAGGGCGAAGGTCGGCTTGTCGTCGAGCGGCAGGTCCTTCGGGACGATGTCGACGCCGCGGTGCTTCTTTACGTTCTGGACGGCTTTGTCGAGGATCGAGAGGTTTCGCAGCCCAAGAAAATCCATCTTGAGAAGGCCCGCCTTCTCGACTTCCGTCCACTGCGTGAGGATGTCCTCTTTGCCCGAGAGTTTCTGGAGCGGGACATACTCGATGAGCGGCTGGTCGGCGATGACCACGCCGGCCGCGTGGGTGCCGGCGCTCTTGGCGAGACCTTCCATGGCGATCGCGAAGTCGACGAGCTCCTTCGTCTGCGGATCGGCCTGGTACTGCTGCTTGAGTTCCGGATTCTCCTCGATCGCCTCCGTGATCTTGATGTTGAGGGTTTCGGGGATCATCTTGGCGACTTCGTCCGCCCGCTTGAGGTCGACCCCGAGCGCGCGGGCGACGTCGCGAATCGCCGCCTTCGCCTTCAGCGTGCCGAACGTCCCGATCTGGGCCACGTTGTCGACGCCGTACTTCTCCTTGACGTAGTTCAGGACCATTTCCCGCCGGTCCCGGCAGAAGTCCATATCGATATCGGGCGCCTCGGTCCGGCTCGGATCGAGGAACCGTTCGAACAGCAGGTCGTACTCGATGGGGCAGACGTCGCTGATCCCCAGCAGGTAGGCGACGATCGCCCCGCAGGCGCTTCCGCGGGCCGTGCAGGGGATCCCCTGCGAGCGGGCGAACCGGGCGAAGTCCCACACGATGAGGAAGTAGCTGGCGTACCCCATCTTGTTGATGACGCCGAGCTCGAACTCGAGCCGGTCCACGAACTTCTGCTCGGGGTTCTCTCCGTACCGCCACTTCATGCCGTCGTAGGCGACCTGCCGGAGATAGTCCTTGTCGGTCAGCGGCGGCGGCGGGGTGAAGACCGGGTAGTGCCGGGTCTTGAGGTCGAGCTCGATGTTGCAGCGGTTCGCGATCTCCTGCGAGCGGGCGACCGCCTCGGCCCGGTTCGGGAAGGCGGCGTACATCTGCTCGGGAGAACGGATGAAGAGCTGATCGGTGTTGATCTTCATCCGGTTTTCGTCGGTGACGCGGGCTTTTGTGTTCACACACAAGAGCACGTCGTGCATCGACGCGTCGGTCTGGCAGAGGTAGTGCGCGTCGTTCGTGGCGACGAGCGGCAGCCCCATGCGATCGGCGAGTTCGATCGTCGCTTCAGCACAGGACTGCTGGATCTCGACGCCGCCGTCCTGGATCTCCATGTAGAAGCGGTCGCCGAAGAGGTCGACGTACCACTTCACGAGCGATTCGGCCTTTTCCTTCTCGCCACCCAGGAGGAGTCGCGAGAGTTCGCTCGAGGCGCAGCCCGAGAGGCAGATGACCCCTTCGTGGTATTGCTGGAGCAGTTCCTTGTCGATGCGGGGCTTGTAGTAGAACCCTTCGAGGTAGGCCTTGGAGGCCATCCGCGAGAGGTTCTTGAAGCCCGTCGCGTTCATGGCGAGGAGCGTGAGGTGGAACGTGGCGTCCTTCATCCGCGACGCGCTGCGGTCCGTGCGGTGGCCGGGGGCGATGTAGGCCTCGTACCCCAGGATCGGGTTGACGCCGCCGTCCTTGCACTTGGTGTAGAACTCGAGTGCGCCGTACAGGTTCCCGTGGTCCGTGATGGCGCACGAGTCCATCCCCAGCTCTTTGACCTTCTTGACGAGGTCGGGGATTTTGCTGGCCCCGTCGAGGAGGGAGTAGTGGGTGTGGCAGTGAAGGTGGGCGAAGGGCCGCACCGGGGCAGCCTCGGCTGCGGGGGTCGCGAGATCGCTCATGAATCCGTGCGAGCGGAGGGGATGGCGGGGAACAGCGCGACTGATTCGCGCCGGAGTGAAACCGGGATTGTACCAGATCTGATCGGCGCTGCGGCCCGGCTCCGAGCGGTTTTGACGGGGAGCGGCGCAATGGCCGTGGATGTCGCGGGTTAGGGTAGATGGACGGCGTCGACATGGGTGCGTTCGCTGGATGGTGGCCGGGCGACGTGGCGTAGCTTCGGGCTCATAAACCGGGTCCAGGGGCACCCTGGTGGGGGATGCAAGGGGGCAACGCCCTCTTGCCCGCCGGAGGCCCTCTCGTCGGAAGATGTCTGAAGGAGCTCGTGTCCAAACGCGGACACGGTGCCGTATGCCCCCTCACCAACCCGCGGGGATTGCATCGCCGGCGGTGTGGATTGAGGGAGTCCTCATAGCTCGTACCACAAAGGGGACATCCGTTGCTGACCACGGTTCCCCATCGAAAATGCCTCCGGCGGCAAGGGGGCGTGGCCCCCTTGACCCCAGGCGGCCGTGGCACGTTGGGTTTGAGCTATGGGCGTCGTCCCGGCAAGGAGGCGATTTCACCCCGTCAACACTCTGCATCCATCAGAATCGGCCCATCTGTCGCCACGGCCGGCGATCCGCTTTACCCTGCAGACGTCTGACCAAGCTCGCGGAATGGTACCAGCGCCGATGGCTGCTCATCTGTGTTGATCTGTGTCCATCTGTGGCTCAATTCGTTCTAGCCACAGATGAACGCAGATGCACACAGATCGGAGTGGCGACGCTTCCCGTGCCGGTCGGATCTCCGAACTCCCTGGCTCCACGATTCGAGAGACCATGCGCCCAATGCTTTTCCTGCTGGCCCTCTTCGTTCACGTCCTCGCCCCGGCATCGTTCGCTCAGGAGGCGAATCCGCTAGCGAGCTACATCCAGCTTCACTACACGAAGCAGGAACACCGGGTGGCCATGCGGGACGGAGTGAAGCTCTTCACGGCGGTCTACAGCCCTCGCGATACGACGAAGACGTGGCCCATCCTGATGAAGCGGACCCCCTACGGCAGCGGGCCGTACGGCGTGGACAAGATGGCCGAGAAGATCGGCCCGAGCGAGGAGGCGGTGAAGGCGGGGTACATCTTTGTCATCCAGGACGTCCGCGGGCGGTTTCAGTCCGACGGGGAGTTCCAGCAGGTGACGCCGCATGTCGTCGACAAGAAGGGGCCGAAGGATGTCGATGAGAGCAGCGACACCTATGACACGATCGAGTGGCTCCTCAAGAATGTCTCTGGGCACAACGGCCGGGTCGGGATGTTCGGGGTTTCGTACCCCGGCTTTTACTGCTCGGCGGGAATGATCGACGCCCATCCGGCACTCAAGGCGGTCTCGCCGCAGGCTCCGGTGGGGGACTGGTACTTCGACGACTTCCTGCACAACGGGGCGTTCTTCCTGGCCCACGCCTACCGCTGGCTGGGGGCCAACGCTCAGCCGCGGCCGCAGCTCATCACCGAACGTCCCGAGGCGGCCAAGTACGCGACCTATGACGGTTACCAGTTCTTCCTCGACGCCGCGACGACCGACACGGTCTACAAGCAGCACCTCAAGGAGAACGTCCCGTTCTGGGCCGAGATGATGGCCCATCCCAACCGGGACGAGTTCTGGCAGAAGCGGGACATCCTGCCGCACCTCAAGAACGTGGCCCCGCAGGTCATGACTGTGACGGGATGGTTCGATGCCGAAGACCTGTATGGCTCGTTCAAGACGTATCGGTCGGTCGAGGCGCTGAACCCGAAGGTCAACAACGTTCTGGTGGTCGGCCCGTGGCACCACGGCGGGTGGTATTCGACGGACGGCGAGAAGCTGGGGCCGGCGACGTTCGGCTCAAAGACGGCTGCCTTCTATCGGGCGGAGATCGAACTGAAGTTCTTCGAGAAGTACCTCAAGGACGCCGATACGCCGGGCTTGGCCGAGGCGACTTTGTTCGAGACGGGAGCGAACACCTGGCGGACGTTCGATGCATGGCCGCCGAAGTCCGTTCAGCCGCGGACCTATCTGTTCCGCGAAGGAGGGCTGCTGGCGGTTGGTGACGCCGGCCAGAAGCCGTCGGCTGGAGGGGGCGAGAAGGGCGGAGCGTCATTGGCGTACGACGAATACGTCAGCGATCCCGCGAAGCCCGTCCCCTCGACCGAGACGATCGCGCCAGGGATGCCGATTGAGTACATGGTCGACGACCAGCGGTTTGCGGCGCGGCGGCCGGATGTCCTTGTCTACCAGACGCCGCCGCTGACGGAAGACCTCGTGCTGGCGGGGCCAATGACGGTCGACCTGTGGGTCTCGACGACCGGGCGGGATGCCGACTTCATCGTGAAGCTGATCGACGTCAATCCCGCGGCCCCGGAGAAAGAGAAGCAGCCGGGGTATCAGATGATGGTCCGGAGCGAAGTCTTCCGCGGGCGGTTCCGGAACAGTTTCGAGAAGCCCGAGCCGTTTGAGCCCGGCGTTCCGACGCGGGTACGGATCGACCTGCTAGACGTGCTACACCGCTTCAAGAAGGACCACCGGCTGATGGTCCACATTCAGAGCACCTGGTTCCCGCTGGTGGATCGGAACCCGCAGAGCTGGGTTCCGAATATCCACTTTGCGAAGCCGGAGGATTTTCAGAAGGCGACTCATCGCCTGTACCGGGACACAAATCACCCGACCTCGCTCACTGTCGGCGTCCTCCCTTGAGGTAGCCGGCGGCGGCGAGGTTCGGATGAGGAGACGGTCTGTCTCTCAGGGGCGTGACCGGCTGGGCCGGTACCGCTGTGGGGCGGCTACATGTTGCCCGGCTCGGAGATGTGTTCGAGGGCGGCTGCGCACACCGCTTCATCGGGCTCGCGGACCGCGAGGTCGCCGAGCGAGACGATGCCGACCATCCGCTTGTCGCGGTTGAGGACGACGAGGCGGCGGATCTGGTGTTCTTCCATGATCTGCCCCGCTTCGCTGGAGTCCTGGTCTTCGAAGCAGAAGCGGATTCCGGCCGTGAGGATCTCCGAGACGTGGGTTTCGTTGCAGTCGCGGCCCTGGGCGATGGCGCGGATGACGATGTCGCGGTCGGTCAGGATCCCTTCAATCCGGTCGTCGTGGCAGACCGGGAGGGCCCCGACATCAAGGCGGCGCATCATCTCTGCGGCGGAACGGAGCGATTCGTCGGGCGAAATACACTCCACGTGTGAGGTCATAATTTCTGAAACGAGCATCGTTTGAACTCCTTTTGGGGTGTGGGAGGTTGCCGTAGGCGAACCCCGCGGCTGAGGCGTTCCAGAGAGCGCGGCAACTGATGTTCCGACGCAGGATTTCGTTGTGGAAGAAGCCGTTTGGGGGATGAATCGGGCGATGGCGGCACGAACTGGTGGTTGTCGAGAAAGCAGGGTGGGTGAACCGACGCCGCATCCGGGGTGCAGCCCGAACCGTGTTCTTGCCGGTAGGACTCTGCCACCTCAAACCCAACGTGCCACGGCAGCCTGGGGTCAAGGGGGCCACGCCCCCTTGCCGCCGGAGGCATTTTCGTCGCGGAACCGTGGGACACAACGGATGTCCCCTCTGTGGTCCCAACGTTGAGGACTCCCTCACATCACACCGCTCACTTTGCAATCCCCGCGGGTTGGTGAGGGGGGCATACGACACGGCGTCCGCGCTTGGACACTCACTCCTTCAGACATCTCTCGACGGCCAGGCCTCCGGCGGGCAAGGGGGATTCTCCCCCTTGCATCCCCTGACCAGGGTGCCCCTGGACCCGCATTTGGCGACCACCAATCGGCGAATGCAGCCGCTGCCGGAGACACCTTTGAGCGCCTATCCAAACCACGCAGGACGTGATCCGCAAGAATTTGGTGTCCAACCGGCCACGCTTTCCGCGCGGCGGCCCCTTCGTCCTATACTCCTGAGATCACCGTAGCGAGCCATCAAGCCAATGCACGTCACCATCACCGCTGTCGGACCTGACAACCGGGGCCTGGCCGATCCGATCGTTCACTATGTGACGGATGCCGGGGCCAACATCCACGAAATCCAGATGTACGACCACGATGCGGAGCAGCTCTTTGCGATGCTGCTGCGGGTCGAGTGGCCGGAGTCAGCGGGGGCCGTGAGCACCCTGCGGGAGGCGATGCGGGATATCGGCGAGCGGAAGGGCCTGTCGATCCGGACCTGGGCCCGCGATGAGCGGAAGGACCTGCCGCGGATTGCGCTCTGCACGACGTACCGGCCGGAGCCGGCCCGGGCCGTCCTGCGAGACATCCGCGACGGCCGGCTGAAGGCGCAGTGCGCGGTGATGATCGGAAACCGGAACGCCTGCCGGGGGCTGGCGGAAGACTTTGGCGTCCCGTTCCACAACATCGGAAAGGGTGGCGATCCCGACTACGGCGAGATGACGCGGCTTTTCGACGAGTACCAGGTCGATTACATGGTCCTCGCCCGGTACATGCGGGTTCTGCCCCCGCGGATCTGCTGGGAATTCGCGGGCGGGCGAATCATCAACCTGCACCACGGATTGCTCCCGTCTTTCCCAGGCTTCCGGCCTTACCAGGACGCTTATGTCCGGCACATGCTGACGTACGGGGCGACGGTCCACTTCATCATCCCCGAGCTCGATGCCGGGGATCAGATCATTCACCAGGGGACGTTCAACGTCTTCCCGGGGACGCCGCTGGAGGAGATCACGCGGATCGGCGAGACCGACAACGAGCCGAACGTCCTGAGCGAAGGACTGCGGCGGGTCATCGACCGGGAGGTGGAGCTGCATTTCCACCGGATCATCAAGAACTCGCGGAAGTAGGCGTCGTTCCGCGTCGATCGAGCACTGCACGACGGAGCAGCTTCAGACGATTGCTGTCTCGGAGCGGGCGGATGCGGAAGTTCACTCTTCGGAGATCCGCTTTGGACCGACTGGGACCGGGGCCGACGTTCGTCCCTTGAAGACAGCCTGGAAACCGAAGGCGGCCAGCAATGGTCCGAAGGCGAGAAGAGCCCAGCCGAGGCTCAGACGCCCTCGACGGCGAAGCGGAAGACTCCACGCGCTCAATGCCTTTTTGTCGCTGACGACCAGCCAGTTTCCGTCTTCGGAGAACTTGCCGGCCCAAAAGTCCGTGACTCCGGAGTTCCGCCGACCGGTGGCCACGTCGAGCAACTCGGGAGCTTCGAATCGTGTACTGATGGGCGAATAGTGACCTTCCCCTGCGGGACCGGATACGAGAGCCCAACGTTCTGCGGTTGCAAGCAGCGTTGGCTCTCCAGACTCATCCAGTGTCGCAACCTGCTTTCCAGTGACGACATCCAGTACGTGATCGCGGTCGATTACGGTCCGAGGTGTCGTCAACTTCCGCTCCCATGCGGTCTCGCGAAGATCCTGAAAGTGGCGCGGGGAGGCCCGGCGTCGTTCCAGCGTGTTTTCGCGCCATTTCCAGACGTCGATCTCGTGGAACTGGCTGATGGAATAGGTGCCGCCGGACGTGTCTGCGACCACTGAATAGGCAACGAGACATCGGTCTTCGTCATGAAATGCCAGGGCGTCGAACGAAAACTCGTCGTCCGAAGTCTTCCTCTCGGAGTCTCGTTGGCCAGACTGGAGATCGTAAACCTGCCAGACGTGTGACCGGCCTGACTGACCGTCCTTGGCGGGGATCCTGGACAAGGTGGCGAGCCACCTCGAATCCGATGAACATGCAGCCAACTGAGCACCTTCGATCTTGAGGTGTTCCGCCGCGGAGTCCAGTCTCCAGACGTGAACTCCGATCGCATCCGTTTTGATAACGAATCGCCCGTCCCGACTTGGAATGGCGGTTGAGAAGTCGATTCGATCTGCCGGGCCGTTCCAGGGAACGGATGCACCATCCGACATGCGGAGCAGTTCGAATGTCGGCCCCAACTGAAGCCAGGCGAGGTCGCCGATCACACCGCACTTGCAGCTAGTGCTGTCTCGATCCACACGGAGTTGCCCGGTCTTCCAGTTCCAGATGCGCAGGCGGCGCTCGTGCTCGCCGTGCGACATGTTGGCGACGATGAAGTCGCCCGCGACCGCAAGATCCTGGAGAAAGCCTCCGAACTGCCCTTTTGCGGGCGCCTCCTGACCGGTCTGCTGATCCCCGTTGCCTAACTCGACCATGCGTCCGGTCGGAACGTCCAGTAAGTAAAGGGGCCCGTTCGGCATCGGATGCCCGTAGTCGGCCTGCGTATATTCACTCAGCAAAAGAGCCCTGGGCCCGACGAACTGCAGCGGAAGCGGATTCTCAATCGTGGATCGAACGTACTCCGGTGCGGGGCGCGAAGCGAGGAATGGAACGGTCACGGTGGCCATCCAGGCCAGGGACCCCATTCCCCATCGAAAGCGATTTCGCCCGGACCTCGATGTTGTGCTCGTTTCCATGGTCGACCACGACTGCTGTTCGGCTGTCCCCGGAAACCGTACGGAAAACCGCCGTGAAAGCGGGAAGCCGATCGGCCCAGCCCGCGAATTCGAATCGGATCGGGCGGGCAGGTGCCCTACGTGCCGGAATCGACGGCCGAATCCGCCGTCGGTAGGCTGAAGCGATCCCAGATTTCTCGGAGATCCTCATGACTGTCCGGTCGCTGCTTTCCGTTTCTCTTGCCGCTCTGCTCGGAGTCACGCTCATGGCCAACGTTCATTGGGCCGCCTCGGAGAAGGACAAGGCTCTGCGCCATGTCGTCTGCTTCAAGTTCAAGCCGGACGCCAAGCCGGAGCAGGTCGAGGGGATCGTGAAGGCGTTTGCCGAACTCCCCAAGAAGGTCGACGGGATCGCCGCTTACGAGGCGGGGACCAACAACAGCCCCGAGAACCTGAACAAAGGTTTCACCCACGTCTTTGTCGTGACGTTTAAGGACGAGGCGGCCCGCGCGGCGTACCTGCCGCACCCGGCCCACAAGGCGTTCGTCGATCAGCTCAAGCCGATCCTGGAAGACGCCTTCGTCGTCGACTACTGGACGCCGTAGTCCGGACGCCCGCTCGAGGGCGATCGGCCGATCTTGTTGTGATTTCAGCAGTTGCCATTCAGCCCGTCTATCCGGCGGGCCGATCCTTTGTCTTCGTCAGCCATCAGGACGACCCGCAATTTCGCTGTGTTCGGACCAACCGTCACAGCCAAATCCGTCGGAAAAGTTGATGCAGGCGGACTAACCCCGCCGATGAACTCTCCGACAGCGTGTCTTCCAATCGAGTCCGTTCCGGATTCGGCCGGCAGATCCTTCCGAACCGGAGGACCTGCCGATGTCTGCGAATACGAAGGAGAGTATTCATGCGTCTGCCACGGAAATGGGTCCTGACCATGGGCCTGCTGGCGGCGGTTCCGACCATGACTGTGGCGGCGCCGTTTGGCGGAAAGTCGGCCGAGTCCGCTTCCGCCCCGTCGAATCAGGAGGTCGCCGATGGAGTCAAGGCGGCTCTCCAGGCGGCCCGCCCGAAGGGGAAGGGCATCCAGATCGAAGTCCGCAATGGCGTGGCTTCGGTCAGCGGCCAGATCTCGGACGCCGCCGAACGGGCTCGCGTGACGCAGGTCGTCCAGCGGGTTCCGGGCGTCAGCTCGGTCGATAACCGCCTCGAAGTCATGGCTGCCTCGGCCCCCAAGGCCAGCGGCATCGAGCAGGCCGGTTTCCAGGGTGAGAAGCGGGGACGGATCCAGCAGGTGTCGAACGAAGAGTTCGCCCCGATCGCTGGCCCGGCTCCGGCCGCCCCCGCCGCTCCGCAGGGAGCGGCTCCGACCAGCAACCAGGAAGTCGCCCAGAACGTTGCCGACGCTCTCGCGAGCTGCGGCCTGAGCGGCTACGACATCGAAATCCGCTACAAGAACGGCAGCTGCAGCCTGGTGGGCGACGTCGAAGCCCGCGAGCAGGCGATGGCCGCTCACCGGGCCGCGAGCAGCGTCCCAGGCGTGCAGAACGTCATCAACCGCCTGACCGTCCGTGGTCAGCTTGCCCTGCCTCCCGGACCTCCGGCTGGTGCCGGTCCTCGCGGACCGATCGCCCCGGCGGGTTACGGTCCTCAGGCCGGGTATGCCCCGCAGGGCGGCTATGCTCCCCAGGCTGGCTACGGCCCGCAGGGTGGCGGGGCTCCTTACGGTGCTCCCCAGGGGATGGCTCCGCAGAACGGCATGATGCAGGCTCAGGCCATGGCTCCGGGCGGACCGATTCCGCCGCAGCCGCAGATGGGTCCGGGCGGCGTCCAGCCGGTCGGCCATCACATGATCTACAATCAGCCGAACGTTCCGAACTACGCTTGGCCGGCCTACGCCCAGTACGACAACTACGCGGCGGTGACCTATCCGAGCCAGTATGATGCCAGTGCCTGGCCGTACATGGGACCGTTCTATCCTTACCCGCAGGTCCCCCTGAACTGGCGTCAGGCGACCCTCGAGTGGGATGACGGCTCGTGGAGCCTGCGGTTCAGCCCGCGGACGGACAAGTGGTGGTGGTTCATGAACCCCCACAACTGGCACTGAGCCGGTGAGCGTCCTCCTTCGGGAAGGACAGATGGAACACACGCGACCCCGGGGAACCGTTCCCCGGGGTTTTTGTGTTTTGATGTACCGTCGTTGCCGGCACGGCTCTGCTACCTCAAACCCAACGTGCTACGGCAGCCGGGGTCAAGGGGGCCAAGAAAACAACACACGCCCCCTTGCCGCCGGAGGCACTTCCATGAGGAACCGCGGTAAGCGACGGACGTCCCCTTATGCGGGACCGGCGTTGAGGACTCCCTCAGAGCACACCGCTGGCTTTGCAGTCCCCGCGGCTTGGTGAGGGGGCATCCGGCACGATGTCCGCGCCTGGACACGCCCTCCTTCAGACATCTCTCGACGGCCAGGCCTCCGGCGGGCAAAGGGGCGTTGCCCCTCTGCACTCCCCACCAGGGTGCCCCTGGACCCGGTTGGGTTCAGACTTCTGGTGGACTTTCCGTCTCTTCCGTCGTGGCTTCCTCTGAAGCCTCCGCCTCGCCCGTCTTCCGGTGGACGCGAACAATCATGTTCGCCATCTCCACCTCCCACAGCACCGTCCACTGCGGCGGCATCGTCACTTCCGTCCGCTCCGGAATCCGCAAGATGAACAACGCATCCGCCACCGACACCTCAGGCCGCGTCAGCCGCTTCACCGCCCGGTACAGCTTCGTGTCCGGACGAATATCCGCCGCCATCTTGTAAGGCGGATCAAAGAAGATCACATCGAACGGCGTAAACCGGGCCACGTCGGGCCCCTTCGGCCGGTACGAACACAAAAGTGCGTCCGTCCACCAGCAGATCGTGTCGCCCTGGACCTCCAGCGTCTCGATATTCTGCTTCAGCAGCGACGACGCGACCTTGTCCTGCTCGACAAACACACACGTCGCCGCCCCCCGGCTCATCGCCTCAAGACCGATCGTCCCCGTCCCCGCAAAGACGTCGGCGACCCGCTTCCCCTCCAGGTCCGCCTCGAGCCGCTGAAAGACGGATTCTTTCACCCGGTCCAGGATCGGACGTGTGACGTCCCCCGGATTCGACAGGAGCTTTCGACGACGGAAACGTCCGGAGATGATGCGCATGCGGGCAAAAAACGGCGTTGGAGATCAATCAAAAACGGAGTTTAGCAAACCACGGCGGCGGCCCCGAGACAGCGAGCCCGTTACGGCAGGACCTCATACACCTGCACGCCGGGAATCGTCGCCTTCCCGTCGTACATCTGGACGAGGTCGGGCGCCCAGCGCTCGACTTCCTGCCGCTGGTCAGCCGGGATTCGCTCCAGCTCTCGGAGAGAACCGACCCGCGGCAGACGCCGCAGGACCCCCTGCTCGGCGAGCGTCTGGAACCGCCGGGGATGGACAAAGTCCGTGTACCCGTACGTGGGGCGATAGCGCAGGATTCCGCTCCAGTTGACGGCGACGTGGGTGATTCCGTTCTCCTTCAGGATGGCCCGCACCTCCTCCGAAGGCTTCATGGGCCGATCGGCCGCAGGCCCATCCGGCGGCCCGGCCGCGAACCAGTCTTCGAAGATGGAGCGGTCGAAGACGGTGCTGTAGAGGTGGTCGAAGTGGGCCTCAAAGACCTCGGCCTCGCCAACGAACAGGACGCGGGCTTCCGGCGGAAGCGGGAGATCCTCCAGGATCGCGATGCTGGGGGTCCGGAACCGCTTCTGGGCCAGTCGTTCATCGAGCAGGAACGAATTGTTCCCCGCCAGGACCGAGGTGACGAAGCCCAGGTGGTAGAGCGTGATCGCCCCCAGGAGGACCGTGACCGTCGCTCCGCGGAGCAGCAGACCTCGTGCGCTGGCTCCCGTGGCGGATGTGCCGATCAGGGCATCCAGCACGATGCCCGCGATCCAGCAGGCGATCGGGAGCATCGGCACCCAGAACCGGTCGAGCCGATGCGACAGGAGACACCACCCTTCGAAGAGCCAGAAAACGTAGAGCACGAGCAGGGCCAGCAGCGTCCTTGGCGTGAACTGGCCGCGATGCGCCGGCTGCGGTTCCGACAGAACAAGGGGGCGAACGAGTCCGGTCCGCCAGAGCGCCAGCAGACCCGCTCCCAGCGGGAGGGAGGCGAGGGCCAGCGGCGTCTGCCAGTCGTTCCACAGGAAGACGTCCGCGAACCGCAGCACCTGATCTTTGACAAACCCGACCGGCCCCCCCAGGTGCCCGAGCGGCAGTGGGTGCCCGGCCTTCCATTTGGCATGGAGCGCGGGATCGAGGTCGCGTCCCCCGAGCAGCCCGTACATGAGCGGATAGAACGGGTTCCCGGTTTCGATCAGG
This sequence comes from Planctomyces sp. SH-PL14, assembly GCF_001610835.1. NCBI lineage: Bacteria > Pseudomonadati > Planctomycetota > Planctomycetia > Planctomycetales > Planctomycetaceae > Planctomyces > Planctomyces sp. SH-PL14. The sequence continues at coordinate 1,758,846 of NZ_CP011270.1, read as the reverse complement.
TTCTTGACCAGCCACGGCCCGAAGGCGACCGCCCCGCCGCCGAGAAACAGGACCAGCGCCAGGAGGTCGACACGGGACTGGTCGTTCGTCGGCTCGGCTTCCGCGGGGGCACGACGGCTTGAGAGAATTGGAGCGACGACCACCGTCCAGGCGGCCATGAGGAACATCGGGATCGCGACGCTGATCGCCCCGGGGTATTTGCACGCCGGGCCGCATCCGGCGAGGAAACCAGCCACGAGGAACCACCGCCGGCCCGTCGCGGTCGACACGCGCCACTCCTCGCCGGCGCGGAGGACTGCGATTGCCGAGAGCAGCACGTAGGTCGCGAGGGCCCCTTCGGTGTAGGCGATCGTCGAGATCCGATAGGTCCACGGCGTCGTCAGCCACGCGAGGACGGCGAGCCAGGCGACCCGTTCGGAGAACCACCGTCGTCCCGCATAGAACAGCCCGGCCGCCGTCAGCGGTGCGAAACCCATCAGGACCGTCTGGCCGATGATCGCGCCGCGGTACCAGTCCGCCCGCAGGATCATACCCAGCAGGTGCAGCATCTCGGTGAAGAACGGGAAGCTGGTGTAGACGTTGTGCGGCAGGAACCGGATGCGGCCCCCCTGGTAGTACTCCTTGGGGCCTTCCAGGTGGTATTCACGGACATCGAAGTCGGTGGAAGGGAGCATCGCCCCCAGGAGCATCGCCATCAGGAACGGCGCGACCGCGAGGCCGATGAAGAGCGGCAGCTTCGAGTCGCCGAAGAACCGGGCTTCGAGCAGCGAGCCTCCTCCGGAACGCGGCGTCCGGCCCCGCCACGTCAGGACGAGTTCCGCGGCGATGACCGCCAGGAGGCCGGCGGTGAACAGCCACCGGTTCAGAATTCCGAAGGCTCCGAGAGCGAGCGTGGCGAGCGACAAGAGGCCGATCCCGACGCCGCAACCCCACAGGTTTCGCTCGTAGGGGTTGAGTACCGGAAACAGCTTCACGCCGCGGAGGGCGAGCCGGCCCGCTCCCCAGGCGGCGAGCCAGATCGCGGTCGCGACTCCGATCAGGTCAAACCGCTGCGGAAAGAACTGCCACCCGGACTCTTTGGCCGTTTCCTTGCCCGGGAGATTGAGGAGCAGGAGATCCGGCAGGTTGAGCCAGATGTCGAGCCGGGTCCACTCGGAGTTGTTCGGCAGCTGCGTGAAGAAGAAGCCCGCCGCCAAAAGGGCGAACAGGACCAGCCCCGCGGTCCGCAGCCTCTCGGCCGTCGGTGAGACCGGGACCTGCGGCATGGACGCGGCGGGAGCGGGAGTCGTCGGCCGGGGGGATCGCGACGGGGAGCCGGAGCGCGGGGAGCGGGCCATCAGGTCGCTCCGCGTTCCGCGAGTGTCCGGCATTGTCCCTTCCACCGCAGCCAGTGGTCAGCGATCACGAGGGCCACCATGGCTTCCGCCATGGGGATAAACCTTGGCAGGAGGCAGGGGTCGTGCCGGCCCTTGGTCTGGACGGTGGCCGGGTTTCCCTGGCGGTCGACGGTCTGCTGCTCGATCGGCAGGCTGCTGGTCGGCTTCACCGCCGCCCGCAGGACAATCGGCATGCCGGTCGAGATCCCGCCGAGCATTCCGCCATGGCGATTCGGGTTCGTCTCGATGCGGGGATCGCCGCTCGGCTTCCGGCCCGTCGAGAGGAAGGTGTCGTTGTTCTCGCTGCCCCGCATTGTGGCGCAGCCGAAGCCGATGCCGTACTCGACCCCCAGCACCGCCGGCAGCGAAAACAGGGCCTTGGCGAGGTCCGCTTTGAGCTTGTCGAAGACCGGTTCACCGAGTCCCGCCGGGACGCCGGTGGCGACGATCTCGGCCGCGCCGCCGATGCTGTCCCCCTGCTTTCGGCACTCTTCGATGAGGGTGATCATCTTTGCGGCAGCGGCCGGGTCGGGGCAGCGGACGATGTTCGGTTCGCCGGCGGGGGTCTTTTCGACCTGCTCGAGCGTGACGGCGGCGGGATCGGCGATGTCGGCCTTGATCCCGCCCACCTGGGTGACCCAGGCGAGGACCTTTCCGCCGAATTCCTCGGCGATCAGTTTCTTGGCGACAGCGCCGGCGGCGACGCGGGCGGTCGTTTCGCGGGCGCTGGAGCGGCCCCCGCCGCGGTAGTCGCGGAAGCCGTACTTGGCGTCGAAGCTGTAGTCGGCGTGGCCGGGCCGGTAGAGCTCCTTGATGTTGCCGTAGTCCTTGCTCCGCTGGTCCGTGTTGCGGATCAGGATGGCGAGGCTGGTGCCGGTGGTCTTGCCTTCAAAGACGCCGGAGAGGATCTCGGGCTCGTCCGCTTCGTCCCGCTGGGTGACGATGTGACTCTGGCCGGGGCGGCGGCGGCGGAGGTCGACACGTAGGTCCTCTTCGGTGAGGGCGAGTCCGGGGGGGACTCCGTCGATGATGACGACATTTCCCGGTCCGTGGCTCTCCCCGGCGGTGGTGATTCGAAAGGACTGTCCGAAAGAATTTCCTGGCATGGAGGGATGATACACCAAGCCGGGGCGAATAGGGCTCGAACGCCGCGGGTTCTGTGTGGCAACAGGCTCTACGGCTCGAACCGCGGGAAAGCAGGGGTGTCCCCCCTTGTGAACCCGGCGTTGAGGCCTCCCCCGTTCGCCGCTCAGCTCTCCGGCGCCGGCTCGGCCCGACGATCGCACTCCTTTGCGAGACGCCGGACTTCGTCGATGAGGAACTGTGTCTCGACGACGTGGTGCTTATCGAGGATCCGAAACCGCTCCTCCCAGCTCAGGGCAGGATCGTCCCGGTGGCGTCCGACCTTGATCCAGCCGTAGCCCTCGTATCGCTTTTCAAAGCTTTCCGTCATGGACGCCTCCCTCCGATGCGACCAAGAGCGGGGCCGACAGCGGGACTGATCCGGCTGGCGTTTCGAAGGTTTGGTCCAGGCTCTGGAAGATCGTGAGGCCCGACCGGCGATCGTCGCGATACCGGGAAACACCGCGGATCAGCGACCGCGTCGGGCGGTAGCCAAGGAGCGGAACCGCCAGCCACAACGGGAACGAGAAGATCGTGAACGGAACTTTGGGATGCTGCGTGACGAAGGGGGGCCAGAAAATGCCTGATGCGAATTCGAAGCCCAGGAGACGCCCGCGGCGTCTGACGTCATACCCGACGTCACCCCACCATGAAGGGGCGGATGCGGACCAGGCCCAGTTCCACGGGGCGAGCTTCTCCAGCGGTTTGCGGATCGTGATGAGTTCGCCGTAATGCCGCGGCTGCGGGTTCCTCCATCCCTCCAGGCGTTGGATCGCCAGCATCCCTCTCTCAAGGTGAAACGTCCACGCCTGACGATCTCGGACCAGGTGAAAGAACGTCAGAGCAAAGCAGCTTTCGACTACGAAGTACGCCAGACCGATCGCCAGAGAAAGGCGAACGATCTGAATAGACAAGGAAATGAGACGCCAAACTCGCGACCACGCGTCTTTCAGATGGCGTGTGGTCGCGATCGGCATCATTTCAGAGCTCCAATTCCACAAGTTCCACCGACGACTGGATCTTCTTCGCCGTGTCGTCATCGACGAAGTCGCTGTGGCACGAGGCCTTCCCCTCGTCCGCCTTGACGCCCTTCTTGGTCTTGGCGGCGAGGCGGTGAATTTCCTGCGGAGCCAGGACGCCCCGCTTTTCGAGGATTTCCTTTTGCTCCGCGGTCAGGGCCTCGCTCACCTTGGCCTTGTCCCACTGGTAGCCGTCCTCCTTGCCGCTGGCGAACTGAACGATCTCCTTGCTGATCCGGACGCTGCACCAGTCGTGGCCGCACATGGCACAGAAGTCGGTGTCGACGTCCAGGTCCTCATCGTGATACGCCCGGGCGGTGTCCGGATCGAAACTCAATTCGAAATGTTTTTCCCAGTTCAGGGCGGCGCGGGCCTTCGTCAGCTCGTCGTCCCGGTCGCGGGTGCCGGGGATGCCGAGAGCGACGTCGGCGGCGTGGGCGGCGATCTTGTAGGCGATGCAGCCCTGCTTGACGTCGTCCTTCTTCGGCAGGCCGAGGTGCTCTTTCGGCGTCACGTAGCAGAGCATGCTCGCTCCGTGGAAGCCGGCGGCGGTCGCTCCGATGCAGCTCGTGATGTGGTCGTAGCCGGGGAAGATGTCGGTGACGAGCGGCCCCAGCACGTAGAACGGCGCCCCGTGGCAGAGGGTCCGCTGGAGCTTCATGTTGTATTCAATCTGATCGAACGGGACGTGTCCCGGTCCTTCGATCATGACCTGCACGCCCTTCCGCCAGGCTCGTTCCGTCAGTTCGCCGAGCGTCGAGAGTTCCGCGAGCTGGGCGCGGTCGGTGGCGTCCGCCAGTCCGCCGGGACGGAGGCCGTCGCCGATCGAGAACGTGACGTCGTACTCCCGCATGATGTCGCAGATGTCTTCCCAGAGGACGTACATCGGGTTCTGTTCGCCGTGGTCGATCATCCACTTGGCGAGCAGCGAGCCGCCGCGGCTGACGATGCCGATGAGGCGGTCCTTGACGTAGGAGAGGTGCTCGCGGAGGACGCCGGCGTGGATCGTGAAGTAGTCCACACCCTGCTGGGCCTGGTGCTTCAGCGATTCGAGGATCGTGGCGTGGTCGAGGTCATAGAGCTTCCGCCCGATGATCATCGAGTAGATCGGAACGGTGCCGATGGGGACGTTGCTGTTGCGGACGATCGCCGCGCGGCATTCATCGAGGTTGCCGCCGGTCGAGAGGTCCATGACGGTGTCGGCCCCCCACTTCTCGGCCCACTTGAGCTTTTCGACCTCTTCGTCGGTGCTGGAGGAGACCGGCGAGGCCCCCATGTTGGCGTTGATCTTGGTCTTGGCGGCTCGGCCGATCGCCATCGGATCGAGCTGATAGCCGAGGTGGACTTTGTTGGCCGGGATGACCATCCGGCCCGCGGCGACTTCGTCGCGGACCTGGACCGGGGTGAGGTGCGGTTCGCGGGCGGCGACGCGGGTCATCTCCGGGGAGACGATGCCGACGCGGGCCTGTTCGAGCTGGGTGATGGGCCGGAATTCGACCGGGAAGTCGACCTTGCGGAGGGTCTGGTCGGACTGCTGGAGGATGACCGAAGTCGCGCCCGGGCGGTATTCCGCGGGGACGGCGGCGTAGGTGATGACTTCCGACTTCCAGCCTTCGGGGAGGAAGTCCCAGGCGGTCTTGGCGGAGGGTTCGGGCATCCCCGGCGTATCGGGCGAGGAGAAGGTCCAGCGGCCTTCGGCTCCGGGGGCGATGTGTCCGCGGTTGGCGAAGCTGCCGGGGGTGGTGCCGGCGGCGGTGGAAGAGGGGTTCTGGCCGAGGGGGGGGAGGGTGTAGCCGGGCTGACCGTTCTTTGGCATCTTGGGTGGTCCTGGCGGTGGAAAGCCGCAGTCCGTCGGAGCGGTTCTCCCGGCGACATCCTCTGTCGCGACTGGAAGTTCCGGCGATCCCTCTCAATCCAGAAACACGGTCTCGTCACCGCAGATCGCGACTCGGGACGAGCAACCGTAATCGTATCTGTCGGGGGGGTGATTGCAACGCGGGGAGCGGGCCGCATCCTCCGGTTCGGTCGAACCGCGTTCCTGCCGGCCCGGCGTCCATAGCTCAAACCCAACGTGCCACGGCCGCTGGGGTCAAGGGGGCGACCCCTTGCCGCCGGAGGCACTTCCATGAGGAACCGTGGTAAGCAACGGATGTCCCCTTTGTGGTACCCGCTATAAGGACTCCCTCAATCCACACCGCTGGCTTTGCAATCCCCGCGGGTCGGTGAGGAGGCATACGGCACGGTGTCCGCGCTTGGACACTCACTCCTTCAGACATCTCTCGACGAGACAGCCTCCGGCGGGCAAGGGGCATTCTGCCCCCTGCACCCCCTGACCAGGGTCCCCCTGGACCCGGTTCAATCAGCCCTCCCACCTACTTGACGTCGAAACCGACCGACTTCTTCAGGTGCGGCTCACCATTGTAATTAATCGTCACCTCTTCACCCGGCTGAATGTCCCGCAGAGCCGTGAAGTGCTTCGTCGCCTTCCCAATGTCGTCGTAACGCGCATTCGGGCTGTAGCTGTGGTTGTACAGCGACCCATAACCGAGCGCCACGCAGGCCGTCTCACCCTCCCAGGCGTAAGCGTAATCCGCCAGCACCGAGGACGAGATGGTGTCCCACTTCACCAGCAGGACCGGGGCCTTCTCAAAAATGGTCCCCTTGGGAATGAGCGTCCGGGCGATCACGCCCCGCCCCTTCCCCGGAATCTGCCGGACTTCAATGTACTCCGACTGACGCAGCCCCATGATGCCAACCCAGCGAGAACGAACGGATGCCGAATGAGCGAGGATGTTGCCCGAACTTCGCCCGATTGCAAGCGACGCATGGAGCGATTCGCAGCGATTGCCCCGACCGTGGGCCACGGTCGATCCGCCGGTCGTGAGGCGAGCTCCAAGTGCCGCAATTCGACGCGGTTTCCAGACTCCCGGCGGTGCCTCCGAACAGGACTGTCGCGACCGTAAGACCCACCATGCCCGCGCTCCGGAATTTCGACGGCCACGCACAAACCAAAGTTTGACTTGCCGCAGGGGCGTGGATAGAGTCGCTGACAGGCCAATCCTTTTCCGTGCAGACATCGACCTCATCCTGCGTCCGCGATCGCGGTCCGAGGTCCACCCGGTTGTGTTGTCGGACATCCCGTCCGCTGATTCACGGCTGTGGAGAGAGCGTTCTCGTCTGAATCGGAAGACCCCATGGATGCTGCGACGATGCTTGGACAACTGGTGCCATGCGGCGGTGGCGACCCGATCCCGCTGCGGAAGCCGAAGCTGCTGGTGGGACGACGGGCTTCATGCGACATCGTTCTGGAATACCCCAACGTCTCCTCGCAGCACTGCGAACTGGAACTGCTGAACGGCTATTGGCAGGTCCGGGATCTCAACAGTGCCAACGGCGTGAAGATCAATGACCAGCGCGTCGACTGCCAGTTCCTCCATCCCGGGGACGAGCTGACAATCGCCAAGTGCCGGTACAAGATCGAATACGAGGCGTCGAACGAGCCTCCGCCGCGGGTTCAGGAAGAGCTGAACGAAAATCCGTTCGCCATGAGCCTGATGGAAAAGGCCGGCCTCGAGCGCCGCAAGGGAACGCGACCGCAGCGCCAGCTCCCGCCGCGGTCGGAAAAGGCCCCGCCGCCGAAGCAGAGCTTCTCGAAGGATGAGAACGAGGCGATGAAGTGGCTGATGGGGGACGACTGACGCCGGGTCGAGTTAAACACCAAGGCACCAAGGTGGCACCAAGTTCACCAAGGTTAGGAACAGGGCCGACGCGGACACTGGGAAGTCGGGACAACCTGGCTTCGGCACCAGCGTTCGGAATGCTTGGTGCCCTTGGTGTCATCTTTGTGTCTTGGTGCTTCACCTCCGGAAACTCCGCCGCAGGCCACGCTGTTCTCCGATGGCATCCGGCGTAATTCAGCCCGTCTGGACATGCACAATTCGGAAGGAAACCGGCAGAATGCGGGCTGAGAACCGCGTCCCTTTCCTCGCTCTCGCCGCCTCTCCCTCGTGACTGGTCCCCGCAAGAAGTCCCGCGTCGCCTTCAAGAAGAACCACGACCACCGTCCGCGCCGGACCGACCTGACCCGGCACGACGTCGAAGACCTCGCGGATCTCACGTCCGATGAGCGGGTGTCCGGCAAGGGAGCCCTGACTCGGCAGCGGACGATCATCACCGATGACGAGGGGGCTCTTGTCGTCGACGAATCCGTCTGCATCCGCGGCCGCGTCCTGTGGGCGGTCGGGGCGAACCACTGCTCCGTCCGGACCGAACGCGGCATCCTCGACTGCCGACTCCGTCGCCGGGTCCGTGATCTGGCTCGCGATACCCGGAATGCCGTCGCGACCGGGGATCTGGTTCTGGTCCGGCCGGAGAACGAGACCGCCGGGATCATCGAGCGGATCGAACCGCGCCGCTCGACTCTTTCCCGCGGCCAGGGACGGCACGCACACCTGATCGTCGCCAATGTCGATCAGGCGGTCATCGTCGCCTCCGCCACCGATCCGCCGCTCAAGCCGACGCTGATCGACCGCTTCCTCGTGAGCTGCGAGGCCGGAGGGGTTCAGGGGATCGTCTGCGTCAACAAGGCGGACCTGATCGATCCCGTCCCGCTGCAACCGATCCTCGGCCAGTACAGCCGGATCGGATACCCCTGCATCCTTCTCAGCGCCCAGACCGGCCAGGGAGTGAAGGCCCTCCGGCGGCTTCTCAGTGGCAAGACGACCGTCTTCACGGGCCAGAGCGGTGTCGGGAAATCGACCCTGCTCAACATGGTCCAGCCGGGGCTCGGCCTCAAGACCGGGGCGGTGAGCGACGACTCCGGGAAGGGGCGGCACACGACCCGCGTGTCGCAGCTGCTTGAGCTCGACTGCGGGGGCTGGGTGGTCGACACGCCGGGGATCCGGCAGCTCCAGCTCTGGAATGTCGCTCCGCAGGAGGTCGAAGGGTACTTCCGCGAGTTCCCTCCCTTCGTGGCGCACTGTCATTTTCCGGACTGCACGCACACGCACGAGAGCGGCTGCCGGGTGAAGTCGGCGGTTGACGAAGGGCTGCTCTCGCCGCTGCGGTACGAGAGCTACGTCCGGATGTTCGAGAGCGATGCGATCGACCTGGCGGCGCTCCAGGAAGAGTGAGCTTCAAACCGCGTGCTCGCCGGCTGAGCTCTCTTAGCTCAAGCCCAACGTGCGACGGCAGCCGGGGTCAAGGGGGCGACCCCTTGCCGCCGGAGGCGCTTCCACGAGGAACCGTGGTCAGCAACGGATGTCCCCTTTGTGGTACTGGCGTTGAGGACTCCACGCTCGCTCTGCAGTCCCCGCGGGTTGGTGAGGGGGCATACGGCACCGTGTCCGCGCTTGGACACTCACTCCTTCAGACATCTCTCGACGAGACAGCCTCCGGCGGGCAAGAGGCATTCTGCCCCCTGCACCCCCTGACCAGGGTGCCCCTGGACCCGGTGGGACGACACTGCGCTCTGTGCCTCGATTCGGTCGCGCAAAACGCAAAAAAAGCCCAACCGATCCGCGCGGTCAATCGCGAACAGGCAAACAGAACCACCCCAGATGAGATTTTGTTCACCTGCCAGGGCTGCGGGCCGGAATGCTGTTGACCGGTTCTGCGGGCGGAAAGGAAACTCCCGCCTCGCCCGATCTGAGTCGAGGCCCGCCAATGGGCCCCGTCGAGGCGGGACCGGTGGCAGGAGGCCGCGTGGACGTTTCCGTCGTCATTCCCGCTCAGAACGAGGCGGGGAATATCGAATCGCTCGTCGCTGAGGTCGTTGGCGTCCTCGACGGATGGTGCGAGTTCGAGATCGTCGTCGTGGACGATGGGAGCACGGACGGAACCGCGGCCGCTCTGGAGACGCTTCAAAACACTCATCCGATGCTGCGGGTGCTGACCCATGCCCACCCCTGCGGCCAGAGTCTGGCGGTCCGGTCGGGCGTCAAAGCGGCCCGGGCCGACGTGGTCGCCACGCTCGACGGCGACGGACAGAATGACCCGCGAGACCTCCCGCGGCTGTGGTCGATCCTGGAGACCGCCGCGCGGGACGCGAACGTTCATCTGGTGATCGGGCATCGGCGGCGGCGACAGGACAGTCTCTGGCGGAAGGTCTGCAGCCGCGTCGCCAACTCCATTCGCGGCCGCATCCTCGGCGACAACACGCCCGACAGCGGATGCGGAATCAAGGTCTTCTTCCGTGACGCGTTTCTGGAGCTCCCGGCCTTTCATCACATGCACCGGTTCCTCCCCGCGCTCTTCCGGCGGGCCGGTTCGGGAGTGCTCTCGGTCGAAGTCCGGCATCGGCCGCGACTCCAGGGACGGAGCCACTACGGCACTTTCAGCCGGTTGACGGCCGGCGTCATCGATCTGGCAGGAATGCTGTGGCTGATCCGTCGGTCGCGCGTGCCGCGCGTCACGGAACGTTGCCATCGGCCCGGTCCCTCCCCGGTCGACTCCCGGCCGATGCCGGAACTGGGCCGCGGAGCGATGTCTCCTCGCGCGATGGCTCGGTCGTTCTCGCGGTCGGAACCCGCCGCCGTCGGAGGGGAGCGGCCATGACGAACGACCAGATCTGGATGGCGATCGGGTTCGGCGGACAGTTCGTATTCAGCGCCCGGTTCCTGGTCCAGTGGCTGTCGAGCGAATCCGCAAAGAAAAGCGTCTTTCCGATCGCGTTCTGGTATCTCAGCATCGGGGGCGGGGTCAGCCTCCTGGCGTATGCCGTTCATCGTCGCGATCCCGTCTTCATCGCCGGTCAGGCATCCGGACTCTTGATCTATGCCCGAAATCTCCAGCTCATCCGCGCCGAGCAGGCCGAACGATCCGGCTCCCACGCTTCCTGCCCCGTCGGCTCTCCCGAACCCTCGCCGGGGTGAGCGGAACCCCCAGGCTTCTAAATGGTCCGTGTCGCGCGTCCTCCCGGCCTGGAGCGACGTGGGACGGACGGGGCTCTGGACCGCCGTCGCTCTCTCGCTCGCGCTCGTGGCCGCGCATCTGATCTGCCGTCCGCTCCTCCCGATTGACGAGACGCGGTATCTCGCGGTCGCCTGGGACATGCACGCCTCCGGCGACTATCTCGTTCCGCATCTCAACGGCGAGACCTACAGCCACAAGCCGCCGCTCCTGTTCTGGCTCATCAACGCGATCTGGGCCGTTACCGGCGTCCACGAGTGGTCTGCCCGACTCGTCGCTCCCCTGGCGGGAATTCTTTCCCTCGTCCTCACCTCCCGGATCGCCCGGCGACTCTGGCCCGAGTTCCCAGTGGCCGCGGGCATCGCGCCGCTGGTCCTGGCGACGTCAACGCTCTGGCTGCTGTTCGTGTCGATGACGATGTTCGACACGCTGCTGACGGTGGCGACACTCTCGTTCCTGCTCGGCCTCCTGCGGGCGAGCGTGGGGGACCGCATCGGATACGTCGTGATGGCGGTGGCGGTCGGCGGCGGTCTCCTGGCCAAGGGACCGGTCTGCCTGCTCCACACGCTCCCGGCGGCCCTCCTGGCTCCGCTGTGGGCCGCGCCTCGGTCCGGGAACCAATGGCTCCGCTGGTATGGAGCGATTCTTCTCGTCGTGTCCGGAGGGACCATCTTCGCTCTGGGCTGGGCCATCCCGGCGGCGGCGGCCGGCGGGCCGGAGTATGCCGATGCCATCCTGTGGGGGCAGACCGCGGGACGCCTCGAACGATCCTTCGCCCACGCCCGACCGGTGTGGTGGTATGTGCCGCTTCTGCCGTTCTTCGCCCTGCCGTGGGCGTTCGCCTGGCGGGCGTGGCGAACGATCCCGATGCAGACAGCCGATCGCGGCGTCCGCCTGTGCCTCATCTGGCTGCTGGTCCCGCTGGTGGTCTTCTCGCTCATCAGCGGAAAGCAGATTCACTACTTCGTCCCCGAACTCCCGGCGCTCGCCCTCCTGCTGGCGTTCGTCGTCAGCCGCAAACGCTCCGCCGCCCATCTGCTGAATGCCCCGGCCATCGGCACGGCGACCGCGGTCTGGGGCGGGCTGCTCATCATTCGCCCACTGCTCGGCTTTCTTCCTGCGAAAGTCTCAGCCCCCGAACTCTGCAGCCCGTGGTGCGGCCTGCCGATCGCGCTCGGCGGCCTGTGGATCCTGTGGGGACCGCCGCTCCCGCCCGCCCGGCGGGCCCGGCAGATCGCGAGCTTCGCCGTCCTCAACAGTGTCCTGATGCTCTTCGGACTTCGGTCCGGCCTGCTCGCCGACTTCCACATCGATCCGATCGCCCGCCACGTCGCGGAGCTGCAGCAAGCGGGCGTCCCCGTGGCCCACGAGCAGGAGTACCACGGCGAACTCCACTTCGCCGGCCGGCTGACCGCGCCGATCACGGAACTCCGGAGCCGGGACGAGCTCGCGCGATGGCAGTCGCAGCACCCCGAAGGAGTCGTGATCCGGGCCGCCGCGGCGCGGAACGATCCCGGCCTCGAGACCGCCGAAGTCCTCCACCGCTACCGCCGCGACATGACGATCGAATGGGTCGGCGCATGTCGGATGGCCAGCGCGCGAGAGCAAAGCGATTGCTTTTGAGGCGACAGAACCTCGTCAGAGAAAAGTGAGCTGTGTGGTTAAACACCAAGTCACCAAGAAGCCACAAAGGCCACAAAGAGTCGCAGACACTTCGTCACACCTTGGTGTTCTTGGTGCCTCCTTTGCGTCTTGGTGTTTAATCTTCTTCCCGGCGTCCCCTGTACTCAGTGGCTCTGCACGAAGCGTCGGTAGAGCCCGGCGTAGACGCCGCCTGCCTGGACCAGTTCCCGGTGCCGGCCCCGTTCGATGATTTCGCCGTGGTCGAGGACGAGGACGAGGTCCGCGTGGCGGATGGTGCTGAGGCGGTGGGCGACGACGAAGCTCGTCCGGCCGGAGAGCAGGATCGCGAGGGCTTTCTGGAGCCGCATTTCGGTATGGCTGTCGATGCTGCTCGTCGCTTCGTCGAGAATCAGAATTCGCGGATCGGCGATCAGGGCCCGGGCGAAACAGATGAGCTGTCGCTGGCCGACTGAAATCGTCACGCCCCGCTCGCCCACCGTCGTGTGGATCCCCTGCGGCAGGTCCTCGACGAGGTCCTCGCAGTCGAGTCGCTTCAGGACGTCGTGGATTTCGGCTTCGGTCGCGTCCGGTTTGCCGACGCGGATGTTGTCCGCCACCGTCCCGAAGAACAAAAAGTTCTGCTGGAGGACCATCCCCATCCGGTGATGGAGGGCTTCGCCCTGGAGACGTCGGATCTCGATGCCGTCGATCAGGACCTCGCCGGCGGTCGGGAGGTAGAACTTGGAGAGGAGGTTGATGATCGAGGACTTGCCGCTGCCGGTCTTCCCGACGAGGGCCACGGTCTGGCCGGGCGTCACCGTGAAGTTGACCTGCTTGAGGACCAGCCGGCCGGGGTCGTAGGCGAAGTCGACGTTGCGAAACTCGACATGGCCGTGCAGGTCGGCGGGGACGATGGCGTCGGGCGGATCGACCCATTCGGGCGGTGTATCGAGGAGGCCGAAGAGCCGTTCGGCCCCGGCCATGGCGGTCATCGCCTGGTTGTACTGGTTGCCGAGGACCGAGACGGGAGAGAAGAACAGGTTCGCCATGAAGAAGAACCCGACGAGGTCTCCCACGCTGGTCGTTGGCTCGGAGCTCAGGACCCGCCAGCCGCCCACGAGAAGCAGGATCGCCAGGAACAGCTGGCTGTTGAGCTCGAGGAGCGGGATGAAGAGGCCGTGGGTCTTGAGGACCACGGTGTTGAACCGCGAGTGGTCTTCCGCCAGTTCGGCGAAGATCCGGGCGTTCTCTTCCTGCCGGACGAAGCCCTGCGTGACGCGGATTCCGAGGACCGATTCGGCCAGCGTCGCGGTGACGCGGCTGAAGGATTCCCGCATGTTGCGGAGGGCGACGCTCAGTTTGCTGTGGAAGTAGTGGTTCGTGAGGATGATGACCGGGGCGAGCCCCAGGACGATCAGGAACAGCGACCAGTCGTACCAGAGCATCGCGGCCGAGGCGATGAGCATCTGGCCGAGCTGGACGAGGCTGACGAACAGGACCTCCTGGACGCCGATCCGGACGTCTTCGATGTCGGAGGTCATGCGGCTGATGACGCGGCCCACACGGGTCTTGTGGAACCACCGCATCGGCATCCGCTGGATGTGCGTGAAGAGGGCGTTGCGGAGGTCGTTGACGACCTCCTCCCCCAGTTCCAGCGCCAGCCGCTGGCGGTAGTGCATGACGAACTGCGTCGACAGCGCGAGCAGCGCGAAACCGATCGCCCCCCAGGTGATGCCGGTGACGTCCCCCCGGTCGATCGGCCCGTTGATGACAGCCGCCAGCGCCCAGGTGAGGGCGGGGAGCTGGATCGAGCGGAGGAGGACCGTGACGAACAGCCAGAACCGCAGCTTGCGGTAGGGGCGGGTGTACTGGAGCAGCCGGGCAATGAGGCGGAAATCGAGGGGCCGCTGACGGGCGTCCTCTTCCCGTTCGATATGCCGGGTGATCGATCGCTGGAGGTGGGAGGCTTCGGACATCCGTGCGGAGGCGGGCGGGGCGGGAATCCGATGTTGTAGTGGCAACGAGGAATCCGGGGCTAGGGACCCGGCTGCGGACACGGGATGAGGGGGCTGGAAACCGGTGGAATCAAGGAGGACGTTCGCCGAAGACGCCAATCACATCTCGGGCACCGGGATTGCTGACCCTTCGTGAGACCATTCGACCTCAGCGGAAGCGACGCCATGCCATCGAAAAGCAAACCGACGGGAACCAAGCCTCGGTCGTCCCGTTCCCTGACACGCAAGGAACCGGAGAAGGATCCCAAGGGAGGGCTGACCGCGGCGGGGCGGAAAGCGTTTCGTCGAAAGGAAGGGGCTCATCTGCGGCCCGGGGTGAAAGGTCCCGCGGACACGCCCGAGAAGATGCGCCGGAAGGGGTCATTCCTCCGTCGCCACTTCGCGAATCCTCGCGGCCCGATGAAGGACGAGAACGGCGAACCGACGCAGCTCGCACTGTCGGCCCACGCCTGGGACGAACCGGTTCCGAAGACGATGGAGGATGCGAAGAAACTCGCCGCGAAGGGAAAGCGGCTTCTCGAACGCTACGCGCGGACGCAGGAGAAAGCATCGTCGTCCCGCTCGAAGGGATCCTCCCATGGCTAAGAAAGCAGCCAGTCGGACTTCCAAGAAGAAAGTGGCGGCCAATTCAAGCCGAAAGAAGGCGGCCAAGCGAACCGGCGGCAAGACGAAGAGCGGCGCGAAGAACTCGCTCGTGGGGAACATCAACCGCCGCAAGAAGGCGGGGAAGTCCCGCAGCAAAGCCAAGTCGACGATCTCCGACGAGGCCTATAAGGAGATGCAAAAAGGCTGGCCAAAAAAGTAAGATCGACTTGTGGCACCACGATGGAGAGGCGATCTAGGTCGGGAGCCGCTGCCAGCGGGCTGGTCGGTTGCGGCTCAACTTCGGGTAGTCACCACTATGGCAGCCACTCGCCCTGCCGCAACATATCTGAGCACAGAGCCATTGAATGTTTGCAACCAGAATTGCCGTCAGGGTTCATAGCGGGCGAGCGCTGCAAAGACTCGATATCGGAGAAATCCTGGGAATCGTCCTGGCGGAGTACGGCGATGAGTCGACAGTCTCGATCGGGCTGATGAATCTCGATGAACGGCGGCAAGTCGAACGGATCGTCCAGTTTGGAGTCACGGCCATCGACTCCTGGTTTCTCATAGTGGAGCAAGCCCCCACTGGAGAAATCGTCCGCCGCAAAGATTTGGAAGCGAGAGTCCCCATAGGGGGACTTAAATGACAGCGCGGGCGCGTACCTGTTCACTCGTTACCATTTCGGCCGCTGGCCACGCAGACGATCTCACGAGCTGCAGGAGAGCATCGAGCAGCCGGCGCGGGATCGAGCCCAGTCTGGACGTTTCTCTGCAAAGCGTTCCTTCTCCGGCTGCTCGTCGTAGGGACGGCGGAGGACTTCCAGCAGTTCTTCGACAAGCGAAAAGTCTCCCTGCTCCGCTTTGTCGATCGCGAGCTGGGCGAGGTAGTTCCGGAGGACGTACTTCGGGTTCACGCGGTTCATCCGCTCGCGCCGGGCGGCGTCCAACTCGCCTTGCTGTTGGAGCCGAGCGCGGTACTGGCCCAGCCATGCCGTCATGCGCTGTCGGTATTCCGGCGTGAGCTGGTCGGGGACGTAGTAGGCGTCCGCGAGGCCGGCGAAGAGCGTGTCTTCGGTTTGGGAGGCGTCGCTGAGCATCGGCAGGTCGGCAAGTCGCCGGTAGAAGATCGTCATGTCGGTCTCGACGAGCGGCAGGAGCTCGTGGAGATCGTTCGTCAGGTCGAGGTCGGTCTCGGGGACGTACTCCCTGAGTCCGAGCTTCTGCGCGGAGAGGGTCCGCCAGCCTTCATTGAACCGCCGGCTGTAGAGCTCCAGGCCCCGGTTCAGCGGTTCGGGATCGCCGAAGATCGGGACGAGGGCGTTGCCGAGCTGCGAGAGATTCCACAGGGCGATCTGCGGCTGATTGCCAAAGCAGTACCGCCGGCCCTGAGCGTCCGTCGTGTTGGGGGTCCAGCCGGGGTCGAAGTCTTCCAGCCAGCCGTAGGGGCCGTAGTCGATCGTCAGGCCGAGGATCGACATGTTGTCGGTGTTCATGACGCCATGGACGAAGCCGACCCGCATCCAGTGCAGGATCATGTCGACCGTCGTGCGGCAGATTTCCTCGAACCAGGCGGCGAGGACGGCGGGGGACGAGGGATCGCCGAGGTGCGGAAAGTCCGTGCGGATCGTGAAGTCCACGAGTTGCCGCAGCGTCTCGACGTCCTTGCGGGCGGCAAAGATCTGGAAGTTTCCGAAGCGGGTGAAGGAGGGTGACATGCGGCAGACGATGGCCCCCGGCTCCCACTGCGGGTTGCCGTCGTAGAACATGTCCCGCATGACCTTCTCGCCGGTCAGGACGAGGCTCAGGGCCCGTGTCGTCGGGACGCCGAGGTGGTGCATCGCCTCGCTGCAGAGGAACTCGCGGACGGAGGAACGGAGGACGGCGAGGCCGTCGGCGTGGCGGGAGTAGGGAGTTTTTCCGGCTCCTTTGAGCTGGAGGGTCCAGTGTTCTCCGCCGCTGGTCAGGACGTCGCCGAGGTTGATGGCGCGGCCGTCGCCGAGCTGGCCGGCCCAGTTTCCGAACTGGTGTCCGCCGTAGCACATGGCGAACGGGTCCATGCCGGGGAGGAGGCGGTTTCCGGCGAAGACCTGGGCGAATTCGGGGGAGCGGGCGGCTTGTTCGGAGAGGCCGATTCGCTCGGCCATTTCGCGGGAGAAGGCGACGAGTTGGGGGGCGGCGACCTGGGTGGGTTGGACGCGGGAGAAGCAGGCGCGGTGGACTTGGCGTGTGTGGTTGGTGGTGACGGGATCGGCGGGGAGGTCGCGCGTGAAGCGGTTGTCGAAGTGGAGTGAGTCGAGGTTGTCGGAAGTCATGCGGACATTGTAGGGGCAGTTCACGCGAATGCGCAAAGATCGCTCTCGCCGGCACAGCGCGATTGCTCAAACCCAACGTGCCACGGCCGCTGGGGGTCAAGGGGGGGCAACCCCCTTGCCGCCGGAGGCACTTCCATGAGGAACCGTGGGACACAACGGATGTCCCTTTTGTGGTACCAGCGTTGAGGACTCCCCCACATCACACCGCTGGCTTTGCAATCCCCGCGGGTTGGTGAGGGGGCATACGACACTTTGTCCGCGCTTGGACACTCACTCCTTCAGACATCTCTCGACGAGACGGCCTCCGGCGGGCAAAGGGGCGTTGCCCCTCTGCACTCCCCACCAGGGTAGCCCCTGGACCCGGTTCTTTGGCCCGCTTCAGCCGAAGAGACGCCCCTGGGTCTTTGCACTGTCCCCGTTTTCCGGCCTGGCAACGGGCGCTGGAGCCTTCCTCACAACCGGAGACACGGGAGCGACAGCCCCCGACAGATCCGCCCCTTCCAGAATCGGCTTCATCGCCGCCAACACCCCGTCTCGATCCAGGAACTCCTCGCCCGCGGGACCATCGACGGCGATGTAGTACCCGTGATTCGGTGTCCAACTGATGGCCCACCCCACGATGTCGGCCTCCAGCGGATTCACGTTCGACGTCTCCAGATCCAGACAGAACTTCGGCTGCTGACGAAGCTCCACCAGAAACGCCTCGAAGGCCTCGGGCGTCCGGATCGTCGTCCAAGTCCGCTCGACCGTCGACGGAGCCTGAACCCGGGCCTCCTGGTACTTCACCTGCGCATCGGTCGCGTAACGGCGGAACCCATAGTCCGTGAACAGCCGAACCAGCGACTCATAGTCCGGCTCCCGCAGCCGAGCCAGCTCCCAGTCGATCTCGATCGGCAGGTCCTGTCGCAGCGTGACCAGCTCCCGGCTGCGAAGGGCCACGTCCCGGAACGCCTTGAGGTTCTCCGAGACCTTCTTCCCCTTCACCCTGTCCGCGTTGTCGAGAACCCCTTCGAGCGTTCCGTACTCCTGCAGGAGCGTCGAGGCGGTCTTGGGGCCAACACCCGGAACCCCGGGAACATTGTCGACCGCGTCACCCACGAGCGACTGGAAGTCGATCACCTGCTCGGGGCGAATCCCCCAGTCTTCAAGGAGCTCCGGCTCCTGATAGAACTGCCGCTTGCGGATGCTGTAGATCTTGCACTTGGGGCAGAGGAGCTGCCGGGCATCCTTGTCGTTCGAAACGATCCGGACCTCCAGCCCGTCCCGCACCGCCCGGCGGCTGAGCGTGGCAATGACGTCGTCCGCTTCCCAGCCCGGGTACGAGACCACCGGGATCCGGTACGCTTCGAGCAACTCCAGAATCATCCCGACCTGCGGCCGCAGGTCGTTCGGCATTTCGTCCCGATTGGCCTTGTACTCGGCGAAGATGTTGAGCCGCTCGCCGGGCTCCGGGGACTCCATTGCGAAGATCAGGTGCGACGGCTTCTTCTCCTTGACGAGGTGCTCGATATCCCCGGTGAAGCCATAGACGGCGTTCGTCGGCTGCCCCCGCGTCCCGGTCATCGGCTGCCGGATGGCGTAGAACACCTGGAACAGGAGCGAGAAGGTGTCGACGAGATAAAGGGTGTCGGACATCGGCGTCCCAGGCTGTGGTGAACGATCAGAGACTCATCCGGCTGAAGCTATGCTCCAGCCTTCGCCAACGTCCGGTCAATCCGCGCGAGGCACCGTTCGCGGCCGACGAGTTCCAGGGTATCGAACATCCCCGGCCCCGCCGGCTTGCCGCTCACGGCAATCCGTAGAGCGTGGATGATCTGACCGACCTGAGCCCCGCGGGCTGCGAGCCACTCGTGCAGGAGGCGATCGAGTGCCGCGGCGGTGAAGTCCGGCGCCCGTTCGAGTTCGCCGCGGAACGCCCGCAACAGTTCGATCGACTCCGGAGCGTCCTTGATCCGCTTGCCGAAGGCCTTCTCGTCGTAGGTCATCGCCTCGTCGGCGACGAAGAACTCGTCGTAAAGCAGGATGTCGCTGGCGAGCTTGATCCGGGACTCGAGAGCCTGAATCAGGCGGCGGACGAACGCCGTCTGCGTCTCGTCCGGCGTGGCGGGAACAGATCCCGCCTTGATGAGGAACGGCAGACACAGCGCGAGCTTCTCGTCGAGGGTCTTCTTCCCCATCCAGTGCTCCTGGTAGGCGAGGAGCTTGTCGGGATCGAGGCCGGCCGGTCCCTTCACGACGCGGTCGAGCGAAAAATTCTGGACGATGAAGTCGAGGTCCATGAACTCGGTCTTGTCGTCGAGCGACCAGCCGAGCCGGGCCAGTGCGTTGAGGACCGCCTCGGGAAGGAACCCCATCTTCTCGTAGAACTCAACCATCACCGGGCTGAGGGCGTCGTTCGAAGCGAGGCCGAGTTTCGGGAGGACGGCGTCCCCCATCTCGAACAGCTTCTTGAACTGCGGGTTCTTCCGGTACTCGCCGATCTTCCGCTTACTGAGCTTCTGCGTGCTGGACGGTGCGGCCACGAACGGAATGTGGGCAAACTCCGGCACCGCCTTGCCGAGGGCCTGATAGACGAGGACCTGGATGGCGGTGTTGGTGAGGTGCTCCTCCGAACGGATCACGTGCGTGATCTCGAAGTCGATGTCGTCGATGACCGTTGCGAAGTTGTAGAGGGCCGAGCCGTCCCCCCGCTGGATGACCGGGTCGGGCATCAGGCCGCCGTCCCACTCGACATCGCCCCGGATCTGGTCGCGAAGCCGGACTTTTTCGCCGCGGGGAACCAGCAGACGGACGACGAACGGCTTTCCGCTCGCTTCCGCCTCCTGCCGCTCGGTGTCCGACATTTCGAGCGACTTGCGGCTGCTGAGATAGGGCCGCTTTTCCTTCTCCGCCGCTTCCCGGTCCGCCTTGGTCTGCTCCGCCGTCTCGAAGTCCTTGTAGGCGTGGCCGGACCGGAGAAGAGCCTCGGCCATCTCACGATATCGCCCGCCGCGCTGGGACTGATAGTACGGGGCGTGCGGACCGCCGATCTCCGGACCTTCGTCCCAGGGGAGCCCCAACCACTTGAAGGCGTTCAGGATCGGACCGAGGGCCTCTTCGCGGTTGCGGAGCTGGTCGGTGTCATCGATCCGGAGGATGAACTTGCCGCCGTTCCGTTTGGCCCACAGCCAGTTGAAGAGGGCCGTCCGCATGCCGCCGATGTGCATGTAGCCGGTGGGGGACGGGGCGAAGCGGGTGCGGACAGTCATGGCAGGCGGCGAGGTCACGGTGACGAAAGGGGCCGATTGTCCCGACCCGGTTCCGGAAATGCCACGCCGCCGCGGAACTTCCACCGGGCCGATGCCATTCCGTCGACAGGACACGTCTCGTGCGGATCCGGATCGTCTCGCGAATGCCGAACTCCTGACGGCAAATCACGATGCAGCTTCGCCGCCGGGCTGACGGTTCCGCGGATTCCACACCGAAAACCGCGGCGAATCCCAGGTTCTTTCTCATTGAGCAATCCTCACGGGACGAATAAACTCTTATGGATCAGTTCCCTGCGCGCTCGAGAACTTGCGGAGTGAAAGATGTTTCGCGTTCTCGGATCCCCCAAAAAGCTCTGTGATGGCGTTACGCGCCGCGATCTCCTCCAGATCGGCGGGGCGTCGCTCGCCGGACTCTCGCTGCCGCAGTTGCTCTCGCAGAACGCCCACGCCCATTCCGAACTCCGGCCGGGCTTCGGTAAGGCCAAGAACTGCATTGTCCTGTTTCTCTACGGGTCGCCGAGCCAGCTCGAAACGTTCGACATGAAGCCGGACGCCCCGGCCGAAGTCAAAGGGACGATCAAGCCGATCGCGTCGTCCCTCCCCGGCCTCGACGTCTCGGAGCTGCTGCCGAACATGGCCCGCGTGATGGACCGCTGCTCGGTCATCCGCTCCTGCACCCACCCCTACCCGATCCACGGCGTCGCCTACGCCATGACCGGAACGGGATTCGTCGATGTCGGGATGGAGCTCAACCCTCGCGACGAGCGGCACCACCCCTACTTCGGCTCCTGCGTCGAATACGTCGACCGGCAGCGACGGGGCGGGCAGCCGCACGAGTTCGTCCAGAACGTGGCCCTTCCCTTTCCCTTCAGCAGCAAGCGGACCGACCAGCCGTTCCGCGCGGGGCCGTACGGCGCGTTCCTCGAAGGCTCGTTCCAGCCGGTCTGGACTGAGTTCTTCGGCCAGGGGACGGTGAACGTCCATAAGGACCGGACGGGCTTCGCCTACGATGGACCGGAGCCATACGTCGGCTGCAGCCGCGACTCGCACTTCCGCCTGGCCGCGGTCGATTCCAATCCGGACGTCACGCTCGACCGCCTGAACCGCCGCAAGAGCCTCCTGTCGCAGTTCGATGACGGCCGCCGCGATCTCGACCGCAGCCTCCCCGGCCAGTCGCTCTCGACGTTCCAGCAGATGGCGTACTCGATCGTCGCCTCGCCCAAGGTCCGCGAGGCCCTGGATGTCCGGCACGAGTCCGATGCGATCCGCGATCGCTACGGGATGACGCTCTTCGGCCAGTCCTGTCTCGCCGCCCGCCGGATGGTGGAAGCGGGCTCACGGCTCGTTTCGGTCTTCTGGGATGAATACGGCCTGGCGGGGGACGCCTGGGACACGCACGATCAGCACTTCCCGCGGATGCACGACCAGCTTTGTCCGGGGCTCGACAAGGCGTTCGCGGGACTGATCCTCGACTTGGAAGAACGGGGCCTCTTGGATGACACGCTCGTCGTCCTGATGAGCGAGCATGGTCGGACTCCCAAGATCGCGGGTGTTCGCGGCGGGGGCCGTGATCACTGGTCGCAGGCCTATTCGACCGTGTTTGCCGGCGGGGGGACGCCTCGCGGGAAGGTGATCGGGGCGACCGATTCGATCGCTGGCCAGGTGACCGACCGTCCGATCTCTCCCAAGTCGATGCTGGCGACGATGTATCACCTGCTCGGCATCGACCCGTTCCTGACGCACCTCAAGAACCGGGATGGTCAGGAAGTTCCGCTTGTTCCGGAGACGGCCGAGATTATTCCGGAGCTGATCGCCTGAGTGGCGTGCGGGCGAGGGTAGGAGGCGCTGGCTCGAGCCGCGTTCTTGCCGGCACGGCTTTGATAGCTCAAACCCAACGTGCGACGGCCACTGGGGTCAAGCGGGCCTCGCCCCCTTGCCGCCGGAGGCACTTCCATGAGGAACCGTAGGACACAACGGGCGACCGCTTTGTGGCACCGGCGTTGAGGACTCCCTCAATCCAAACTGCTCGCTTTGCAATCCCCGCGGATTAAGTGAGGGGGCATCCGGCACGTTGTCCGCGTTTGGCCCCTCGCTCCTTCAGAAAGATCGAGACGAGACAGGCCTCCGGCGGGCAAAGGGGCGTGGCCCCTCTGCACTCCCCACCAGGGTGCCCCTGGACCCGGTGAGCCATTGCCTGCCCGGTCCAGCGAGACGGTGATGTCGACCACCAATGAGCGAACGCGCCGGTTGGCTTCCTGACCCTTGGTGGGCTTGGTGCCACCTTGAGCCGCTACTCGTCGCCGCGGGCTTCCAGCACCGACAGGAATGCCTTCTGAGGAATCTCGACTTCCCCAAACTGCTTCATCCGCTTCTTGCCCTCTTTCTGCTTGTTCAGCAGCTTCTTCTTACGGCTGATGTCCCCGCCGTAGCACTTGGCGGTCACGTTCTTGCGGACCGCGCTGATCGTCTCGCGAGCGATGATCTTCCCCCCAATCGCCGCCTGGATCGCGATCTCGAACTGGTGCCGGCTGATCTCCTCTTTGAGCTTCTTGCAGACCGCCCGCCCGCGACGGTCGGCCGTCGAACGGTGGACGATCATCGCCAGGGCCTCGACCTTGTTCCCCTTCACGAGGATGTCGAGCTTCACGAGGTCGGCGTCGCGGAAGCCGATGACCTCGTAGTTCATCGTCGCGTAGCCGCGGCTGACCGACTTCAGCTTGTCGTGCATGTCATAGATGATTTCCGCCAGCGGCAGCTCGTAGATGATCTGCGCGCGTTCGGGGCCGAGGAACTCGGTCGTCTTGTAGATCCCGCGGCGGTCCTCGCAGAGCTGCATGATCGCGCCGATGCTGGTCGACGGGACGATGAACTGGACCTTGGCGATCGGCTCGCGGAACTCCTTGATGAACCCGGATTCCGGCACGTCGACCGGGTTCGAGATCGTCTTGACTTCGCCATTCTCCAGGACGAGCTCGTAGGTGACGTTCGGCGCCGTCTGGATCAGGTCGACTTCCGCCTCGCGCTCCAGCCGCTGCTGGATCACCTCCATGTGGAGCATGCCGAGGAAGCCGCAGCGGAAACCGAAGCCGAGCGCGTCGCTCGTCTCGGGGGCGAACGTGAAGCTCGCGTCGTTGAGGCTCATCCGTTCGAGCTCGTCGCGGAGATGCTCGAAGTCGGTGGCGTCGATCGGGTACATGCCGCAGAACACCATCTGCTGCGGCTCTTTGTAACCGGGGAGCGCCTTCGCAGCCGGCCGCTGCGCATGCGTCACGGTATCGCCGACGTGGATGTGGCGGACTTCCTTGACCCCCGTGACGACGTAGCCGACCTGCCCCGGGCCGAGCGATTCGCAGGGGACCATGTCGGGACGGAACTGGCCCATGTCGAGGACGTCGTAGAGCGAGTTCCCCTTCATGAACTTGATCCGGTCCCCCTTCCGGAGCGTCCCCTCCTTGACCCTGACGTACGTCACGACGCCGCGGTAATAGTCGTACTTGCTGTCGAAGACGAGCGCCTGCAGGGGACCATCGGGGTCTCCCTTGGGGGCGGGAATCCGCTCGATGATCGCCTTGAAGCATTCCTCGATGCCGATTCCCGCCTTGGCGCTGACCTGAAGGGCGGTCGAGGCGTCGAGACCGACGACCGTCTCGACTTCATCGAGGACTTCCGGGATACGGGTCACCGGCAGGTCGATCTTGTTGACGACCGGGATGATTTCCAGGTTGCTCTCGATGGCGAGGTAGGCGTTCGCCACCGTCTGGGCCTGGACACCCTGGAAGGCGTCGACGACGAGGAGGGCTCCTTCGCACGCCGCGAGGCTCCGCGAGACTTCGTACTGGAAGTCGACGTGGCCGGGGGTATCGATGAAGTTGATCTCGTATTCCTGGCCGTCGAGCGTGTAGTTGATCGCCACCGCGCGGGCCTTGATCGTGATCCCCCGCTCGCGCTCGATCTCCAGGTCGTCGAGAAGCTGGTTCTGGAACTCGCGCTTCGTGATCGCGCCCGACTTCAGCAGGAGCTGGTCCGCGAGGGTGCTTTTCCCGTGGTCGATGTGGGCGACGATCGAGAAGTTGCGGATGAACTTCGTTTCCATAACGCGGCTGAAAAGGCGGAGGCCCGAAGGCCAGGGGGCCGGGAGGTGTTGGCGGGCGGGCCGACGAGGCGCGGCCGGCGGCAAGTCCCGGACGGGGGGATCCTTAGGAAAAACTGGGGCGGGAGTATAACGAGGAACGGAGAACTTTGCTGTGGGAGGATTTTCGATCGGCCACTTTTCTCAATCCCCGCTGCCGCCTGAAGTTGCGAGGATTGAGTCGTGGGGGCTTCCGGCCGGCCGCTCAGCTCTCGGCGGGGACGCTCAGTGAAACGAGGCGGTCGTCGCGGATCACGGTCAGTTCGAACGCGGTCTGGGCCGGGATGGCGGTCAGCAGCCGATGCAGGTCGTCGATCGTCTCCACGACCCGGTCGTGGAGAGCCACGATGATGTCCTCCGGCTCGATCCCGACGCGGTGCGCCAGGCCGCCGGAGACGACCTGACCGACCTGGACTCCGGTGGTGCCGAGGAGGTCGAGTTCCCGGACGTGCCAGCGGGAGAGCGGAACGACCCCCGCCGAGACCCCGAGCTGCCGCCGCCGGACCCGGCCGTGAGCGAGAAACTCGCCCGTGACCCATTCGGCGGTGTTCGAGGGGACGGCAAATCCGAGTCCCTGGGCCATGGCGATGATGGCGGTGTTGATCCCGACCACCTGGCTGCGGGAATCGACGAGCGGCCCACCGGAATTCCCGGGGTTGATCGGGGCCGCGTGCTGGATCACGTCTTCGATCAGCCGCCCATCCTGCGCCCGCATGCTCCGCCGCAGGGCGCTGACGACGCCGGTCGACACCGTCGACTGCAGCCCGAGCGGGCTGCCCATGGCGATCACGAGCTGGCCGACTCGCAGGGCATTGGAATCGCCCAGCTTGGCGTACGGAAGATCCCGGGCGACGAGCCGGATGAGGGCCGTGTCGGTGGCGGGATCGTCGCCGATGACGCGGGCGGGGATGCGGTCCCCCTCCGTCGTCTCGGCGAGCAGCTCGGTCCGCCCGTCAACGACATGGCTGTTCGTGATCGCCAGGCCGTCCGGCGAGATCAGGAATCCCGACCCGGCGCCGCCCCGCGTCCCGGCGGGACCGCGGACGCTGATGACGGACGGGGAGACACTTTCCACGACGTGGATGACCGCCTGGGAGTAGGCGTCGAGGACTTCGGCGTTCGGAGACTCGTCGCGACGCCGCGGATGCCCTGGGCCAGCTTCAGGAAATGTCTCGCCGGTGAGGTTCTGAAAGGAAAACGGCATGATCGGACTCATGGTTCGTCGCCGGCGTCGCGATCGTTGCGGTTGCGGATTCCGATGCGACATCGGCTGGTGCTGAAGGTGTGCGGAATTGTACGCACGAGCCCGCGGCGCGATGGCGAGCAGCCCTCCGTCCGTCAGCCGCGAACTCTCGGCCGCCATCACCATTCTCGATCCACCGGGCCCGGCGACGCAGCCATTCGGCCTCTTCCTTCAAGCCGGCCCGGGCATAGAAGTCGGCCAGCGAAGAACAGCGAGCGACCGGATCGAACGGCGACACATGCATCAACTTCCTCAGACAGATCGGGCAGGGATGTGGCGACTGCCGGTCGAGTTCTCCGAGGTTGTTCGCCCCGTTCATGAGACATTCGTAGTAGGGGCAATGCGGCAGGCCGAACGTGTGGCCGATCTCGTGCGAGAAGACATGGAACGTCCGCCGCAGGAACAGCAGGTCGTCTCCCGGGCGGGGCGGGTCTCCGAAGAAGCTCGGATGGAAGCGGGCAAGGCTGACGACTCCGACCCGGTCGCGGAGCGATGCCTGGCCGAAAACCGAGTTCCAGTCCGGTGCAGGGTAGAGATCGGCCGCCGTGATCCCGACACGGCACTGGGCGTCCTCCGGGACCTCTTGTGAGAGCCAGCTCAGGATGTCGGAGGCCAGGGTCTGCTCACGGCCGGTCGATGGCCGCGTCCGTCGCGTCAGGCCCGGCGGCAACTCGAGCGGCGGCTGGATCTCGGCCTCCATCGCAAAGAACCTGCGTCCGAACTCGGCGAGCTGTTCGAGCAGACGGTCACGATCCGGCTCAAGCCGACCGAGCGCCTGGAGATAGATCTTCCGCCGCCGCGGATCGACCGATCCCACGGTGGACGTCGCGAATGATCGGTAGGTTTCCCCGAACTCAATGCGACGAGCCAGCCAGTCGTTCGGCAGCGGACTGCGTTTGAGCTCATGTCCCGCATCGGCGAAGACTCGACGGTCCCGCTCCGGGAGATCGTTCGTGGCCCCCAGAGCCTCGGCGAGTTCGGCAGCCGCGGGAGGCGTCCATGTCTCCGGGGGGACTTCCCGGCCCCAGTACCGGATCACAAACGCCATCAGAGATGCGGCGATCACGAAGATCGCCCACCGAATACGCCGGTTCGCGGCCGACATCGTCTGGCATCCGAGGAGGGACGAGAAAAGTTCCCGTTCCCAACTACGCCGGAGGACTTCCGAGCTCGAACAGACTTTGAAGTCTTTTCCAGCGGGGCATCGATTGAGAGAACGCGGCACGCTCGGACGCCGCGTTCATAGCGTCCCAAGACGTCCGCCGCTCAGCCGAGGTTGCCCCAGTCCTCGACGTGGACCTTACCGCCTGACTCGGCCACGAACTCGCGGATCCAAGAGATGAGGCCGAAGCTGCGGCCGGTGACGTCGGCGGCGTTCTTGGCTTCGACGTTCACGCGGAGGAGCGGCTCGTTGTTCGAGGCCCGGACGCTGAACCACCAGTCGGGTGAGTAGCCGTCGGCCACGATCCGGTAGGTGGCGCCCGTCGGGTCGTTCTTCTTGTCGATCTGGAAGATGTCGTCGACCGCCTTGAACTTGGGACTCTTCGGCGAGAAGACCGAGACGCCGTCGATCGTCAGGACGTAAGCGTCGGAATCGGCCGAACCGTACTGGGCCAGCAGGGCGTCGATGACCTTCTTGCTCGTCGCCTTCCAGTCGCCGGATTCGACGCGGAGATTCACTTCGCCGCTGGCCGGCCACGGCGAGAGCGAGCCGAGAAGAGCGGAGCAGCTCTGGCCGGTCTCGAGGAGCATGTCCCAGAAGGTCATGAGCGAGAACAGGCCGGAGTCGAGGCAGTAGGAGTCCGGGAAGTTGTAGTGGGCCGACGACTCTCCGCCGAAGACGGCGTCCGTCTGGATCAGGGCCACCTTGACGGCGTCCTGGCCGACGCGGGAGATGACCGGCTTGCCCCCCGCCTTCCGCAGCGTCTCGACGACGAGCCAGGAGGAGACCGCCGAGTAGACGACCGCCGGATCCTTCACCGCCCCCTTCTTCTTGTTGACCACGCTCTGGGCGAGGGCCGCCAGGAGGAGGGAGCCGGAGACGAACGTGCCCCATTCGTCGACGAGGAACACGCGGTCGGCGTCGCCGTCGAAGGCGGCTCCGAAGGCGGCGCCGCTCTCGCGGACTTTCTGCTGGAGGAGTTTCACCGCGCCCGGGAGGCCGGGGTTCGAGGGGCGGGTCGGGAAGCGGCCGTCGATCTGTTCCGCAACGGCGAGGACTTCGACTTCGGCCCCGACGGCTTTGAGGGCCTGCCGGAGGAGGGGGATGAAGAGGCCGCCGACGCCGTTGCCGGGGTCGAGGACGATTTTGCCCTTGGCCTTCTTGATGTTCGGGGCGAGTTCCAGGGCGGCGGTGGTGAACCGCTCGTGGAGTTTGAGGTTCGAGCTGGCGGGGAACGGGGCGCAGGTGTTGGCCGGGGCGATGGCCGAGCCCTTGTCGCTGTCGAAGTGTTTGGCGAGGTGGGCGGCGGGGCTGATGATGTCGAGCCCGCCGGTCTTGTCGTTCCGGAACAGCATCTTGATGCCGTTGTATTCCGGGGGGTTATGGGAGGCGGTGACCATGGCGCCGGCGATGGCGCCTTCGAGCTTTTCGCCGAGTCCCCACTGGATCATGTCGGTGGTGGCGAGGCCGCAGGGGACCGGCTGGCCTCCTTCGGAGGCGATTCCCTGGATGAGGGAGGCGTAGATGGCGGGTGAGGAGAGGCGGCCGTCGCGACCGACGAGGATGACGGGTTGGGAGTTGCCGCTGAGTTCGCGGACGCTTCGGACGAGGCAGCGGCCGGTGAACCAGGCGAGTTCTTCGTTGATCTGGTTGGGGTAGATTCCGCGGACGTCGGCTTTCCGCTGCATGAGCGACCGGTCGAACATGTCATCCTCTGGCGTTGGGACGCAATTACGTGGCGTGGGGCAGGATAGGGAATGGGAAGGCGCGGCTTAAGCGTGAAATGAAGAGGAAGAAAAACCGGGTCCAGGGGCACCCTGGTGGGGAGTGCAGAGGGGCAACGCCCCTTTGCCCGCCGGAGGCCTGGCCGTCGAGAGATGTCTGAAGGACTGAGTGTCCAAACGCGGACAACGTGCCGGATGGCCCCCTATCCAACCCGCGGGGATTGCAAAGCCAGCGGCTTATTTTGAGGGAGTCCTCATCGCCGGTACCCCAAAGCGGACATCCGTTGTGTCCCACGGTTCCTCATGGAAGCGCCTCCGGCGGCAAGGGGGCGAGGTCCCCTTGACCCCAGTGGCCGTGGCACGTTGGGTTTGAGCTATCAGAGCCGTGCCGGCGAGGACGTCGTTTGAGCCGGATCAGGATCCCGTTGCTGGGGCGGGATCCTCCACCTTCTTCGCCGTGCCCAGCAGCGTATGCAGCGTCGCCGTCAACTCCTCCACCATCCCCGACCCGCCACCCACGAACAACCGGTGGATCTTCCCCTCCCGGTCGATAATCACCGTCTGCGGGATCGCATTCGCCTCATACTTGCGGGCCGTGACCCCATCCTGGTCCATCGCGACCGCCACATTCATCTTGTGCCGCTCCAGCACCGCCTTCACGTTCGCCGCCGGCTCCTCCAGGTTGACCGTCACCAGCCGCACCTGGGCCGGATCGAACTTGGCCATCGCTTCTTCCACCAGCGGCATCGTCTGCATGCACGGTCCGCACCACGTCGCCCAGAAGTCCAGAACGACGATCTGCCCCTTGGACTCCGACAGCTTGAACTTTCCCCCTGCCAGAAGGTCCAGGTGGAAGTCCGGCGCTGGCTTGCCGACCAGCGCCGATTCGGTCCCCGCCGGCCGCCCATCCTCGCCGCCCCCCATGTCCTGGGCGACCAGCGGCTCGACGGCCGGATGCAGCTTCCACTGATGGTAAGGCAGCGTCGCAGCGGCGACTTCGACCGCCTGACCGAAGATCAGCTGATCGGCATCGGCGATCTCGAACCGGCATTCCCCGAGAACGATGCTCCGTCCGTAGATCTTCGACTCGTCGACGGACTCTGGGAAGAACGTCACGCGGTTCCCGTCCCGCCGCAGGATCTGCAGCGGCCACGAAGGAGCAGCGATCGCCGCCGGAGCGGCCGCCTTGTCCGGCGCCTGCCCTTCCGGCTTCGTCTCGTCAGTCTTCTTTTCACCCGCCGCCGCGTCGTCTGAGTCAGCGGGCGTCTTTGTCTCTTCCGGTTTCTCCTCCCCCTTCTCCTCCGTCTTGTCGGCGGCCTTCTCTTCGACCGCATCGAGCTCCGGATGGAACCAGATGATCTGCGACACCCGGTCGCGCGGGATGTCGACCTCCGTCAGCTGGACCTCGACGCGGACCCGCGTGTCAGTCATGTCGATCAGCCGGCAGCGGAGGAAATCCCCCGTCCGGCTGTGGAGCAGATGCGTCGGCGGCGTCCCTTTCTGTAGCCGGGGGATCGTCAGGAGCCGGTCCCGCTTGGCGTCCTTGAGACTGGGAGCGGGTGCGCCGGCGACGAGCTCGAGCGCCTTGACCTGCGAGTGCGGCACGACTTGGGCCGAGGCGAGCGGCGTCTCGATCGTCAGCCCTTCCTCGTCGATCGACGCGACCGTGCAGGGGATCGTGTCTCCGGAGATCAGATGCAGCGTCTGCGGCCGCTTGGCGGAGGCCTTAGGAGCCGGCCCCTTGGAGAGGTTCTTGAGGAAAATGTTCGTGAAGTTGCCCTGCGGCTCGTTGCGAACCCGGTTCTGCGAGACCGGAGCGGGGGGCGGGGGATCGCGGAAGACGACCTTGCCGGCGACGCCGGTCCGGATGGCGCTCGCGTTCCGGCTTCCTTCCGGCTGCCAGACGAGACAGGTCCCTTCCCCCTCCGCTTTGCCCGGCATCAGCCAGCCGAACATCTTCTGCCGGTCGAACTCCAGCCGGCCTTTGCGGCCCGCCGAAGTCTTCGCGGTGGTATCCGCCTCCTTAGGATGCATCACCAGCGTCCGCAGCCGGTCGACCGGGACGCCGATCGGATCGCGGACGGCGGGCGTGACGATCCACACCTTGCCGGCGTCAATCTTGTCCAAGTGACCGGAGTGCCGCGAACCCTCCTGGCAGAAGACCGTCACTTCGCGCTTGTCGTCGCTGGGCTTCGTCGAGAACTCAACCAGCGAGAACTCGGTGAGCGGGACTTCGGTTTTCTGGCCCGCCGCTTCGAAGCGGAACGTCTTCGCCGCCGGATCGAGGCCTTCGAAACGGCCGTCGAGCGTCGTGCCGTCGATCTTCCGCAGCCGGGAATTCCCGTCCGACAGCGGGTCGAGAATCGCCCCCTTGAGCCGGGTCACGCGGAGGTTCTCGAGGCGGATGTCCCCCGCCACGTTGATCAGCCGGATCCCCGGATACGTTGCGGCCGCTTTCGGCGGGACCTTGATCGCCGCCAGCCGCTTGCCGTCCGGCCCGTAGACCTGCAGCTCCCCCTTGGCCTGGCTGAGGTAGACCGTCAGCTGCAGCTCGTGCGTCTCCTTGGTCAGCGTCCGGATGAAGGCCGCGTCCGCGCGGTCGGCGTTCTCCCGGACGACGACGAGATCCCCGTCCCAGACCTCGAACCGGAAGCCGTGCTGCCGGTGGTCCGCCTTGGCGTTGGGGTCCATGCCGAGCGCCAGGATGAAGGCGGGAGTCTTCTCCCAGCCGAGCTGGATCTCGATCGCCGCGTCTTCCGGCAGGGAGATGTCGCGGGTCAGTGTGGCGCCGTGCTTGACCGACATCAGCGTCGGCCCGTCTTCGCTCCAGCCCCCTTCGGGACCGGACTCCGACCATCCGGCGAGCCCCGCCGGACCCTGGAAGATGACGCCGTTGTCGGCGTCCATCCGGTACAGCCGTTTGACCGCCGGGACGTTGACGACGAACGGAGTCCCCTCCGGAACGGCCAGCTCGATCTCCTTGTCATCGAAACGGACGAGGTTGCCGAACAGGATGTCGCCGCTGGCGAGTTCCACGCAGAAGTCGCCGGCCCGCGCGGCGCCGGGAACGGGAGGCAGCTGGATACCCGCGATCTGGCCCGCTTCGAACTCGAACGGGCCGACGAAGTCTCTCCCCTGCCAGTGGACGGTCCCCGCCGGGGAAGTGGGCTGAAGCTCGCCCGGCAGCGAGCCGCCGTTCGTGAACTTGATGACTCCCGACTTCGCCCCGGGAGCGGGAGGCGGAGCGGCCAGGGCCGGCGCGAGCCCTCCCAGGAGGACCGCCGCGCCGACGAGCCACCGGCAGGAGCGGGCCAGGGATGGAAAAGTGGGAGACAAAGTCATGTCGCCTAGCGCTCGTAAATGGGGAGGAACCGGAAGTTGACGGCAATGGCGAGGAGCGACAGCGCGGTCGAAGTGGAGTTGCCGTAGCTCCCCTTGAAACTCCCATCTTCCATCTGGATCGTCTTGAGCTGCCGGATCAGGGACTTGTTCCACTTCTCCCAGGCAGCAAAGTCCCCCTGAAAGAGGGCCTGCGCCTGGTAGTACCGCTGATACTCGACCCCGCCGTGGCCGGGGCTTCCGCCGTCGAGCTTGCCGGTGAGGTAGCCCAGCGTCGACTTGAACTGCGGCAGGTCCTTCCGGCGGGCGATCGAATAAACGAGCGTCCCGATCGAGATCCGGGCCAGCGATTCGTCGAAGCCCCCGATCCCACCTGCGTAGGCGACCTGCCCCGAGTCGGCGGTCATCTTGACGAAGTACGAGATCGCCTTGTCGATCGCCTCGTCCGGGACCTCGACGCCGGCGTTGCGTGCCGCCAGGAGCCCCATCAGGACGGCCCCTGCGACGGAGGTGTCGGCGTCGTTCCCGCTCGGCGAGTACCGCCACGCTCCATAGGAGTTCTTCTTCTGCGACGTGATGGCCGAGCGGACCGCCAGTTCCAGGGCCTCGCCGATCGAGCGCTGCCGGGTTCCGGACTTCTCGGTCCACAGGGCCCGGTCGTCGACCGTGCCGTACGCTTCCGCCAGGGCCAGCATGGCGAAGCCGTGGTGGTACATGCTGTTCTGGAAGTAACCGGTGTTGGCGTCCTGTTCCAGGATCAGGCTCCGCAGGGCGCGGCGGATGTTGTTGCTGTAAATCCCGTAGTTCGGGTCTTCGCCCGAGGCGAGGAAGCACATGATCGCCATGCCGGTGATCCCCGGCCCGTTCTGCCCGCCGGTCCAGTCCCCCTTCTCCGTCTGGGTGGCGACGAGGTACTGCAGTCCACGGTCGTACATCTCGCGGACGTCGCGGGGGATCGACTCGCCGCTGCGGATCTCCGGCGACTGGGCCCGCGTCACGGCGGGCAGGAGTGCCAGGAGCCCCACGGCGACCGCCCGCGCGAGTCGCCGGAGCCCCGCGGCTCCACCGCGGACCGGCGGGAGATCGGCGTTCGGATCGGAGTGGGACATGGTCGCGGTCGGTCTCGGGAAACGGGTGGAAAACAGGACAGGCTATCAGAACGCAATGGCGGGGGCGGGGTTGTTCGGGTCCTCTTCGATCTTCCCTTCCATCTGCTCGACCCACTGCCGCATCCCGCGAACTTGATCGAGCTGCACGTTCAGGACTTTCCACTCTTCCTCGTCGAAGACCGGACGGAGGTCCGCTTCGGGGATCTGGGACATCCGCCACAGGATGAGATAGAAGTCGTTCTGACCAAAGGCGAGGGGGGGCTCGGTCTTGGTCACGGTCAGCTCGATGAACTTCTTCCGCTGCGCGTCGGTCATCGGGACCCGCTGATCGAGGATCTGGACCGTCGCCTCGACCTTGGCCCGGAAGTGGCGGACGCGGCGGGCTTTCTCCTCCGCGGTGTAAGCCTGGAGCTGCGACTCCGAGAGGATGCCGGGGAGCATCTTTTCGAAGAGCGAGTACCGGCCATGCAGCCCCGCGGCGAAACGGGTGGTGAGCGGCTGGACCTCCTGCCACATCTGGTTGAACTTCTCCTGACTCATCCGTCCGCCGGGATACTTCTGCTTCAGCCGCACGACGAGCGACCAGAAGCGGGCGATGTCCCCCTTCCCCGCCAGTTCCAGCCGCTTCCGCTGCTCGTCCGTCAGACCGACCGTGTTGGCGATCAGGCTGATGTGGGTCTGGAGGGCGTCATCGAGCTTCCCCTTGGGGGAGTTGCTGGTGGAGCTGTTGCGGAAGATCCACTGGTCGACCTGGTTTTCCGAGATCGTGATGTCGTTCTCGTCCGCCATCATGACGATATCGGCCCGGGCGGCGCGAGTCGGTGCGGCGCCGATCACAACGGCGATCACCGCCAGCGCGAGCCGGGGAGCGACGGAGCGGGTGAGGCGGCGACAAGCCATAGGGAGCGAGCGAGGGAACAGGACTTCCGCCCCGATGGCATCGGGGCAGGCTGGGGCGGGGGCGGTTGCAGGAGCGGACGGGGAGCGGCGATTCCTCATTGTTCCTCAAACCCCACCATCTCGCCGAAGAAGTTCGCTTCCCCTTCCCAGCCGAACGAGATCATGTGCGCGGGCGGGAGCGCCTTCCAGGCTTTCCGCTGCGCCTCGTTGAGAATCGGGAGCACGAGGGCTTCCGCCGGCCGGGGGTGATATTCCTCCGGATAGACGTAGACCATCATCTGCTGCATCCACTTGTCTTCGAACTTCTCGATCAGGACGGCGTCCAGCTTGTCGATCTGCTCCGGAGTCAGCGCCAGCTTGCGGTCGAGGCAGGCCGACATGCAGTGGACCGTGGCGACCTTGCGGCTCTCCTCCCGCAGGGCGATTTCGCGGCGGTACTTCTCGGCCGCCTCAGGCGACTGCGCGGTCTCGAGGACCGTGGCGAACTTGTCCGAGAGGAGCTTCCGCGGGCTCGGCCAGTTGGGGATCCCCCGGTTGTTGTTCTGCGCCTGGAACTGCGCGAGCTTGCGGATGACCGCGTTCGCCTCCTCCTTGCCGGCCGCCTTGATGACCTTGTACTGCTCGGCGGTCGGGCCGCAAAGCTTCTTGATGAAGTGCAGCTCGGCGTTGAGGACGTTCGTCACGTGCGGACGGAACTGCTGATCCATCGCGTCGATGTTGGCGACCGCCGCGGCCGGCGCGACCACGCCGAAGTTGAACAGGTCACTCACCGCCTCCGTCAGCGCCGCGGCCGCCGCCTTGTTGGCCGCTTCCTTCTTGGCGTCGACCGGTTTCTTCTTCACGGCCGGCTTCTTCTTGTCAGTCCCCTTCGCATCCGCGGCGTCCTTGGCCTTGTCCGCGGCGGCCTGGACTTCGGCCTGAACCTTTTCCACCACGTCGGCCCGTTTCGCCTTCTCCTCCCGGTCGGCGGCGGCCTTGGCATCCGCGGCCGCGGGAGCAACCGCCCCGGACTGGAACAGATCGTTGACGGCGTCGGTCAGGGCTTTCGCCGCCGCCTCGTTGGCCGCGGCCGGTTCCTTCTCGGGGGCCGCCGCGTTCGCGAGCGGACCACGCTCCTGAAGGACGATGACGCCGACAACTCCGGCCTCTCCTCGCAGGCCGCGACCGACCAGAACCTGCACCGGTGCGGGTGCGACCGCTCCGGCCGCGGAGGCGGGCCGTGGCGAGAGAGATCCCCCGCCGCCGAGGATCACGCCGGTCACGATCGCGCCGGTCGCGGCGAACCGGGCCATCGCCCCGCTCTGCCACCGGCTACGTGCCCCGCACCCCATTCCCTTCCAGTTCCGGAGCATTGCTCACTCCTTTCCGGATCGGTTCTCCAGGCGATTGAAGTACTCATCGAGACCGGCGCGGAACTCTTCGGGGAGCCCCGGTCCGGCGGTGCCGGTGGCCTGCTGGACTCCCGTGTCCTGCCGGATCTCCTTGTCGTTCGTCCCGGTCCCGACGAGCGCCAGGGCCGAATCGGAGGTCTTGCCGCTTCCGCCGCCCCCCGGGTTCGCTCCGCCCCCGCCGCCGCCGTTCGGGTTGAACCGCTTGCTCTGGAGGAGGAGCTCGATCGCCTCGGTCTCGGCAGCGATCGCCTGCTCGCCCGTATTGGGGGTCCGCAGGATCAGGTAGGCCTCGTTCATCACCTGGGCGACCTGCCCCAGGAGTGCCAGCTCTTTGCCGAAGTCGGCCTCCGCGTCCGGCAGCTCCTTGATCCGGTCGACGACCTTGTAGATCCGCGTCTTGAGTTCACCCTGGCCGTCGGAGAGCTGCTGGCCCCGCTTCAGGTGCTCCTCGGAGGAGATCGCCTTGCGGGCCTGTTCGGCAACGCGGGTTTCCTCGCGGAGGTTCACTTCCCCTTCGAGGATTTTCAGAACTTCGAGGACGATCGACGGCGGGAGGCTCCCCTTGGCCTTGCAGCCGGGGCAGGCGCCGCACTTCGTCACTTCGACGAGGTCCTCCGCCCAGCGGTCGAGCGTTTCTGACCAGTATTCCGCCTGCGAGATGGAGAGGCCATTCTCCTTGCGGACGTCGTCGCCGAGCTGGCGGAGGGCGGCCGTGACGTCCTGCTTCCGCATGTCGTCCAGGACCGTCTTGAACCGCATGAACTTGCTCCGCTCAAAGTAGGCGTGCATGTCGTCCATGATGTTCGAGACATCGTGGCTGCCGGTCGTTTCCGCTTCGGCCAGCTCCGTGAACGTGGTCGACTGCTGCTCCTTCTGCCGCTCATCGAGACCGAAGTTCCCGGTCACGAGCGTCCCCAGCCGCGTGGCGACCTTGTGCTGGTGCCGCGAGGACGCCTTGAGCCGCTTGACGAGCGTGGTCCCTTCGAGGTTCGCCAGGACCTTGTTCAGCTCGTCGGCCAGCTTGTCGAACTCCGCCAGGAGATCCTGCTGCTTGACGACCGCCTCCTCGACCTTCTCGCCAGCCGGGGTCGGCTTCTTCTTGGCCGAGCCGTTGCCGGAAAGCATCGTGTTGGGGAGCGTCAGGCGGGGCGGTTTCGGCTTGCTCTCCTGCGGTTCCCCCGGCTCCTTCGGCTTGGGGCTGTTCATCGTCGACTCGACGTCGGTGATCGTCGGGATCTTGCTCGGATCCTTCGGCGGGTCGGCCGGCTTCTTCGGGTCACCCGGGCCACCGGCATTGGCGCGGTTCTGTCCCGCCATCCGGCTCTTGTTGCTCGGAGCATTCTGAGCGAGCTGCGGGGCCTCCGCCGCCTGCTTGAGGAGGTCGGCGACGCTCGGCATCCGGTTCCCCGAGATGTCTTTCATGACCTGCAGCATCTCGGCCCACTTCTCGAGGTGGCCGACGCCGATCTCGGGGTTCCGCATCGCCTGCTTCAGCAGGTCTTCGCCCGAGCCGACGAGGGCATTGAGCCGCCGGCCGTTGGCCCGTTCGGCCGCTGCCTGGCCTTCGATCCGCTTGCGGGTGTCTGGCTGATCGAGATCCTCTTCGGCGAGTTCGCGGAGAGCCTTGTTCGTTTCATGGAGCTGCATTTCGCGGTCGCGGACCTCCAGCGACATCCGCTGCCAGCGGCTGAGCTGGGCGGTGACCCACACGGCGTGCTGCTCGGCATTGAGAACGTCGAGGATCGCGGCGGGCGAGTAGCTCCGGGGCCGTCCGGGAAGGAAATCCTCCACGAAGACCCGGACCTTGATCGGCTGCGGGTCGATCCCGAAAGAGGTGCCGGAGAAAGTCGAGGCGAGGTCGAGGGCTTCCGCCTCCGGCCCGCCGGCGCCGATGATCCGTTCCCCCTTGGCCGGCTTGGCGACCGTGGGGTCAAGCCCTTCCCATTCGATCCCGACCCGCTTCACGCCGAAGTCATCCCGGGCCCGGACTTCAAACGTGAGGACTTCCGAGTCGAGGACCACTTTCTGCCGCGGGAGGTTTTCGCAGACGACCGACGGGGCTTCGTCATCGGCGGCGGTGACCGTCAGCTTAAACGGCTCCTTGCCGGAGAGGCCGTGCTGGTCCTGCCACTGCATTTCCAGCTCTTTGGCTTCCGTGACCGGAACCGTGCCGCTGGCGAACGTCTTGCCGTCGGGCTGCCGCGGCTGGGCGTTGACCTGGGCCGAGGCGAGGTCGCGGGTGGCGGTGGCGGTGATCGTCGCTTCGGAGCCCTTCACCAGCGTCATCGAGCCGCCGCGGACTTCCCGCTCGACCGGTGCGGTCCGCTCCAGGTATCCGGGGAGAGTCGCCTTGGCGGAGAGCCCGCTCAGTTCCGGACGGAGCATCGGTTCGATGCGGAGCGTCCCCTGGTAGTCGCCGATCCGGATCGCGAGGTCGGCCGGCTCGATCTGCGGGGGGAGTTCGAAGAGGTATTCGTTCCCCTGGATCTTTGTCTGGACCGGGGCGTTCCCCGCGAAGGCGACTTCACCCGACTCCGGCTTCCATTCGGTCGAATCGGCCAGCTTGAGCCGGAGGGGGAACGTTTCACCGTGGGCCACCACCAGCCGCTCCGGCAGGGGAGCGAGGGCAGCGAAGGTGTAACGGGGGATCGGCTTCCACGGAGCGAGGAGCCGCGCGAAGGAGTTACGGGCGGCAATCGGCGTCAGGACGAGGAGGGCGATCGCGATCGCCGCCACGACCGAGGCGACGATTGCCTTGGACTTGTGGCGGGGCGTCGGGACGGCGTCGGTGAAGTCCCGCTTCTCGGCGACTTCGGCCACCTGCGTGATGGCGGCCCGGACGAGGGTCATGGACCTCGCCTGCTCGGACTCGCTCTCGGCGAGCTCGATGATCCCCAGGAGCTGGTCGCCGACGCTGGGGTGCTTCCGCGACAGGAGCCGGGCCACCTGATCGAGCCGGCGGTTCCGCCAGACCCAGCGTTCGAGGGCCATCGGAACGAGCGCCGCCGCCAGGATCGTCCCGACGAAGAGCCCGATCCGGACTCCCTTGGGGGTGTCGATGAACCGGTCGAGCGTGTAGGTGACGAGGAAGGCGACGAAGAACCCGATCAGGGCTCCGGCGACCGCCTCGATCAGCTTGATCGTCCAGACCCGCTTGCGAAAGGCGAGGAGCTTTTCGCTGAGGGAGTGTGGAATCTCCAACCGGTGAGCATTCGCAAGCGACATGGCCGACGTCCCCTCAGGGCCCCTGAAACGATTCCAGAGAGCAGTCCGTAACGATGCCAGAAAACAGTCCGTCCGACACAATCCGTTGGAACAAACCCACGGCGAGAGCCGCGTTATCTTACCAATCTGAAACCTGAACTCTGAAATACGAAAAGGGGAAATTCAGACAGTTCGTCTGGAGTTGTCGATCCCCTTTTCCTGCTTCCACTTCCTTCACCGTCGTTCCCCATCTTCTCGTCCGCTGGTCCCGACGGAGCGGCAGGCCGCTCCCGGGAATGCGCCGCCATCAGATGAGGCCGACCACCTTCCGTCCGACCCAGAACGCTCCGAGCAGGACGACAACGAGTCCCGCGACGAGCGGGTGGCTCCAC
The DNA here is from genome assembly GCF_001610835.1 of Planctomyces sp. SH-PL14. Classification (NCBI taxonomy): domain Bacteria; kingdom Pseudomonadati; phylum Planctomycetota; class Planctomycetia; order Planctomycetales; family Planctomycetaceae; genus Planctomyces; species Planctomyces sp. SH-PL14. The sequence continues at coordinate 1,720,044 of NZ_CP011270.1, read as the reverse complement.
AACTGAAGACGCCGGATCGACGGGGGAGGCAGGGGCAAATTCGCCAGTTTCTGAACGATTTCTTCGACTTTTCCGGGGTCGACCGACTGCCCGCGGGTGACGCGGGCGATCTCCTCCAGCACCTCCGGCCTGGCAGGCTTGCCAATCTGCTCCCGGGCCGCCCCCTGGACGAAAAACGTCGCCGGCAGCGTCGCCCCGGTCTCCTTGCAGGCGAGCGTGATCTGGTGCTGTCCCGGCTCCGTCGGGATGTACTGCGACTGGAACACCCCCCACTCGTCCCCTTGAGAGAGAAACTTGATCGTCTCCGCCTTCCCGGACGGGGCGACGATCCGGGCGGTCACCTCCCCCTTGCTGAGGGGCTCGCCGCTCTTCTCCATGACGTGGGCGCTGAGCGCGACCGTCTGGCGAATCTGCGGCTGATCGGGCGAGTAGAAGAGCCGCATCGACTCCCCCTTGGCCATGTTCCGCTGGTACGCCATCCACCGCACGACCTGGCCCCAGAAGCGGTAGTGGTACTTGTCCTCCACCCCCTTCCGCCACCGCCACGCCCCGTCGGTCCCCATGAAGAGGACCTTCCCGGCCCCGTAGGTCCGGGTCACGAGCAGCGGCAGCCGGCCGTATTCGTTCGACATGTCGCGGTGGACCGCCAGGACCTCGGTGCCCGCCTTGGCGCGGGTCACGGCCGAGTACCACTGGAACCCCGGCAGGTCTTCCCAGACCTGGGCGTTGTCCTCCTGCGAGTCGGCCAGTTTCGTGAGCAGGCTCCGGCGTCCCGATTCCGTCAGCTCGAAGTGGCCGGCAGTCCGCGAGCCCCAGCCCCCCGGCTGGCCGGCGTCGAAGACGACCGGCAGCAGGTCCTTGAGCTCCGAATCGAGGAGGCTCGCCTGCCGGCCCTGGAAACCGGGCATGAAGACGAGACCGCTCGCCTGATGCTCGACGAGCCCTTTCAGGAGCCGGCACTGTTCTTCGGTGATCTGGCCGTCTTCCAGGCCAACGTCTCCGAGGAACACGACGTCGAACTTCGAGAGCTCCTCGATCCCGGCGGGGAACTGCTTGATGTAGTCCTTGTTCCCGCCGCCCACCTTGCTGAGGCCGGGGTGGAACAGGAGGCACGACACCTCGACCCCCGGGTCGCGGGAAAGGGCGTTCCGCAGGTAGCGGTACTCCCACCGCGGGTACGACTCGACCACCAGAACCTTGAGCTTCTCCTGCCGGATCGCGATCGGGGCCGAGAGCGTGTTGTTGTCGGGGATCGTCTCCTCGCCGTGCCGCGGGATCTCGAGCGAGACCGTGAAGTCGCCCGTCCCGTTCGGCTTCCAGGCGATCCAGTCGTTCGTGCGGCCCATCGCGGCGACGCGGACATCCTTCGTGATCGTCTCGCCGTCCGAGGACTTGAGGGTCACGGTCGTGACGTACTCACGGGGGAGGGAGCTGTCGATCGTGAACGGGATCCGGACCGCCTTACCGGCGATGCCGAAGGTCGGCAGGTCGAAGTTCAGGAGCTCGACATCGGGGAGCCGCTGCGGGCTTCCGGCCGCGACCGTGAAGACCGGGACGTTCTTCATCCGCAGCCGCGAGGCGGCCTGGACCGGCGGCGGCCCTTCGTTCCAGTCGCCGTCCGAAATCAGCACGACGCCAAGCAGGTTCTTGACCTGGTCCGCCGCCTGCGCGAGCGGGTCGTGGAGGTTCGAGCCGACGCCCGGCTGCGTCGAGGAAAAGGGCTGGATGACGACCTGCAGCTTCTCGTCGAGCTTGGCCCAAGTCGCCGCGCTCGTCAGCGGCGCGATCGCCTCGGCCCGGGTGATCGGGGGGCTGCCGGTCGTCCGGCCGGTGACGACGTCCCGGGTCTGCATGCTCCCCGACTGGTCGTACAGGACGGCGATCGACGGCTTTTCGTCGGGCCGGTATTCCTCGACCCATTCCGGCTGGTTGAACAGCAGGGCGATCAGACAGACGATCGTGAAGCGGAGGATCTCCAGGAGGCCGTGCCCCTTGTGATACCCGCTCCGCCGCCAGGCGTAGTAGCAGAGTCCTCCCGTCAGGAGGACCGTGAGGATCGACATCGCCGCGGTCAGCGGCGTGCCGAGAAACGTCAGTTCGGAGGTGGCGTTCAAGCGGCGGCCCTCCTGGTCGCACCCGGGAAGCCGGCGGTGATCGTCTCCGGCTGCGGCCGCCGCGGGATGCAGAGCGCGGCCTCGAGAATCAGGGCCAGCATCATGATCGCCAGGAACAGCCGCCAGATCTCTTCGATGAGGCTCGTGCTGCTTCCCGCCTTCTCATCGACGCGGTCGAAGTCGAGCCCCTGGAACAGTCCGGCGAGCGGCGCGTCGGCGACGACCATCGGCCGGTCCTCCGCTTCGCTGCGGTTGACTGCAAACAACTTTTCCTCGGCCTGATAGACCCCCGCCTGATAGGCGTAGTCGGTCGAGAGGACATCCTCCCGCCGGCTGAGCGGCTGCCACTGTTCGGTCGTCGTGGGATTGATCTCGCCGGCGATGAGCTGCCGCGTGTTGCCGAGGACCGAAGCCCCGGTGGCGATGGCCCGCTGGAGCATGACGTACAGGACGACGCCGTCGGTCGCGAGCGACGAATCCTTCGCGGCCGGCGTGGTGCCGCAGAAGTAGATATTCCGCTCGTCGGTGATCGCGCGGGCGAGGAGCGGGGCTCCGTTCTGAAGCGAGGCCAGCGTCGTCGTCTCTCCTTCGATTTCGCAGTACCGCTGGACCTTGAGCTGACCGACCGGGAGAGCGGCACCGCTCTGCGAGTTCGCCAGCAGTCCCTGGTCGCCGGTCCAGGTCGAGATCGGGATGGCGTTGGGAGCGTCGTTCCAGTCAGTCCACTTCACCCCGGCAAAGCCGTCGCTGCTGAGGGCGGTCGGCGGGAAGAAGATCACCTGCCCCCCCCGCTTGGCGAAGGCCCGGATCGTGTCCGCCATCTCCCCCGTCGGGAGCGGCGCGTGCCACATCAGGAGCGAGACCGTTTCCCACGGGACCGAAGCGAGCTGGTCGGGGCCGAGCGTCTCGGCTTCGCACGGCGTCGAGGGATCGGGGCCGATCGCCGCCGCGAGTTGCAGCGCCGTGACGGCTGCCGGGTCGTCGCTGACGAGGATCGTCTTCCGCGGCGTCGGTCGGTCGAAGACGAAGAAGAACTCGTTGTCGGAAGCATTCGAGTCGGCCGGGATCGAGACCCGGCCCCACCCTCGCGTCTGGACCCGCTCGATCGGAACGGCGTGGTCCTTGAGCTCGACCGCCCCGCCGCTGAGCTCGACCGTGATCTCCGACCGGGCCCCTTCGATCTCGAGCTGCACCGGGATCTTGACCGTCTCTTCGCTCCCCGTGGTCTGCTCGACCTTGAGCGACAGCAGGAGCTCCGCGCCCGCCGCGGTCTCATGCCGCCGGACGCCGGTGACGCGGATCGAGCGGTTGCGGGGATCCGCATCGGGATACGCGAGGAGGTGGAACCGGACTCCCTGGGGCAGTTCCTGGAACGACTCCCGGATCGTCTGCCAGCGGCCGCCGTCGGCGTTCCAGTCGTTCTGACGCAGGTCGGAGCAGATCCAGACCTCGGTGCGGCTCGGCCGGTTCGCCTGGACGTAGGCGTAGGCGGTCTGGAGCAGCGCCGGGATGTCGGCCGAGGCGCTGACAGGGGAGGTGTCCGGGAGCGAGAGAAGCGAATCGGCGCCTTCGATCTCGGTCGCCTTGTTGTGGGCGCTGTCGACGAGGAGCCACCGGCCCGACTGGAGGAGCGAGAGCGAGCGGTGGAGCTGCTGCTTCCCCGATTCGAGCTTCGTGAGCGCCGTCCCCTGTCCCTGCTGCCACATGCTGGAGGAGCGGTCGAGGAGGATCAGCGTCGCGTCGGCCCGGCCCCCCGCGGCGAGTCCCAGCCAGCCGCTCGCCAGCGGCCGGCTGACCGCCATGATGAGGCCGGCGACCGCCAGGGTCCGGAACAGCAGGATCAGCCACTGCCGGATCCGGGCGTAGCCGCGGGACATCCGGTTGGCGGCCAGGAGGAACATCATCGCCGCCCAGCGGATCGTCTGGAACCGCCGCTGGTTGATGAGGTGGATGATGATCGGCAGGGCGATGATCGGCAGGGCCGCCAGCATCGCCGGCTGAAGGAAGGTCATCGGGCACCCCGCGATCGGGTCCGGCCGACGAGGAATCTCATCAGCACCTGTTCGTAGCTCTCGTCGATGCTGACGCGGTGGTAGTCGATGGCCGACTCCAGCACGCCGGTCTTGATGTCGTCGAGGTAGGTCTTGAGGGCCGCCTGGTAGCGGTCGGCGATGTCGTTGGGCTCGGCGAAGATCGACGGGCCCCCCTCCATGTCGAGGAACCGCATCGGCCGCTTGAAGGTGAACCCCAGCTCCAGAGGATCGAGGAGGTGGAACACCGCCACGTCGTGCTTGCGGAACCGGAGATGCTCGAAGGCGCTCTTCAGTTCGGCGGGCTCGATAAAGAGGTCCGAGATGATCACGACGAGCGCCCGCTGGCGGATCGTCTCGGCCAGCTCATGGAGCCGCGCGGCGAGCTTCGTGTCTCCCTTGGGCTCGGCGTGCTCGAGGATGTTGAACACCCCCCGCAGGTGGGCCGGCGTCCGCCGCGGCGGGATCGTCCGGACGACCCGGTCGGCGACGCACGAGAGGCCGACCGCGTCCCCCTGCTGGATCGCGAGGTAAGCCAGGGACCCCGCGATCCGGCGGGCGTACTCGATCTTGGTGATCCCGGTCGAGCCGAAGTCCATCGACCCGCTCGTGTCGAAGATCAGGCAGCACCGCAGGTTCGTGTCGGCCTCGAACTCCTTGACGTAGAACCGGTCCGACCGGCCGTAGGCCCGCCAGTCGAGCCGCCGCAGGTCGTCGCCCGGGACGTATTTGCGGTACTCTGCGAACTCGACGCTCGCTCCGCGGTGGGGGCTGGCGTGCTTCCCCGAGACGTTCCCCAGCATCGGCTTGCGGGCGAACAGCGGCACCGCCGCCAGGCGGGCCAGCGCCTGCGGATCGATGAAGCTCGCGGTTCGGCGGTCGTGCAGCATGGGGGAGGGGGACGAGGGGAAGTATCAGGTAACAGGTATCAGTGGCCGGGGAGTGCGGCGTCACACTAGCCCGAAGCGCGAACGAGGGATCACTTTGAAAATCCCTCGCTCGCGCTTCGGGCTGGTGTTGGGAATCACTTCAAAACCTTCTATTTGCCTCGGCAGGTAATAACCATCGTCTTGCCGTCGGGAGTCCAGCAGACGTCGCACAGGGGGCCGACGGTCAGGTCCTGCCCTTTCACGCGCGTCGGCGGCTCGTTGATCTGCGGGTTGAACTCGTAGAGGGCGACGTACTGGTCCTCGGGGGCTTTCATTCCGAACACGACGCGGGTGCCGTCCGGCGACCAGGCCATGTCGTTTTCGAACGTGTTCTTCGTCGTGAAATGGACCTTCAGGTCCGGCTTGTCGCCGGCGGCACTGACGCTCGCGATCCCCGACTCGCCGTTCGACTTGACCCCTTTGAAGATCAGCCGCGTGCTGTCGGGCGACCACCCCATGTTCCAGTAGACCGAGCTGTAGGGGTTGTCTCCCGCCTCGATGATCGACGACGACTCGTCCTTCTCGACGTCGTAGACCATGATCGCTTCGTTGATCGTGTAGGCGATCTTCTTGCCGTCGGGAGACCACTGCGCCCCCCAGCCGCGCGAGACCTTCTTCACCGGGGTGCCGTCCGCACTGATGATCCAGACCCCGTTGGCCTCGCCGTAGCGGCTGCAGGCGAGCTGCTTCCCGTCGGCCGACCAGGTCGGCATGAGCCCTTCGCCGAGATCGCGACGCCCCGTCCCGTTGATCGAGATCGCGTACACGTGCGAGGTCGACAGGCCGTCCTTTCCGTACCCGTCAAAGGCGACCCACTTCCCGTCCGGCGAGACCGCGGGCGATCCGCAGGCGGGGGTATCGGCCTGCTGGTAGAGCTTGGCCCAGCCGGTTCCGTCCGCGCCCAGTTTGAACAGCGTGTGCGACTCCCGGACCTTGAACGGGAACTCCTCCAGATCGAGCCGGTTGTCGCTGTTGCGGTCGAGGTGGAAGAAGTAGGTCCGCCGCAGGAGCGCGAACTGCCCCCGGCCGAACGTGAACTCCTTGAACGAGAGGGCCTGGTCGCGGTTCGTGTCGCGGATCTCGGAATGCCACCCCAGGACCGGGTTCGCCTGCATCGTGAACAGGTATTCCGGCAGGCTGAGCCGTCCGTCCCCGTCCGCGTCGAAGGCGGGGAGCGTCGGCTTCGTGAGCATCGTCTGCCACGTGTAGGCCCCCGTTTCGAACTCGGCGGCATCGAGGAATCCGTCGAAGTTCGTGTCGATCTGCAGGAACCGGCGGACCGGATCGATGAGCCCGGTTCCCGGGAGGCTGGCGAACTCGTCGATGCTCAGGAAGCCATCGCGATTGCCGTCCGCCTTTTCGAAATCCGCCCCCTTGTCCTTGAGGTAGCTCGTCCCGAGGAACTCCTCGCGCGACAGGCGGTTGTCCTTGTCGCCGTCGACGCCGAGGAAGACGGCGAAGTTGACGACCCGGTTCGGCGGGCGGCGGAGCAGCTCCCCGGTCGGGGCCCGCATGCCGAGGTGGATTTCGAGGAACCGGCGGGCCTCTTCCCGCGTCGTCTGGCCGTCCCGGTCGGGATCGGCGAGTTGGATCTCCGACTGCGTCGCCGGGATCCCCCCTTCAGGGTCGAGCGACTGAAAGAGGCGGACGACGAACAGCCCCGACTGGACGAGCCGGTTCGGCTGCTTGTCCCAGCCCCCCCAAGTCTCGTCGAGCGCGGCGACCGCCTGGTCGAGGATCGCGTCGACCGGGTCGGGAACGGCGAGGCGTTCCGTCTCCGGGACGCGGCCGGGGATCGTGCGGAACTCATCGAGCGAGAGCGCGCCGTTGCCGTCGAGATCAAAGAGGCGGAAGTCCCGCTGCAGCACCTCCGGCTTGTTCCGGTCGATCGCGAGGTATTCCTCCAGCGTGAGCCGGTCGTCCTTGTTGGTGTCCGCTTTCTCGAAGATCGAATTCGCGGTCCGCTTGGCCGAAGAGGCCGGCGTCTCATCAGCGGTGGCGCTCCGCCCGGCGAGGAGAAACAGGACCAGCACCGCGCACACCGCCACCGCTCTCCGGCGGGAGCGCATGGCCTGTCGCGCGGCCGCTCGGCTGGAGAGCCGAAGGCACGGGTGATCGGTGCTGAAAATCCGCTGGTCCCTCATCACTTATTCTGGTCGCCCCCGTACGAGAATCTGCTTTCCGTCCGGCATCCAGGACGCGCCCGAGACGATCGCCAGTCCGGTCGCCTGTCCGGGGAGGAGCCGCGGCACCGCCCCTTCTTCGACGTCGAGCATGTGCAGGAGCGTCTTCTTGGCGGGCGGAGACTGAGCCCCCAGGGCGATCTGCCGCCCGTCGGGAGACCAGCCGATATCGTTGTCGAAATACTGTGTTCCGTTGTAGTGGACCTGGATGTCGGGATCGTCCCCCGTGGTCCGGATGCTCACGAGCTCTCCCTGGCTGTTCGTCTTCATCGCCTTGAAGAGGAGCCGCCCGCCGTCGGGAGACCAGGCGGCGTTGTAGTACACGAAGGAGTACGGATTCTTCTCGGCGGGGAGCAGGGCCGACTCGGTCCCGGTGTCGACATCGTACGCGATGATCGCTTTGCCGCGTGTGAACGCGATCCGCTTGCCGTCGGGCGACCACTGCGCTCCCCAGCCGTCGCCGATCGTCTTGTGCGTCGTCCCGTCCAGGTTCACGATCGCGACGACGTTGCCGTTCTCGTATCGCGAGCAGGCGATCCGCTTGCCGTCCGGCGACCAACTCGGCATCAGCCCCAGGCACAGGTCGCGCCGCTCCTGGCCGTCGCTCGAGATGACGAACAGCCGCGAACGCGAGAGGCTTTCCGACGCCTTGTAGCCGTCGAAGGCGATCCACCGGCCATCGGGGGAGACGGCGGGCGAGCCGCAGTTCGGGAACTCCTTCGACTCGTGGATCTTGGTCCAGCGGGACCCGTCGGGGGTGACGAGATAGAGCGCGTCGGGGGGCTTCGGCTGGAAGGCGTACTCGTCGACGGAGAGCATCCCGTTGCCATCCCGGTCGAGCCGGCTGAAGTAGTACCGCCGGATCAGGACGAAGAGGTCCTTGTTGAACACGAACTCACCGAACGAGATCCGCTCGTCCCGGTTGGCATCCGAACGCGGCATCTGCCACGCCTGGATCATGTTCGCCTGCATGGTGAGCTGGTACTCGGACAGGCTCAACTGGCCGTTGTCATCGAGGTCGAAGCGGGGGAAGACCTGCTCTCCCAGGAACTGCTGCCACGGCGGGGTCCCCTTCTTCAGCTCCTCGGGGCTCACGAAGCCGTCGAAGCTGGTGTCGAGCTTCCGGAAATTGTCGACGACGTCGACCAGCCCCGACGTCGTGTTGTCCCGGAACTCGGCGAACGACAGGCTCCCGTTCTTGTCGAGGTCCGCCTTGTCGAACGTCTCCGGGGCGCGGGCCTTGTCGTGCCAGTGCGCCAGGAACTCCTCGCGGTCGATCCGGTCGTCCTTGTTGGCGTCGTTCCCGAGGAACAGGGCGTAGTTGACGACCTGGCCGGTATCGAGCCGGAGCAGGTCCCCCTGCGGCCGGCGGACCCCGAGCTGCATCGCGAGGAACCGCCGCGCGTCCTCGCGCCGCACCATGCCGTCGTTGTCGGTATCGACAAGGTCGAGGAACCCGGCCGTGAGCTGCGATCCCTCTTCGGGGGCGACGGAGTTCAGGAACCCCTGGACGAAGGGGAACTCGGCGACGCGGCGTTCCGGGTCTTTGTCCCAGTCGCCCCAGATCTCATCCATCGCCGCGACTGCCTGATCGAGAAGCATGTCGAAGGGATCGGGGACCGCGCCGCGCTCGGCGGCGGGAATGAGGCCGGGGATCGCCGAGAACTCCTCTTTCGAGAGGCTCCCGCTGGCGTCGAAGTCGAACAGCTTGAAGTCTCGGTCGAGCATCGCCGCCGGGCCGCCGCCGCGCTTCGCGTACTCCTCGCGGGTGAGCTGACCGCTGGAGTCGGTGTCGAGCTTGGCGAACGCTTCCGTGACGACACGGTCCGCCTTCGCCGCGGGAGACTCAGCGGCAGGGACCGTTGTGGCAGCAGAACGCTCCTGGGCCGGACTCGCGGCCGCGACCAGGAGGAGCGCCGACAGCATCGCTGGAGCGAGAGCCGGGAACGCTCGTCGTCGCTGGCTGGCGCTCGTCAACTCGAACCTCGTAGGGGAACTGTCGCCACTCGGAAGAAGGGACGGACGGAACGGCATGTCGCGGCCCCGCGGGCCCTCCCTGTCTGCTGCTGCCGGTCGCGGAGACGGCCGGCCACGTCGGTCGGCGACTCCGTCGATTCGGCTCTTCGCCCCCCCGAGCGGCGCGGGGCTCGAACTCCGAAACCCTTCTGCGAACCTGTCATCAGGGGGCTGACGCCCCCCGCTCGCCTATCGCTCTTCCATCGATTCCGCCACGAGACGATGCACGATCTGGCGGGCGTCGATCCCTTCGCTCTGGGCGGCGAAGGTCGTGATCATGCGGTGCGTCAGGACCGGCGAGGCGACCGCCTGCACGTCTTCCAACCGGACCATGTAGCTCCCGTGCAGCGCGGCGCGGGCCTTGGCTCCGAGGATCAGGTACTGCACGGCGCGGGGCCCGGCTCCCCACGAGACGAGCGGCTTCATCCAGGCGGGGGCGGTCGAGCCGTTGGGACGCGTCTTACGGACGAGTCGAGCGGCGAACTGGTAAATGTGATCCGGAACCGGGACGCGGCGGACGAGCTGCTGGTGCCGGATGATGTCTTCGGCATGGAGCAGGTGCGACAGCTCGGGGAGCGCGTCCCCCGTCGTGCTGCGGGCGATCTGGATCTCCTCCTCTTCGGAGGGGTAGTCGAGCTCGATCAGGAACATGAACCGGTCGAGCTGCGCTTCGGGGAGCGGATAGGTCCCTTCCTGCTCGACGGGGTTCTGCGTCGCCAGCACCATGAAGGGCGGAGCGAGGCGATAGGTCTTCCCGAGGACCGTGACCTTGTGCTCCTGCATCGCCTCGAGCATCGCGGCCTGGGTCTTCGGCGGAGCGCGGTTGATTTCGTCCGCGAGGACGATGTTGGCGAAGACCGGCCCGTGGACGAACTGGAACTCGCGACGTCCCTCCGGCGTATCCTGAAGGATGTCGGTCCCGGTGATGTCCATCGGCATCAGGTCCGGGGTGAACTGGATGCGGCTGAAGTTGAGGGACATCGTCTCCGCCAGCTTGCTGACGAGCAACGTCTTCGCCAGCCCCGGCACCCCCATCAGCAGCGCATGGCCGCGACCGAAGAGACAGATGGCGAGGCGGTCGATGACCTCCGCCTGTCCGACGATCACCCGGCCAAGCTCTTTCTTCAGTCGCGAATGGATGTCTCGCAGCTGGTCGATGTGCTTGACGTCATCATCACTCAGCCGTTCCGGCATCGCTTGCGACATGGATGATTTCTGCCCGGTTCAGATTGGAAATTGAGTTGCGGGGTCGAGCGTACAGGGCCTGCTGGGCTCCTGCAACGCGATCGAATGGACGAAAAATCGCCTCTCCGAGTTCCCTGAAATGGGCCTGAAGAGGCTGGACCGTTCCGTCTGAGGCCCGTTCCCGGGCCCGATTGTAGACGATTTGTCTCTGGAACGGAGGGACGTACGTTTCGGATTTCGGCCGTGTGGGCGCGCTGCAGAATTTTGTCCGCCCCGATCGCCTTGGATCCGCAGGGGACCTCGTCGGACTGCTTCCGGCCGATTCCGGATTCCCGGCGGGCTGACGCCGAAGAGTTGGCACGGCGCTTGCTTTTTCGTTGCCCAGACAACACGTGCTGCCAAAATGGCCTTGTTGTGGTTTGGATGCAGTTCGGCCACTCTGGCAGTCTTGGCATAGGAGACCATCGATGGTTGCGAATCGTCTTCCGTTCACCCCACTGACCCTGAACTGGCCTGCCAGCCCCTGGAAGCTTCTCGAAGCGTTTCAGGGGGAAGTCCAGAACCTGTTTTCCCACGTCAACACCGACAGTGCGGTCCGGATGTGGGCCGGCACCGATGTCGTGGCGATCGAGATCGACGCCCCCGGTCTGACCGAGGACGCCTTCGAGATCCTGCCGAATGGCCAGAAGCTCGTCGTGCGATTCAGGCATCCGGAGTCGGACCACAGCGGCGAGCGGGCGTTCCTCCAGGAGCGCGAATTGCGTCCTACCCGCTACGACCTCGCGCTGCCGTTCCCGGTCGACGCCGAACGGCTCGACGCGGTCTATCAGAAGGGGATCCTCAGGATCACCGCCCGTGCTCCGGAGCAGTCCAAAGCCAAGGTCGTGGTGCGGGCGGGGTAGTCCCTTCCGTCTACCGCGCCGGCCTGTTTTCACCCCGTTTTTCCACAGCTCCTCAGGAGATTCCGAATATGAGTCAGACGACCGATACCCCCATGAATGCCGCGACCGCCAATCCCGCTCCAGCGACCGCGCCCGCAGCGCCGGACAAGGCCCGTCCGGTGGCCCATGTCCGACCCCGTGTGGACATGTTCGAAACCGACAGCGGCTACGTCTTGCGGGCCGAGCTTCCCGGAGCCGATGAGTCCAGCGTCGAAGTCCGCGTCGAGCGCGACATCCTCACGATCTCGGCCGAGGTCGACCTGCCGCAGCCTGACGGCTTCAAGGCCGTGTACGGCACCGCCGGCCGGCGGCACTATGAGCGGGCGTTCAAGCTCGCCGACAACGTGAACCCGCAGGGGATCGACGCGACGGTCAAGAACGGTCTCCTGTCGCTGACCCTCCCCAAGGCTCAGCCCGCCGTTGTCAAGGTGGCGGTGAAGCGGGCTGAGTAGTCCGCCCTGATTTCTCCCGTCCTCGCCAGAGACCTTCGAGTTCGCTCGAAGGTCTTTTTTTGTTTTGGCAGTCTGCCCCTTGCGGCTGAGTGGGTGTCAAAATGGCATTGTGGCTTCTGTCGCGACAGCCTCGTGTCTAGCGCCAGTTTTCCGGGGTCAGCGTGACCGCCTCTTCGCCGTCGTCGCGTCGTAAGAGATGGACTGAGTCAAAGTTGCACCAGCCGACCCACTTGCCGTCCGGCGACACCTGCAAACCGCGGAGGTCGTGGATCGAACCGTTTCGGAGCGGGATGTCCTTCGTCCACAGCGTTTTCCCGCTCTCCAAGTCCAGCCGGGCGACGCGGTGGGCCGTGCCGACGCAGGATCCGAGAACGCAGGCCTTGCGATCCGGGGTCAGGGCAAAGCCGCTGACGGTCATCATTGCCGGCTCGCTGGTCCGGGTGGTCATGTCGCCGAGGTTCCACTGCCAGAAGAGCCCTGTTGGATCGCAGGAATCGGGAGTCGTCGGTACGCAGATCCCGCCCGCCACCAGGACCGTCTCGTCGCCAGCGGCGAAACCGGTGGCGAGTCCGACGGGGTCGCCCTTCTGTCCGCCGGCGGGCAGCGGCACCGAGGCCACTTTTTCCCAGGTGGCGGCTTCCACAACCTCTACCGTGGAACCGACTCCCAGTGCCATCCGCCGCCCGTCGCCCGAGAAGGAAACGCCCTGGATCGAGACGCCCAGGCGTTCCTCCGAGCGCAGCGGCTTTCTGGTCGCCACATCCCAGAGCTGCATCCGGCTGCCGCGTTTTCCTTCCGGCCCGCCGAAGGTGAACGTCCCCAGGAGCTGGTGGCCATCCGGCGAGAACGTCAGGGAGCTGACGATTCCCTTCTCCTCCGGGAACTCGGCAAGCGGTTCTTTCCCGCCGAGTTGCCAGAGGAGAACGCGAGAATCGCCCTGCACCATGGCCAGCAGGTCGGGCTGCCGGGGAGAGAACGCAACGGTTCGAAACCACTTGCGGTCCTGAGCGGGGGATTGATCCCCGGCCAGAGGTTTTCGTGAAGCCAGGTCGACGATCTGCACCGCTTCCCCGCAGACCGCCACCTTCCGGCTGTCGGATGAGAAGCTCATGCCGAGCAGCCAGTTCCGAAAGTCCTCAGCCGCTGCCGGGCGGACCGACGCCGCGACGGCCAGGAGAATCGCGGCACTGCGCAGAGCAATGCAAATCGACCGGACCATCAGGTGACCCCTTCCTGAGCGGCTTCGAATTCGACGTGGCCCCATTGGAAATCCGGCGCCTGACACGGCGGCCGGCTGGCCTCGCCGCCAGTTTGCCCCGCCGGGTACAGGGGATCCAGAACATTCCGGCAGAGGCAGGACCGCCCGGCAGTGCGACGTCGACCTCCCTGTCTTCATCTGTGTCGATCTGTGTTCCTCTGTGGTCCCTCCCTCCTCCTCGTCTTTGTGGTTCAAAAGACGGGACCGTGACGTCAGGGGCGACGGCTGGCGATCGGTCAGCCGGTTGATTCTGCGGCGGAACGCATTCAGAATGCTCGATCCCCGTCCGCGACGCCCCTTGCCGAGCCGGACGGCCGCCATTTTGGACAACGTCGTTTCATGCAAAAGATTGCCCAGGTCGCCGGCACCGCCGTCCCCCTTCTCCTCGACGACATCGACACGGACCGGATCATCCCCGCGCGGTTCCTCCGCTGCGTCACGTTCGACGGGCTCGGCCAGCACGCCTTCGAAGATGACCGGAAGCAGGACTCCAAGCACCCCTTTGACGACGCCCGCTTCCAGGGGGGGGCCATCCTCGTTAGCGGCCGAAACTTCGGCTGCGGCTCCTCCCGCGAGCACGCCCCGCAGTCCCTCATGCGGTGGGGGATCAAGGCGGTCGTCGCCGAATCGTTCGCCGAGATCTTCTTCGGCAACTGCACGTCGCTGGGGATTCCCTGCGGCGTCGCCACGCGGGCGGACCTCGAGAAGCTCGCCGCCGCCATCGAGGCCAACCCGAAGACGGAAGTGACCTTCGACCTCGTCGGCAGCCGCGTCCAGTGCGGTCCGCTGTCGGTGCCGATCACGATGCCGGCGAACGTCCGCGAGTCGCTGGTCACCGGTCAGTGGGACTTCCTCGGGCAGCTTCTCGACGCCAAGCCGCAGATCGAGAAGGTTGCGTCGACCTTGCCGTATCTCGCCGGATTCTCCAAGAGCTGAGGCTGGCCATGGACTCGGTCTTCTCTCGCCTGCTGACAGGCGCCGCCATCGTTGTCGCCATCGCGCTGCAGCTCTCCGCGGGTGCGAGCGCCCAGGAAGCGGGTGATGTCTCCGCCGGCGGGCCGGGACTGGTTGTCGAGGTTCAGAAGAGCGAACTGGCCCCCGCGCCGACGGCGGGCGGGGCGACGGTTCCGGCCGAGGAATCGCTTCAGATCGTGGGGGTCCTGACCGCCTCCCACATGTATACGACGTTCGGCTACATCGGCGTCACGGCCGACGCCCTCTCGAAGAAGGTTTATCCGTCGGAGCGGGTGCGGGAGCTGATGACCGAAGTCTCGGCGATGTGCGACAACGTCATCGCCCAGATGGGGCGGCTGGATCGCAAGAAGCTCTCGGAAGATGACGGCAAGGCGATTGACGAGATGATCTCGATCTACCGGCAGCTCAAGGTCCAAGCTGAGGCGCTCAAGACTTATGCCGGTCAGCGGACTGACAAGAATGCCGCGGAGTTCGACACTGCCCGGAAGACGGTGTGGCCGCGGATCGAGAAGCTGCTTGGTCTCAGCGGCGAGAAGTGATTGCGGCATCGGGGGAGTCGGAGGCGCGTGGCGACTGAGCTGATGTGTAGCAGTTTGTGAACCATAGAGACGGCATCGGCGTCGCCAGGCTTATCGGCCCAAGAACCGGGGTCCAGGGGGTACCCCTGGTGGGGAGTGCAGAGGGGCAACGCCCCTTTGCCCGCCGGAGGCCTGGCCGTCGAGAGATGTCTGAAGGAGTGAGTGTTCAGACGCGGACACGGTGCCGTATGCCCCCTCACCAACCCGCGGGGACTGCAAGGCGAGCGGTGAGTCCTCAACGCCGGTACCACAAGACGGACGTCCGTTGTGTACCACGGTTCCTCATAGAAATGCCTCCGGCGGCAAGGGGGCGTGGCCCCCTTGACCCCAGGCTGCCGTGGCACGTTGGGTTTGAGCTATGACGCTGTGCCGGCAAGGACGCGGTTTGAGCCAGCGGAACAAAACATCCCGTCACCCGTTGACTGACCACAACCCGCAGATCACCCCGGCAGAAGGCGGTCAATCGGCTTCCCCTGGCAGAGCGCAAGCGGACGGCCGATCGGCGTGATGATCTCCTTCGAACCGTCGACCCCCATCTGCCGCAGGATCGTGGCGTAGAGGTCCGGAACCTCGATCGGATCGGCCGGGATCTTGGCCAGCTTACCCGCGTCGTCATCGCGGACGTCCGGGTTCGTCCGGCCGATCAGCACGCCGCTCCGCAGTCCGCCGCCGCCGACCACGCACGAAAACCCGCTCGGCCAGTGGTCCCGGCCTCCGAGCGGGTTGATCCACGGCGTCCGCCCGAACTCGCCAATGCACAGGACGATCGTCGAGTCGAACAGGTCCCGCTGCTTCAGGTCGTTGACAAGCGTGGCGAACGCGGGATCGAGAATCACGGCCTGGGTTTTCTGTCCGTCGAAGTTGTCGGCGTGCGTGTCGAAGCCGTGGAGGACGACCTGAATCGAGCGGACTCCCTCCTCGACCAGCTTCCGGGCGATGAGACACCCGCGGCCGAATCCGTTCTCGCCATAGGCGGCGCGGAGCTCGGCCGGCTCGGTCTTGAGGTCGAAGGCCCGCAGCTGCGGCGACTTCATCATCGCCAGCGCCTCGTCGATGACGTGGCCGTGCATCGTCCCCTCGACCTGCCGCTTCCGCCCGGCGGCGAACGAGCGGGACAGGACGTCGAGCGACTCCAGCCGCCGCGCCTGCCGCGCCGCCGGAACCCGCTGCTCCATGTTCTGGAGGTTGTCGCCCGGGTTCGAGACCCGGAAGGCGTCGTAACGGTCCCCCAGATAACCGCCGCGGGGGACGACGAAGCCTTCACCGGTCGCGAGAACGATGTGCTGCGGGATCTCGACGCCTGGGGCGGGCTGCTCCTCGGTCAGGATCGCACCGACGGAGGGGTGCTGGACCGTCGGATCAGGGCGGTATCCGGTGAGCAGGTAGTAGGTCCCCCGCTCGTGGTCACCCTCTTTGGAGACGAGCGAACGGATCACCGAGAGGTTCCGCATCTGTTCCGCCATCTGCGGGTAGTGCTGCGCGATCTCGATCCCCGGAGCGGAGGTCCGGAGCGCCGTGATCCCGCCGGCGTTCCCCGACTCCGGGTGCGGATCCCAGGAGTCCATCTGGCTCGGCCCGCCCGCCATCCACAGAGTAATGAGCGACTTCCCGCGTTCCGGCCCGCGGCGCTCCGCGGCCCGCGGGCTGAGGCCCGGCCACAGGAAAGACACTCCCGTCGCGGTGGCGATCTGCAGGGCTTCGCGTCGAGTGAACATGGGAGGAGGGGCCAAGTATCAGGTGGCAAGTATCAAGTATCAGTCTGACGTGGCGGCTTCTGCAGAGAGGCGTGTCAGTGGTTCCAGCAGAACTCTGGGGCGTTGAACAGGGCCCAGAAGAGGTCCTGGATCGAATCCTCCGAGGGGCGGTCCCCTTTCTGAAGGTCCGGCAGCAGGACCGCGCTCTCTTCGGCCGTCGGGTGCCGCGTCAGGCAGATCAGGAACGCATCGTCGAGCAGCCGCTCGGGGGTGGTCTCCACCTGTCCGAGCCGGCCGGAGGAATTGAACGGCGAGGGTTTCGCGAGTTCTTCGGCGAACTGGCCGTTCATGGAGAGGAGCGCCTGCGGGATCGTGCTGGGCCGCTCCTGGAGCTCGGCGTCGCCCGGATCCCCGAACTCGTTGACGAAATCCCGCTCGCGGAAGAAGCGGATCGCCCGCGAGAAGAGGTGCGAGTTCTGGTCGATCGTCCGGATGGCGCTGCTCTGGACCATCGCCCCGATCACCTGCTCCGGCCGCAGCCGGATCAGCGGAAAGACCGCCCAGTGCTGTTCGAGGTCGTTGAGCCGGTCCGATTCCGCCTGCGGGTGGACCGACGACATCCGGAACGCCCGCGAGGCGGCGATGACTCGAATTGTCCGCCGCAGGTCATAGCCGTGGTCGCGGAAGTCGCGGGCCAGGAGATCGAGGAGCCGCAGGTCGTCCGCCGTGGCGGGATCGCCGGGGTTTGGGAGATCGTCGACGGGCCGGCTGGCGGCGTAGGGCTTGCCGAACATCAGGGCCCACAGGCGGTTCACCGTGGCCCGCGCGAAGCGTTCGTTCTTAGGGTGCGTGACCCATTCGGCCAGCCGGGTCCGCCGGCCCCCCTCGGCCGCCATCCATTCGGAGGAGAACGGCACACCGGGGGCGACGACCTTCTCCGTCGTTCCGTCTCCGTCGAGGACCTTGAACTCGCGGTCCTTGGCGTCGTTCAGGCCGAGCGGCGACAGGCGGACCTGCCCGTAACAGGCCGCGAGCTCCTCGAACTGGCTCTGCTTCCACTCGGCAAACGGGTGGTCGTGGCACTGGGCGCAGTCGATCCTCTGGCCCAGGAAGGCCCGGGCGGTCCGGGCCGCGAGCTTGTTGTAATCGAACTCGTCGTTGGCGTAGGCCTGCGTGAGGAAATTGACTTCCGGCTGGCCGGTCCAGACCCCTTCGGCGGCGATCATCTCCCGGACGAGCCGGTCGTACGGGACCCGTTTTCGGAGCGACTCGCTGAGCCACTCCACGAACCGGTCGCGGCGGAAGATCAGGAACTGGCCGGTGTCGACGCTCACAAACGCCCGGGCGAGGCGCTCCGCGAAGTAATCCGAGAACCGGGTGTCCTCGAGCATCTCCGAGACCCGGATCGCGAGCCGGTCCGGACTGGAATCCCCTTCGAACCGCCGGATCTCCTCCAGTGAGGGGATCGTCCCGTGCAGGGCGAGCGACAGGCGGCGAAGGATCGTCAGGTCGTCCGCAGCCTCCGCCGGCTCCAGGCCGTGGGCGGCCCAGAGGCGGCCCAGCTCCCGGTCCACCTCCTGGGCGACGGCGGAGACATCGGCGCCCGGCGATGCGAGAGCCCCGTCCGGTTTTCGGGCGACGGCGGCCACGGGACTGCGGACCGCCAGCGAGGTGACGAGAAACACCCCGGCGACGACCAGCAGCGGAAACGTGAATTTCTTGACAGTCATGGGGACGTCACCGGGGGCCAATTCCCCGCAATCTACCCGGAACCGGCCGCCGCCGTTTCAAACGAATGCAGGGCTGCCCATCGTTTCAGCAAGGAAAAGACCGTCTTTCCGTCCCGATTCCGGGGACCGCCGACTTTGGCTCCGCCCAACCTTGGCCCGCTCCGGACCGTTCTCTATTCTGTGCGCCCGTCGAGCGACACGCCGAGCGCGGGGCGTTCGGTCGCCACGAGAGTTCTCCGGCATCACCGCCCGCGAAAACCATGTGTGCTCAAGGCATGTGTTTTCGCAAGTTGTTGATGCGGCAAAAGAAACGCAGAGCATGCCCACAGTCACCATCAACAACCAGCCGGTTGAGATTGGGGAACAGGAACGTCTGAACTGCATTCAGGCGGCCCAGAAAGCCGGTGTGGAGATTCCGCACTACTGCTGGCATCCCGACCTCTCGGTCGTCGCCAGCTGCCGCATGTGCCTGGTGGAAGTCGGAGACAAGAAGCCCGACGGCACCGTGGCGATGCAGCCCAAGCTCGTCCCCGGCTGCCAGACCCCGGTCAAGGACGGGACCGTCGTCATCGCCGACTCGCCGAAGGTCAAGGCGGCCCAGAAGGCGACGCTCGAATACCTGCTGCTGAACCACCCGCTCGACTGTCCGACCTGCGATCAGGCGGGCGAGTGCGGCCTGCAGGACTACAGCTACAAGTACGGCCGCGGCTACAGCCGGCTCAACGAGCCGAAGAACATCAAGCCGGACAAGGACTACATCGGCGACCAGATCACGCTGTTCACCGACCGCTGCATCATGTGCACGCGGTGCGTCCGGTTCACCCGCGAGGTGAGCGGCACGGCGGAGCTTCAGGTGACAAGCCGCGGGACCCACGAAGAGATCGACATCTTCCCGGGCGAGCCCTGCAACAACAAACTGGCCGGAAACGTCGTCGACCTCTGCCCCGTCGGCGCGCTCTGCAGCAAGGACTTCCTCTACGAACAGCGGGTCTGGTGGCTCAAGACCAAGAAGAGCGTCTGTGCGGACTGCAGCACCGGCTGCTCGGTCGTCATCGACCAGAACCACGACGCCGTCTTCCGCCTCAAGCCGCGGTACAACCCGCAGGCCCAGGGAAGCTTCATGTGCGATGACGGCCGCTTCGGCTGGAAGTACATCGCCTCGGACAAGCGGCTGGAAGGCCCGGTCCAGCGGGACAACGGCGCCGTCCGTTCGACGAGCTGGGACACGATCCTTCCGGCCCTCCGCGAGGCGCTGGAAACGGCCGCCAAGCAGCGTCCGGAAAAGGTGGCCGCCGTCTTCTCGCCGTGGATGACGGTCGAAGAGGCCTTCCTGCTCGCCAAGTACCTCAAGACGCTCTCCCCCAAGATCACCCTCGCCGTAGCCAAGGCCCGCGTGGAAGGGGAAGACGATACCTATCCGAAGGACGTCCACGGACGCCCGGTCGATCCGGTCAAGTTCACGATCCGGGCCGAGAAGGCTCCGAATCGCCGCGGCGTCGAAGCAGTCCTGCAGCATTTCCAGGGCTCGATCGTTCCGGCCGGGGATGTCCTGAGCGGCGCGTTCGACACGCTGTACATCGCCGGCGGCGACCCGCAGGGGACGCTGACCGAAGCTCAGGTCGCGGGACTCGCCAAGACCCGGCTCCTGATCGTCCAGGACCTCCTCGCTTCGCCTCTGACCGACCGGGCGCACTACGTGCTCGCCGGCGGATCGTGGGCCGAACGGGACGGAGCGTTCGTGAACCACGCCGGCCTGATCCAGAACATCACCCGCGCCATCCACGGCCCGGAAGAGGCCCGTCCGGACGGACGAATTCTTTCCGAGCTCACAGGCCGCGGAGCCCTGTTCAACGCCCCCCGCGTGCGGGCCGAAATGGCGAAGGAGATTCCCGCCTTCGCTCCGATGGGTGAAGGGCAGCTTGGGGAGTATGGGGTCTTCCTGGCCGGCGCCCGCTAGGACGCGCCCGGGAGTGTTCGACGGGGCAAGCTAGCGGATGACCGACAGCGAGCCCGGTCGAGGAATTCGAACTGGCAGGAATTTGCCGAGACCATGCAAGACCTGATTGCCACTATCGTCACGATCTCCGTGCTCCTGGGAGGAGTGCTGGGGGCGGTCTCGTACCTCATCTACGTCGAGCGGAAGATCTCGGCCTTCATGCAGGACCGGATCGGTCCCAACCGCGTCGGTCCGATCGGGCTCTTCCAGCCGATCGCCGACGGACTGAAGTTCATCCTCAAGGAAGACGTGATCCCGGCGAACGTCGACAAGACGCTCTACCTGCTCGCGCCCTGCCTCTCCGCCCTGACCACGATGCTCGCCCTGGCGGTCGTGCCGTTCGGGCCGGTCGAGTCGATGCCGGAAATCCTGCGGCCCTGGCTGCGGTTCATCATCAGCCCGAACATCGATATCGGGATCCTGTTCGTCTTTGCGGTCGGCAGCCTCGCCGTCTACGGGATCATCCTCGGGGGCTGGGCCTCCAACAATAAGTACAGCATGCTCGGCTCGCTCCGCGCGAGCGCTCAGGTCGTCAGCTACGAAATCCCCCTCGGGATGTCGGTCGTCGGGATCGCCCTCCTGGCCGGGACGCTGAACCTCGAGAAGATCATGGCGATCCAGACCGACGGCGGGTTCTGGGGATGGAACGTCTGGACGCAGCCGCTCGCCTGCCTGATTTTCTTCACCGCCGCCCTGGCGGAATCGAACCGGCTCCCGTTCGACCTCGTCGAGTGCGAGCAGGAGCTCGTCGGCGGGTTCCACACGGAATACAGCGCGATGAAGTTCGCCCTGTTCTTCCTCGGGGAATACACGCACGTCATCACGATCAGCTTCCTGACCGTGATCCTGTTCTTCGGCGGCTGGCAGTTCCCCTGGATTGCCGATCCCGCCGGAAGCCTCTCGATCGCCTGGCTCCTCAAGCTAGGCGTGCTGCTCACCAAGGTGCTCGTGGTGATCCTGTTCATCATGCTCATCCGCTGGACGATCCCCCGGTTCCGGTTCGACCAGCTGATGGGACTCGCCTGGAAGGTCCTGATTCCCCTGGCGACCGCCAACGTCGTGGCGGTGATGTTCGTTCTCCAGTTCGGCTGGAACCGATACTGGCTGTTCGCCATCTCCGCCGCCCTGTTTTCCATCGCCGGCCTGATCTCGGTCAGTGCCACGCATGCCGAACTGACCCACGGCCGCCGCCGCATCCGGCCCCGCGCCGCTTCGGAGACCTCCGGTCATGGCCACGCCCATGCCCACTAAGGGTTGAAGTTGTTTCCGGGACCTCCGTACGGATGCGGTGGCCCGGCCGTCAGCCCTCCAACTGCGATACCGATTCCCATGCCTATCGACGCCAAAGATGTCACCTGGGTGGAAGAGCCGAAGATCGGCTTCTGGGAGGCCACGTTCCTTCCGGCGATCGTCGAAGGCCTCCGCACGACCGTCGGCCACGTCACGAACTACCAGCCGGTGACGGAGCAGTACCCGGAAGAGAAGCCGGAGCTGCCGCTGCACTACCGCGGCGTCCACCGTCTCAACCGGGACGAGCAGGGTCGGGTCAAGTGCGTCGCGTGCATGATGTGCGCTACCGCCTGCCCGGCGAACTGCATCGAGATCACCGCCGAGAAGGCTCCGCCGGAATGGCCCGACCGGGACAAGTTCCCGATGGAGTTCATCCTCGACGAGCTCCGCTGCATCTACTGCGGGATGTGCGAAGAAGCCTGCCCGTGCGATGCGATCGAGCTGACGCACCTGTACGACATGACCGGCTCGAGCCGCGCCGAGATGACCTTCAACAAGGAGAAGATGCTGGCCATCTTCGACGCGACGAAGGACAGCGGCAAGGACCCGATCCGGACCCGCCGCGGCAAGCTCAGCGGGACCTCGGAGATCGTCGAGCTCGCCACCCTCGGGCCGGCGACCTCGGTCGTCGCGGAAGACCGCTCGGCCAAGCAGGCGACGGCCGGCGTTATCAAGGGGACGGCGGTCATGGAGACCGCCTGGGAAAACGTCGCCGACAAGATCGAGGGGAAGGCCCCTTAAGTCGAGAGCCCGCTTTCCGGAGCGGCCTCTTCTGATACTTGATACTTGTGACCTGATACTTGGGCGACCGCCCCAGCCGTCGCCACACTCCATCCACCCTAGTCCATGAACATCATCCTCGACCACTGGCACCTGCTGCTGCCGCTCCTCCTGGGGGCGCTGGCGGTGTGGTGGCTGATGCCGGTCGGCTATCAGCGTCCGCGGATCGTCGGCGCCCTGGCCGGAATCGGCGCTCTCGTCGTCCTGGCGGACATCCTCACGCCGAAGAGTCTTGCCGCCGAAGCCGCGGTGGAGACCGTCCTGTTCTACGTCTTCGCCCTCGGCGCGATCGGTTCGGCCGCGCTGATGGTGACGAGCTCCAACCCGGTCTACGGGGCCCTGTGGTTCGCCCTCACGACGCTCAGCGTCTGCGGGCTGTTCGTTCTTCAGGACGCTCCGTTCCTCGCCGCCTCGACGATCGTCGTCTACGCGGGGGCGATCATCGTCACCTTCCTGTTCGTCATCATGCTCGCCCAGCAGGCGGGGGCGACGAACTACGACGGCCGGTCCCGTCACCCGGTCGGGGCGACCTTCATGGCCTTCATCCTCCTCGGGACGATGCTCTACGGCCTGCAGCTCGCGGGCAAGGACGTCGAACGGATCGGAAAGAACGGGCCGTCGGCGACGATGTCCCGCGTCACCGGAACCCGCAGCGAACTGACGGTTCCGAAGGTCGTGGACGGAAACGCGGCTCCGGTCGGGACCCTTCACGGGCTCGGCCGCGCCCTGTTCGGAGATTACCTCTTCGCCGTGGAAATGGCGGGAACGCTCCTTCTCGTGGCGAGCATCGGAGCGATCGCCATGGCTCCGCGAAGGGCGCAAGGAACACTATGAACACCATCAATGGCTACCTCGCCGTGGGGGCCATCCTCTTCACCCTGGGGGGGATCGGGTTCCTGACGCGGCGCAACCTGATCCTCATGATCCTCTCGGCGGAGCTGATGCTGCACGGCGTCTCGCTCACGCTGACGACGTTCTCCAAGCTGCACGGAAACAACGAGGGACAGGTCTTTACGATCTTCATCCTCACCGTCGCGGCGTGCGAGGCGGGACTGGCGCTGTCGCTGATCCTGAACCTCTACCAGAAGTCGCGGTCGCTCAACATCGACCTGTGGAGCCTGTTCCACGAGTCCGACCTCCCTGATCCGCTGTCGCCGGAAGAACGGGCCCCGCGTCCGCTTCCCGAGTCGACCTACGAGAATCTTCCGAAGCTCACGCCGGCCGGCCGGCCGCTGGAGCTGAGCCGCGGCGATCGCAAGGAGACCGCGACCAATGTCTGAATCGACGCGCGATCTCATCCTGTGGCTCATTCCGGGCGCTCCGCTGGCGGCGGCGCTCCTCCTCGCCCTCACCGGCAAGCTGATCTGGAAGTACAAGAGCCACCTGCCTTGCGCGGCGGCGATTGCCGTCTCGTTCGTCTGCTCGCTGATCCTCCTGTTCGACATCCTGCCGAAGACCTGGGCGCACGCCGGTGAACATGCCGAGCACGTCCTGTCGGGGCCGGTCGTCGCCGTCGGCTACAACTGGCTCGACGTCGGATCGGTCCACGTCCCGATCGAGCTCCGGGCGGACGCCATGACTGGCATCATGCTGGCGATGGTGACGGGCGTCAGCCTCCTCGTGGCGATCTTCGGATCGGGCTATATGCACCACGATCCGGGGTATCCGCGGTTCTTCGCCGCGGTCTCCGGCTTCGTCTTCTCGATGTGCATGCTGGTTCTCTCGAGCAGCTACCTGATGCTGTTCGTCTTCTGGGAAGCGGTGGGGGTCTGCAGTTACCTCCTCATCGGCTTCTGGTTCCGCAAGCCGAGCGCGGCCGCGGCGGCCAAGAAGGCGTTCGTCATCAACCGGATCGGGGACTTCGGACTGATCCTGGGGATCTTCCTGATCTGGACGACCTTCGGCTCGCTCCGTTTCGACGAGGTCTTCAACGCCGATCGCCTGCAGACGCTGGCGATGACCGATCCGCAGCTGATCACGACGATCTGCCTCCTGCTGTTCGTCGGAGCGATGGGGAAGTCGGCCCAGTTCCCGCTGCACGTCTGGCTTCCGGACGCGATGGAAGGCCCGACCCCCGTCAGCGCCCTGATCCACGCCGCGACGATGGTCACCGCGGGGGTCTATCTCGTCGCCCGCTCGACGCCGCTGTTCATGCTCGCCCCGACGGCCCAGATGGTGGTCGCCGCGGTCGGAGCGATTACGGCCCTGATCGCCGCCATCACCGCGCTGACCCAGACGGACCTCAAGCGGGTCATGGCCTATTCGACCGTCAGCCAGCTCGGCTACATGTTCATGGCCCTCGGGGCCGGAGCGGCGGGGAAAGAGTTCGTCGGCTTCGCCGTCATGGCGGCGATGTTCCACCTCTTCACGCACGCCTACTTCAAGGCCCTCCTGTTCCTCGCCTCGGGAAGCGTCATGCACTCGATGGGGGACGTGATCGACATGCGGCGGTTCAGCGGGCTGAAGCATGCCCTGCCGATCACGCACTGGACGTTCCTCTGCGGAGCGGCCGCCCTGGCGGGGATCCCGCCGCTGGCCGGCTTCTGGAGCAAGGACGAAATCCTGGCCGCCCTCTTCAGCGGAGCGACGCACGGCGAGCACCGGATGTTCTTTGCCGTGATCCTGGGGATCGCCCTCTTCACCGCCTTCCTGACCGCGTTCTACACCTTCCGCGCCTACTACATGACCTTCCACGGTCCGGAGCGGTTCCCCGAAGAAGCGGGTCACCATCCGCACGACGCGCCGCCGGCGATGGCCTGGCCGCTGCGGATCCTGGCGATCGCGGCCCTCGGCATCGGCCTTGCGGTCGGTCCGACGCACCTCTTCGGCGGCACGTTCCATCACACCACCGGGATCCCCGAGGGTGAGCATGGGATGAACTTCCTGATGATGGGCCTGAGCATCGTCATCGGGGTGGCCGGCTGGTTCCTGGCGAAGGTCCTGTACGTCGACAAGACCGACGTCCCGCAGACCCTGGCCCGGCAGTTCGGCCCGCTGTACCGCGCCTCGTACGGCAAGCTGTACTTCGACGAGATCTTCATGTTCCTGGTCGTCTTCCCCCTCAAGGGACTGGCGTACCTCTCGGAGCTGTTTGACAAGTACGTCGTCGACGCCGCCGTCGATGGCGTTGGAAAGATCCCCGGAATCCTCAGCAGCGCTCCGCAGCGGCTGCACGGCGGGTTCGTCCAGTCGTATGCGTTCGTGATGTGGATCGGCGTCCTCGTGTGCGTCGCGTTCGTACTCCAGGCCCTGGCAGGAATGTGATCGAGACGGTTGAGGGACTCGGGTCCAGGGACGAGGGATAAACACAGCCCCGCTCCTGCCGCCCTAGTCTCTGGACCCTAGTCCCCAGACCCCCCAACATGATTTCCACGATCGTCTGCCTGTTGTTCCTTCCGCTGCTGGTGGCGGTGCTGCTGATGCTGTTCCGCGGCTCGGCCGGCCCGACCGTCCCGCGGTGGATCGCGCTCGTCGGCTCGCTGGCGACGCTGGCGGTGTCGCTGGCCGCGGCGGCCCAGTTCAAGGAACTCCCCGCACCCGCCGCCGACCGCGGCGCGGCCCAGCCCCGCGTCGAAGCCCGTTACGAGTGGCTGACGCTCGACCGGCACGTCTCCGGCAAGGAGCCACAGGCGAAGCAGCTCTCCTTCCAGTTCTACCTCGGCGTCGACGGCATCAGCCTGTCGATGATCCTGCTGACGACGCTCCTGACGGTCTCCTCGATCCTGATTTCTTGGGAGACGATCCAGGACCGGGCCGCGGAGTTCTACACCTGCCTGCTCGTCCTCGAGGCGGGCCTGATCGGGGTCTTCGTCTCGTTCGATCTCCTGCTGTTCTACGTCTTCTTCGAGTTCACCCTGATCCCGCTGTTCTTCCTCGTCGGGATCTGGGGGGGACCGCAGAAGGTCTACGCCGCCTTCAAGTTCTTCCTCTACACCCTCGCCGGCAGCCTCGTGACGCTGCTGGGCCTCGTCTCGATGGTCCTGTGGGTCGTCAGCCACACCGACCTCACGACGCCGTTCTCGATTCCGGATCTGGCCCGGACCCTCGCCGCTCACCCGATGCCGGGAAGCCTGCAGGTCTGGCTGTTCTTCGCCATCGCGACCGGCTTCATGATCAAGGTGCCGCTCTTCCCGTTCCACACGTGGCTTCCGCTGGCCCACGTCGAAGCCCCCACGGCGGGCTCGGTCCTGCTGGCCGGCGTCCTGCTGAAGCTCGGCAGCTACGGCTTCCTGCGGCTCTGCCTCCCGATGTTCCCGTACGCCTGCGTCCACTGCGGGGCGCCGCTGATCGGCCTCCTGTCGGTGATCGGGATCGTCTACGGGTCGCTCTGTGCCCTCGTCCAGCGGGACATCAAGAAGCTCGTCGCCTACAGCTCGGTGGCCCACCTTGGCTTCTGCATGCTCGGCCTCTTCGCCCTGAACGCCGAAGGGATCACCGGCAGCATCCTGCAGATGATCAACCACGGTCTCTCGACGGGAGCCCTGTTCCTCCTCGTCGGGATGGTCTACGACCGCTACCACACCCGCATGCTGGATGACCTGGGCGGCCTCGCCAACAAGCTGCCGCTGATCGCCGTCTCGATGGTCTTCATCTCGATGGCGAGCATCGGCCTCCCGGGGCTCAACGGGTTCGTCGGCGAAGTCCTGTCGCTGATGGGGATGTTCAAGTTCAACGTCGCCTACGCCGTGATCGGCGCGAGCGGCGTGGTCCTTGGAGCGTGGTACCTCCTGACGATGGTCCAGCACGGGTTCTTCGGTCCGCTCCGCGAGCCGCGGAACGTCCATGACCCGATCGAGGACATGAACTTCCGCGAAGCGGTCGCCCTCGTTCCCCTGGCGCTCCTGTGCCTGTGGATCGGAGTGACTCCCGCTCCGCTCGTCGACACGATCCGTCCCGACGTGGACGCCCTGGTGAAGCTGTACGAGGCGGTCCCCGCCCCGGCAGCGACCGCCGACGCCGGCGCTGCCGCGACCACTCCCGCCGTTGCGGCCAAGTAAATCTCCTTCATTCTGCGATCGACTGACGTGACCTTCGACCAGATCAACAACGCCACGCAATTCATCCTGCCGGAGATCGCGCTCATCGCCACGGTGTGCGTGATGTTCCTGGCGGGCCCGTTCCTCGTCAGCGAAAGCGGCGTGGCGCAGAGCGGCCTCCGGCACCGCTGGGGCTTCCTCTCGCTGCTCGCGCTCGCGGCCGCGGGGGTCTTCTGGTGGAAGACGCCGCTGGCGGCGGACGTCACCGGCCCGTTCCGGCTCGACAGCCTGACGTGGTATGTCCGGGGTCTGTCGATCCTTCTCGGTTCGATCATCGTCCTGACGATGTGGAACCAGGTCGAGGACTCCCGCTCGGCGGAGTGCCACGCCTGTCTCTTGACGATCCTCGCCGGGACGAACCTGACCGCCGCGTCCAACGACCTCGTGTCGCTGTTCCTGGCCCTCGAGCTCGTCAGCATCCCGACCTACATCCTGCTCTACCTGCCGCGGCGCGACGATGCGAGCCGCGAAGCGACGATCAAGTATTTTCTGCTCAGCGCCTTCTCGTCGGCGATGGTCCTCTACGGTCTGGCTCTCCTCTACGGGGCGACCGGAACGACGAACCTCGCCACGATCGCCGCGTACCTCCGCTCAGGCTGGGGGCCGCTTGTGGCGCTGGGCAGCGGCCTCTTGATCGCGGGACTCGCCTTCCGGATCACCGCCGTCCCGTTCCACTTCTACGCTCCGGACGTCTTCCAAGGCTCCCCTGCCTTCATGGCTGGGATGCTGTCGTTCATCCCCAAGGTGGTCGGGTTCGTCGCGCTGATCCGTTTCACCACTCTTGGCAGCAGCTCGGTCGGCTTCCTGGAATCCGGCCTGCTGGCGGGGCTCCTCAAGCCGCTCCTGACGGCGCTTGCCGCCCTGACGATGATCGTCGGGAACCTGATGGCCTTCCGGCAGAAGAACATCCATCGGCTGATGGCCTATTCGAGCGTCGCTCACGCCGGCTACATGCTGGTCGGCCTCAGCGTCGGGGCCTTCGGGTCTCTGAACGGGACCTCGGCCCTGCTGTTCTACCTGGCGACCTACGGGATCATGACGCTCGGCGTCTTCGCCATCCTGGCCGCGATCAGCCCGCCGGGCCGTTCGCTCCAGAACATCGAGGATCTGGCGGGGCTGAGCCGCCACCATTCGGCCTCCGCCTTCATGATGGCGATCCTGCTGTTCAGCCTGACCGGTCTGCCGCCGACGGCGGGCTTCCTCGGCAAGCTGAACCTGTTCCTGGCCGCGTGGTCCGATGCCAGCCCGGCCGGCCAGTACCTCGCCATCATCCTCGCCGTGAATGCGGCGATCAGCGCCTACTACTATCTGCGCCTGATCGGCGCGATGTACCTGAATCCGGGCGTCGGCCCGAGCGCGAGCCATCCCGCTCCGGCGCCCGTCGCGGCCGCGATCATCTGCTGCGTCCTGACGATTGTGCTCTTCGCGGCTCCGAAGCACGTCTGGAACGCCGCGGAAGGGAAGCGGCCGGCCGCGGCTCCGATCACTGCCCAACCTGCGCCAATTGATGAGACGGCGATCAGTTCCACGCGGTGATCGCGAAAAGTTATTTAACGGGTCCATCGCGACTTTAGGAACTGCGCCTTCGAAACGAAGGCGAGCGAGTTTCTGTACACACCAACAGAGAGATTGGGTGTGTAATGTTGTTTCATGTACCATCGCTGCTCATGCGGGCCTGCTGAGGGTGTGATGACCAGCGCGTTGTTCATCAACGGGATCTTCGAGCACGTTCTGGAGGACATCGAAGCGGTACAGCGTGACCGACCGAGTCAGGAATGCTTTCTGCAACCTCACTCCTCGGGAAGGGTGGCCATGTTTCGAAGGGTGGCCCCGTCTGTTGAATCACCTATCCGCCTCTATGCTTCACCACACACGGACTTCAACTTTGTGTACTACGTTGGCGAAATCGTCCGTTGGGAGGACAAGCAAGAACTGACCGTTGCTCGTCGCAGACACATCCGGCGGATAATTAAAGAAATCCAGCCGGATGAACTGGAGCTTTTCGACGGGAATCAGACATCCGGGAAAGACTCCGTCAATCTGATCACGGTGCGCAGCTTGCGCCGCCTAGCGATCGTCTTACCGGTTAGGCATCTGATCAAATGCAGCGATGGTCAACCCTATCAGGAGCGGGCAAGGGCTGGGAAGTGGAGCGAAGTCCGCGATATCGGTGCCGATGTCGTGTCAGATGAGAGTGCTACGTTGGACATGAACCGCAAAGTTGCGGAGCTATCCATGCTATCCGACGAAGAATTGCGAACTCGACTGAAATCCGCTCCAGCGCTTCCTCAGCGAAGGATGGTTCTGTCACTCGACTTCATCCGGAATGCGGCCGTCATTGTCGCTGTGTTACGTCGTGCAGATGGCACATGCGAGTCATGTCTGAAGCAAGCTCCTTTCATGAAGCGTTCCGATGGAAGTCCATACTTGGAAGTCCATCACCGAGTTCGTCTTGCCGATGGTGGCCCTGATACGGTTGAAAACGCAATGGCATTGTGTCCGAACTGCCACCGACGGGCTCACCACGGATAACGTCGCGAACTGAGGAGGACCTGCGGTGGTCCCGTGCAGCCTACCGACATAGGAAGAGCCGTGTGAGACTGCTCACACGGCTCTGATGGGCACACAGGAGTTTCCTATCAGTTCCAGCCCGCGGCGTCGCGGACCTGGATCATCTTGCCGAGGATCGTGTTCCAGGTCTTCTGCTCTTCAAGCATGGCGTTCGGGAACATGCAGCCGTCCCAGCAGATGTGCTTGATGCCGCGTTCGGCGGCTCCTTCGAGCCAGAACTTCGAGCACTTCACGATATCGAGCTTGCCGTTCGGATCGTCCGCCGGGCAGTGGCGGCCGGTCTTGTCGTGGTTGCCGGTGCCGTGGACCGAGCCGTCGTTCTGAGCGACGTGGAAGTCGAGCGTCCAGGGCCGCAGGGCGTCGGTCATCTTCTTGTAGGCGGTCGCGAACTCCTCCTCCGAGTAGCCGCTCTTCAGGAGGGCATGCTCGGGGGCGTTGTAGCCCAGGAGGTAGAGGTAGGTGTGGGCGAGATCCGCCTGGAAGCCGACGGTGCCGGGCATGTTGGTCTGTTCGAGGAGGTCGACCATGGCCCGCCAGGAGTGCATCCCGGCCCAGCAGATTTCCCCTTCGGCGGCGAGGCGTTCGCCGTGGTCGGCGGCGACCTTGCCGGCCTTGCGGAAGGTCTCGGCGATCTTCTTGGTGCCGGCCTTGGGGTCTTCGACCCACTGGCTGGGGCTGGTGGCGCTGTCGATGCGGATCAGGCCGTACTGGCGGACGCCGTGCTTGTTGAGGAGGCCGGCGATGCGGCAGGCTTTTTCGACGGCGAGGACGAACTTGGCCTGTTGTTCGGGGGAGCCCATGGCGGAGTCGCCGACGGTCCCGGGCCAGACGGGTGCGACGAGGGAGCCGACCTTGAGGCCGTGGGCGGCGATCTTGTCAGCCATGCGGCGGATGTCGTCGTTGCTGGCGTCGGGATCGGTGTGGGGGTGGAAGAGGAAGATGTCGACGCCTTCGAACTTCTGGCCGTTGACTTCCGCCTTGGCGGTGAGTTCGAGCATCCGGTCGAGGCTGATGGGGGGGTGGTCGGTCCCGGGTTCTTTTCCGACGAGTCCCGGCCACATGGCGTTGTGGAGTTTGGGATAGGCGTGCGACATGAAGGAATGTTCCCAGTGCGATGATTCAGAGAAGTGGCGAGTGGCGATCGTATCGCTGGTGGTGGAAGAGTCCCAGTGTCCGCGGTATTGAGTTACCGCGCCCCATGAACCGGGTCCAGGGGCTACCCTGGTGGGGAGTGCAGAGGGGCGACGCCCCTTTGCCCGCCGGAGGCCTAGCCCGTCGAGAGATGTCTGAAGAATCGCGTGTCCAAACGCGGACAGGGTGCCGTATGCCCCCCCACCAACCCTCGGGGATTGCGAATCGAGTGGTGAGTTCTCGACGCCTGTTCCACAAAGCGGCCATCCGTTGTGTCCCACGGTTCCTCATCGAAAATGCCTCCGGCGGCAAGGGGGCGTGGCCCCCTTGACCCCTGGCTGCCGGGGCACGTTGGGTTTGAGGTAGCACCGTCCTCCCGGCAAGCTCGCGGCTTCTTCTCAGTCGCGAACGACATCCCTATTCTGGAACACCACACCTCCACCCGCCGCAGGCACACATGACCGAGCTCCCCCTCGAAACCGATATCGCCACCGTCAAGAGCCGGCTCGATGCCAAAGAACCCTTCCTCCTCCTCGACTGCCGAGAACAGGACGAGTTCGACCGCTGCCGCATCCCCGGCGCCGAACTCCTCCCCATGAGCCAGATCCAGGAACGGATCGGCGAAATCGACACCCGCAAAAACGACCTCATCGTCATCCACTGCCACCACGGCGGCCGCAGCCTGCGCGTCGCCCGCTGGATGCGGGCCCAGGGCTTCTCCCAGGCCCAGAGCATGGCCGGCGGAATCGACGGCTGGTCCCTCCAGGTCGACCCGACGATCCCCCGCTACTAAGCCCTCCCCCGGCTCCCCGCCGCGAGTTTTGCGACCTTCGACAGAAAGACATCTCTCCCATGGCCAGCGCCTCCCCCTGGATCATCGAGCCGACCGCCGAAACCTTCGACGTGGAGGTCGTCCAGAAGTCCCGGACCGTCCCGGTTGTCATCGACTTCTGGGCCACGTGGTGCCAGCCCTGCCTCATGCTCGCCCCGATCCTCGAGAAGCTCGCCAACGACTACGCGGGCCGCTTCATCCTGGCGAAGGTCGAGACCGAGCAGAACCCGGAGCTCGCCGGAGCCTTCGGCGTCCAGTCGATCCCCCTCGTCGTCGCCTTCGTCGACGGCCGCCCGATCGACGCCTTCCAGGGGGCCCTCCCCGAGAAGCAGATCCGCGAATGGCTGGACCGGATTCTTCCCTCCGAGATGGACCGCCTCCTCGCCGAGGCGGTGGAGCAGGAAGCGTCCGAGCCGGCGCAGGCCGAGGCAAAGTACCGCCGAGTTGTCGAAGAGGACGCCGAGAACTGGTTCGCCTGGATCGGACTCGGGCGGGTCCTGGCGGCCATGAAGAAACTCGATGAGGCACGGTCGATCCTCGAAAAGCTCGAAGCCCGCGGCTACATGGAGCCGGAAGCGGAGCAGCTCAAGGCCCAAGTCGACGTCCAGGCGGGCGCCGCCGCGTTCTCCGGTGATGTCGACAAGGCCCGGAAGGCAGCCTCAGCTGATCCCCAGAACATGACGCTCCAGATGGAACTGGCCGACACGCTGGCGGCGTCGGGGCACTACGAAGAGGCACTGGAACTGTGCCTCTCACACATCGCCCGGGACCGTTCGGGAGCGGGCGTTCCGGCCAAGGAATCGATGCTCACGATCATGAGCACGATGGCCGACCACGAACTGGCGGGCCAATACCGCCGACGGCTGGCGACGCTGCTCTACTGAGCCTTGTCCTCTGATCTGTGTGAATCTGTGTTGATCTGTGGCTCAAAATTGACCAGCCACAGATCAACACAGATGGACACAGATCGGAAGTGCCTCCGCGAAACCGGTTGGCTCACTGATCAGCGGCTTCGCCGGGCGGTCACGAGCTCCAGCATCCGCTCCAGGACCTGCTCGATCGAGAGCGACGTCGTGTCGATCACGACCGCGTCGTCGGCCGCGCGGAGCGGAGCGACATCCCGCGTCTGGTCCCGCTGGTCCCGCAGTCCCTGCTGCTCGAGCAGCTCTTCGATCGTGACCGACTGCCCCTGAGCGCGGAGTTCGTCGAACCGCCGCCGGGCCCGTTCGACGGGATCCGCCGTCAGATAGAGCTTGAGCTCCGCCATGGGAAACACCACGGTTCCCTGGTCCCGCCCTTCGGTGACAATATCCCGGCCGGTCGCGAAGGCCCGCTGCAGTTCCACCATCGCGGACCGGACCGACGGGTTCCGCGCGACGAGCGACGCCGCCTGTGTCACGTTCGTTTCCCGGATCAGGTGCGAGACGTCCCGGCCGCCCAGGAACGTCCGGCAGTCTTCGAAGGTGATCTCCGCCGACCGGGCCAGGGCCCCGCTCGCCTCGTCGCTTTCGGGATTGGCGGTCTGTTCCAGGCACCGCAGCGCCACAACGCGGTACATCGCCCCGGTGTCGAGAAACTGAAAGCCGAGTTGCTCCGCCAGACGCCGCGCGGCGGTGCTCTTTCCCGTTCCGGCCGGACCGTCGATCGTCACAATCATGAGCAGCTGACTCGCATGAACACCGGACTGGCGTCGAGGCGGATCGACGCGGAAAGAGAGAGCGCGAATCCGCATTGTTGATCCCCCCGGCGGATTTGCAAGACGGCGGCGATCGGAGCGGATCGACGATTCCCTCCCGATACCGATTTGATTTTGCTGATGGGCAGCCGTAATCTGGCGAGCCTCACGTCTTCAAAATCTAAGTCTGTCGCCTGTTGGGAGTTCCAGATGCCCGCGCCCGGCCGTCTCTTCCCGCTCCGGGGATTTTCGCTCCTCAGCCTGCTGGCAATCCTCTTCGTTGGATGCGCTGAGTCGGACAAACCCGTCGCCAAGTCCAACTCGGAACCGTCGGCGTCCGCTCCGGCGGGGACAAAGCGGCTGATCTTCCTGACCAACGGGGAAGACCCGTTCTGGGACACCTGCAACGCCGGCTTCCAGGAGGCGGCCAAGACGCTCGGGCTCCAGGACGCCAAGCTGACCGTCGACTTCCACAAGAACAGCGGCGGTGAAGTCGGCCAGATCAATCGCCTCAAGCAGTACGGCACGGAGTCCGACATCGCCGGGATCGCGATCTCGGTGGTCAATGCGGACAACGTCGGCATCGCCAAGGAAATGAAGAGCCTGATGGACGCCGGCGTGAAGGTCATCACGGTCGACGGCGACCTGAACATGGAGACCTACCCGGGACATCGCTCGTACTACATCGGGACGGACAACCTCGTCGCCGGTCGCGTTCTGGGGACGGCGGCCAAGCAGGTCCTTGCGAGCCGCAAGAAAGAGAGCGGCGCGTACGTCCAGTTCGCCGGCTTCCGCGACAATGACAACGCCCGCAAACGGATGAACGGCTTCCAGGAAACGATCGGCGAGTCCTACAAGGAGCTCGACCGGATGCCGGATCAGATGGCTCGCGACAAGGCTCGCGACAACGTCCGGGCCGCGATCGACAACTTCGAAAAGGACGGCCTCGTGGCCCTCGTCGGCATCTGGGCCTACAACGCTCCGGCCATCGCCGGCGTCGTGAAGGAGCGGAAAGCCCGCGACAAGTTCGCCGTCTGCACGTTCGACGCCGACCAGCAGGCGATCGTCGACATGGGGGAAGGGAACATCGACGTGATGGTCGTCCAGAATCCGTTCGACATGGGCTTCCAGGCCGTGCGGATGATGAAGGCGATGCTGGCGAACGACGAGGCGACGATCAAGGAGATGTTCCCGAAGCCGGCGGGCGAGCCGGGCGCGGACGTCTACACGACCGGCCTGCGGGTCGTGGTTCCGGGACCGGAGTCCCCCCTGAAGCCGGAGATGTTCGACTCCAAGACGGTCGAGTTCATGGAACTCCCCGCGTTCAAGAGCTGGCTCGACAAGTACAAGCTCATCAGCTCGTAGTGAGTTCGGCCGCCCGTCTTCGACCTCGCCTCGTCCACGACCCGGCTTGCGCTCATGTCTGAAGCTCCGTCCACCCCTCCGGCTGGTTCCCCACGCGCGCGTCGCGGGTGGCTGCTCCGTACGCACGAGTGGGCCCTGATCGCGTCCATCCTGGCGGTGATCGCCGCGACGGCGATGGCCGACTCGAACCACGCTTATCTGCGGAAGCCCCAGCAGTGCCTGAAGGACAACCTCCGCAACCTGGCGCCGATCGGGATGCTCGCCCTGGGAGCGACGGTCGTCATCATCGCCGGCGGGATTGATCTCTCGCTCGGCTCGACGGCCGCCTTCTGTGCGACGATCTGCATCTCGCTGATGATCGTCCTCTCGCCGGAGGGGACGTTCGGTGTCGGAAAGCCGCTGGCGACGTGGGTTGTCGTGGTCTCCTGTCTGGGATCGATGCTCGCAGGGCTGATGGTCGGGACGCTGCACACCTGGCTGATCGTGGCGCTGCGGCTGCCGCCGTTCATCGTGACGCTCGGCACGCTCGTGGGACTGCGGAGCTTCGCCCGGGCGATTACGTCGTGGGTGACCCGGAATTACCGCGGCGGCGGAACCGGCTCCGAGGAGATCCAGTTCAACGAGCCGTTCATCGAGTACCTGGACTCCAACGTCTGGATCTCGGTGACGGTGCTGCTGGTCCTGGCCCTCGTGATCTGGGTCGTGCTCTCCAGCACGGTTCTTGGACGCCACGTCTACGCTCTCGGCGGCAACGAGCAGGCGTCGATCCTGAGCGGGATCCGGACCAACAACGTCAAGTGGTTCGCCTACGCCTTCAGCGGGCTGGCGGCCAGCCTGGCGGGCGTGTTTTACATCGCCAAGCAGCACAGCCTGAGTCCCACCACGATGGCTGGGGGGCATGAGCTGAATGCGATCGCCGCGGCGGTCGTCGGCGGCTGCAGCCTCCAGGGGGGCGTGGGGACAGTGATCGGGACCGTGCTGGGGGCGGTCTTCCTGCAGGCGGTCGTCGACGCGGTCCAGCGGATTGTGAAGACGAACTCGAACATGTACGAAGGGATGATCGTGGGGATCGTCGTCGTGCTGGCGGTGACGGTGAGCCAGCTCGACCAGATCTTCCGCGGCCGACGGCTGTTCGATGGCAAGCTCGGCCTGATGGCGATTCCGATCCTGTCGGTGGTCGCCGGGGTGCTGGCCCTGGTCACCGCGGGCGAGCGAATCGGCATAATCGCCGGCGGCGTGGTCCTGGTCCTGCTGACCGCGGTTCGCGTGCTGGAGTCGATCCGCAGCCGGGCCTCCGGCTGACGCGATGGCGGGCGGGAAGCGGGGGCCGAGCCGACTCAGTGATGGTGGTGGCCCCGGCCGTAGTGCTCGTGGCGGCGGCGGGGGGGAAGGGCGATCGAGTACAGGACAGTCAGTGCGCTCATCCCGACGAGCGTGTAGGGGAGCCAGGCCGCCGGCCGGATCACGATCTCCCCGCTCTCGCCGACCGACATCAGCAGGTCGACGAACGGCGCGTCGATCCCCTTCACGGTCGGCTTCAGCGCGATCGAGTCGACGTAGAACAGCCCCGCCCCGATCAGGGTTCCGCTGAGTCCGAAGGCGAACAGAAGCGCGCGAATCATGCGACGGGCCATAAGGCGTTCGACCGACAAGGCAACGTCATTTCCTCGACATCGGCCGCTCGGTCCCGCGACCTTGAGGGATTCCGGCGGATTCTGCCGGAGGCCGCCGGAAGGGGGATGACGGTTCCGAAAACACGTGTGCGGAGGGGCGGTCCTCCGCGGCCGGCGGGGACCGGTTTCGTGCCGGTCGCAATCAAGTCAAATTGCGCGACATTCATTTTCCCACACTGGATTTCGCCTCGGAGGTTTCATACACAAGAGAAACGTCGCTTCGCGTGGATTTCTTTTTGAGGGTTCGAGATGCCGCGGATCGTTCTCCTCCAGCAGGGGCAGGCTACCCCGTTTGATCTGAAGCAGGGGGACAACATCATTGGTCGCCTCCCGGAGTGCGACATCCAGATCAACTCCAACATGGTTTCCCGCAAGCACGCCCGCATCCTGTGCGAGGGGGAGAAGGTCTCCATCGAAGACCTGGGAAGCGGCAACGGGACCTTCCTCAACACGACCAAGGTCGAGGGGCTGACGCCGCTCAAGAACAACGACCGGCTCAAGCTCGGGCCGATCATGTTCCGCGTCGAGGCGGCCAGCGACAACGCGCCGGACGACTCCAGTTCCGCGGTCCTGCGGCAGGCGGAGAAGTACTCCGACGTCCAGATCGCCGCCGACGAGATCACGTCGACGATCATGGGGGCCGCCGAGCACACCGAAGGCTTCGGCCTGCTCGACGTTCAGCCGCAGGCCAAGCTCAAGGCGATCCTCGAGATCACCCGCAGCCTGGCGGGGAGCCATGATGTCGAGAAGATCCTGCCCAAGGTCCTCGACACCCTGTTTGCGATCTTTCCGCACGCCGACCGCGGGGTGATCATCCTCAAGGATGCCGCCGGCAACATGGTCCCGCGGGCCATGAAGCACCGCCGGGACGAGACCGACGAGTCGGTCAAGCTCAGCCGGACGATCGTCAAGACGGTCCTGGAGCAGAAGAAGGCGATCCTCTCGGCCGACGCCTCGTCCGACACGCAGTTCCAGGCGAGCGAGTCGATCTCGTCCCTCAGCATCCGCTCGATGATGTGCGCCCCGCTGATCTCGATGTCGGGGGAGCCGATGGGGCTCATCAACATCGACACGCTCAATCCGCTCTCGCAGTTCAAGAAGGAAGACCTCGACATCATGATCGCCGTCGCGGGACAGGCGTCGATGTCGTACGAGAGCGCCCGGCTGCTGCAGTCCTACGTGGAGAAGCAGAAGCAGGACAGCGAAATGAACATCGCCCGCGACGTCCAGCGGGCCCTCCTGCCGGAGCGGATGCCGGACCTCCCGGGGTACGAGTTCTACACGACCTACGAGGCGGCCCAGGCGGTCGGCGGCGACTACTACGATGTCATCCCGCTCGTGGACGGCAAGGTCTGCCTGGCGTTCGGGGACGTGGCCGGCAAGGGGGTTCCGGCGTCGCTGGTGATGTCGCGGATCTCGAGCGTCGTCCGCTCGACGGTGGAGTTCGTGCAGGATGCCGCGGAGGCGGTGTTCAAGATCAACAACCACATGTGCGCGAAGGCGGTCGAGGGACGGTTCGTCACCTTCGTCTACGTCATCCTCGACACGGTCAACCACAAGATGTCGCTCGTGAATGCGGGCCACATGTCGCCGATGATCCGCAAGCCCGACGGGACGGTCGAGGAGTTCACCGAGGACACCGTGGGGGTCCCGATCGGCGTCGTCGAAGATTATCCCT
Source organism: Planctomyces sp. SH-PL14 (assembly GCF_001610835.1). Classification (NCBI taxonomy): domain Bacteria; kingdom Pseudomonadati; phylum Planctomycetota; class Planctomycetia; order Planctomycetales; family Planctomycetaceae; genus Planctomyces; species Planctomyces sp. SH-PL14. The sequence continues at coordinate 1,681,932 of NZ_CP011270.1, read as the reverse complement.
TTGATGCCGTGACGCGGGCGCTGAATCCGGGTGAGACCGTGGTGATCTTCACCGACGGCGTCAGCGAGGCGATGAATCACGCGGGAGACCTGTACGGCACGGATGTCCTGCGGAACTTCGTGGCCCAGAATTCGCCCCGGGCGTCGGTTCTCGGGCCTGCGATCCGGGCGGACGTGAAGCGCCACGCGGCGGGCCGTCCGCAGAACGACGATATCACGCTGATGGTCTTCGGCCGCAATCCGGGGTAGAGCCGGATCTTCCCGGATGAGACCGCATGGAATGATCGCGGGAAGGCGGTCGAGCGGCGGACGGTATCCGTAATCCTCGTGTTCCGATTCCTCCCGAGCGGGCCAGCCTCGTGGAACCGAAGCCGCCGCTGCCGTCACTTTCGTCGCCGCGGCCGACGGACCGGATCGGGCGGACGCTGCCGCGGGAGCCGCTGGTGGCGATTGCCACGGCGCTGGGGCTCGGAATCCTGCTTGGCTGGTCGCTGCCGCTGGCTCCTCTTCCTCTGGCTGTGGCAGGGACCGTCGCAGCCATCGGGGGCAGTCTGTTTCGAGGCCGCGCGGCCGCCTGGTCGGCGCTCGCCGCGTGGCTGATCGTCGGCGCCGTGCGATGGGAACTCGCCGCCGGCCCGCCGGCCCCTTCGGACATCTCAAGCCTCTTCCCCGCCGCGGCCGACTCTCCGGTCGAACTGGAAGGGACGATTGCCTCCGCGCCGGAGTTTCACGACCCGCCGGACTCCGCCCCGGCCTGGCAGCGGATTGTGCGGTCCCGCTTTGACCTCGATGTGACCGCCGTGGTGGCGACCCGCCCCACGCCGGCGACGGGGCGGGTCGCCGTCACGGTCGACGGCCATGTGCTCGGCCTCGAACCGGGCGATCCGGTCCGACTTGTCGGCCGGCTCTCCACACCGTCGCCTCCGATGAACCCGGGCGACTTCGACTTTCCCGCCTACCTGGCGGGGCGCGAAATCCGGCGGATCGTGCGGTCAGACCATCCTGACGCCGTCATCCGTCGTGAGGGCCCGTCCGACTGGCGGTATGGCGTCGCGCGGCTTCGGGCTCGTTTGCGGGCTCACGCCCTGGCGCTCCTGCGGGATGTACTGTCTCCGGAGGACGCGGCCCTCGCGGGCTCCCTGCTGCTGGGGGACCGGACCGGGATGACGGACGAAGTCGAAGACGAGTTCGCTGCCAGCGGGACGATGCACATCCTGGCGATCTCCGGTCAGCACGTGGTGATCTTCCTGATGCTCGTCGGGATCGTCCTGCGGGGATTCAACGTGTCTCCGGGGAGGATGGCGTGGCTGCTCCTGGCCGCCGTCGCGCTCTACCTCTATCTCACCGATCAGCGTCCGCCGGTCGTGCGGGCCGCCCTGCTCACGGCGTTCGTCCTCTCGGGGCTCCGTTGGGGACGCATCGCCCCCGGACTCAACGCGCTCGCGGCGACGGCGATCGTGCTCCTGCTCGCGAATCCGCACCACCTGTTCGACATCGGGGCTCAGCTTTCGTTCCTGGCCGTGGCCGCTCTCGTCGCGATGGCCCGGCTTCGGAGCACCCTTCGGGCGGAGCGTGTCGACGGACCAGACCTGAGCCCCGACCCGACGTGGTGGCGGAAGGCCGCCGAGTGGTTCCTGGCCCAGACCTGGACGCTCCTCCTTCTGACGGCGGCGGTGTTTGTCTTCACGCTGCCGATCCAACTGGCGACGTTCCACATCGCGGCGCCGATCGGATTCGGGGCCAACGTCCTGCTCGCGCCGCTCGTCGTCGTCATCCTGGGGACGGGCTATGCACTCCTCGGGGTGGGCCTGCTCGCCCCCTGGCTCGCGCCGCCGCTGGCCGCGCTCTTCTCCGCGGCGCTCTGGCTCTTTCACGCCATCATTCAGGGAGCCGCGAACACTCCGTGGGGCCACTTCGACTCCCCGGGGCCGCCGGTGTGGTGGACCGCGGTCTACTACGTCCTGCTGCTGGGAGGCCTGTTCTTCGCCCGCGGCCGGATGCGCGTGTGGGCGGCGCACTCCGTCGCCGTCTGGGTCATCGTCGGTCTTCTGCCCGGTCTCTTCGCGGACCAGGAGCCGGCGCTGCGATGCACGTTCGTCTCGGTGGGCCACGGCGGTGGAATCCTCGTCGAAGCGCCGAACGGGCGAACGCTCCTGTACGACGCGGGAGCGATGACGGCAGGAGACGCCGCGGCCAGGAGCATCCGAAATCAGCTCTGGCGACACGGCCGCCAGCGGATCGACGCCGTCATCCTCTCCCACGCGGACGCCGATCACTTCAACGCCCTGCCGCGGCTCCTCGATTCGGTTCCGGTCGGGACAGTCTTCGTCTCCCGCGCATTCTGCGATCTGTCGCAGCCCAGCGTGGCGGCGCTCCTCGATCAGATCGCCGCGGCGGGCGTTCCGATCCGGCTTCTGTCGCAGGGAGACCAGCTGCAAGTCGACCCGATTCTGAAGGTCGCGGTGCTCCATCCACCCGCGGAGGGTCAGGATCCGCTCGACAACGCCAACAGCCTGGTGCTTGAGATTCTCTTCCGTGGAAAGCGTCTCCTTCTGACAGGCGACCTGGAAGAGAGCGGGTTGCTGCGGCTGCTGGCTCAGAGACCTCGCGTCTGCGACCTGCTGCTCGCGCCGCATCACGGCTCCCGCACGTGCAACACGCCGGACCTCGCTCGCTGGGCCACGCCGCGCGTCGTTGTCGTGAGCGCGGGCCGCGGAGATCGGATCGACCATCTGCGGCAGGTGTACCCGCACGCGGAGCCCATCCTCTCGACGGGGGAGGCCGGATGCATCACGGTCTCGTTCCCCGCGGACGGGGCCATGCAGGTCGACTCGTGGCTCAAACCCGCCCCGCGACCGTCTCCCGGGAGGAACACGCTGCCCGCGCCGTCGGGCATGAGCCAGAGTCGATGATCGACGGCAATCGATCCCAACCGACGTTCGGCCTGTGCCGTCCGCACGGGTCGAGTCGTGTGAGACCTTGCCGATGGGAGCGACTTTCCGGCAAGCCGGATGCGCAATCGGTCGATGAAATCCTTAACATGCGAAGAACCTGGGTGTGCGGGCATGTCATCTCCCGCTCGGATGCGCATACCCGGCGACCAACGGCGGATTGCGATTCCGCCGGGGCTCGGTCCCGGAACGTATGCCGCGGTGTGAGAGAAGGATTTGAGAGTGCCTGGTGAAACCGTGGAAGCGGCCCGTCTGGCCGCGGAAGCCCGCCTCGACACGGGCGCGAACTGGAAGCGGTGGGGCACCTACCTGGCCGAACGGCAGTGGGGGACGGTCCGCGAGGACTTCTCGACGAACGCCTTCCCCTGGGGCTACTTCACCCACGATGACGCCGTCTGGCGCGCCTACCGCTGGGGGGAGGATGGCCTCCTCGGCTGGTCCGACCGGCAGGGGCGGCTCTGCTTCTCGATCGCCCTCTGGAACGGCGTCGATCCGATCCTCAAGGAGCGGCTCTACGGTGTGACGGGGCCCGAGGGGAACCACGGCGAGGACGTCAAGGAGGCGTATTTCTACCTCGACGCCACGCCGACGCACTCCTACTGCAAGGGACTCTACAAGTACCCGCAGCAGGCCTACCCCTACGAGGCGCTCCGGTCCGCGAACGGCCAGCGAGGTCGGCACGACCTCGAGTTCGAGCTGACCGACACGGGGATCTTCGACGACAACCGGTACTTCGACGTCTTCATCGAGTACGCCAAGGCGTCGCCGGACGACATGGCGATCCGGATCACGGTCCACAACCGGGCCGACAAGGCCGCGACGCTGCACCTGCTGCCGACGCTCTGGTTCCGGAATCACTGGGCGTGGAAGTCGGGGTTCGAGAAGGACATCCCCAAGCCGAAGATCAAGGCGAGCGGGACCGACGAAGTCACCGCGGCGCACCAGACCCTCGGCAAGTACGTCCTTCGCGCCGATAAGGGACCCGACGGCAAGTCGCCCAAGTGGCTCTTCACGGAGAACGAGACGAACCTCCTCCGCTCGCAGCGGAAGGAGGGGAGCTCGCCGTCGTGCAAGGACGCGTTCCACCAGTACCTGATCCAGCGGCGGACGACGATCGTCAATCCGCGGCTCGAGGGGACCAAGGCCGCGGCGGTCTACGCCCTCAACGTCCCGGCCAAGGGCTCGGCCGAGGTCCGTCTCCGTCTGACGGACGCCGGACTCAAGACGCCGACCCCGTTCGGCAAGGGGTTCGAGCAGGTCTTCAGCGACCGGATCACCGAGGCGGACTCCTACTATGAGTCGCTCGTCTCGCCGGGGCTCTCCGAGGACGAGAAGCGGGTCCTGCGGCAGGCGAACGCGGGGCTCCTGTGGACGAAGCAGTTTTACTACTACGCGGTCGACGACTGGGTGAAGGAGGCTCCCGAGCGGGTCCACGCCCACGAGTGGGTCGAGCGGACGCGGAACCACGACTGGTCGCACCTCTTCAACCGCGACGTCCTGTCGATGCCGGACAAGTGGGAGTACCCGTGGTACGCGGCGTGGGACAGCGCGTTCCACATGATCCCGTTCGCGAACCTCGACCCGTACTTCGCGAAGGAGCAGCTGATCCTGCTGCTCCGCGAGTGGTACATGCACCCCAACGGCCAGATCCCGGCCTACGAGTGGAACTTCAGCGACGTCAATCCGCCGGTCCACGCCTGGTCCTGCTGGCGGGTGTACCAGATGACCGCCCAGAAAGGACAGCGGGACCGCGAGTTCCTGGCCCGCTGCTTCCAGAAGCTGCTCCTCAACTTCACCTGGTGGGTGAACCGCAAGGACGTCCGCGGCCGGCACGTCTTCACCGGGGGCTTCCTCGGCCTCGACAACATCGGGATCTTCGACCGCTCGAAGCCGATTCCGACCGGCGGCCATCTCGAGCAGGCGGACGGGACCGCCTGGATGGCGTACTACTGCTCGAGCATGCTCTCGATCGCCTTCGAGCTGGCGGACGGCAACCCCGCCTATGAGGACATGGCGTCGAAGTTCTTCGAGCACTACATGAACATCGCCGCGGCGATGAACTCGCTCGACGGCAGCGGCCTGTGGGACGAGCAGGACGGGTTCTACTACGACCACCTCCACATCGACGGGAAGAGCATCCCGCTGCGGATCCGCTCGATCGTGGGGATCGTCCCGCTGTTCACCGTCGACATCCTGTACGACCGCGTCGTCGACAAGCTCCCGGCGTTCCAGAAGCGGATGCGGTGGTTTCTCGATCACCGCAAGGAGGTCATCGACACGATGACCTACATGGAGAAGCAGGGGCCCGAGACCGAGCAGGCGGGGGCGGGGCTGCGACTCCTGGCGATTCCGACCCGGGAGCAGCTCGAGCGGATCCTGCGGTACGTGCTGGACGAGGACGAGTTCCTGTCGCCGTTCGGGATCCGGTCGCTCTCCAAGTACCACGAGAAGAACCCGTTCGTGTTCCACGTGAACGGGAGCGAGCTCAAGGTTCAGTATGTGCCGGGCGAGTCCGACAGCGGCATGTTCGGAGGGAATTCGAACTGGCGCGGGCCGGTGTGGTTCCCGCTGAACTACATCCTGATCGAGGCTTTCGAGCGGTACCACCAGTTCTATGGCGACGATCTGCGGGTGGAGTGTCCGACCGGTTCAGGCTGCTTCATGAATCTGCGGGAGGTGGCCAATGAGCTCCGTGCGCGGCTGACGAAGCTGTTCCTGCTGACGGATGAGGGGAAGCGGCCGTGTTATTCGCGGGGGAACCGGTTCATTGATGATCCGAACTGGGAGAACCTGGTTCTGTTCTACGAGTATTTCCACGGTGATACGGGGCGGGGCCTGGGTGCGAGTCATCAGACGGGTTGGACGGCGCTGATTGCGCCGATCATCGAGCAGCTCGCGGCGAACCGGATCCCGTGTATCGACGAGGCGCCGGTCGGCTGAGAAGAGTTAAACACCAAGGCACAAAGAAGACACCAAGACCACGAAGAGGCTTATCCGGGAGCATCAACTTTGTGCTCTTTGTGCCTCCTTGGTGTCTTGGTGTTTAACGCCTTTCGCCGCTTCTGACGGAGCAGCCGTCAGCGGATGAAGGCGAAGTAATAGAACACCAGCCCCGTCAGCGACGTCATCACCAGATCGACCGTCGCCGTCCAGCCCAGCCGTCGATGCAGGCGGCTGTGCGGCCCCGGAAGCGGCGGCCGCGAAAAGCGCTTCAGCGCCAGCACCAGAGCCGTCCCCCACAGAAATGGCGTCGAGATCGCGAACACGAGATGGAAGTACAGCACCTTCCGGATCGTCTCGATCTCCTCCGCTGAACGACGCGGCGTCAGGCCAGGCTTGTTGATGATCGCCTGCCATCCCCCCTGCATCCGCATGTCGACTTCGAAGGCGACCACCGTCACCAGCAGCACCACCCCCAGCAGGATCTGAAGGCTCCGGTGCAGGGCGTAGTTCCGCTGAATCCGGACCGCGTACAGGCTCCACAGGACGACCGGGACGACCGCGATCAGTGCCACGACCACAAAGTCGAGCATGAACGACGCGCCGAATCCCAGAAATCCGTTCTGCATACCGGTCCCGATGCCCTTCGGACGCCCACTCCGACGTCATCGCCGCAGGGCGCCCCTTCCCGATTCAGACTTCGTCGGGAGCGAGGATCACCCCGTCCAGCGGCGACGTCCAAGGGCACAGCTCCCCCGGTCCGAAGTACAGCGCCAGCTCCCGCACAGCTGCCTCGGGACCGTCGCTGCCGTGGATCAGGTTCATCTGCCGCGAGATGGCAAAGTCGCCGCGGATCGTCCCCGGGGCGGCATCGCGGGCGTTCGTCTTCCCCATCGTGTCCCGCATGACGCGGATGGCGTCCGGCCCTTCCACGGCGAGGGCGACGATCGGCCCGGAGACGATGAACGCCTCCAGTTGAGGATAAAACGGCTTGCTCACATGCTCCGCGTAGTGCTTGCGGGACAGCTCCGGAGTGACCTGCAGCATCTTGAGGCCGATGATCCGCAGACCACGATCCTCGATCCGGCCGAGCAGCTTGCCGCACAGGCGGCGCTGGACCGCGTCCGGCTTGAAGAGAATCAGTGTCCGTTCCAAACCCATGATGCTGTGACCTGTGCGAATATCAGTGATCGTTTCGCGGCGGGCGACCCGGCCCGCTGCCGATGGCAGTTTGCCTGCGGAATTTGCCAACGTAATTTGGGGGAACCTTAATGCAAAACCCGAGCCCGCAAAAGCATGCGGAGACCGAGTCCTGAAAACTCGGTCTCCGCGTCGATGTCGGAATCGTCTACCGGCCTGCTACTTCTGAACCGCAACGTGGTTCTTGAGGCCGGCGATGTAGTCCAGGGTCACGTTGAGGAGTTCCTTGTTGTAGGCGTTCTCCGGGAAGAACTTCTCGTCCTTCTTCTTCGGAAGACCTTCCTCGTCCGTGTTCTCCCCTTCCTGGTCGATGATCTCCTTGTCGAGATCCCGCTCGGCCTTCTGGACGGTCTCGTTCAGCGAGACCGACTTGCGGCTCTTCCGCTCCAGGTAACGGGTGATCGCCTTGTTGACCTTGCCGAACTCCTCGTCGCGGGCAACGCGGCCTTCGCTCCCCTTCTGCAGCTGAGCGACCAGGTTCGGCGAGACCATCCGGTTGTCCTCGTGGCTCGCTTCCTGGATCTGGTCGAACGGCAAGGCGTTGTCGAGGAACGCTTCGCCCTGATCGAGGTGGTCCAGGATCGAGGGGAGGACGACGTCCGACCGGACGCCGCGGCTCTGGGTGCTGTGGCCGTTGACGCGGTAGAACTGCTGGATCGTCATCTTGAGCTTGCCGCGATCGACGCCGCGGAAGATCCGGAACGGCTCGCTGGCCGCCACTTCCATCAGGTTCTGGACCGTTCCCTTGCCGTGCGTCGTCGTATCACCGACGACAATCCCGCGGTGGTAGTCCTTGATGACCCCCGCGAAGATCTCCGAGGCGGAGGCGGAGAGGCGGTTGCAGACCACGACGAGCGGGCCGTTGTAGAGGACTCCCTGGAGTTCGTCGTCGAGAGCCCGCACGCGGCCGTTCGGCTCCTTGACCTGGACGACCGGACCCTGGTCGAGGAAGTGGCCGGAGACTTCGATCGCTTCGCTCAGAGCTCCCCCGCCGTTGTCCCGAAGGTCGACGATCACGGCGTCGACCCCTTCGCGGGCAAAGTTCTGGAGGACGAGCTCCATGTCCTTGGCGGCGCTCTTGAAGTTCTCGGCGCCTCCCTGGGCCCCTTCAAAGTCGCGGTAGAACGAGGGGAGGCTGATCACGCCGATCCGCCCCGGCCGCCCGGTCCGCGGAAGGGTGTCGATGATCTCCCCCTTGACCGCCCGCTCCTGGAGCTCGACCTTGGCGCGGGTGATGTTGTACGTCTTGGCGTCGCCACCCGCCTCCGGCTTCACCTGCAGGCGGACGATCGTCCCCCGCTCGCCGCGGATCTTGCGGACGACGTCGTTCAGCTTGGCCTCGTAGATGTCTTCGAGGTCACCCTTGTCTCCCTGGCCGACGGCGAGGATCTTGTCGCCGACCTTGAGGCGGCCGTCGCGGTCCGCCGCTCCCCCCTTGACGATCTCGGCGACGATGGTGAACCCGTCATCCGAGCGGAGGGCCGCGCCGATTCCGTCGAGGCTCAGCCGCAGGTCGATCTGGAAGTTCTCCCAGGACTGCGGGGACATGTAGGTGGAGTGCGGGTCGAAAACCTGCGTGAACGAGGTGAGGTAGAACTCGACCGCCTCGTTCTGGCTCATGTTGTTGATGTTGAGGAGGGCATTCCGGTAGCGCTTGTGGAGCCGCTCCTTCGCCTTCTCCATTTCGGTCCCGTCCAGCTTGGCCTGGAGCAGGTCGAACTTGATCCGCTGCCGCCACCGGTCGTCGAGCTCGGCCTGGTCCTTGGCCCAGCTGACCTGATCCCGATCGGTGACCATCGTCTCCTCGACGGAGAAGTCGTGGTTGGCGTCGATCCACTTGTGGGCCAGGGCGACCTGGGCCTGCATCCGCTCCTTGTAGCGGTTGAAGACCAGCACGCCGAAGCCGACGTCACCGGCCTTGAGCTCGTCGTCGAGCGTCGTGCGGTGCTTGTTGAACTCGTCGATGTCGGCCTTGAGGAAGTAAAGCTTCTGAAGGTCGAGGTGCTTGATGTAAAGGTCGAGGAACTTGCTCGACACCGCGTCGTCCACCTGCGGCCGGCTCAGGTGGAACCGGGAGACCATCTGCACCACGAGCTTCGTCGTGTCCTTGTCATCCGCATCCCCGAGAGCGGGGCGAACCAGCTGTCCGCCGAGCACCGCCGCCAGCGACAACGCCAGGGCGTAACGGACACGTCGTGAAGCTGAAATCATCTTGCGTCTCGCTTTAGAAACGATCCCACTCCGGTCGGGATCAGTCGGCCGCCACTTCAGCACCATGCCGACGCGCAGGCGGTGTCAACCTGTCCAGTTGCCGTCCGCAATCCTAGTCCAACAAAAAAACCGTCACAAGATGCAGTTTCCCTCTGGTCGCTCCGCAAGGTTGCGGCCACCAAAGGATTTCTGAAGCGGAGCCGGGCGGCGGTTTCTTCCCGCCCGGGCGTCATTGACAGCAGGACACTCCCCTACGAGGCTGTCCCGTTGAGTCGAACGCTCTCCTGAGACTGCCCGGATGTCCGCTCACCTGACCTTCATGATGGGGAAATACGAGGCGCGGATCCCCCTTGATCGCCGGTACTCCGAGAACCACCTTTGGCTCCAGCCGAATGGGGATGTCCTCCGCGTCGGCTTTACGGCGTACTCGATCCGGCTGCTGCAGGACGTCTATTTCCTCGACTGGCTCGTCGACGGCGGAACGCACGTTCAGAAGAAGCAGGAGATCGGGCAGGTCGAGAGCTCGAAGGCGGTGTCGAGCCTGTACGCTCCCGCCGCGGGGGTCGTCGCCGCGTTCAACGACGCCGTCCTGAGCGACCCTTCGCTGATCAACACCGCCGGAAGCTCCGACGGCTGGCTCTACGAGTTCCGGACCGACGCGGAGTTCCTTTCCGCGGAGCAGTACGTCGCCCTGCTGGAATCGAAGTGGGAAGACACGCAGCGGCTGATCAAAGGGCAGATCAACGAGAGCAGTTGAGAGTCGTCAGTTTTCAGAAGTGCTTTGGGGTTCGATTTCGAGCACGCACGTTCATCACGCTCGATGACGAGGGCTGCCCATGACGCCGCGACGCATCTGGAATTTTCATGACGGCAACCGTCTCCTGTTCGGTCCCGGAGCGGCCGACGAGACGGGAGTGGCGGCCCGTCGCGCCGGCATGTCCCGGCCGCTTGTCGTCACCGATCCCGTTCTGGAACGTTGCGGTCTGGTCGAGCCGATCCTGGCCTCGCTTCGCGAGGCGGGACTGGAACCGATCCTGTTCACCGGCGGGGCTCCCGAACCGTCGTTTGAGATCACCGACCGGGCGTTGGCATCCGCCAAGTCCGCGCGGCCTGATGGCGTGATCGGGCTGGGGGGCGGGAGCAACATGGACCTGGCGAAGGTCGTGGCGGTCGGGCTCTCGCATCCGGTCGAGTTCCGGACGCTGTTCGGGTTCGATCAGATCCCCGGCCCGCTGATTCCGCTGATGTGCATCCCGACGACCGCCGGGACCGGGAGCGAGGTGTCGCATTCGGCGGTGCTGACCGATACCGAGAACCGCATCAAGCTGAGCATGCAGAGCCAGCATCTGCGGCCGCGGGTGGCTCTGGTCGATCCGCTGCTGACGATGGGGTGCCCGCGGAAGCCGTCGGCCGACAGCGGGATCGATACGCTGACGCACGCGATTGAGGCGTTCACCAATACACGGTTCGGCGACATGCCGACTCCGCCGCGCGAGCTGGCCGCTTACGAAGGGAAGAACCCGATGGGGGACCTGCTGGCGGAGCGGGCGATCCGGCTCGTCGGGCGGCATCTGGTCCGCTCGGTGGAGCAACTCGACAGTCTGCCGGACCGCGAGGGGATGGCGTTCGCGGCGACGCTGGCGGGGTTGGCGTTTTCGAACTGCGGCGTGGCCCTGGTCCATGCGATGGAGTATCCCGTAGGGGGGGCGGTTCATTGCTCGCATGGTGAGGGGAACGGGCTGCTGTTGCCGTTCGTGATGGAGTTCACGCGTCGGGAGCGGCTCGCGGAGTTCGCGAGCATTGCGGAGTTCCTGGGCGAAGACGTGGCGGCAAGAACGCCGGAGGCAGCGGCGGACCGGGCGATTGAGGCGGTCGTCGGTCTCAAGCGGCGGATCGGGATCCCGGAGCGGCTGCGGGACCTGGGGGTGACGGAGGCGATGCTGCCGGAGTTTGCCGCGAAGGCGTACGGGATCAAGCGGCTGATGACGACGACGCCCGGTCAGCCGAGCGAGGCGGATGTGCTGGCAATTTACCGGGCGGCCTGGTGATTACGACGGCCCTCCTGCCTCACCGGGTCCAGGGGCACCCTGGTGGGGAGTGCAGAGGGGCAACGCCCCTTTGCCCGCCGGAGGCCGTCTCGTCGAGAGATGTCTGAAGGAGTGAGTGCCCAAGCGCGGACATGGTGCCGTATGCCCCCTCACCAACCCGCGGGGATTGCAAACCCAGCTGTGTGATGTGAGGGGGGCCTCAACGCCGGTTCCACAAAGCGGGCATCCGTTGTGTCCCACGGTTCCTCACAGGAGTGCCTCCGGCGGCAAGGGGTTCCCCCCTTGACCCCCTGCTCTCCGCTCGCAAGCTCGCCGAGAGCAGGCAGTGTCCTACTGTGCCGCTGCGGCCTCGACAAACACATCCATCTGCTGCCCGACGAAGACGTCCTCCGTCCCTTTCTCGATCTCGTAAATCACCTGCAGGACCCGCGTATCCACCCGCTCCGTATTGTCCCCGGTCAACGACCGCTTGGGGATGATGTACGGCTCGACCCGGACGAACCGCAGCGGGTACTCCGTCTGGCTGTCCCCCCGGACCTTCCCGGACGCCCGGGACTCCGGCTGGAACCGCGGGACGTCGTGCTCGTCGATATCGACCCGCACCCGCTTCTGCCGGACGTCGCCCAGGACGATCAGTGAGCGGCCGGCCATCGTGTCGACCGCCTCGCCGGGGCGGACATTGACCTGCAGGACTTCCAGCTCCGGCGCGTCGGACGTCGGGACGGTTGGCGTCAGAACGCGGTGCCGCTCCTGTTCGATCTGCCGCTGCTCCAGCTCCGCCTGGGCCTGCAGAATCCCCGCGCGGGAGACCGCCTTGTCCGCCTCCCAGGCTCCCGCCAGCAGACGCTTCAGTTCCGCGTCGGACCGGTCGAACTGGGCTTTGGCGGCCGCCAGCCGCTCCCGCGAGCTGACGAGCTGCGACTCGGTCGCGGCATCGCTCTTGATGAGGCGATCCATCCGCTTGAACTCGTCCTCGATCTGGGCCACCTGGGCGGCCGCCTGCCGGAGCGCCGCTTCGGCGGGGGGGATGTCTTCCTTCCGCGGCTCGTCGGCCAGCCGCTGGAACTGAGCCTGGGCGGCCGCCAGCTTGGCCTCCTGCAGCTTCACCTCGGTCCGGATCTGCCGCGTGTCGAGAACGAACAACGGGTCCCCCGGCCGCACTTTCTGGCCGACCTTGACGGAGACCGTCTCGACGATCCCCGGGAGGTGCGATCCGATCGCGATGTTCTCCGTCCGGGACTCGATGATCCCGGCCCCCGCGACCCGATTCGGATACGGAGAGGTGGCCGGGGCGAACGGAGGGGGGCTCTGGACGACCGGCTGTTGCCGGGAGATGACGTGCCACGTCGCGAAGAGGAGGGTGATGGCGGCAATCGCCGGAAGAATGAACGATCGAAGCATGCCACACTCGCGGAAGGTGGCGAATTCTAGGCGGCGTTCCGCATCGCGGCCTACGCGGAACGAGTGAATTCCCACGTACTCGATTGCGTCGCGGGGAAACCTCGGCATAACTCGTTTCGGCGGATCGTCTTTCCGCTCTTTTTCGGTCTGTGGAATCCATCCCGATGTCGATCGCTCCGCTCTCCCGAGCTCTCGTGGCGGCCGTGCTTTTCCTGGCCGGAGGGGAGGCCGCCCGCGGCGAGACCTGGAAATCCGTCCGTCAGCTTCCCGCGCCGGAGGCGAACCAGGCGGCCGCGGCGGACGAGCGCTACCTCTACGCCATTACCAACGACCGGGTGGTGGTGTTCGACCGTGCGACGGACGCACGGGTGAGTGAAAGCCGCGGTGACGCAAAACACCTCAACAGCGGCTTCGTCTGGGACGGAGTCCTGTACGCCGCCCACTCGAACTATCCGAAGACGCCGGAGTCGAGCCAGATCAAGCGGTTCGACCCGGCCACGGGCGAGCTGACGACGTTCCATGACTTCGGGAACTACGGCGGCAGCCTGACGTGGGCGATTCATCAGCCGAAGCGGGCGCCGGACGAGTGGTGGTGCAACTTCGCGAAGTTTGGCGAACACAACGTCGAGACGTTTCTGGTCCGGTTTGATGCCGACTGGAAGGAACTCGCGCGGTTCACCTATCCGCCGGAGCTGTTCGGGCGGCTCGGGAAGTTCAGCCTCTCGGGCGGGATTTGGACGGACGACACCTTGCTCGTGACCGGCCATGACGACCGGATGGCGTTCCGGCTGCGGCTCCCTGCGACGGGGACCGTTCTCGAGTTTGTCGAAGAGGTTCCGATCGCGTTCACCGGCCAGGGGATTGCCGCCGATCCTGTGACGGGTGGCCTCGTCGGGATCGACCGCGGCCGAAAGCGAGTGCTCGTGGCGGAGTCCGAGCGTCTCGCGGCCCGGCGGCTGCGGGTGCTGACCTACAACATCCACCACGGCGAAGGGACGGACGGGAAGCTCGACCTCGACCGGATCGCGGAGGTGATCCGGGTCAGCGCGGCGGACATCGTCTGCCTCCAAGAGGTGGATCGGAACGTGACCCGAAGCGGCCGCGTCGATCAGCCGGCGGTCCTCGGCAAGGCGCTCGGGTTCCACGTTGCATTCGGTGGGAATCTCTCCCTCCAGGGGGGCGCATACGGAAACGCCCTTTTGAGCCGGTATCCGATCTCACGTTCCGAGAACGTGCTACTGCCCGTGGTCGCGAAAGGGGAGCAGCGCGGCGTCCTGATGGCGGAGATTGCGGTTCCGATGCTCGCGGCCCCGGTCAAGGCCTTCGCCACACATCTGGACCATCGCCGCGACGACGCTGAGCGCCGGGCCTCCATGCAGGTCATCAATGACCGCGCGGCGAAGGCTGGAAATGCATTCGCGATCCTCGCCGGGGACCTCAACGACGATCGCGGGAGCGAGACGCTCGCCGCCGTCTCGTCGCGGTGGACGCTCTGCGGCGACCGCGAGATTCCGTCGATCCCCTCGGATCAGCCGAAGCAGCAGATCGACTTCGTCGGCTATCGGCCGGCCGCCGCCTGCCGCGTCGTCGAAACGCGGGTCATTGCCGAGCCGGTCGCCTCGGACCATCGCCCGGTCCTGACGATTCTTGAATTCGCGGACACGCCCTGAGGACCGCCTCCACCGCGAGGGCCGGCAATCCGCCTCAGTGCGCCAACGCGTCCGCGACGTCCGTCCGGTAGGCGGTCAGGCCGGGGACGATCCCGACGAGCGTGGCCAGGACGAGGATCGCCGGGAAGACCGTGAGTTCGATTGGATCGAAGCTGAATCGTTCGATCACGAGTCCGCTGCGGGCCTCGATGAACGGGGCTCCGAGAGCGATCAGGCCGTGCCCCAGGACGAGTCCGCCGAGGAACCCGCCGACGCACAGGAGGATCGACTCCGCCAGGATGATCGTCATGACCGCGGTGCGGCTGGCCCCGAGGGCCCGCATGATCCCGATTTCGCGGCGGCGGTCGGACATCGAGTTGTAGATGCTGACGAAGATCCCGATCCCCGAGACCAGGATGATCAGGCCCGTCAGGATCATCAGCGCCAGCCGGATGTTCCCCACGAGCTTCGTCATGATGTCGGTCATGACCTTGACCGGGCTGACCGCCTGAGCCTGAAAGCCCTCCTTGAGGTCGGCCATCGTTCCCATCACGAACGACTGGGACTGGAACGGAAAGTCCGGGTCCTGCTTGGCGACGACCAGGATCGACGTCACTTCCCGCTGCAGGTCCGGAACCGGACCGTGGTCGTGGTGTGCGTGGTCATGCCCCGCCCCGTGATCGTGGTGGGCATGTTCCTTGAGATGCGCGAGGTCCGCCTTGTAGCGCTCCCGCACCTGCTCGACCGATTCCCGGTAGAAGTCCGCCTCGCGTGCGACCGCCTCGTCGATCGGCTTGTCGTGCCCGGCCAGCAGGAAGAAGCCTTCCAGGTTCACGAAGACCGTCCGGTCGTTCGGAGTCGTGGTCCTTCCCAGGACGCCGCGGACGGTGAACAGCTCGTCGTGGACGTGCTCGTCCTGGCCGCCGTGGATCATTTTGAACTGGGAGCCGACCTTCCATCCGTTCTTCCGGGCGACCTCGCTGCCGATGACGGCGTCCCAGGCTCCCCCGGGGAGTTCGCCGTCAAGCAGGTACGGCACCGGCTTCCCACGGTTGTAGCCGGACGGGATCCGGAAGTAGTCGACGGTCGTGCCGACGATCGGGAACTGTCCCACCTGGGTCGTGTCTCCCAGGGCGACCGGAATCGCGTACTCGACTTCAGGCTTGGCCTGCCACTCGCGGTAGTACCGCCACGGCAGATTTTCGATGGGGGGCTCGATGCGGTAGACGGTGCTCAGGACGAGCTGTGTGGCGCTCCCCTTGGGCCCGATGATCATGTCGTAGCCGGTGCTCCGCTGGCTGAAGAGCCCGGAGATCGCGTTGTTCAGGATCAGGACGGCGATCATCAGCGCGACGCCGAGCGCCACGCTGAGCGAGGTGAGCGACGACGCGAGACCCCGCTGGCGGATGCTCTTGAGGGCGATCGTGAAGCGGTTCATGTCAGGTCTCCCGGCTGGTTGAAGTCGGCAAGGCGATCGACCCGCGAGAACTGGGAGGCGACCTCCGGCGAGTGCGTCACGAGCAGCAGCGACACGTTCCCTTCGCGGCAGGCGTCGCGGAGGAGGCCGAGGATCGTCGACTGGTTCGCGGTGTCGACGCTGGCGGTCGGCTCATCGGCCAGCATGAGCCGCGGCCGGTTGGCGAGGGCCCGGGCGACGGCGACCCGTTGCTGTTCCCCGACGGAGAGCTGTCCCGGCCGGTGGTGCAGCCGGTGGCCGAGTCCGACCCGTTCCAGCAGGGAGCGGGCGTAGTCGCGATTGGCCTTGCCGGAGAACGACATTCCCAGGAGGACGTTCTCGTAGGCCGTGAAGGCGGGGAGGAGGTGGAACGTCTGGAAGACGATTCCGATTTTCTCAGCCCGGAACCGGTCGCGGACCGCTTCGGGGAGGCGGGCGATGTCGGTGCCGTCGACGCGGACGACGCCGCTGTCCGCCTGTGTCACGCCGGAGATGACGTTGAGGAGCGTGGTTTTTCCACCGCCGCTTCCGCCGACGAGGGCGACCTGTTCTCCCTGCTGAAGTTCGAACCGCCGAATCCCCAGGATGTTCAGACGTGTGCCATCCGGCTGGCGATACGTCTTCCGGACATTCTCCAACAACAGGGACATCGCACCTCCGCCAGTCTCAGATCCGTCGATCTTTCGAGTCTAGCGGGCGGTGGTGCGAGTCCATAGTGACGGCCAGTGTGCAGATGCACAAAATTTTCATGAAGACGGCAGCCGTGTCCTTGCCGGACGGACGTCGATAGCTCAAACCCAATGTGCCACGCCCCCTTGCCGCCGGAGGCACTCCTGTGAGGAACCGTGGTACGCAACGGATGTCCCCTTTGTGGTACCGGCGTTGAGGACTCCCCACTCGCTCTGCAATCCCCGCGGGTTGGTGAGGAGGCATACGGCATGTTGTCCGCGCTTGGACACGCACTCCTTCAGACATCTTTCGACGGCCAGGCCTCCGGCGGGCAAGGGGGATTCTCCCCCCTGCACCCCCTGACCAGGGGCCCCCTGGACCCGGTTCCGTCAGAGCTCTGCTGAGACTCTCGCGACTTTGGCACCCAGCGACCGCAGCTTCCGATCCAGGTGCTCATACCCGCGGTCAAGATGCGGCAGATCGTCAATGACCGTCGTCCCCTCCGCCGCCAGCCCGGCAATCACTAGCGCCGCACTCGCCCGCAGATCCGTCGCCCGCACCGCAGTCCCGCTCAACCGCGACACGCCCGTAATACGGATCCGGTTCCCGTCCCGCTCGATCTTCGCACCCATCCGCTGCAGTTCCGGAACATGCAGGAACCGATCCGGAAAGACCGTATCCACCACCACGCTCGTCCCCGGCGCCGTACACAGGATCGCCGAGAGCTGAGCCTGCACGTCGGTCGGGATCCCGGGATACGGCCTCGCCGCAAAGTCGCACGCCTTCAGGGCCCCGCCGCCAGCGACATGGATCGCATCCGGACCAGCCGGCTTCACGTTGATCCCCGCCGCGGCCGCCCACTCCAGAACGGACTCCAGGTGGTCGAGCCGCAGCCCCTCAATCCGTGCGGCTCCCCCCGTCGCGGCGACGGCGGTCATGAAGGTCGCCGCCTCGATCCGGTCGGGAATGATCGCGTAGTCGGTCCCGTAGAGCGGAGCCGATCCCGCAATGCGGATCGTCTCCGTCCCATGCCCGTTGATGATCGCTCCGCAGTCCCGGAGGAACTCCGCCAGATCGCACACCTCCGGCTCGCGGGCGGCATGCTCGATCACCGTCTCCCCTTCGGCGAAGACGGCGGCGGTCATCAGGTTGCAGGTCCCGGTCACCGTACTGCCCCGCGGACCGGCGAGATCGATCGTCGTCCCCCGCAGCTTCGTGGCGGAGGCGATGATGTCGCCATGTTCGATCCGGATGCTGGCCCCGAGCGCCTCCAACCCCTTGAGATGCAGGTCGAGCGGCCGGTGTCCGATCTGGCAGCCCCCGGGGAGAGCGACTCGCGCCTCGCCATACCGGCCCAGGAGTGGACCGAGGACGCAGACGCTGGCCCGCATCTGCCGCACAAGCTCATAGTCCGCCACCTGCGACCGCGGCCCCCCTCCCTCTTCGATGGTCAGGTGGTTGTCGACGTCGCGGGTCACCTTCAGGCCGAGGCGCGTCAGGACGTCGGAGAGGGTCCGGACATCGGTCAGATCGGGAACGTTGCGAAGCGTCGTCCGGCCCTCGACCGCCAGGCACGCAGCCATGATCGGCAGCGCGGCGTTCTTGGCCCCGCCGATGCGGACGATCCCCCGCAATGGATTGCCACCCTGGATCGCCAGTCGCTCCACGCGGGCCTCTACTCTCGCCGGTGACGTCGGGCATCCCAGACAGCCCGAGCGGCGGAAGTGTGCCCCGCGGCGGTCATTCCGGCAAGAGCGCCTCCCGGGATCCCGGAGCCCGCGTCGCTCAGACGCCGCGGAGAGCCACGACGGCGATCGTCACCGCCGCAAAGAACATCCACCACACCCCGCATTGAGCTTCCCGGCGGAATCCAGGGGTGCCGGTCGCGAGTTGCCTTTCGGCAACATAACCCCGAAGCCGCGGCCACCACCGCGGCGTCCGGACGCAATAGGCATCGAACTCCGCCCCGAACTCGCCTCGAAGGACCCGTTCTTCTGCCGGAACAACACCGAAGGGATAAAGCAGGATCGGAGGGACGACCAGGGCCGCCAGCACCGGGCTCTGCCAGAGCGCCAGGAAGCCCAGGACGATGAGAAGCGTCCCCAGGTACAGCGGGTTGCGGGTGAGCGAGTAGGGCCCGGTCGTCACGAGCTGCTTCGTCTTCCGCAGGCCGATCGAGGCCAGGGCCCACAGCCGGACCGCGATCCCGGAGACGACGAACGTCATCCCCAGGCCGGTCAGGGCCAGCCCGCCCGCGGAATCCGCCGCCAGCCAGGGCCGGGTCAGGACCGTCAGCGCGACCCCGCTCACGATGCACACGGCGGTCAACGGGAGGCGGATGCGGTAGGCCAGGGCGCGGCGGACGTTGGGGATCGCGGACTGCGTCGCCGTCGCCGGTTTCCCCTCATCGGGGGTGAATGCGGTGGTCAAGACCGGTGTCGTCACTGGCAGCGATGTCGAACGACGCGGCTCCGGACGAAACGGGGGGAGCTGCGATGCAAACGTCGTCCGTGCGGCCGGACGGGCAAGAGGCCGCGGGAACGGCTCAACAGGGACAGAAGACATGTCGATCTCCGGAGTAGGATCCGTCCTGGACGGGAGACGCCGTGACTCAAGGCGAGCGGTGTGATCCTAGTGGACAGAGCGAGAGCTCCCCGGGGGCATCCGTCATTCTAAGGAAGAGTTCATCGAACGAACGCTCTGGGGGGCTTGGGCTGCGCCCCAAGGTCAGGCCCAGGATCCTGGGAGGGCGAGGCTCCAGCCGAGCCGCGGCGGTGGTGAAAGCGAACAGTTTCTCATCCGTGTGCCCGAGGTGACCGGATTCGAAGCGGTCTGGAACCTGCGCAGCTCAGCAGGAGCTTCGCCCTCCCGTTTGCTGCGAACACCCTGCCCCGTTCCGCACCGACACACGAGCGTCAGAACTCTCCGAGACGCTCCTGACCGCAGCGCGTTCCCAGCGCCCGCCACACCTCGGGGGCGATTCCGTCCTGGATCGAACGGACCGAACCATCGAACAGAGTCGTGTTCACCAGCCCCGGATGAAAACTGCGGGAGGTGATCGCCGCATACGTCCGCTGCGTCGGGCTGCTCCCCTCCTGCCGCGAGTTGAAGTCGATGTCATACGTCCGCCCGTCCGAATGGACGTACTCGACAATCCGGTTCGGCGTGAAAACGGTCGTGAATCCGGTGTCGTGCACGTTCCCGTCACACCACTCCGTATGACCGCCGTTGTCATTGAGGTTTGGACCCAGCTCGAACGACGCCGCCCCCGCCCACGCGGCGAACTGGTTTGGCGACGTCGGAACCGCGGGCCCCGGGTCGACGCTGTTCACGAACATCGGCTGGAACGTCTTCACCTCGGAGATGGCGAGCGTGTTCGAAAGCCCATCCGCGATCGCCGATGAGCCCAGGCTGCTCCCGGGAAAGAACGGCCCGTCGCTCCCCTGCCGGGTCCTGGGATCGAAGATGAACCACGTCCCGAAACTGAACCCGTAGTTCACGGGGCGAACGAGCCCCTCCTCCGGGCCGGCGTCGCAAAGCGAACTCGAATTGGGATCGCTGCCGCACTGGTAGCTCGGGATGGACAACTGCTGGACCCCGACCGCCAGGTTGAGGGGGTCGTCCCACTGGTACTCGAACTGAATCCGGTCGTAGACGTTCGCCTGATCGAGAAACGGAAGGAGCCGTCCATGAACCGACCACGACCCCGCCCCCGACGGAATCGACCCCGGCGGGAACCGGCCGTGGGCGCTCTCGTAGTTGTGGAGCGCCAGGCCGATCTGCTTGAGGTTGTTCCGGCAGGCGGCGGCGCGGGACGCTTCCCTGGCCTGTTGAATGGCCGGCAGGGCGAGCGACATCAGCACGCCGCTGACCGCCGTCACGACCATCAGCTCGATCAGCGAGAAACCGCGCCGCGACCCGCTCATATCGCCTCTCCCGCGAGGGCGATGTCCTCCTCCTCGGTCAGCGGCTGGTGGTCCGGCTCGCCCGGCAGCGTGACCTGGAAGCAGCTCCCTTCACCGGCCTCGCTCGTGACTTCGATCTGGCCGCGATGCATCTCGGCGATCGCCTGGCAGATCGCCAGCCCCAGTCCCGCTCCGCCGCGATCGCCGTTCTGCGACGGATCGACGCGGTAGAACCGGTCGAAGATCCGGCGGAGCAGATCGTCTGGAATCCCGATTCCGGTGTCCTGAACGCCGATCACCAGATCGCCCCCGTAGACGTGTCCCCAGAGACGGATCGCTCCGCCCGACGGCGTGTACTTGAGGGCGTTATCGATCAGGTTGTAGAACAGCTGGCTCAAAAGCAGGTCGTCGCCGACGACGAGCCAAGCCGGCAGCGGTCCGCACGACAGCGCCACACTCCGTTCCACCGACCGGTTCTGAAACCGTCCCAGGACGTCCAGGAGCAGGAGGTCGACGCGGACGGTCTCTTCGAAGATCGGGACCTGCCCGGCGTCGTGGCGGCTGAGCGTCAGGAGCTGGCTGACGAGCTCGCCGAGGCGGGTCGCCTCGTCGGCGGTCTGTTCCACGGTCCGGCGATAGGCCTCGGCGTCGCGCGGAGCCCGGAGGACCACCTCGGCTTCCGTCCGCAGCGCGGCAATGGGGGACCGCAGCTCGTGCGCGGCGTCGGACGTGAACCGCCGCATCTGGTCGATCGACCGGTGCAGCCGGTCAAACATCGCGTTGAGCGTCGCCGCCAGCCGGCCGAGTTCGTCGCGGGGATTCACGACCTGCAGCCGCTGGTCGAGCCGCTCGGCGGAGATCCGCTCCGCCGTGGCGACCATCTCGTCGACGGGCGCGAGTGCCTGCCGCGCGAGGCCGTAACCCGTGGCGATCGCCACGAGGAGCGCGATCGGCACCATGGCCAGCACGGTTCCCACGTACCATTGGAACTCGCGACGGAACGCGGTCTTCGGTGCTGCGACCTGCAGCATGAGCGGCTTGGATTGGGGATCCCGAATCGCCGAGCTCACGAGTCGGAACGTCCCGACCTCGGGGATCTCCAGATCCTGGACGACCTGCCCGCGGAGCTCCGCCGCGGGACCGGGCGTCGGGAGAGTGACGTTGCTCAGGAACCGGCTCTGAAACAGTGGCTCGCCCGTCTCCGTCAAAACGCGGAAGTGGAAGTGCGAGTGGACGGCGTACCGCTTCCGCAACGTTCCCAGCAGCTCGCTGGAATCGTTCGCCAGGTTGACCTCCTCGGCGAGTTCCCGCAGCTCCTCGCCAAGCCACTGGTCCGCCTGCTGCTGCAGGTGGTCGTGGACGAGCGAGAGCATGACGGCGCAGAACGCCGCGAACAGCCCGGTCAGGACGGCGGCGTTTCGCAACGTCAGCCGCCAGCGGATGGTCCAACGGCTCACGGGCGGTCTCCCAGCAGGTAGCCCTCGCCCCGGACGGTGTGCAGGAGGCGGCTCCAGTCCGGCCGCTCGATTCGTCGCCGGAGCTCGCGGATCTGGACTTCGATGACGTTGGTCCACGTCGCCGTGGAGGCTTTCCAGACGTCGCGGGCCAGCATCTCGCGGGTCACGACTTCATTGCGATGCCGGAGCAGGTATTCGAGAAGCTCAAACAGACGGCGCGTGAGCGAGACCTCCTCGCCGCGGCGGGTCACCTTGCGAGTCAGGAGGTCGATCTGGAGGTCGTCGTGCCGCAGGACCGAGTCGGAGACGACGGCGGCCCGGCGGAGGAGCGACCGCAGGCGGGCGACGAGCTCGCCGAAGGCGAACGGTTTGACGAGATAGTCGTCCGCTCCGGAATCGAGGCCGAGGATCCGCTCGTCGACGGTGTCCCGTGCGCTCGCCACGAGGACCGGGACCGCCAGACCATCCCGCCGCACCTCGCGGAGGAACTGGAGCCCGTCGCCGTCGGGGAGCTGGAGATCGAGAATGATGGCGTCGAGCGGTTCCGTGCGGACGACGTTCATCCCATCGGCGCGGCTCGAGACCGGGAAGACTGTGTGCCCCTCTTCCCGCAGGCCGCGTTCAAGACTGGAACGCAGCGACTGGTGGTCCTCCAAGACCAGAACGTTGGACATCGTTGCCTCTTCCGTGAGATCTTCCACCCCGGACGTTATCAGTCCGCCTCGTCGTTCGAAAACCGCCGGGCCCGAGATAAGGGAATTTTCATTTTCCGGCGGTGGCCCCGGAGATCGCTATTTCTTTCCGGACGACGCCGGGGACTTGGACGTCGAGGGAGCATCCGGTCGTCCCCCGAGCGAACGAATCCGCCCCTCGAGCTGCTGGATCGACTGCTGCAGCGACATCCGGATCTCCGCGGCACTCCGGAGCGACTGGTCCGCCTCCAGGCGGTCATTCGAGGCTCCGCCGCGGGCGTGCTCCGCTTCGGTCATCGCCTTGTCGGCGGCGATCTGTTCCTCGTGGAGCCGCTTCCACTGCGCGTTCGCCGAGTAGAGCTTCGTCTTCGCTCGATTCAGGGCGTCGGAGGCGTCGTGGAGTTCCTCCTGCCGCTTCTTGTAGGCGGCGTTCTCTTTGAGCGTCGTCCGCTGCTCGCGCGTCAGGTTTCCGAACTCCTTGAGGCGGTCGGCTTCCTTCTCGCCGGGCTCCGGCGCCGGCCACTTGAGGATGCGGTGCATTTCCGCGTCGAGGGCGTGCTGAGCGGTTTCGAGGGCCGAGAGCGCCTTGGCGAACTCGGAGTCATCCGACTGCTGGTCGATGATCTGGTGTTCGAGTTCTTCGAGTTTCTTGTGGGACTCTTTGTGGGCGGACGAGGCTTCGTTGATGTCCTGTCGCGCGGCGGCGGCCCGCGTCCGGGCTTCGGCCAGGTCGGATTCGCTCCGCGCCATCTTGCTGCCGAGCCGGTCGAGGGCATCGCGAGCGTTTTCGAGCTGCTTCTGCAGGCGGGCGATCTCCTGCTGCCGCTGGACCTGAACCATGCGGCCGGAGCGCCCGCTGCGGGGAGCGGCCGGTGCGGTCGTTGCCGAGAGGGCGACCGTGAATGTCAGGGCAACGACGAGGAGAGGGCGGCGGAGCATGGCGGAGTCCGTGATGTGGCGGGGAGCCAATGAGGAAGGACCGTCATTGTCGCACACTTCCGGCGCGAGTTTCGACAGAATCGCCGATTACATCTTGGACACGTGCTCCTTCGGACAGTTCTCGACGGCCCGGCCTCCGGCGGGCAAGGGGGCCAAAGAAACAACACAGGCCCCCTTGCGTCCCCCACCAGGGTGCCCCTCGACCTGCCCCTCGCCCCAGTGGGGGGAGATGTCGGGGGAACCCACGCTCGACATCAATTGGCCGATCCCGTATGCCATGCGCGTTGCCACTCCGCATCGTCCGAGGCTCTATTCGTGAACACCTTTCCGTGCAAAGGGATCGTCCCCCCGCTCGTCACTCCCCTGACCGGGCGGGACCGCCTCGATGTCGCGGCACTGGAGCGGCTGATCGAGCACGTCCTTGAAGGGGGCGTCCACGGCGTCTTCATCCTGGGAACGACAGGAGAAGGACCGAGCCTCAGCCACCGTCTCCAGCGGGAAATGATCCGCCAGACCGGCCGGATCGTCGCGGGGCGCGTCCCCGTCTTCGTCGGCGTGACTGACCCGTCGTTCGTCGAGTCGGTCGATCTGGCCCGCACCGCTTCGGAAGCGGGGGCCGATTTCGTCGTGCTTGCCGCCCCGTTCTACTTCCCGGTCCATCAGGCGGACCTTCTGCAGTACACGGAGGAGTTCGCCCGGGAGTCGGCCTTGCCGACGCTCCTTTACAACATGCCGACGCACACGAAGGTCTCCTTCGATATCGGGACCGTCGCCCGGCTGCTGGACAACCCGCGGATCGTCGGGGTCAAGGACAGCTCCGGGAGCATGCTCTACTTCAACCAGCTGCTTGAGCTGGCCCGGGAGCGGCCGGACTTTGCGGTCTTCATGGGGCCGGAGGAGTTGATGGCCCAGGCGGTTCTGGCGGGGGCCCACGGCGGTGTGTGCGGTGGGGCCAACCTGTTGCCGCGGCTGTATGTCGAGCTCTTCGAGGCGGCGGTCAGCGACGACCTGCGGCTGGTGGCCAAGCTGCAGCACCGGGTGATGCGGATGTCGTCGAAGATCTATCAGGTCGGGCCTGCGCCGACCGGATATCTGACCGGCATCAAGTCTGCGCTGAGCCTGGTCGACATCTGCTCTGCGATCTTTGCGGAGCCGATCCATCCGTTGTCGGAGCCGCAGGTGGCGACGATTCGTCAGCACCTTGTTGATCTCGGCGAGTTCCCGCAGCTTCAGGCGTCGAAGCGCTGAGCGACGTTGCCTGCTCCATATCGGGTCCAGGGGCACCCTGGTGGGGAGTGCAGAGGGGCAACGCCCCTTTGCCCGCCGGAGGCCCTCTCGTCGAGAACTGTCGGAAGGAGTGGGGGTCCAAACGCGGACGACGTGCCGGATGCCCCCTCACCAACCGGCGGGGATTGCAAAGCCGGCGGTGTGCGTTAAGAGAGTCCTCAACGCTGGCGCCACAAAGGGAACATCCGTTGTGTTCCACAGTTCCTCATGGAAGAGGCCTCCGGCGGCAAGGGGGCGTGGCCCCCTTGACCCCAGCGGCCGTGGCACATTGGGTTTGAGCTATCAGAGTCCGTCCGGCAAGGACACGGTTCGATTCAGCGAAACCATCAAGCAAGTGCGTCTCTCATCTCGGCGCAAAAAAAGGGACGTCCGTCCGGACGTCCCTTTGGCATGACCACTTTGGCTCGCCGCCGCGATCCTACTGAAGATTCTTCTTCGCAAAGTCCGCGATCACCGTTCCCAGGGCCTTCAGCACTTCGACCTGGATGTCGACCATGCCGTTGACCTTGTTGTCGTCGTGGTCAAGGACAATGTCGATGACGTCGACCTTCCCTTCCATCGCCTTGAGCGCTGGATCGGCCCAGTCGTAGTTCTTGAGCTTGTCCGCGGTGCTCTGCTTCTTGCCGTCCCGCCCGACGGTCGCCTTGGCTTCCTTCTTCTTGGGCATCAGCCCGGACGACTGGATCAGCTTCTTGAGGTCGATGTCCAGCTCTTCCCAGAACGACTCGTTGATGTACAGGATCGGCTTGGCGTGCATCCGCAGCGAGGCGAAGCGGTGCATGTTCGCCATGTCCGGCGTCCCCTTCTGCTTCTCGACATAGGTCTTGAGGACCTCCAGGCTCCCCTGTCCCTTCGCGATCCACACCGACTCGGGGCCGGCGGCGATGTAGATGTCGCCGGTTCCCCAGAAGTCCTTGACGACGTCGCTCGGCTTGGTGTTCTGGATGTGATGGACTTCGACGTCGCCGATCTTCTCGACGTTCGCCTTCGTCACCCACTGGCTGTCCGACTTGGGAAGCTGCTCGACAATCTCCTTGATCGCCGCCCCCTCATTCGCCCGCAGGCCGGCAACGAAGACGTGCTTGCCGCCGGACTGGGCGGTGAGCTCTCCGAATGCGTCGAGGACCCCCAGGCTGGCGTTCTTCTCGAGGAGCGTGAGCAGCGTGGTCATGATCGCCTTGCGGGCGGCCTTCTGCTCGGCGGTGATCCCTTCCTTCTTGTCAATCTTCTCATGGGCGACCGGCCCGGACAGCTTCGCGATCTCGGCAATCCGCTTCTGGCTCTGTGCGCCGAGGTTGAGAGTGATCCGCCCCTTGAGGACCGGATCCTCCGCCTCCGGGATGCCGGCAAAATAGCTCGGCTTCGTCCCCAGGTCCGAACCGGCCTCGAAGAGCTTGGTCCCTTCGAGCGCGGCAAACCGGATGGTCCCGCGGGCCGACTTGGCCTTGGGATCGGTGATCCAGCCGAAGAACAGCTCCTGCGACTGGACGAAGATCTGGTCCATCGTGTCGAGCTGCTGATTGGCGAGCGCCTTGCGGAGCTGGAAGGCGGCGTCCGACTCTCCTTCGTTGGCCGTCTTGAGATTCCCGTCGGACTCCGACCGGAGTTTTTCGATCGCCTTCTTCCGCGACGGGACGTCGTCCTTGGTCGTCAGAAGCTGGACGGCGATGTCATAAGAGGGATCGCTCTCGAAGTGGACAGCGTTGGCCTCCTGCGGATCGGCGATGGTCGCCGGCACATCGGCCTGAGTGCGGGTGATCGTGACGTATTCGAACGCGTGCCGCAGCCACCACGGCACTTCCGGCAGGACGTCGCCGGTCAGCTCGTAGAGCGCCTTGTCGGTTTTGGTCCGCTTGGCGTCGATCCCGATCGGAGCCAGGTTGTCTTCCAGGAACTCCTTGAGGTTCCCCTTCTCGACGGGGATCACAAAGACGCTCCGCTTCCCTTCGGCGGCATCGATGACGGTGTCCATCCGGACCGGCTTGTCGGTCGTGACACCGATCAGGAACACCTCAATGTTGGGGAGAACGTTCTTCTCCCACTGTTCCTTCTCGCCCGCCAGGTCGACGACGATGTACTGCAGGTCCTCGATGAGCCGGTCCGCACTCGCCAGACCCATGAAGATGCGGGCGGGCTTTTCCTCTGCTCGAACAGCCTGAGCACCGGTCAGCACACACAAGGCGGAAAGAACAATCGACCTGAACAGCATGGCTACGCGACTCCTTGCAATCGTCATCAACTCGATGTCGGTCTTAATCGCTGACGGACACCGAGGCGCGGGTTACCACGCTGATCGCTCCGTCGACCACTGATCCGGACTGGTCACGTCCGGTCAGAAAGGCTTGGAAGGATAGGAGATTCAAAAATTTCGGGCAAGAAACGATTCGTAACGAAACGATGATGCGAGACTCGCAAGCGATCTCTGTGCCCGGGACAGCAAACCTCGGCAGGTCAGCCCGGCAGCGTCGTCTGGAGGTACGCCACAAGCCGGTACTCCGGCTCCGACATCTCGCTTCGGACGCGTTTCGCCAGCGACGGGGCGTGTGAGGCTGTCTTGAGCCCCTGCAGATACGCCAGCAGCAGCCCCCGGCTGTCCTCCGAGCCGTGCAGAAGAAAATGGACCCAGGCCCACGCCTCCTGATAGTCCGACCGCTGCATCTCGCTGACGTCTTCCAGCTTCTCCAGCCGCGACAGGTCCGGCTGCCACCCGTTCTGAATCGCGACGGAGAGCCGCTCGACGTGCTCCCGGTTCAGGTGCCCCGGGATAAGCGGCGGCGTCTCGAAATACTCGGCGATCCCCTCGTCCAGCCAGAGGGGGACGGACTTGAGGGAGGCGTGGAGCAGTCCGTGCGTGTATTCGTGCCGCAGGTCTTCGGACGTCTTGTCCCCCAGGAAGGCGTAAACCGCCAGCTCCGTTGAGGTTCCGATGAAGTACGCCCGCCTCGACGGGAGGTTCGGATGCCGGGACGTCATGAATCCCGAGTACCGGGACTGGTCGCGGAACAGGTAGACGATGACCGGCTTGGTCGGCGCGGGGAGGCGGAGCGTCGTCGTGACCCGTTTCCGGACATCCTCCAGGTCCCGCAGGGCCGGGTGGCTGTCATCCATCTTGACGTCCGAGCGGACCATGAGCTGGTCGCGCTTGACCTGATAGTCGTTGGGAAGCGCGGCGACCGGAGTCCCGCGGTGGAACGAGCAGCCGGCCGAGGCCAGGCCTGCTAGCGACAGCGTCAGAAACCCCCGGCGCGACAGGGCCGCCCCCTCACCCCCGCCTGGGGATGGAGTGTCGGAACCGGGCAAACTTTCGGTCGATCGCGGCATTCGCCGTTTGCATCCGTGCGGAATCGAACCGGCGCGGCCGTCCGCGCTGCTGCGAACCTCCCGCGGAATCCGGGGAGGGCAACCGCGGATAGTGGCAGATCGTGCCGCGCGGGAACAAGGGCGGTTTCGGTCCGGCTCGGCCCCCTCACCTCGTCCCGAATCATCCGAAACTGAAGCCGTTCACGTAGAACGTCGTGACGATGCACACCGCAAGCTGGCCCAGCAGCAGGACGATCCACTCCGCCGAGGAGGCCCCGGATGAGGGATCGTCCGGAGACGGACGCGGCACCGCCACGGCCAGGATCGGCCAGGAGAGCAGGAAGCACCACAGCCGCGCCGCTTCGCCCATGTTCTTCCCCGTCAGCCAGAGAATGCCCCAGACGAGTCCCCACGCGGCGATCTGCGCCCGCTGCCGCGGCGCGATTCGCCCAGCCGCCGCGAGCGACAGCGCCAGGGACAGGACGATCGGCGCCCCGACCGCCATGGCGAGTTCCAGCGGATTGACCCACAGCCACTGGAGATACGTCCGGGGCGAATGGGCATAGAACTCGGCATGATTCCGCAGGTTCTGCAGCCACACCCCCAGCGTGTCGTAGCCGGCCCAGATCCAGAGCCCGAGCCACGGAATCAGAAAGCCGCACAGGGCCCAGGCGACGTTCCGGAACGTCCGTCCGAGGGCGCCTTTCCCTGGGGTGGCAAGTTCCCCCGCCGACGCAGGGGACTCGCCTCGAACCAAACCGACTTCGAGCAGCGACGCCACGCCGATCAGGAACGCAAGCGGCAGAAACGCCAGGCTGAGCGTCACGCATCCATACAGCAGCAGCCCGAACAGCACCGCCCGCCACGCGGATCCCTTGTCGACGCTCCGGAACCAGATCCAGGCCAGCGCCGGCGCCAGCCCGCCGAAGAGGGCATCCGACTTCGGAAGGAACACGATGATGGCGGGAACAAGCGGCCACAGTGCGGCGGCGCTCCACGCGCCGGCCGGATCGGTCCAGCGGCGGGCGAGACCGTAGATCGCCGGCCCGCCGAGCGCCGCCCCGAACATCGCCAGCAGACCACCCAGCCAGAGGGCCGCCGCATCCGGCGCGGTCAGCTTGCGGTCCGGCGGAGCGGTCGAGTTGAAAACCTGGAACGCCTCCACGACCCGGCCGGGACGGGATGCTTCGGCCAGCCGCGTCGCCAAGGGGGACGCCTCGCAGAACTGCCGCAGCCCATGAAACACGAGCGTCAGCCCCGGGGGGTGTGTTCCGAGGTGGAGATACCGGTCCATCCCCTCCGCCTCGGTCACCCGCTTCCGGTAGGTCTGCAGAAACTCCTGCGTGGAATGGACGTCGTTCTGAGCCTGCGTGAAATACCCCGACGATCCGGGAAAGCCCAGGACCCAGGGGAACCGGTCGAGCCCCGTTCCGATCGGCAGGAGGCTCAGGAGGACTCCCCACCAGACGAGCGTCACCGGCCACAGCCCCGCGACCCAGGCACGGATCCACGCGGCCCCTGAGCGGGCGAGCCGTTTCCGTCCGGCCATCGCCCACCAGCAGTACAGCCCCCCGGCTCCCGCCGCGAGGCCGAGGTCAAACCAGTCCTCCCCCGCCAGCGTGCGGCGGGGCCACGTCCATTCGTTCGGAACCCCCAGAGGGACGGCCGGATTGGCGATCACCCCGACCGTGGCCAGCACTCCGATGAGAAGGAGGATCGAACGAAGGATTCCGGAGCGATTCACAAGTTCGTTTCGCGGGACGAAGACATCGACGAGGTCCGAACCGGCGAGCGGAACGGAGCTTCGGATGATAGAGGAACCCCGCGGCCGGGACAGAGGGCCGCGCTCAGGATCAACGGGAGCTGCCTTAACACTCGTCCGTCACTCAATCCCATCGTTTCGTGCCGTCGGAGCCGCGAGGCTCGCCCGTGGCTTGCATGCGGGGGCGGGAGCGCTCAGGCTGCGGATCCTGACTCGCGAGAGGCCGGACGGCGGGAGGTCGATCTGGTCGCGCTCAGAACGAAGAGGAGTGAATCGTGCCGCTGGCCCACCTGGGACGAGCGCTGGCCCATCGGAACTATCGACTCTACGTCATCGGCCAGGGGGTCTCGCTGATCGGCACCTGGATGCAGCAGGTCGGCCTCTCCTGGATGGTCTTCGAACAGACCGGCTCGTCGTTCATCCTCGGCCTCGTCGCCTTCTCCGGCCAGATCCCGGCCCTCTTCCTCTCCCCTGTCGCCGGGGTCCTCTCCGACCGCTGGAGCCGCCACCGCACACTGCGGCTGACGCAGACGCTCGCCATGGCCCAGGCCCTCGCGCTCGTCTGCCTGGCCCTGCTGGAAACGATCCCCGTCTGGCAGGTGATCGCCCTCAGCATCGCCAGCGGACTCATCAACGCCTTCGACATGCCGACCCGGCAGGCGTTCCTCGTCGACATGATCGACGACCGCCGCGACCTGCCGAACGCCATCGCCATCAACTCGTCGATCGTCAACTCCGCCCGCCTCGTCGGCCCCTTCCTGGCGGGACTCCTCATCGCCGCCGGCGGGCCGATCGCCTGCTTCCTGCTGAATGCCCTCAGCTACGTCGCGGTCCTGATTGCGCTGGCCGCGATGCGGAACCTTCCCCAGCGGGAGCTCAAGCTCGCGGGCTCGATCCGGCAGGGGCTCGAAGAGGGAGTGCGGTACGCCTTCGGGTTCCGGCCGATCCGGATGCTGCTTCTGATGATGGCCCTTGTGAGCCTGTGCGGGATGTCGCTCTCGGTCGTGCTGCCGGTCTTCGCCAAGGAAATCCTGAAGGGGGGCCCGCTCCTGTTCGGGTTCCTCAGCGCGGCCTCGGGCTGCGGGGCGCTGTCGAGCGCGGTCTATCTCGCTTCGCGGAAGACCGTCCTGGGGCTCGGCAAGAAGATGTCGTGGGCGACGGGGCTGTTCGGGCTGGGGATGATCGGCTTCTCGTACTCGCGGCTGATCCCGGTCTCGATGGGACTGCTCGTCCTGACCGGCTTCACGATGATGCTCCAGATGGCCTCGAGCAACACGCTGATTCAGACGCTCGCGGACGAGGACAAGCGGGGCCGGGTGATGAGCCTCTACACGATGGCCTTCATGGGAACCGCGCCGATCGGGAGCCTGGTCGCGGGGGCGATCGCGGAACGGTTCGGTCCGCCGATGGCGCCGTTCTCGGCGGGGCTCGTCTGCATCGCCGGAGCCCTCGCGTTCGCCCGCATCTATCCGAGCCTGCGGGAAGAGGTCCGTCCGCACTACGAACGGGCGGGGATCCTCCCCAGGATGGCGGTCGCCGTCGAAACCGCGAGCGAACTCACGACGCCCCCTGAGGACGCGAAGTAACCCCTCCGTTCGGCCGAACGAACGCGTTGGCATCCAGAACGCCGACAATGCCCACCGCCGCGACCGGAACGTCGCGGCAATGAAAGGACTGGGAAACGGAAATGCGAATGACTCTCCGACCGTGGATCGCCTGCCTCCTGCTCGCCTGGAGCGTGGTCCCCCAATCGAACCGCGCCTCCGCCGAGGACAAAAGCCCCGCTAAGCCGAGCGGCCCGATCATCCTCGCTCACCGCGGCGGCGCGTATGAGTTCGAAGAGAACACGCTGGAAGGTTTCCGAGCCTGCTACGAGCGGGGGATTCGCGGTTTCGAGACCGATGTCCGGATGACGAAGGACGGGGTCCTGGTGATCCTCCACGACGACAGCCTCGACCGGACCCACAACGCGACCGGGGCCGTCGAGCAGAAGACGGCGGCGGAACTCAAGGAGGTCACGACGAAGAAGGGCCAGAAGCTGCTGTTCTTCGATGAGTTCCTCGGCTACTTCGCCGACAAGCCGGGCGTCTACATCGAGCTCGAGATGAAGACCCGGACCAAGACGCTCTATCCCGACGACCGCATTGATGACTACTGCCGCAAGCTGCACTCCGCCGCCGAGGCCCGCAAAGCGGCCGGCTCGACCTATGTGTACAGCTCCTTCGATGAGCGCCCGTTGAAAGCGATGCACGCCCTGGACGCCAAGGCCCCGCTGTCGCTGATCGCCAGCAAGCCCTGCTCAGCCGACTTCATTGAGCGGGCCAAGGCGGTCGGGGCGGACCGGATCGCCTGCCAGTTGAACGGCACCTCCCGCGCCGCGGTCCTGGAGGCCCGGAAGAACGGCCTCCTCGTCAACGGCTGGCCCGGCCGGAGCGTGCAGGACTACTACCTCGCCCTGGGGCTGGGGATCGAAGTCCACTGCACCGACATCCCGACCGTGATCCAGGCGGCCAAGGAGAAACTGCCCGAGTGACCTCGGCCGGAGTGAGGCGAGATTGGGGGCTGTTTGTTAAACACCAAGGCACCAAGGAGGCACTAAGAACACCAAGATTTTGCGAGACCAGGGCCTTGGTGACCTTGGTGCCTTCTTTGTGTCTTGGTGTTTAACTCTTCATTCGGAAGTCGGCGGCTCGATTCGTTCGACGACCGGGGAGGACTCCCGCAGGTTGCTGAGGTAGGCGACGAGGAGTTCCGCCAGGAGGCCGACCGACATGAACTGCGCCCCGAGGAGCAGCAGCACGCCGGAGTAGAACATGAGCGGGCGGGAGCCGATCGGGACATCCGGAAGCAGGCCGAGGCCGTGCCCGAGGATCCAGACCGCCGCGAGATAGGCCAGCCCGAGCCCGCCGATGCCGAAGCAGAACAGCCCCGCGGCCCCCAGAAGGTGTTGCGGACGCTCGCCGTAGCCGGTGACGAACATCACCGTGAGGAGGTCGAGGAACCCCCGCTGAAACCGGCGGAAGCCGTACTTCGAGTGGCCGTGGACGCGGGAGCGGTGGTTGACCGCCAGCTCCGTCACGCGGAAACCGCGCGAGTGAGCCAGCGCCGCGATGAAACGATGCAGTTCGCCGTAAAGCGGGATTTCGCCGGGGACCTCGGCCCGGAAGAGCTTCAGGCCGCAGTTGTGGTCGTGGAGCGTCAGGCCGGTTCCACGGCTGACGAGCCAGTTGAAGACCCGGCTCGGATAGACCTTGTGCCAGGGGTCGAGCCGCCGCTGCTTCCAGCCGTTGACGACGTCAAAACCCTCTTCCAGCTTGGCGATCAGCCGCGGGATCTCGGCCGGGTCGTCCTGGAGGTCGGCGTCCATCATCAGGATCAGGTCCCCGGTCGCCGCTTCGAAGCCCGCCCGGAGAGCCTGGGCCTTCCCGAAGTTCCGCCGGAAACGCAGCCCCCGGATCGTCAGCGGCGGGGTCGGGGGCGCTGCGGCGAGCGACCGGATCAGCTCCCAGGAACCGTCGCGGGAACCGTCGTCGACAAACACGATCTCCGCCGTAAGGGCCTGTTGCGAAACGACCTCGCGAATCTGGCGTTCCAGTTCGGCAAGGCTGCCCTGTTCGTTGAAGACGGGGACGACGATCGAGAGTTTCCGCACGTCCTGGTCAGCCGGGTGTTCAAGCGGGAGCGGGAGGGAGACGGGGCACTAGCCGGTCGGCAGCATGGCAGACCGGCCCGGTGGTGTCGAGGATGTGCGGTTTGCCGAGCTGGAACCTCAATCCGGGCCGATGGTTCCGAAAGAATCAATGGTCCGGGATCGGGGGCCGGCGGGCCCCCTGTTCTACAGACCGATCAGTCAATGTTGATTCCGATTTGCGACTGAAAATCCCGCTGTCTATACTGTTGTGGCGATTGCCGCGGGGTGGGCCGTTCCGATGTTCCGAAGAATTCTTCCGAACATCGACCGCAGGTGTGCGGTAATGAAATGCGGCAGCGTAGTCCCCCTTCTCCTCCCGAGCTGTGTTGACGGCGGGTGGAACACGGCAGGGGAGACGTGTCGGGTAGATGCGGTAGTCTGTTGGATCCAGTCGCGTGACCAGAGTCGGAAGGGGTAGCGAAATGCTGCGGATGCGTCGATCGCTGATCGGGTGTGTCGCGGTGGCCAGTCTGGCGTTTGCGGCCGTGCAGGGTGCGGGGACGCAGGCCGGCGCAGCGGAATCGAAGTTCACCACGGGGTCTTCGGATCCCCTGATTGCCGCCATCAACGAGCAGATCCGGACCGGCTGGACCGACAACGAAGTCAAGCCGAGCGACGTCGCGGACGACATGGAATGGCTCCGCCGGGTCTATCTCGACGTGCTGGGCCACATTCCCCCGGCCAGCAAGGTTGAGGCGTTCGTTCGGGACAAGGATGAAGCCAAGCGGTCGAAGCTGATCGCCGAACTGCTGGCCGACCCCGGCTATGTCCGGAACATGACGACCGTCTGGTCGAACGTCCTCCTCGGGCGGAACACGCCGGACCGGACCGACCGGGCGGCCCTCGAGAAGTTCCTGCGGGAAGGGTTCGCCAAGAACCGGCCCTGGAACGAGATGGTCTTCGACCTGGTCTCGGCGGAAGGGCACTTCACCGAGAACGGCGCGGTCAACTTCATCCTCGCCCAGCTCACCGGCAATCCGAACAACGAAGAGTACGCGGTCGAGGCGACCGCCCGGCTGACGCGGATTTTCCTGGGAATGCAGGTCCAGTGCACGCAGTGCCACAACCACCCGTTCAACGAGTGGAAGCAGAACCAGTTCTGGGAGTTCAACAGCTTCCTCCGCCAGGTCCGCCGGGTCGACCACGACAAGTACAACCCGAAGACCGGCCAGATGGATGACGATTACTCGGAGCTGGTGTTCCGGAACTACACCGGCCCGGTGTACTTCGAGAACCGGGCGGGGCTCGTCCAGGTCGCCTACCCGAAGTACATGGACAAGGAAATCGACCCGGGGAGCTCGGAGCGCCGCAAGGAGCTCGCCTCCATGATGACCAAGAACGACTCCACGAAGCAGGTCGCCAAGGCGATGGTGAACCGGATGTGGGGCCACTTCTTCGGCTTCGGCTTCACCAAGCCGGTCGACGACATGGGACCACACAACCCGGCCAGCCATCCGGAGCTGCTGGAGAAGCTGACTGAAGAATTCGTGAAGAGCGGCTACGACGTCAAGAAGCTCTGCGAGTGGATCTGCAACACGGAAGCGTACAACCTGACGAGCCAGTTCAATCCCAAGAATGGCGTGGATGACCCGGCCGGCGGGGAAGTGCCGCTCTTCAGCCACATGTACGTCAAGCCGCTGCAGGTTGAGCAGCTCTACGACTCCCTGATCATCGCCACGAACGCCCACGGGGCGGGCCAGGGGAGCTACGAGGCGGCCCAGGCTCAGCGGGATCGCTGGCTGACCGAGTTCAAGCGGATCTTCGGCGGAGCGGAAGACACCGAGCCGACGCTGTTCAGCGGCACGATTCCCCAGGCCCTCCTGATGATGAACGGCCCGCTCGTGAAGAGCGCGATCAGCACGGAGGACGGGAGCTTCATCGCCGCGACGATGAAGTCGAACCCGAAGAACGAGAACGAGATCATTCGGTCGATGTACATCGCCGCCCTCGGGCGGACGCCGGGCAAGTCCGAAGTGACGGCCCTGCGGAAGACGATGGCCGCCTACGGGAATTACCGGATGGAGTGGCTCCAGGACGTCTACTGGGCACTTCTGAATTCCAACGAATTTGTGACGAACCACTGAGGTGGTTTGCCGGTAATTTCGTGCCGGGGCGTGGTTTGAGACTCGACGGCTGTCATTTTTGGCGGCAGGCGAAGCTCAGCGGTCCAGAAGTCACGAGCCGGGTGAGTGTGAAACACGGCCCCGGCGGCAAGCGAAAGCTTCCGCCGGGCGGTTTTGACAAGGCGATTCGCGTGGACGTCTGACCCATGCGATGGTGAAATTGAGTTGGACACGTGCGGTCGTCGGTCGACAGAAGTCAGTCTCCCAGAATCAGCCTTTCGCTGTATTCGTCTTCAAACAGTCACTCTCCAGAGAACCGGGGATTTTCCAATGCTCCTTCCCAATGGCATGAACCGTCGGCACTTCATGAGTCACCTGGCCATGGGCGGGGCCGTGACGTTGGGGGCCGGTAGCTTCCTGAATCACCTCCAGGCGAACGCCGCCGAAGTCAAGAAGGCCCAGAAGGCCTGCATCCTGATTTGGCTGGGCGGTGGACCGCCGACGATCGACATCTGGGACCTCAAGCCGGGCTCGAAGAACGGCGGTGAGTTCACCCCGGTCTCGACGAAGGGGGACCTCCAGATTTCCGAGCACATGCCGGAAACCGCGAAGGTCATGAGCGACCTGTCGGTCGTCCGCTCGATGAGCACCCGCGAAGCCGACCACGGCCGCGGCTCTTACTTCATGCACACCGCCTACGTGCCGAACCCGACCGTCGTTCACCCGACCTTCGGCTCGGTCGTCAGCTACGAAGTCGGTGCGAAGCAGCGGAAGGAACTCGAAATCCCGGCGTTCGTGTCGATCGGCGGGGGCGGAATGAGCCCCGGCTTCCTCGGCATGTCGCACGCTCCGTTCGTGGTCGACTCCAACGGCCGGATCCAGAACGCCGAAATGGACCAGGCCTCGATGGGCCGGCTCAGCAAGCGGCTCGGCATCCTCGAAGCGGTCGAAGACACGTTCATCAAGTCCGACCGCGGCGACATCGGCCAGGCTCACAAGGACGTCTACTCCAAGGCGGTCAACCTGATGACCTCCGCCCAGATGGACGCCTTCAAGACCGAGAAGGAGCCGGCTGCCGTCCGCGACATGTACGGTCCGGCGACCTCCGCCTTCGGCCGCAGCATGCTGATGGCCCGCCGCCTTGTCGAAGTCGGCGTCCCGTTCGTGGAAGTCAACTTCCCCGGCGGCTGGGACCTCCATCAGGACGTGTTCAACACCCTCAAGAACCAGCGGCTCCCGATCCTCGACAAGGGGATTGCCGGCCTGACGGCCGACCTCAAGCAGCGCGGTCTGCTCGAACACACGACGATCGTCTGTATGGGCGAGTTCGGCCGTACGCCGCGGATCAATGCCAACACCGGCCGCGATCACTGGGCCCAGAGCTGGTCCGTGATGATCGGCGGGGGCGGACTCAAGGGTGGCCGCGCCATCGGTGAGACCGATGCCGACGGGATGCGGATCGTCAGCGAGAGCTACCTCCCCGGCGACATCTGGGCGACGATCGCTCACGCCATGAAGATTCCGCTCGACACGGTCCACACCTCCGGCCGCGGCCGTCCGATGCGGCTCGCCAACGGCGGTACGCCGATCAAGGGACTCATCTCCTAGGCCGACCGATCTCCCTGAAGCGAGAGTCGCTGAAGGGGAGGAGGTCGTCCGACCGCGAATTCTGCGGCATCCCGTGATTCGCGGTGGTGGACATTCGAAGCGGGGAGCCATCAGGCTCCCCGTGTTCGCTTCCACCGGCCGTTTCTCCTGCCTTCGTTCGCCCCGTCCGGACCGTCTCCGGTCCCTGCCGATTCCGGCCATCGCCTTCGCGAAGAACCGTCCGAGTTTCGAGTTTGACGACGCGCGTGGAACCACCGAAACCCGTCGCCGATTCTGGCTCTGCGCCCGCCGCGCCGAGTGAGCAGTTCATTCAGCTGTTCACGAAGTTCCAGCGTCCGCTCTACCTGTTTCTCCTCTCGCAACTGGGGAGCACGCAGGAGGCGGAAGAGGTCCTGCAGAACACGAACGTCGTGCTGCTGACCAAGGCGAGCCAGTTTCAGCTCGGGACGAGTTTTTTCGCCTGGGCCTGCCAGGTGGCCCGGTTCGAAGTCCTGCAGTTTCGCCAGTCCCGCCACCGGGACCGGCTCCGGTTCTCCGAAGACTTCATGGACAAGATCGCCACGGAGTCGGAGGGGCTTTCGGACGAATGGGAACGGAAGCGGCTGGCCCTGGAGGCCTGCATGGCCCGGCTCAAGCCGGAGGACCGGGAGCTGATCCGCCAGCGGTATCAGCCCGGGACTCACGGCAAGGATCTGGCCGATGAGTTAGAGCGGCCGGCCAATTCGGTGTACCAGTCGGTCGGCCGGATCCGACGAACATTACTGGAGTGCATGCGCCGCCGACTGGCGGCTGAGAATTCCCCGTGACCCACGACACCCGCCATCGCCTGCTGCAGCTGCTGGATCTCCTGGTCGACGACCAGGCGACCCCGGAGCAGATTGCGCAGATCGAGGAGCTCGTGCTCGCGGATCGCGACGCCCAGTCGCTCTATTTCGACTATCTCTGCCTGCACGGCAATCTGGCCTGGGACGCCGCTCTCGGCGTCGCGTCCCCCGAACCGGTCCCGGCCGTAGCCCAGACCACCGGCTGGCGCCGTTCGCGGCTCGTCCGGGCCGGTGCTACGGTCGCTTCGGCGGCGGCTGTTCTGCTGGCCGTCCTGCTCGTGCGTCCGGCAGGCGTTCTGGGGCCCGCCCCGGTCGCCGTCGACACGCCGAATCCCAAGACGAACGGCCCCGGCACGCCCGATCCGGCCGGCGATGGTTCGTCCGGCACGGCGAAGGTCATTCCCTCGGTGCCGATGATCCCGCCGATTCACATCGCGGGGGCCAACACGCCGGCAACGACTTCGAATCCGCCTTCGGCGCCGGAGACCGTTTCGCCTCCCGCGACGCCGGCCGTCCGGACCGATGTCGTTTCGGTGGTGGGGCTGATCGATACGCACCTGAACGCCGGCTGGACGCTCTCCGGGGTCACCCCGTCGAAGCGGGCGGACGACGCCGAATGGGTTCGGCGGGTCTATCTCGATATCGCCGGTCACATTCCCGACGTCGCCGCGGTCGACGCCTTCCTGGCCGATCGCCGCGAGGATCGCCGGGAGCGGCTGGTGAACGAATTGCTCGCCGGGAGCGACTTCGCCCGGCACTTCGCCACCCAGTGGACGAACCTGCTGGTGGGGCGGTCGTCGAACAAGCCGGTTGACCGGGTTTCGCTGGCCCGGTTCCTCCGCCGTCAGTTCCATGAGAACCGTCCGTGGTCGGAGACGGTGGGGCAGCTGCTCACCGCCGAGGGGACGGAGCAGGAGAACGGCGCGAGCGCGTTCCTTCTGGCCCATCTCAACAATGAGGCGGTCCCCGCCACGGCGATCACGTCGCGGCTGTTCCTGTGCACGCAGATGCACTGCATGCAGTGCCACAAGCATCCCACGACCGGCGCGTCGCAGGACGAGTTCTGGGGCTTCAACAGTTTCTTCCAGCAGACTTCGGTCGCCGAGCGGGACGAGGTCAATCCGCAGACCGGCCAGCGGCAGAAAGTCCGGGCGCTCGTCAACGACCCCAGCGGCAGTGGTCCGACGTTTTACGAAGACCTGCGCGGGGTGGTCCGGGTCGCCTATCCGAAGCTGGAGAGCCACGAGGTCGATTCCCGTGCCGGGGTGAACCGCCGGCAGGAACTCGCCCGGCTCCTCGCGGACGGCGACCGCCCGCAGCTCGCCCGGGCGATGGTGAACCGGATGTGGAATCACTTCTTCGGCCGCGGCTTCACGACGCCGGTCGATGACATGGGACCGCATACGCCGGTTTCGCACCCGGAGCTTCTCGATGAATTGACCGCCGCCTTCGTGGCGAGCGGGTATGACGTCCAGCAGCTCATCCGCTGGATCTGCACTTCCTCGGCGTATCAGCTGACGAGCGAGTTCGGTACGGACAACCAGGCGGACGAGCCGTCGGAGGGGGTCACGCCTCTCTTCAGCCGGATGTATGTGAAGCCGCTGTCGGCGGAGCAGATGTTCGATTCGCTGCTGGTGGCGACGAACGCGCACCGCAGCGTGTCGTGGAACGAGGTGGAGACGCGGCGGCAGGCGTGGCTGGATCAGTTCTATGCGGCGGTCGACAACGACGAGAATGCCGAGGTCAGCACGTTCGACGGGTCGTTTGCCCAGACGCTGATGATGATGAACGGCGACCTGATCCGGCAGGCGGTCAGCGGTCAGCCGGGGACGTCGCTTTACGAAGTCCTGAACGAGCCGGGGGGCGAGGCGGAGAAGATCCGGCGTCTCTGTCAGACGGCGCTCTCCCGTCAGCCGACGCCGCGGGAGCTGTCGCGGCTGGTCGAGCTGGTGCGGAAGTATCGCAAGGAGGGGCGGCAGCCGGTGGAAGTCGCGTTGAATGAGGGGCTGAGCGACGTGTTGTGGGCGTATCTCAATTCGAGCGAGTTCGCCGTCAATCACTGAGGACGCTCAAACACCGTCCTTGCCGGCACGACTCGATAGCTCAAACCCAACGTGCGACGGCAGCCTGGGGTCAAGGGGGCCTGTGTTGTTTCTTGGCCCCCTTGCCGCCGGAGGCGCTTCCATGAGGAACCGCGGTACACCACGGACGTCCCCTTTGTGGTACCGGCGTTGAGGATTCCTCCACACTACATCGCTGGCTTTGCGATCCCCGCGGGTTGGTGAGGGGGCATACGGCACGGTGTCCGCGCTTGGACACGCTCTCCTTCAGACATCTCTCGACGGCCAGGCCTCCGGCGGGCAAGAGGGCTTCGCCCCCTTGCATCCCCCACCAGGGGCCAGCCCCTGGACCCCGGTATGGTCTTACTTACCGTCGTTGCGATCGCGCTTTTCGGAAGGACCAGACCACGATCCCAGCGACCGCCACTGCCGCCACGGCCGCAAAGATCGCCCCGCAATGCACCGGCTCGGCGATGTGCGCCACACTCCCCGGATCCGTCGTCCCATGCCCCGGATGAGCCCAGAGCGGCCCGGCCGCAGCCAGAAGGAGTGCGACACAGCAGCAGGACCGTCCGAAAACACATCTCATGGCGGCGACTCGCAGGGCAGGAGTTCGTCGGATCATAACGGATACATCGTGGCTCCCCGCCCCTACCCCCGGAAACCAGTCGAAGGGGCTGGAGGAGGGATTCCACCATGCTCTATACTGACATTCTACCGAGTTTCCCTTCCGCGGCGTGACGCGAAACGGTTTCGATCCTCATGGCTGACACCCCCAAGACCCTCGTTGTCGCCTCCATGGCCATCGCCGGAATCGTGGCCGCCGTCGCGGTTCTCGACATCGCGACCGGCATCCCGTTCTCCGGGAAGCACACGATGGTCATGGACATCCTGTTCATCATCTCCGCCCTGATCGTGATCTACCTCGGCTGGGACACCCGCCGCGAGATGCGGTAAGCCCTCGGCCGCCGATTCAGGCGACGCCTCCGATCCGGCCTTGTTCCAGCCACCCGACGCGCGGGCTCACGTTGCGTCGGCTGCTTTCCGCCGACTCCCAGGGACCGTGGCCGCGCTCTCCGATTCGTACGGGAAGGCGGACACCCCGCACCTGAACCCTCAGGCGAGTCCAGCGACACGCACGCTTACCGCGTCGGATGCGGAAGGGCTGGTGGAGGCGAAGGGGGAGTCGGAGCCGCGGCGGTCGTTGTGGCCGGCGGTGCGGGGCGGAGCGAGAGGAAGACCCACATCGCCACGCCGGCTCCAAAGATCCCCAGCGAATACACCTGCGAGATCGTCAGCGGCGTTCCGAAGACCCCCGGCGAGTCGCCTCGCAGGAACTCCATCAGGAAGCGGGACGTGGCGTACATCAGGCACGCCAGGATGAACACCTCGCCGACGCGCCGCCGACGCCAGAAGAACCAGCTCAGGACAGCCGCTTCGAAGAAGCCGTCGAGGGCACTGTAGATCTGCGTCGGATGGAGCGGCATCGTTGCGACAGCATTGGACGGGAGGACGCCATCAGCCACAAGCGCCTTAAACGGCAGTGTGTTTGGAGCGAAGCAGATCCCCCATGGCATCGACGTGGGGTCGCCGTAGCAGCAACCGTTCAGCAGACAGCCGATGCGGCCGAAGCCGACGCCGACAAAGACCGATGGAATGACGAGATCGGCGACATCGAGAAATGAGATCTGCCGAGAACGGCTGAACGCAAACATCGCCGCGGTCCCGCCCACCAGAGCCCCGATCAGAACGAGTCCGCCGGCGGTGAGATTGATCGCTGCGAACAGGGCCTCCGCGAGCCCCATGCCGGGCATGAAGACCTGGTTGCGGAACTGGACGAGATAGGCGATCCGCCCTCCGAGAACGCCGCCAACGACGATCCAGAGGGCGAGGTCCATGACCAGTTCTGGATCCTTGCCCGACTTGAGCGCACGCCGGCGCGTGAGCCAGAGGGCCGAGAGAACGCCGATCAGAACGCTGACGCCATAGCCGAAGAGGGGGAACGAGCGCGGGAGCAGATGCATCCCCAGCACGGAGTGGACCGTCAGGAGGCCCACCACGATCCCGGCGAAGACGAGCGGCGGACGGTCCTCCTCCGGAACCCGGCCGTACCGGAGCCGCGCGAACGCGAGATAGGCCAGAGCGAAGACAGACACCACGACCGCCAGACCGGGCCCTGACAGCCCCTGCGCCGGATCGTGTTTCCAGATCGCCCAGGGGGAATCGAGGAAAAAGAGGAGGAGGACTGGACGCATCGGCAGATCCCTTCACCGGCAAACGGGCGTCTCGAGACGGACTCCACGCACCTTCTTGTGAGGGC
The DNA here is from genome assembly GCF_001610835.1 of Planctomyces sp. SH-PL14. Lineage (NCBI taxonomy): Bacteria > Pseudomonadati > Planctomycetota > Planctomycetia > Planctomycetales > Planctomycetaceae > Planctomyces > Planctomyces sp. SH-PL14. Next base: position 1,639,500 of record NZ_CP011270.1, on the reverse strand, counting down.
GCGAGTCTCTCCGCATTCGCTCGAGCTCGCGGGAGCGGCCTCCGCCACTCCCCGGCATCAGGATACGTTGCCGCGGCAAAAAGAGTCGACCCCGCCTTGCTCCGCCGCCTGTCGGCGGACTCGAAAACGCGGGGAATCCGTGGATCAAACCCGGCTGCGGACGTTGATCTCGCGGAGGCGGTCGCGGGCTCGCTTGAGGGTCGGGCCGATCGAGTTCTCGGCGATCCCCAGCTCCTCGCTGATCTGCCGGTAGCTGCGGCCTTCGAGGTGGTACTTCCGGATGATCTCGGAGTCGCTGGGACCCAGGACCCCCATCAGCAGCTTCACTTCGTCGGAGTTCTCGATCCGCTGGACTTCGGAAATGTTCCCGGCGGCGTCCATCGCGTTGTTGTGCGCGGCGACGTGCCCGAGCGCCTCGGCCTGCTTCCGCTGGATCAGCTCCCGGACGACGACTCGGCGGGCGATGACGACAAGATAGGTCGAGAGCGACGCTTTCCCGCGGAAATGCCGCAGGACGGCGAAGTCGTTCTGGAGCAGCATCAGCATGATCTCGGAACAGAGATCGTCGACGTCGTCAGACGTCAGCGCCACGCTGCGGGCGCTCGCCGTGTGCTTGATGACATGGAGAAACAGGCCCAGGAAGCGGTCGATGAAGGCCTCCCAGCCTCCGGGAGCCCGACTGATGCACTGCTTCAATAAACGGCGGTCGACGTCTGTAAAGGCCACGACACGTCCCTTCGCTCAACCCGGGTCATTCCGGCGGTCAGGCACTGCTGCCTGCACTTCTGGCCCAGCACAGTTCGTGCCGTGCGGTTCATGATCGACGTCCGTGCGGGTATCTCTTCCCTTCTCAATGGTAAGCGGGACCGGAATCCGGGACAAGATTTTCTTTGGCCGGCGAAGCCGGGCAGCCACAGAACCGCCGTCAGCCCTGCGGGTTAGGTCGACCCTTCCGCGGCGGCGAGCGGCTGCGGCCTGGCCACAGACAGCCTGCGGCGGATGATCGCCGTAAAGTCGTCCCAGAGCGAATACGCCACGGGAGTGACCAGCAAAGTCAAAAGCAGGGAGAGCGCCTGTCCACCAATGATGACTTTGGCCATGCTGGCCCGCGATCCGGCGCCCGGCCCCTGGCCGAGGGCAATCGGGACCATTGCTGCGATCAGCATCAGGGTGGTCATCAAGATAGGACGGAGGCGGGTCTTGTTGGCCTCCATGATTGCTGCGTCCCGCTCCATCCCCCGGCCCCGGAGGACGTTCGTGTAATCGATCTGAAGGATGCCGTTCTTCTTCACGATGCCAAACAACATGAACAGTCCGAAGATCGCGTAGACGTCGAGGTTCGTCCGCAGGAGCCACAGCGAGAGGAAGGCGAACGGCAGCGTCAGCGGCAGGGCCAGCATGATCGTGATCGGGTGGACCAGGCTCTCGAACTGGGCCGCGAGGACCATGTACATGAACAGGAAGCTGAGCAGGAACGCGACCAGGAAGTTCGAGTTCGATTCCCGCAGGAGCTTCGCCCGGCCAATGAACTCGTGGTGGTAGCCGGTCGGCAGGTTGAGCGTCCGGACGAACCGGTCGAGCTCCTCGATCCCTTCGCCGAGGGCGATCCCCTTCAGGTTCCCGATCACGACGAGCTGCCGCATCCGCCCGTAGCGGTTGATCGTCGTCGGTCCCAGGGCGGGTTCGAGCTTCGCCACGTTCGAGAGCCGGACGAGACCGACCTTCTCCGACGGGATCGTCATCGTGTCGACGCTCGTCGGGTCGTCACGGAAGTTCTTTTCGGCCCGGAGCCAGACGTCGTACTGCTCGTCCGCCTCCTTGTACTTGCTGACCGGCTCCCCGCCGACCAGGATCCCGAGCGTCGAGGCGATCGTCCGCACCGGGATGCTGAGGTCCGAGGCCCGCTCGCGGTCGATCTGGACCCGCAGTTCCGGCTTGCTGATCGAGAGGCTGGTGTCGATGTCGACGTAGTGCCCGCTCTTCCGCATGTAGTCCATGATCTTGTCCGCGTACGACTGCAGGACATCGAAGTCGGGGCCCACCAGGTTGAGGTCGATGTCGACCTGTCGGAACCCGGTCGCCTGGATGGCGGAGACTTCCTGGACGGCGGAGCGGAGGTCGGGATAGTCCCGCATCAGGAGGCGGGCGTCGTTCATGACGTCGAACTGGGAGTAGTCCCGCTCCTTGAGGTCGACGAGCCGGCAGTAGATGTTGGCCTGCGTCACGTCCCCCTGGCCCTTCGCCACGCGGCCGGTCGTGTCGCCGATGATCGTGAAGACGTGCGTCACGCCGCGGAGCTTCTTGAGCCGCTCCTCGATCTCCTTCAGGACCTTGTCGCCCCGCTCAAGGGTGTAGCCCTCGGGGAGGGTCATGGCGATTTCCATCTCGCTCTGGTCGTCCTTCGGCACGAAGTCCTTCCCGATCATCCCGAAGATGACCGGCGTCGAGAGGAGCGTCAGGACCGTCGCCAGGATGATGACCCAGCGGTGGCGCAGCGAGAACCGGAGGATGGCGAGGTAGCTGCCGTCGATGATCCGGGTGAAGAACCCCTCCTTGCTCGTCTTGTGTCCCTTCTCGAGGACCAGGAACCGCGAGCAGAGCATGGGGGTCATGGTGAACGAGACGAACATGCTTGCCATGATGGCGAAGCCGACCGTGAACCCGAACGAGTTGAAGAACCGGCCGACGCGGCCTTCCATGAAGGCGACCGGGATGAAGATCACGAGCAGCGAAATCGTGGTGGCGACGACGGCGCCGGCGATCTCGGCGGTCGCGCTGTTCGACGCCTCCATGGCGTCCTTTCCCTCTTCCTCCATGTGGCGGAAGATGTTCTCGTGCACGACGACGGCATCGTCGATCACGATCCCGATCGCCAGGATCAGGCCCAGCATCGTGATGTTATTGAGCGTGAAGCCCATGTAGTACATGCAGGCGAAGGTCGGGACCATCGAAGTCGGGATCGCCAGCGTGGCGATGATCGTGGTCCGCCAGTCGCGGATGAACAGCAGGATCGTCAGGCTGACGAGGACCGCCGCCAGCAGCAGGTGGAACTGGACTTCTTCGATCGACGCCTCGATGAACCGGGACTGGTCGCGGATGACGACCGTCTGGATGTCGGCGGGGAGCGTGTCGCGGATGCTGGCCAGGCGGGCCTTGACCGCGTGGACCACCTCGACGGTGTTCTTGCCCGACTGCTTCTGGATGATGAGGCTCACGGCGTTGTCGCCGTCGAGGCGGCTCAGGCCGCGGGGCTCCTCGAAGGAGTCTTCCACCCGGCCGATGTCCTTGACCCGAACCGGGAAGCCCCCCCGGTCGGCGATGATCAGCTCATCGAAGTCCGCCGACTTGTCGAGCCGTCCCATCGTCCGCAGCACGAGCTCCTTCGAGCCCTGGTCGACGCGGCCGCCGGGGAGTTCGAGGTTCTGGCGGATCAGCGCCTGGCGGACATCGTCGGCCGAGAGGCGGAAGCCGACGAGCTTGTCGGTATCGATATAGATGTTGATCGCCCGCTTGAGTCCCCCCACGAGCGTCACGGCACCAACGCCGCCGACCGTCTCCAGGTTCTCTTTGATCTGCTTGCGGGCGATCTCGGTCACTTCGCGGAAGTTCCGCTTCCCGGAAATCGCGAGCGTCATCACGGGGGACGCGTCGAGATCGAACTTGTCGATCAGCGGCGGATCGGTCCCGACCGGGAGCTGGCTCAGGATCGACGAGACCTTGTCCCGGACTTCCTGGGCGGCGATGTCGCCGTCTTTGAACAGGTCGAACTGGATGATGACCTGGGAGAACCCTTCCTTCGTCGCGGAACGGAGCTCGTCGATCCCGGAGATCGTGTTGACCGTCTCCTCGATGAGCTTCGTTACCGAGGTCTCCATCTCCTCGACGCCGGCCCCCTTGAGGGTCGTGGTGACGACCGTCGTTGGGAGGTCGACGTTCGGAAACAGGTCGACCCCCAGCCGCGGGTAGGCGGCGAGCCCCATCACGACCGGCGCGCTGACCAGCATGAGGGTGAAGATCGGACGCTGGATGCAGAGTTCCCAGATACGCATTTGGGGGGAGGCCTGGGGCCCGGGGCGAGAGCCCAGGGCCAGAACGGGGAGTCTGGATCAGGATCGGCGGCGGCCACGAGTGGCGGCCCAGCCAGATGACAGCATCAGTGTCTGGCGGCGGTCACGGCTGGCTTCGGGTCCGCCGGGAGAGTCGGCTTGTCGTCCAGGCTTTCGCGAATCCGGACGGACGTCCCGTTCGAGAGCTTCGAGTGGCCGCTCGTGACGACGGAATCGCCGGCCGAGAGACCGCCGATCACCTCCACCCAGCCGGGGCCGCGGCCGCCGAGGCGGACGACGACTTCTTCCGCCGCGTCGTTCACCACGCGGAAGACCTTCGTCACCCCGGCGAACTGGACGATGGCGTCGAGCGGGACGGCGAGGGCGTGGGCGTTTTCATCGAGGACTGCTTCCGCCTTGGCGAAACCGCCGCACATCAGCTTGTGTTCCGGGTTCGCAACGAGTGCTTCCGCCAGGAACGTCCGGCTCTCCTGATGGATCGTCGGCTCGATCCGCGAGACCCGCGCGGGGAAAACCCGGTCCGGCCACGCTTCGACCCGGATCTCCACCATCTGTCCAAGGCGGACCTGCGAGAGGTACCGCTCGGGGATCGCGGTCCGGAATTTGAGGATGTTGTCGATGACGAGTTCGAAGACCGGTGTCGACGGGAAGGCCCGGACCATCTCGCTCACCGAGACCATCCGTTTGGCGACGACATACTGGACGGCGGCCTCGCCGAACTCCTTACCTGGAGAAAACCTGGGTGCCGTCAGGCTCGTCTCGGCGAGCTTCTGCCGCGCCGTGGCGAGCTGCGCCTGTCGGTGGCGGACGCCGGCCAGGGCGGTCTGGGCGTCGAGGCGGGTCTGCTTCAGCGTGGCGTCGGCCACGTCGAGCTCCGACTGCGCCTGCTCGTGGCTGTCCTCCGAGGCGGCGTTAGAGCGGAAGAGCGTGTTGATCCGGTCAGCCCGCCGCTTGGCGTTCTCCATCACGAGCCGGGCCCGGGTGACACTGGGGAGTTTCTCGATGTCGAACGACTCGTTCGGGACCTGGGCGGTTCCGAGCCGGGCCAGTTCCGTCTCCAGTCCCCGCTCGGCTTCATCGACCGCCAGCCGGTAATCGACGGAATCGAGTTCCAGCATGACGGTCCCGGGATCCACCCGGTCTCCCACGTCGAACAGGATCGACGCGACCCGGCCCTCGACCTTGGGGGTCATGGTGAACTCTTCGAACCCGCTGAGCGTGCCGACGACTGAAGCCCGCCGCTCGACCTTGCGGGACTCGACGGGGGCGGTCGTGACGACGATCGGATCCGGTTTGGCGTCGGCCTTCGTGTCGGCGACCGCCTCTCCCTTCTGGCATCCGGAGAGGCAGAGCGGACCGGCGAGAGTCATGAGCAGGAGAGAGGCCGCGGCGAGGCGGGGAAGGAGCTTGGTCATGTGCGGACTCCCGGCTCGAGGATGCCGTGGAAGGTGAGGTCGAGGATGTCCTGGCACTGGTCTTCGACCGCGTGCGTTCGACCTCGGAAGTAGTTCGTGAACATGGTGCCGTAGAGCAGTTGGGAAATGGTGGCCATCATGCGGTCGACGGGAATGTCGCGGATGACCTTGTCCGCGATGAGTTGAAGGACGAGTTGCCGCCAGCCCTGCGAGTGGGCTTCCTGGTGGATGAAGTAGGTCGCCTGGGGGCGGTCGCGGAAGTGGGCCCGTTCCTGGACGAAGAGTTCGACGATCTCGGGGTGCCGGTCGAAGAACCCGAGGTACGCCCGGATGGCGAGTTCGATCGCCTGGAGCGGGGTTTCGGCCTGGGCGGCGGCGGTTTCGGTCGCTTCGCGGAGTTGGTGCAGGCCGTGTTCGACGGCGGCGAAGAACAGGGTTTCTTTGCTGGGGAAGTAGCGGTAGATGGTCCCTTTGCCGACGCCGACCCGGTCCGCGAGGACCTGCAGGTCCGCGTCGGCGTAGCCGAATTCGGCGAAGAACCGGACCGCTCCTTCGAGGATTTCGGAGGAGCGGCGGGCGCTGAGGTCTTCGTCCCGGGGGCGTCCTGGCCCTCGGACCGATGTCGGCTGTGTTTCCATGAACCCGCGGAAGAGATTACCGGACGGACGCGTCCGTCAATTATTTCTGGGGAGGGAAAGTGGACGCAAGAGAAGTTTGTGCGCTTCCCGATTCTGAGGGGCGGTGCATAGCTCGCTTGCCGGCACGACGATGTTCGCTCAAACCCGTCGTGCCACGGCCACTGGGGTCAAGGGGGCAACCCCTTGCCGCCGGAGGCGCTTCCATGAGGAACCGTGGTCAGCAACGGATGTCCCCTTTGTGCTCCCCGCGGGTTGGTGAGGGGGCATACGGCATGGTGTCCGCGCTTGGACACTTGCTCCTTCAGACAGCTCTCGACGAGAGGGCCTCCGGCGGGCAAAGGGGCGTTGCCCCTCTGCACTCCCCACCAGGGTGCCCTTGGACCCCGGTTGGGTTGGTACTAGGCGCAAAAAAACACCGCGTGATGTTCATCACGCGGTGTCGTTGTCACTCACTTGTCGAGTTCGACTCTAGTTCGAGCCCGACTCCGTCTCGTCCGACGACGCACCCGCCGTCGCCAACTCCGGAGCCGCGTCCACACCCAGGGAGTCGTCCACCGCCCCCTCAAAGTCGAACTGCTTCTCCGTCCCGACTTCCCGCACCTTCACCGTGATCAGGTTCTTCCCCTGGAACACGCCGCGGAGCAGTTCTTCCGAGAGCGGATCCTCAACATACATCTCAATCGACCGGCGGAGCGGACGAGCCCCGTAATCGACATTGTCCCGCTCGCCATCGGCGTGCGTCTTGTCGATCACAAGCTGCTTCGCCTCGTCGGACAGACGCAGCGTCAGGCCCCGCTCCTTGAGACGGTTGCGGACCTTCGACAGCTCGATGTCCACGACCTGCCGCATGTTCTCGTCGGTCAGCTTCTGGAAGACGACGATCTCGTCCAGACGGCCGATGAACTCGGGCTTGAACACCCGGCTGATCTCCGCCATGACGTTCGTCTTCATCTTGTCGTGCTCCTGGACCTCGTTGGCGACGGTCCGGAACCCGAACGGGCTGCTGGCGATCGACTTCGCCCCGACGTTCGTCGTCATGATCAGGATCACGTTCTTGAAGTCGACCTTCCGACCGAACGAGTCGGTCAGCCGGCCTTCTTCCATGATCTGCAGAAGCATGTTGTAGACGTCCGGGTGCGCCTTCTCGATTTCGTCGAGGAGGACGACCGCGTACGGCCGGCGACGGATCTTCTCCGTGAGCTGACCACCCTCTTCGTAACCGACATATCCCGGCGGGGCACCGATGAGGCGGCTCACGTTGTGCCGCTCCTGGTACTCGCTCATATCGATCTGGATGAGGGCCTCTTCGTCACCGAACATGAACTCGGCGAGCGTCTTGGCAAGCAGCGTCTTTCCAACCCCGGTCGGACCGGAGAACAGGAAGGCCGCCATCGGCCGCTTGGGGTCCTTGAGGCCGGCACGGGCCCGGCGGACCGCCTTGCAGACGACCTTGATCGCCTGATCCTGGCTCACGACCCGCTTGTGCAGCTCCTTCTCCATCTCGAGCAGACGGACGGTGTCCTCGCTCGACATGCGCGTCAGGGGCACGCCGGTCATCTTGGCGACGACTTCCGCGATGACCTCGGCGTCGACGACGCCATCGGTCTCCTTGGACTTCTGCCGCCATTCGCGGTTGATGTTTTCCTTCTTCTTCTTGAGCTTGTCGGCCGAGTCGCGGAGCGAGGCCGCCTTTTCGAAGTCCTGGCTGGCGACCGCCTCTTCCTTCTGGGCGTTGAGGCGCTCGATCTCTTCTTCCAGGTCCTTCAGATCCGGCGGACGGACCATCGACTTCAGACGGATGCGGGCACCCGCTTCGTCGATGACGTCGATCGCCTTGTCCGGCAGGCAGCGGCCGGTGATGTACCGGTTCGACAGCTCGACCGCCTTCTCGAGGGCGTCGTCCGTGTACTGGACACGGTGGTGGCTCTCGTAACGGTCCTTAAGGCCTTTCAGGATCTCGACCGCCTGGTCCTTGCCCGGCGGGTCGACCATGACCGACTGGAAGCGGCGTTCGAGGGCGGCGTCCTTCTCGATGTACTTGCGGTACTCGTCGAGGGTCGTCGCACCGATGCACTGCATCTCGCCGCGGGAGAGAGCCGGCTTGAGGACGTTCGAGGCGTCGATCGCCCCTTCCGCTCCCCCGGCCCCGACAAGCGTGTGGAGCTCGTCGATGAACAGGATGATGTTCTTCGCCCGGCGGACTTCGTTCATGACCGCCTTGATCCGCTCCTCGAACTGGCCGCGGTACTTCGTGCCGGCGACCATCATGGCGAGGTCGAGGACGACGATCCGGCGGTCGCGGAGGATCTCGGGCACGTTCCCTTCGACGACCATCTGGGCGAACCCTTCGACGATCGCCGTCTTACCGACGCCTGCTTCACCGAGGAGAACCGGGTTGTTCTTCTGGCGGCGGCAGAGGATCTGGATGACGCGCTCGATCTCGTTCGTCCGGCCGATGACCGGGTCGAGCTTGGAGCCGCGGGCGAGTTCCGTCAGGTCGCGGCCGAAGCTGTCGAGAGCGGGGGTCTTGCTCTTGTTGGCTTTCCCCTGCTGGGCGGCGCCGCCCCGCTCCTGCGTTTCGGACTGTTCGATGCCGTGGCCGAGCAGGTTGAGGACTTCCTCGCGGACGTCTTCCAGCTTGAGGCCGAGGTTCATCAGGACCTGGGCGGCGACCCCTTCCTGTTCGCGGAGGAGGCCGAGGAGGAGGTGCTCGGTCCCGACGTAGTTGTGGTTGAGGTTCCGGGCCTCTTCCATCGCGTACTCGATGACCTTCTTGGCCCGCGGCGTCTGCGGCAGCTTGCCGATGGCCAGGATGTCCGGTCCGGACTGGACGATCTTTTCGACTTCGAGACGGATCTTGCGGAGATCGACGTCGAGGTTCTTGAGGACGTTCGCAGCGACCCCCGAGCCTTCTTTCACCAGGCCCAGGAGGATGTGTTCAGTTCCGATGTATTCGTGGTTGAACCGCTGCGCTTCCTGGTTGGCCAGCTGCATGACCTTTCTGGCACGGTCAGTAAAGCGTTCGTACATTCGTTATTCCCCTGGTTCAACTTCCTGCCGGACAAACACTTGCGATTGAGATCCCTTCGGCAAGCGTCAGGTCAAACTCTGAACATCCGGCAACCGGCGAAATTCTAGGCCGCGTTCTGGAAAGCGTCTAGAACGGGGTGGACGCAATCGGGATTCACGTATTCCGGTAGTACCGGTGGGGCAGGGGGTGGCGACTGTCAGCTTGGCCGGGGGAGTCGACGGATTGGACAGGATCGCCCCCTGGCGAAGACTCACGACGCGGGCTGGCCGGCGCAGTGATGCTTGGCTCACATCGTGCGACGGCCACTGGGATCAAGGGGCCAACGACAATCCAGACCTCTTGCCGCCGGAGGCCCCTCCCGGCTGAACCGTGGATGATCACGGGTGTTCCTTCGGGCGGCAGCGGCCAGGAGCGATAGTCGGTGTGCATATCCCGAGAGTCAGTGATAACTGCCAAGGGGAGGATCAAGGGAACCTCGCTTTTCGAGGTAAAGACCTCGGGAGGGCGAGGCTCCGGCCGAGCCGCGGCGGTGGAGAAGGTGCCGGAACGTCCCTTCACTCCGCCCGAAGGGTGCCATCGCGGTTGGACCGCTCCTCCGAAAGAGGGGCGGGAGGTCGAATGACAGAAGGAACGTGTTTGCGAACCCGCGCGGCTCAGCGGGAGCTTCGCCCTCCCGGAAGGGACAATCGACTTTCCAGCCACGCATACGGATGGTTCGGCATTCGCCAACATCCCTTGTCCCAGCCCGAATCATGAGGCTGGGAAGTCGTCTTGCGGCTCATCGCCGAGGGGGGCGTCTCCCAGGAACTGATCCTCCGCGATCCGCGGATCCGGCAGCACGTCCCGAATTCCCGCGCGGACCGCATCGATCGTCACACCCAGACCGCCGAGAATTTCGGCCGCCTTCCCCTCGCTCACGCTCAGGAGGCCGAGCAGCAGATGCTCCGTCCCGATGACCGGATGACCGGCAAGCCGGGCCTCCTCGGTGGCATACTCCCTCACCCACTTCGTCCGGGGTGTCTGCGGCAGCCGGCCGATGGCCAGGATGTCAGGGCCCGACTGCATCCTCTTCTCCACTTCCAGGCGGATCTTCCGCGGGTCGATGCCGAGATTCTTTAGAACGTTCACCGCGACACTCTTCCCTTCCTGCACAAGTCCAAGAAGGAGGTGTTCCGTGTCGACGTATTCGTGGTTGAACCGCTGAGATTCCTGGTTGGCGTACCTCATCACCCGCGCGGCCCTCCGGCTGTGCGCGGGCGAAAGAACTTCCGTCCCGTCCGCTACTCGATCTTCGAAGGCCGTGTCCGACTCTCGCGGAAAGAGCCTTCGGCTCGGTGAGATGCCGCGGCTGAGCCACCGCCGATAGGCCTCCCGCGCCTTGCCGATAGTGATACCGAATCGCCCCAGGACAGGAGCCGCCTGCCCCTCCGGCACGGACAGGAGGGCAAACAGAAGATGTTCGGTCCCCAGATGTTCGCCATCGCGGGCCTCCTGCTCCGCCAGCGTGAGGACACGGTTGAACGCCTCGGAATACGGAACGGCTCCCTTGAGGGGCGGGGATCCCTTTGTCGGATCCGCGCCGACGACTCTCTCGACTTCCGCACGGATCAGGTCCTGAGTTCCCCCCGCCAGTCTCAGGATCTGAACGGCCACACACGCCTGGTCTCGCACCAGGCCGAGAAGGAGATGCTCCGTCCCGACGAATCCGACGTTGAGACGCTCCGCCTCCTCCTGAGCGACCTCGAGAACCCGCCGCACCCGTGCGGTCATTTCGGAAGGCAATTCCGCGGGTTTCGGTGCCCGGGCTTCGACCCGCGCGATCCCGTGGCCGAGCAGGTTGAGGACTTCCTCTCGAACGTCTCCCAGCTTGAGGCCAAGGTTCATGAGGACGCGGGCGGCGACTCCTTCCGGTTCGCGGAGCAGCCCCAGCAGGAGGTGTTCGGTCCCGACGTAGTTGTGATTGAGGTGTCGGCCCTCCTCCATCGCGTACTCGATCACCTTCTTGGCCCACGGCGGCCGAGGCAGATCGCCCTTGTCTACGCGGTCTCGTTCCGACCGCAAGATCGTTTCGACCTCGATGCGAATCCGGTCGCGATCAACACCCAGGTTCCTGAGAACGTTCGCAGCGACCCCCGAACCTTCCTTCAGGAGACCCAGGAGAATGTGTTCGGTGCCGATGTACTCATGCTGGAACCGCTGCGCTTCCTCGTTGGCCAGCTGCATCACCTTTCGGGAGCGGTCTGTGAAGCGTTCGTACATGGGAGGCTCAGTCTGGAACCGGGGAAATGGGGCTCACCATTGGTGAACACCCGTCTCCTGCCCGCCGCGATTCCAGAATTCGGCCGCTCACCCTTTCAGATCGAGCCAGACTACGGCCTTCGCTCCTGCTTCACACAACGAAATCCGGATTTCCCGGATGGGAATCCGGCGAAACCGAACGCCCTTCATCGGTGTTTCAGTTCCTGTCGGACTGGATGTCACACCCAATCGCTCGCGGCCTTTCCCTGGATTCGCCCCATGAAACCACTCCGCCGACCACTCCGAATTCTGCTGCTCGGTGGCTGCGTTCTGGTTGGCTCGGCGCTGTTGACGACCGGGGCGCTCACCGCCGACAAGCCGCTCGCCAAATCGGATGCGGGCAAATCGGCGACGGCCAAGTCAACCGCCAAGGGGACTGCGAAGCCGGTCCTGGGGACGCAGGGAAAGCTCAACTCGTCGCAGACGATCGCAAAAGAAGTCGACCGTCTGATCGCCGCCCACCTGGCGAAGGAATCAGTCACGGCCGGCGCGCGGACCAGCGACGAGGATTTCCTCCGCCGCGTCACGCTCGACCTGGCGGGGACCGTCCCGACCGCCAAGGAAGTCACCCTCTTCTGCCTGAACGCCGATCCCGACAAGCGGGAGAAGACGATCGACAAACTCCTCGGCTCGGACGCCTTCGCGGAGAACTGGGCCGGCTACTGGCGGGAAGTGGTCTTCTCCCGGGCCACGAACCAGCGGGTGCGGCTCGTTCAGGATGTCTTTGAAGGCTGGCTCAAGGAGCAGTTCCAGGCGAACACCCCCTGGAACAAGGTCGCCACGGAGATGATCTGCGCCACCGGCAACACGGAGACCGACGGCGAGATCGGCCTGATCTTCGCCCAGGAAGGGGACCCGAACGAGATCGCCTCGGAAGTCTCCCGGATCTTCCTCGGGATCCAGATCCAGTGCGCCAATTGCCACAACCATCCATATGACAAGTGGACTCGCGAGGAGTTCCACACGCTGGCCGCCTACTTCCCCCGGATCCAAGTCCGCCGCGAGTCCCCGCAGACCCTGCGGTCGTTCGTCGTCACCTCGGCGGATTTCCTCGAGCGTCAGCCGCAGGGGCGGCAGTACGACCCCGAGCAGATTTTCCGCTTCATGGATCGCAACCGCGACGGCTTCCTGGTGAAGGAAGAAGCGAGCGGTCCGCTCGCCGCGCGGTTCGACACGATCCTCGGCTTCGCCGACAAGAACAAGGACGGCAAGCTCACCCCGCAGGAACTCAAGGACGCTCCGCGGCCCGACGCCAACCAGCCCGGCCGCGGCTCGGCCGAGCACTACATGCCGGACCTCAACGACCCGCAGTCCAAGGGGACGCTGATGGAGCCGGCGTTCTTCCTCGACAAGTCGAAGCTCAAGGCGGGAACGGACGACCTCGACCGCCGCGAAGCCCTCGCCGAGCACATCACGGCGAAAGACAATCCCTGGTTCGCGAAGGCGTTCGTCAACCGCGTCTGGGCGGAGATGCTGGGCGAAGGGTTCTTCACCCCGATCGACGACATGGGCCCGCTCCGCGAAGCGCAGTACGGCGAGGTCCTGAACGCCCTGGCCCGCGGCTTCACCGCGCAGAACTACGACGTGAAGTGGCTGTACCGGACGATCGCCCTGACCGATGCCTACCAGCGGCAGCTGGCGGGGAGCGAAGGGACGTCGCTGAACGGGCCAGCGTTCGCGGCCGCCGCGCCGACGCGGCTCCGGTCCGACCAGATTTACAACGAGCTGACCTCGGTCCTCGGCATCTCCAACCTGGGGATCGCCGGCGGACGGGGCGGGCCGATGGGGCGGCTTCCCCTCTCGCAGCGGCAGGGCTTTGCCGTGCTGTTCGGCTTTGACCCCTCGACGCCGCAGGAGGACATCCTCGGGACCGTCCCGCAGGCCCTGTTCATGATGAACAACCCCGCCATCCAGCGAATGATGGGCGGCACCGGCAACACGCGGCTCGCGCAGATCCTCAAGGATTACTCGAACGACGAGGACGCTCTCATCGAGCTCTATCTCGTCATTCTGGCCCGCGAGCCGTCCAAGCAGGAGACGGAGCTCAACCTGGCCCTCATCCGCACCATCGGCAACCGCTCGGAAGCCTTCGAAGACATCCTCTGGAGCCTGCTGAACAGCAGCGAGTTCGTGACGAAGAGATGAGGGAGCGTCCAGGGACGAGGGTCAGGAGACTAGGGACCGAAGCGACGGCCACGACCCTCCACTCTGACGGATACTTGATACCTGGCACCTGATACTTCCACCCAACCACCATGCTCACCACCCTCCACGAATCGGTCCTCTGCAATCGCCGGGGCGTTTCCCGCCGCGGGTTCCTGCGGACGGTTTCCGCCGCCGCGGTGGCCGCGGGCACCCTGACCTTCTCGGACTACATGTCGGTCCAGGCGGAAGAGCTTCGCCGGCAGGGAAAGAGCATGATCCTGCTCTGGATGTCCGGCGGACCGAGCCAGCTCGAGACCTTCGATCCCAAGCCGGACCACGAGAACGGCGGCGGCACGCGGGTCATCTCGACCGCCGTGCCGGGGATCCAGATCGCCGAAGGCTGGGAGAACGTCGCCGGCGTCATGAAGGAGATCGCCCTCGTCCGGTCGATGACCAACAAGGAAGGGAACCATCAGCGGGCGAGCTATCAGCTCCACACCGGCTACGTCCCCGCCGGGAGCGTCAAGCACCCGGGATTCGGGTCGAATATCGCCAAGGAGCTGGCCGATCCGCGGCACGACCTCCCGGCGGTCGTCTCGATCGGCCGGACCGAAGGACTCGGGGGCTACCTCGGCGTCGACTATGAGCCGTTCATCGTCGACAACCCGGGTTCCCTTCCGAGCAACGTCGGTACGACCGTCAGTCCCGCGCGGCTCGAACGGCGGCTGGAGCACCTCAAGCGGCTGGAGGCGGACTTCGCGGCCCGCGGCGGGCAGGTGGTCGTCGACAACCAGCAGAAGATCTACGACAAGGCGTCGCGGCTCGTCCTCAGCCCGCTGACGCAGGCCTTTGATACCAGCAGCGAGCCGGAAGCCCTCCGCCAGAAGTACGGCGAGTCGGCGTTCGGGAAGGGCTGCCTCCTGGCCCGGCGGCTGATCGAAAAGGGGGTGACGTTCGTCGAAGTCCGCTCGAACGGCTGGGACACCCATGACGACGTCCACACCCGCGTCAATACGCTCGCGGAGCAGGTCGATCCGGGGTTCGGCACGCTGATCGCCGACCTCAAGGACCGCGGAATGCTCGAGAACACGGTTGTCGCCTGGATGGGAGAGTTCGGGCGGACACCCAAGGTCAACCCCCGTGACGGCCGCGATCATTATCCGCGGGCGTTTAATGCCGCGGTCGCCGGGGGCGGAATTAAAGGAGGGCAAGTGATCGGTCGGACGAGCCCCGATGGCTCGGCGATTGACGACCGCCCCGTCAGCGTCCCGGACCTCTTCTCCTCGATCTGCCGTTGCCTCCAGGTCAACCCGGCCAAGGAGACCGTCAGTCCGCTCGGCCGACCGATGAAGATCGTCGACGGCGGGGAGGTCGTGCAGGAGCTGTTCAGTTAGAGAGCGTGTCGAGTGGTGCGGAGGCGGGTTGTTAAACACCAAGACACAAAGAAGGCACCAAGAGCACAAAGGTCTGATGGCCGCGAAGCATCGGGCTCAAAACTCTGGTTCCTAGCCCCTCATCCCACTCCGTACCTCCGCGCCCGGGCGGCATGTTGCTGCTTGGGAGAACCCCGGGAGCGGTCCCGGGGTTTTTCTTTTGGGGGCGCCTCAGCCGTCGGCCGGTCTCAGCCGGCGCGGGACAACGCCGACTCATCCAGCGGCAACGTGTCCGGCTTCTTGACGCTGTTGATCGGCGGCAGCCGCGTCTCGCAGGGCTGGACGAAGGTGTTGCCGAGCTTCGCGAGATGCTCCATGAGATAGCGGGTGACCATCTGCAGGTTCTCGGGCGTCGGTCGCATGCGGCCGAAATGGGACAGGTCGATCGCCTCGCCGTAGTGGATGCGGACCTTCTGGAACGTGTAGAACGGCTTCACCATCCCGCCGCCGGCCCGGGGAGCGTTCTCGATGAAGATCGGATAGACCGGGACGCCGCCGCGGAGGGCGAGCCACGCGATCCCCGGGTTCCCGGCCATCAGGCCTTCGCCCGTATTGAGCCGTCCTTCCGGGAAGACGCCGACGATCCGGCCCTTCTTGAGGCGTTTGAGGGCTTCTTTTGCCGCTTCCATGTCGCCGCCGTCGCGGTCGACGGGGATGACCCGCATCGTCCGGACGATCCAGCCGAGCGGGCCCTTGAGCTCGCAGTACTCGCTGGCGGTCATGAACTCGACGATCCGGACCTTCAGCCCATCCCGGCGAAACGAGTTCGCTGCGAAGATGAACAGCGGGTCCACCGGACCGCGGTGATTCGCCAGGACAAGCGCCCCTCCCGTCGAGGGCTGGAGCGTCCGGCGGTCGATCCGCTGCGCGAAGGCCCACGGGGCGTAGCTGCGGGCGATCAGGTGCAGAACCCACACCTGCCAGCCATCGGGACAGTCCCGGGCCTGCCGGTAAATGACCCCGACCGCAACCGCCGCGTAAGCGGCGAGCGTCAGGACAGCGACGGTTTCTGAAGAAATCGACAGAAAGGGCATGGTGCCGAATGTTCCGCAGGGGCTTCGCGAGGCTACGAAGTCCCCGGGTGCGAATCCTAGGGACTTTCCTCAACTCCCGCGAAGAGCAGTTTTTGCGTTCAATTTCGCCGCAGCCGGCCGGGGGGCTTCACTCCGCGGCGGCTCGGAAATTCTCAGGGTTCGACGGCGGTCGCCCCCAGGAGGGCGAGCGTTCCCAAACCGTAGAAGGTGTATTCTGCATCGGTCGACTCGTCCCACATCGCCGCCCGCATCCCCCCCGTCGGGAACTCGAGCTGCGATTCGAACGCTCCCCGGATCGCCTCCGGCCGCAGAATTTCTTCGATGCCGAGCTCCTGGCAGGTCAGGACGGCGGTGAAAGTCGACAGGCTGTCGAAGAACGGGACGCGGCGGTTCGCCTGGTAGGCCCCTTCCGCGGAGCGGACGTCCCCCAGGAACGCCCGGATGTCGGAGCGGATCTCGTCGTCCATCGCCCCCAGCCGGTTCAGGATCACGCAGGCGGCGGCGGTCGGATTCGTCCCGCTGTGCCGCATGGGGCCGATCTCGACGAACCCGCCGTCGTCCCGCTGCCGGTCGAACAGGAACTGGACCAGACGGTTCGGCCGGGGGACGGAACGCCCCAGCAGTTCGTACGTCAGCACTGCGAGGAATGAGTGGTAGGTGCTCCCGGCCGCTCCTTCGGGAGCCTTCGCGTAGCCGCCATCGTCGCGGCGCAGCGCTTCGAGCCGGTCGCAGACGGTGTCGTCCCAGCCGGCGGGGAGCGCGGCGGTCAGGTCGATCCCGCTTCCGACCTGCAGGGCGACCGCCGTCGCCACCCAGTTCATGGCGTCGATGACCCCCAGTTCGGTCGGCTGAAAGGTCCGCAGGTAGCCGGCGA
The DNA here is from genome assembly GCF_001610835.1 of Planctomyces sp. SH-PL14. Classification (NCBI taxonomy): domain Bacteria; kingdom Pseudomonadati; phylum Planctomycetota; class Planctomycetia; order Planctomycetales; family Planctomycetaceae; genus Planctomyces; species Planctomyces sp. SH-PL14. Next base: position 1,622,565 of record NZ_CP011270.1, on the reverse strand, counting down.
TCGGCTCCGCAATGTCCACCGACAGCCCCCCGAGCATCGCCAGTCCGCGGACGGCAAAGCTCGTGTAGTAGAGGTCCGAGTCCCCTTCACGCCCCGCAAATCCGCCGTCGGCCCGCAGGAGCGAGCGGAGGTAACGGAGATGCCGCGCGCGGCGCTCCTCTGTCCAGGCGGCGGCCCCCGCATTGAGGCGAGTGGCGAGACGGACGAGGAAGGAATCGTTCAAGCGGGCTCAAGAAGGGGGGAAGCAGAATGTTCAACACCAAGACACAAAGACCTCACTAAGAACACCAAGGGGGCAACTCGCAGAGGAAACCCTTGGTGTTCTTGGTGCCTTGGTGTTTAACTCTTCGAAGACCTACGGCCGCGCGCCAGCGGCGCCGAGTTCCTTCATCGGCGGCGGAGACTGCGCCTGGCCGGTGTCCTGCGGATAGAGCAGGATCCGGTCGTGGGCCAGGAGGACCAGGTCGGCCCGGCCGTCTCCCGTCACGTCCGTGATGATCCCTTCCCGCGGCTGCACGCCGCCGCGGCGGGAGCGGTCGTTGAAACTCTTCTCTTCGAAGATCTTGAAGCTCAGGGCCAGCTTGAGGCTGCCGTCGTGAGCCCGGGTCACGACCTGAACCGTGTGGTTCTCCGTCTCCATCAGGGCGATGTCGGTCCGGCCGTCCCCGTTCAGGTCGCCCGCCGCCAGGTCCATCAGGTACGCGTCCTTCTGCGAGCTCTCGAACGAAGCGAGCTCGTCGAGCTCGAAGTCCGACTGGCCCGAGTACAGGACGCCGAACCGGCCCTGGCCGATCAGGATCAGGTCGTCGCGGCGGTCGTTGTTGAGGTCCGCCACGGCCGTCGACTTGAACGGGAACTTGCCGATGTCGATTTCCCGCCACGGCAGGTAGCTGTCCTTCTCGCGGCGGAAGATCCGCAGCTTGTTGAGGCCGGAGTCGACAAGGACGAGCTCATTCCCGGGCTGGCCGTCGAGGTCAAGCGTCGCCACTCCCTTGAGCTTGGCGTTCGTCTCGGTCGAGTTGAACTGGTCCTTAACCTGCCACCGCCGGTCTTCATCGAGTCGGACGTGCCGGGCGAAGCTCCCCTGGGCGATCAGGAGCGCCGGCTCCTGCAACTGGCCGAACTCGATCGTCCCCGGCTCGACGTCGCCAAGCTGCACGCCTCCCGAAACCGTGACCGGCTCCGGAACGCCGGCGTCGTTCGTCAGCAGGAGGAGGGGGGCCTTGCCGTTGAGGATGCAGAGGAAATCCTTGCGGCCATCCTGATTGACGTCGACCGCCATCAGCCGCTGCGGCGTGTCCTCCGGCTTGATCTCCAGCTCCGTCTTGTCGCCGGCGAACTTGAACTTCTCCCACTCACCGGCGACGGTCCGCTTCACCGCGCCGATCCAGTATTTCGCCGGTCCGCGTCCCGCCTTCTCCTGGAAGACGGCGACGATCTCCGGGTGGTTGTCCCCGTCGAGATCCGCCAGCTCGAAGGCGACGATCGTTCCCGATGTCGCAAGCGTCTCGGGAAAGCCGAGCCGTCCCTCCGCGAACTTGGCGATCCCGATCGTGTTCTCTTTGTTGCTGAGGACGACGACTTCATTGCCGGGCAGGGTGTCGACGTCGGCGATCCGGATCTGCTGAGCTCCGAGGTAGCTCGGATACGCGGTCCCGAGGTCGAGGCCGCTCCCGCGCTGCTGCCGAAAGACCATCACCTGGGCCCCGCCGGGGACGGTGATCGCGATGTCGGCCAGCATGTCGCCGTCGATGTCGCCGATTGCCGCCTCGCCGATGTCCCGTCCCTCGCTCCCGATGCCGTACTGGACAAGCCGCGTCGCCGGCTCGCCGGCGCGGGGCTGCGGGTTCTTGAGCTTCAGGACCCGCAGGCGGTTCGTCTGGTTGTCGATCGCCAGGACTTCCGCTCCCCCCTGGCCGTCGATGTCGTAGAGCGCGACGCCGCGGGGATTCTTGACGCCGAACTGGATCTCCGGCCCGAGCTGGCCGCGCTCATCCTGAAGCCGGCCGCTCAGGACCCGCTCGTCCTGGTCCTTCGCCAGATAGAAGAGGTCATTCCGACCGTCGCCATTGAGGTCCTGGACCATGCCGAGGCCGAGGTCGGCGCCGGTGTTCCGGAACTCGACCGGCGTGCTGAGCGTGCCGTCCTTCTTCTGGTACAGGACGTAGGTGCTCTTCTTCCCCAGGACCGTGATGTCCGCCAGGGCGTCGTTGTTGAGGTCGCCGGTCGCGACGGTCCAGGCGGCGGCCTGGACATCGGCCAGCCGGAACTCCTTCTTTTCCGTCCACTCGCCGGAGGCGGGCTGATAGCGGACGACGAGCCGGTCGGGGTTGCCGAAGTAGACGAGGTCGGTCCGTCCGTCGCCGTTGAGGTCGGCGGCGGAGAGCGAGGGGACTTCGCGGTCGACGGGGATCTTCTTCTTTTCGAACCGCCAGTGGCTGCGGATGTCGTTGACCTTCGCGAGTTCCTCGAGCTTCGCGGGGGCGGAGGCGCGTTGGAGGAGGAGGTCGATGCGGCTGTGGCTGTCGTCGACGATGGCGAGGTCGGTCTTGCCGTCGTGGTTGAAGTCGCCGGGGACGAGGGAGTGGGAGCGATACTCGACCTTGAAGATCTCGACCGGCAGGAAGCCGTAGTATTGAGAGAGTTCGACGAGGGAGGCTTCTTCCTGGGCCGCCGCGGTTCCGGACAGGGCCACGAGCCCGAGCAAGAGTTGTCGCAGAGTGTTGCGCACCCGATTCTCCTTCACTGCGGTGACGTCCATCTGAGAAGGACATTTGAGCGAGGTGGGGGACCTAGCACAAATCCGGAGGGACCGGGCACGAGGGCGGATCTCGCGACACGTACAGAAATCACGATGATCCACCGTGCAGCCGGTCCGTTCTCTTCGATTGAAGTCCAGTGACCATTTCGCCGGCCGACGACGCGATGAACGACGCGACCGACATCTTCCGTGAGACCATTGCCGCTCCGAGCGAGTCCCCGGGGCACCGTCCGTTCGTGACGCTCCGGGCCCTGGTGGCGGTCGCCGGTGTCTCAGCACTGATCGTGGGTGCGGTGGCGACATGGCATGGACTCAACGCCAGCGAGGCGATCGTCTTCCTGGGGATCCTGGCCCTCCCCGTGCTGGTCGCCGCGGGGATCAGCCGAGTCGGCTTCGACCGTTTCGATCATGAACGGAGCGTGGCCTTCGTTCACGGTGCCGTCGTGGTCCGCGAGGAGTCCAGCCGACAGTCCTACTCCCTGCGTCAGTGCTGCTGGTTCGACGGCTGGACGTCCGACGATCGCCGTTACTGGTTCACCGGGGAACGTCGACGGTGTCTCATGATCGTGCTTCCGACCGGCCGTCAGGTCGCCTGCGGCCTGGAGCCCGAAACCCTGGCCCGCTGGGGGCAAATCCTGCAGGACAGTGCCTGCCGCCGGGTCTGGAGACGCGACGGTCTTCCGGGTTTCGTCTACGTAGGTCTTTCTATTCTCGGAGCGATCACTGGTGCTCTGATCGGCGGGTGGGGCGCGTGGGCTGTCACGATCGGGCTGGCCGGTTGGCTCGGACCTCTGCCCTGGCTCTCCGCGATGATTCCAGCCTGTGCGGGGACCGGCTTCGGGCTGGGATGCCTGCTGCGGTTCGCCGTGCCCGGCTGGTACTACCGGACCGCGGAGGACCGGTCGGAAATCCTGCGGGCGGTCCTGGGCTCGCCGATCTTGGGCAGCACTTTTGGGACTCCGTTTCTGCCCGGTCACTGGATGCCAGGCCTGCTGTTTGGGCTCGTCGGAGCGGTGACGGCAACCATGATCGCACGTCACCTTTTTCTGCAGACTGACGATCGCTTGCTGCGTCCCACAACCGACGGCGATAAGTCCCCGCTTGACCCGACCGGGATCGCGGACGATTCTCCCCCTCCTCCCAAATCCGCCCCGAGGTCGTAATGGATTTCCTGAAGCTGGAAGGCAAGACGGTGCTGGTCGTCGGCGTCGCCAACCGCAAAAGCGTCGCCTGGCACACCGCACAGGTCCTCCGCGAGGTCGGGGCCGATGTGATCTACTCGGTCCGCTCGGAAGCCCGGCGGGACTCCCTCCGAAAACTCGTCGGCGAAGCCCCGATCTACGTCTGCGATGTCGAGCACCAGAACCAGATCGACCGCCTCCGCGATGAAGTCGCCCGCGACCGATCCGAAATCACCGGCCTCGTCCACTCCGTCGCCTTCGCCGACTACTCCGCCGGCTGGCTCCCCTTCCACGAAACGCCGCGGGCCGCCTTCCTCCAGGCGGTCAACGTCTCCTGCTTCTCACTGATGGCCCTCTCGAACGCCTTCCGCGACCTTCTCAACAAGGAACAAGGAAGCGTCGTCGCGACGTCAATCTCCACGACCCGGATGGCGGCGGAGAACTACGGCTACATGGCCCCGGTCAAAGCAGCCCTCGACTCCGCGGTCTGCTTCCTGGCGAAGTCGTTCTCGGCGTTCTCGAAGGTCCGGTTCAACGCCGTCTGCCCCGGACTGCTCAAGACGTCCGCCTCGGCCGGGATCCCAGGCTACGTCGACAGCTACCTCTTCGCCGAGCAGGCGACGCTCCGGAAAGCGGCGGTCCAGACCGAAGAGGTCGCGAACGCCATCGCCTTTCTGCTGAGCCCGCGATCGTCCGGGATCAATTCCCAAGGGCTCGTGATCGACGCGGGAATGGAGACGAACTACTTCGACCAGGAACTCGTCTCCCGGGCGTCGAAGTAGCTGCCGCTCAGCGAGCGTCGCGAGGTGGTTCAAACCCGCTGACTCTCCTCCACCGGGAGATGCACACCGCGCCGGCCACCAGCCCGGTCATCTCCAGACTGAAGTGAATCCAGTTGATCGCCCCGACCCGATTCCCGGAGAGATGCTGCATCACGACGTGCTTCAGGAGCGACAGCCCGCCCCCCACTCCCGCCAGCACGAGCGCCGCCGCCAACGGCCGTCGAGGCGCGATCCGGCCTCCGGCGACAACGAGGGCGAACATGGGGAGCGCGTAGTACGAGACGGTCGCCAGCCAGAAGCCGGCCCCACCCAAGTCCAGGGAGCCGGCCAATCTCATGGCCCGCACGACCGCGCCGACGGTCTGGCGAACGGCCACGCTGGCCAGGACCGCTCCGGGTACCAGCAGGAGCCAGCGGGCAATCTCGTTCCGCTTCGGGCGCGGTGACAACTCGCTGAAGGCGGGCACGGGAATTCCCCGTCGGAACGGACGGATCGGGGCAAAAAACAGCCGGGCCGCTACGGCTCCTCGCGCATCTGCAGGAACAGCGCCTTCTTCTCGCCCGGCAGAGTGAAGTCGAAGCCGCAGGAGAGGAAGAACTGGTCTGCCGACGTAATGACCATCACTTCAAAGATGTGCCGGTCCTTTGCCAGGTCGAGACACGCCCGCGTGAGCGCCTTGCCGATCCCCAGCCCCTGCAGTGCCGGATCGACACACAGGCTCCGCAGCTCCGCCAGCTTCTTCGAATAGATTTCGAGCGTGGCGAACCCCACGACCTTCTCGTCGACGATCGCCACGAAACCGGTCTGGGCCAGCTTCTTCAGTTCGCGCGTCGTCCGCGGCAGGAGCTTCTTCGCCTCGACGAACGGAACGATGAAGGTCTTGATCGCGTCGACATCCTCCGGCCGGGCCGCGCGGACGTGAACCGACGGCTGGACGGAAACGGCGGCAGCGGCGGCTGGTTCGGCCCCGGAGGGACTGGTCTGCATGGACGCAAAATGGAGGAGGAGAGACCGCGAAACGCGCGGCCGAGGCAAAAAGGTCTGGGCGAAACGTCAGGGGCAACCGGCGTTCCGCACGCGACAAGACCTCCCGCTAGTCGGCAGCATCGTCGGAATCGGACAGTTCCGACAAGTCATTCAGGTCCTCTTCCAGCGCGTCGGGCCGGGGCGTGGCCGCCGTGTTCCGGCGGAACACCGCCACAACGTCCGTAATCGGAACGACATAGAGAACATTGTCCGGTTCCAGGTCGACGGGGATCGCGTTCTTGGGGTGGAACAGGACCTTGTCGTACTTCTGGACCGGGAAGTCCTCGTTGTTCCCGACTTCGGCGCTGATCTCCACCACCCGGCCGGTGATGGTCGGAATCTCGGAGTTGTCCGGCAGGACGATTCCGCCCTTGGTTTTCTGGCGGCTCTCGTCCTTGCGGATCAGGATGCGGGGGCCAAGCGGCTCGACGAATTCCGTCACGGTGCGTGTTCCTCAGAATCCGCTCCCCTCAGGAGCGTGCGGAATTATATACGGAGGCCACCGGGCGCGAGCGACGACGGGATCAGTTTCGCTCCGCGGATTCTGAAAAGGGAAGCGAGACGTCCGGACGCTTCGCCACTTCCCGTCGCTCCGGAACGTCCAGCGCAGGGGAGCGTGCCGTTTGGGTCGAGACTGCCGCCTCGCACAACATGGAGGCGGGCGCTTCGCTGGATGGTGGTCCAGCCGTGTGCTGGCCGGCACGACTATGCCACCTCAAACCCAACGTGCGACGGCAGCCTGGGGTCAAGGGGGCCTGTGTTGTTTTCTTGGCCCCTTGCCGCCGGAGGCACTTTCGTCGCGGAACCGCGGGACACAACGGATGTCCCCTTTGTGGTACCGGCGTTGAGGTCTCCCTCACATCAGAACCCTTGTTTTGCAATCCCCGCGGGTTGGTGAGGGGGCATACGGCACGGTGTCCGCGTTTGGACACGCACTTCTTCAGACACCTCTCGACGGCCAGGCCTCCGGCGGGCAAGAGGCATTCTGCCCCCTGCACCCCCTGACCAGGGTGCCCCTGGACCCGGTGGACTGCGCAACAGATCGGTCTGTGCTTGAGCGAAAAACCACCTACCTCCATCCACCGAACACACCGTATAGACGATCAAGTCTTCCGACAGGTTCGGAAATCTTTCCCCCGGGACTATGATGGCTTCGACGACGGGCCCCTGCCCGACGTAGTCGCAGGATTGCGCCTCGGATCGTTTCCGCACGGATCGTCAGAGGGATCGGAATGGCGAAGGGAAGGTTCATCGGTATCCGTCGGCTCCTGTCAGCCCTGCTGGTTCTCGTGCTCGGACTGGGCGGAGTCGGGAACGACGCCAGCTGGGGGCCGGCCGCGGCCCGCGGCGACGACGCGCAGCTCCGCCGGGACGTCCTGCAGGCAATCGACCTGGCTCAGAAATACATCACCTCCCAGCAGCAGAACGACGGCTCGTTCGGTTCGATCCAGGGTGGGCGGTGGCAGGCGGGGGTCGCGGCACTGGCGACGCTCTCGCTGATCAACTCCGGAAAGCCAATCGACGACCCGGTCGTCAGCCGCGGGCTCGAATACCTCCGGCGGATGCCCGAGCCGACCGAGATCTACGACATCGCGATGACCATCCAGGCGCTCGTCGCCGCCCGGAACCCCAAGCGGGACACCGCCCGCATCGCCCAGTTCGCCGAACGGCTGGAGCAGGCGCAGAACAGCCGGAACCAGCCGGGGGCCTGGGGCTACCACGCGGACGACTCGTGGTGGGACAACAGCAACACGCAGTTCGCCATGCTCGGCCTGCGGGAGGCGTCGGTGGCCGGCTACCAGGTCAACCGGCAGGTCTGGACGCGGTCCCGGGACCACTGGCTGAAGGTCCTGGAAGGGAACCCGACGCTCCCGGGCGGGGCGGGCTGGTCCTACAACGGCGGCGGAGCCAACGGAGCGACGACCGGCAGCATGACCGTGGCGGGGATCGCCTCGCTCAGCATCATCGACTCGTTCCTGCAGAACGACAAAGACGTGCTCCCGAACGGCGAAATCCTCTGCTGCGGCCAGCAGGCCCCGGAACCGGTCGAGGTCGCTCTCGACGGAGCGGTTCGCTGGATGTCGCGTAACATCCAGGTCACGTCGAATCCTGGCGGGCCGGGCCATCTCCTCTATTACCTGTACGGCCTGGAGCGAGCGGGGCGGTTCACCGGGACCCGGTTCTTCGGAAACAAAGACTGGTATCGCGAAGGGGCCTCGTTCCTCGTCCGCGGTCAGAGCCCGGTCAACGGCAGCTACCGCAGCAACAACGAGAGCGAGGAGGTTGTCGGGACGAGCCTGGCGCTCCTGTTCCTGGCCAAGGGGCTGGCCCCGGTGGTGGTCAACAAGCTGAAGTACGGGCCGCGGGACGGCGTGACGGGGGATGTCGTCGGGAACGACTGGAACCGGCACCGCCGCGACGTCGGCAACCTCGTGGACTACATCACCGAACTCCCGAAGTGGCCCAAGCTGATGACGTGGCAGTCGGTTGACCTGGAGGTCGCGGCCAACGGCGAAGGGGTCGGGGCCCTTCTCCAGGCTCCGGTGCAGCTCCTGACCGGGCACCGGGACCTCGCGGCGATCCAGGGGCGGCAGATGGAGCTCCTCAAGGAGTACATCTCCCAGGGGGGCTTCCTGTTCATCGTCCGCAGCTGCGAGGACCCGCGGTTCGACCAGGATGTGCGGCGATTCGTGAAGGAGCTCCTGCCGAGCGACGACTACCGCCTCGAAAAGCTTCCTCCGACGCACGACATCTACCGCAGCGAGTTTGCGCTCACCGAGAATCCGCCGGAGCTGTGGGGGGTCGACTTCGGGTGCCGGACGGCGATCGTCTATTCGCCGCACGACCTTGGCTGCCGGTGGGGGAAGTGGACGCGGTTCGATCCGCCCGGCCGGCAGCCGGCGGTGACGACGCAGATCATCCGCTCGATGCGGCTGGGGACGAACGTCATCGCCTACGCGACCGGGCGGGAGGTCCACGACAAGCTGCGGCGGCAGGAGGCCCTCGCCAAGGTCGACGAGAATCAGCTCGACCGGGGGCATCTGCGGGTGGGGCGGCTGCGGCACACGGGGGGCTGGGATTCCGCTCCGCACGCTCTGCGGCATCTGCAGGCGGCTCTCAAGACGGTCGGGATCGAGGCGGCCTCCGATGCCCCGAGCGTGGCAGCGACCGATCCGCTGCTGTTCGATCATCCTGTCCTCTATATGCATGGGCGGAAGAACTTTGCCCTGGCGCCGGAGGAGATCGAGAAGCTGAAGGAGTATCTGGCGAACGGCGGGTTCCTGTTTGCCGACGCCTGTTGCGGGGCAACGCAGTTTGACGAGAGTTTCCGGCGGCTGGCGGAGCAGTTGGGGGGGAAGCCGCTGAGCCGGGTTCCGCCGACGCACGAGATGTTCCATCCGACGCTGGGGCATGACATCCGGACGGTGAAACGCCGGGTGCTCGCTCCCGGAACGGAGGGGGGGGCGATTCAGGCTCAGGACGTGGCGGGGGAGCCGTTCCTGGAGGGGATCGAGATCGATGGGCGGTATGCGATCGTCTACAGCAAGTACGACATCAGTTGTGCGCTGGAGCGGCAGGCGACTCCGAACTGCCAGGGGTATGTGGGTGAAGACGCGGTGAAGATCGCGGTGAACGCGGTGCTGTACGCGCTTTATCGGTGAGCGGCGGCATTTCGTAGTCGCGGGCACCCCGTCCTTGCCGGCACAGCTTCGCTCGCTCAAACCCAATGTGCGACGGCAGCCGGGGTCAAGGGGGTCTCACCCCCTTGCCGCCGGAGGCGCTTTCGTCGCGGAACCGTGGGACACAACGGATGTCCCCCTTGTGGTACCGGAGTTGAGGACCCCCTAAACAGACACCGCTTGTTTCGCAATCCCCGCGGCTTGGTGAGGGGCCATCCGGCACCTTATCCGTCGTTCGGACACATACTCCTTTCGACGGCCTCCGGCGAGACGGCCTCCGGCGGGCAAGAGGGCGTTGCCCCCTTGCATCCCCCACCAGGGTGCCCCTGGACCCGGTGGGCGATCGAGGTTGAGTTGGGCAAAAGACACCCATCCGCCAGGCACGCTTTCCGACATTCATCCAAAATTGAGTGCGCCGGCACGCCCCGCACCCTCCCCAGAATCGCCCGCCCTCCACAAGGATTTTCTGTCAGCCCCGCGTCCCCATTGATATCATTCCGATTGAGCGGCTTTTTCCAGCCAGGGGCATGATGCCGGTCGGCAACATTCCGGAACGTGATGCGTAACCGTCGCGGTGCGCCGTCGGCTGGAGCTGGAAACAGGCGTCTTGCACGTGCTGGCTGGCACGTGATGAGATACGCTCGATCGGTTCTGCTTCCCTAAGGATTTCGTCTCAAAGAGGAGTGCCATGCGGTTCTGGATGGCGTTGTGTTTGACGACCGCCTGCCTGATCGGCAGCGGCGGCCCGGCCCGCGGTCAGGATACGTCCAAGTTTGAAGAGCTGACGAAGGGGAAGACAAAATCTTCCGGCCTGTGGAACGTCTACCACAAGGACCAGCAACTGCTGGTCGAAATCAAAGACGGAATGCTCGGCCGGGAATACATCATCCTCCCCTCCATCGCCCGCGGCGTCAGCTCGGGAATGGTCATCGGCGGAATGTCGTGGGGCTTCGGCGACGACATCATCTGGACCTTCCGGAAGTCCGAAGACAAGCTGTTCGTCATCCGGCGGAACGTCCGCTACCGCGCCGCTCCGGAAAGCCCGGAAGCAAGCGCCGTCAAGATCGCCTACAACGACAGCGTCCTCTACGCCCTCCCGATCCTGACGACCTCCCCCGGTGGCGTGCTGGTCGACATGACCCGCGTCTTCATGAACGACGATCTCCAGATCGGCCGGGCCCTCGGCGACTTCATGTTCGCCTCCGACCGGTCGACGATCGGCAAGGTCAAGGCCTTCGAAGACAACGTCGAACTCCAGGTCTCCGCCGTCTACTCCGGCCGGCAGGAACTCGACACGGTTCCCGATTCCAAAGGGGTGCCGGTCGGCATTCACTACAGCATCAGCCTGCTGCCGCAACTCGGTTCCAACGGCTACACCACGCGCCGCGCTGATGACCGGGTCGGCTACTTCATGACGGTCCTGAAGGACTTCTCCACCTCGCCCGAAGACCAGCACTTCGTCCGCTACATCAACCGCTGGGACCTGCGGAAGAAGGACGACAAGGTCAAGTTCTGCCCCCCCAAGAAGGCGATCACCTTCTACATGGAGCGGACGGTTCCGATCGCGCTCCGCCCGACGATCGAGGCGGGGATCCTGGAGTGGAACAAGGCCTTCGAGAAACTCGGGTTCGCCGGCGCCATCCGCGTCGAGCAGCAGCAGGACAACGACACCTGGGACCCGGAAGACATCCATTACAACACCTTCCGCTGGATCACCGCCGACGCCGGCTTCGCCATGGGCCCCTCGCGGGTCGACCCCCGGACCGGGCAGATCCTCGACGCCGACATCATCTTCGACGCCGGCTTCCTTCAGTCGTGGAAGCAGCAGTATGAGACTTTGATCCCGTCGGCGGCCCATGGCCTCAACGCCGACTGGACCCCGTTCGAGACGCCGTTCGTCTCGCAGTCCGGGAGCCGCGCAGCGCACCAGCACCGGCACGGCGAGCAGTGCTCCCTCTGCCAGGGGATGCAGTGGCAGATGGGCTTCGCCGCCTCCGCCTTCGCCGCCCGTCCCGAGCTGTCGGCCGACGGTAAGCTTCCCGAGGAGTTCATCCACCAGGGGCTGAAGGAAGTCGTGATGCACGAAGTCGGGCATACGCTCGGCCTGCGGCACAACTTCAAGGCCAGCGCCTGGAAGACGATGGAAGAGATGGCCGACCTCGAGAAGGGGACTGCCGAAGGAACCGTCGGCAGCGTCATGGACTATGCTCCGCCGAACATCGCCCCCAAGGGAGCCAAGCAGGGCCTGTTCTACACCCAGACGATCGGTCCGTACGACCACTGGGCCATCGAGTACGGCTACAGCCTCCTCAAGGGAGATGAGAAGGAAGAGCTGACCAAGATCGCCGCCAAGTCCGGCCAGCCCGGCCTCGACTACGGGACGGACGAAGACACCCGTCCGGAAGACAGCGACCCGCTCTCGAACCGCTACGACCTCGGCAAGGACCCGCTCGAATTCGTGAAGCGGCAGATGGCCCACTCGGTCGAACTGCTGCCGGAGGTCGTCGAACGGACGGTCAAGGATGGTGAAGGCTACCAGCGGGCCCGTCAGGCCTTCGGGATCCTGTTCGGCGAGTACTGGCGGTGTGCCCAGTACGCCGCCCGGTTCCCCGGCGGCGTGACGGTCAACCGCGACCACAAGGGAACTCCGAACGCCCGCGTTCCGTTCCAGGCCATTCCGGCCGAGAAGCAGCGGGAAGCAATGAAGCTCGTCGTCGATTCGGCCTTCGCCTCGCCGAAGATCGACGGGCCGTCGCTGAACTACCTCGCCGCCACCCGCTGGAACCACTGGGGCCTGACGGAGCTGAACCGGCTCGACTATCCGATCCACGACACCGTGGAAAAAATGCAGGCCCGGATCCTGCGGCACCTGATCTCGTCACAGGTTCTGAACCGGATCGCCGACAGCGAGTTCAAGGTCAAGGACGGCGACGACGCCTACACCCTGGCCGAGCACGTCAAGACGCTGATCGACGGCATCACGGCCGAGTACCGTCCGGAGAAGCTGGAAGGGGAGTACTCGAACCGCAAGCCGATGATCTCGAGCTTCCGCCGCAATCTGCAGCGGGTGACGTTCGAGGAACTGGCGAAGATGCTGAACCAGGACACTGGCGTTCCGGAAGACGCCCGGACCCTGACCCGGATGCATCTCCAGGCGGTCGACGGCCAGATCAAGACGCTGCTGGATGCCCAGGGGTTGAAGCTCGATGACTACACGCGAGCCCACCTCATCGACAGCCAGTCGCGGATCCGGGCGGCCCTCAATGCCCAGGTCACGATCAACAGCGGCGGCGGGGGTGGAGGCGGGATCATCCTCCGCTTTGGCCAGCAGGCCGAGTAAGATTGGAATGAAGTGATCGAGGGGCATGTCTCAGGACATGCCCCTTTTTTTGTTGTCTGTGCGGGAATCGAGGCCAGGACCTTGAGGGACTTCCTTCTGTCGTTCGTCTACGCCGGCCGGGGGATCGCGGCTCTGTTCGCGCGGGAGCGGAACGCGCGGGTGCATCTCGTGGCCGCTGTTGTGGTCGTGGCGGCGGGGGTGTTCTGGAGGATTGAGCCGTGGGAGTGGTGCGCCGTGGCGATGGCTATTGCGACCGTGACTGCGGCGGAGGCATTCAACACGGCGATTGAGGCGCTGCTGAACCGCCTGCATCCGGACCGGGACTCGGCGGTGGGGCATGCGAAGGACCTGGCGGCGGGCGGGGTGTTGCTGGCGGCTCTCGGCGCGGCGGCGGTCGGAGCGGCGATCTTCGGCCCGCGTTTATGGGTGCTGGTGGTCAGCCCGCGCTGATCATCCAGCAGGCCGCGTTTCAACAATCGCTCAACACAAACCGGGGTCCAGGGGGTACCCCTGGTGGGGGATGCAAGGGGGCCACGCCCCCCCGCCCGCCGGAGGCCTGGCCGTCGAGAGATGTCTGAAGGAGTGAGTATCCAGACGCGGCCAACGTGCCGGATGCCCCCTCACCAACCCGCGGGGATCGCAAGGCGAGCCGTGAGTTCTCACCGCCGGCTGCCCAAAGCGGACACCCGTTGCTTACCACGGTTCCTTATGGAAGCGCCTCCGGCGGCAAGGGGGCCTGTGTTGTTTTTGGCCCCTTGACCCCAGCGGCCGTCGCACATTGGGTTTGAGCAAACAGAGCCGCGCCGGCAGGACGCTATCGCTTCGGCCGGAACGCCTGAATGCGGGCCTCGTTCGTCGTCAGATACGGCCCCTCGATGAGATCGATGCAGTAGGGAATCGCCGGCATCACCGCGTCGAGACATTCGCCGATCGCCCGCGGCTGACCGGGAAGATTCACGATCAACGTCCGGCCGCGGATCCCGGCGGTCTGCCGGGAAAGGATCGCGGTCGGGACTTTCTCCAGCGACACCTTCCGCATCAGCTCCCCGAAGCCCGGCATCATCTTCTCGCACGCGGACTCGGTCGCCTCGGGAGTCACATCCCGCGTGGCCGGACCGGTCCCGCCGGTCGTCACGATCAGGCAGCAGCCTTCCCCATCCGCCAGCGCGATGAGCGTCTTCTCGATCGTCTCCCGTTCGTCGGGAATGACACGGGCGACCGGCTCCCAGGGAGAAGTGAGAACCTCCTGAAAGTACGCCAGGATCGCCGGTCCGCCGCGATCCTCGTACTCGCCGCGGCTCGCCCGGTCAGACACAGTCACAATCCCGATCCGCGCGGTCTGCGCTGTCATGCTGCTCTCCTCAATGTTCGTCCAATGCCGCTATGTCGCGGAGGGAAATGGCTACGATCCGCCGCTCGCGCTCTCGCCGTGTGACTTCTTGTGTTCCGCCGCGAACGTCCGCATCTCGCGGAAGAACTCCCGAAGGACCTTCGTCTGATAGCGGACCGGGTTCCAGCACGCCGCGATCTTCCGTCGCGGGCCTCCGGAAGTGAGCGGCCGATGCACGACCCGCCGGGCCGCCACGGCGTCGACCGCCATCGCCGGGACGAACGACACCCCGAACCCGCTCGCCACCAGCTGCTCGACGGTCGTGAGCTGCTGTGCCTGATTGACCGACACCGGCTGGAACGCGTGCCGCTGACAGAATCGGACCACGTCCCCCCGCAGACAGTGTTCTTCCCCCAGGAGCACGAACTGCTCGTCCTCCAGGTCGGCCGGCCGGATCCGGTCCCGGGCCGAGAGTGGATGCGCACTCGGCACCGCCAGGAGCAGCGGCTCGTCGAACAGGAGCTCCACCTTGAGCCCCGTCTCGTCGATCGGCAGCGCCATGACGGCCACGTCGATCTCCCCCTGTTGGCACAGCCGGAGCAGCCGCTCGGTCACGTCCTCGCGCAGCTCGATCCGGACCTGCGGGAACCGCTTGTGGTAACGGGCAATGAGCGGCGGCAGGAAATACGGAGCGATCGTCGGAATCCCGCCCACGACGATCCGCCCCGACGATCCGTCGTCGGTCACTTCGCGGCGGGTGTCGCGGACCATCGAGACGATCTGCTCGGCCCGCGCGCGAAGCGTCTCGCCGGCGTGCGTCAGCCGCACGCTCCGCCCTTGCCGCTCGAACAGCGGCTGGCGGAGCGTCTCCTCGAGCCGGGCCATCTGCTGACTGATCGCCGGCTGAGAGACTCCCAGCTCCCGGGCCGCCCGCGTGAAACTGCCGAACTCCACAACCTTGAGAAACGCTTCGAGCTGCGAAATGTCCATAAGCGAATCTTATCCATCACAGAAGCTCGATGGGAATTGATGATATCGCGGCGGCGGCTAGAATCGCCCTGTTCCGATGCTTAGCCTGCTTTGTTCCCGCCATCCCTGATCCCCCGACCGTGGAGAGAGACTGCATGACTCGCCTGTCGCATTCCGTAAGGACGTTCGTGAAAGGAACCGCCCTTGCGGCCAGCCTGATGCTCGTCCCCACCCTGTCCGCGGCGGAGAAGGTCAAGCTGCCAAGCGACGCCCTGACGTCCGGCATCCCCGGCAAGGGAAAGACGCTCACGGTCCAGGAGATTGACGCCTTCCTGGCGAAGCCCGAGAACCATGAAATTCTGGAAATCACCCTCCCGCCGGGACTCGACCTCGGCGTCTCGGAGATCTCCGGCCTCAAGGAAAATCCGCTGACCCGCGCCAAGATCGAGCTCGGCCGGCAGCTCTATTTCGATACCCGCCTCTGCGGCGACAATACCGTGAGCTGCGCCCACTGCCACCATCCGGACGAAGGGTTCGGCAAGCACACGCAGTTCGGCGTCGGCATCAACGGCCAGCAGGGGAACCGCAACTCCCCGATCAGCTACAACCGCATCCTCTCCTCGGTCCAGTTCTGGGACGGCCGGGCCAACTCGCTCGAAGAGCAGGCCAAGGGGCCGATCGCCAACCCGATCGAAATGGGGAACACGCACGTCCAGTGCGTCGACACCCTCAAGACGATCCCCGGCTATGTGAAGCAGTTCAACGCCGTGTTCGGCGAGAAGGAAGGGGTCACGATCGACAACGTCGCCAAGGCGATCGCATCGTTCGAACGCGTCCTCGTCACCGGAGCCTCGCCGTACGATTACGCCGAGATCCTCCGTAAGTATTCGAAGCTGGAGCCGGAAGACCTCGAGGACCTCAAGACCGACCAGCCGGAGGTCTACGCCCAGTTTCTGCTGGCGAAGGTCCAGGCCGAAAAGTTCCCGATGAGCGAGTCCGCCGTCCGCGGCCGCGACCTTTTCTTCAGCGAGCGGGTGAACTGCGCGGCATGCCACGTCGGGGCCAACCTGGCGGACGAGAAGTACCACAACCTCGGCATCGGGATGGACGCCAAGGATCCGGACGTCGGCCGGATGGCGGTCACCAAGAAGGCCGAAGACTACGGCGCGTTCAAGACGCCGACGATCCGCAACGTCGAGTTCTCCGCTCCTTACATGCACGACGGCAGCCTCGAAACGCTGATGGACGTTGTCGAGCACTACAACAAGGGCGGGACGCCGAACAAGAACCTCAGCAACAAGATCAAAAAGCTGAACCTGACGGAGCAGGAGAAGAAGGACCTCGTCGCGTTCATGAAGGCCTGCACGGGCCCTTTCCCCAAGGTGGAACACGCCCGGCTCCCCGCCGAGAAGTAACCGCCTCGTTTTCGAGGCCGATCGCCCGGTGGCCGCGCCCGCGGGCCCATCGAGCCTGGAAGCCATCCATCCCGCCCATGCCCGCCGGGTTCTTCCGGAGGGTGTGGGCGGGATTTTTTTGCGCCCGTGCCGGAACAAGCGGCCTTGGATGCGATGGAATCGCTTTTAGATAAATGACTTGCGTCTTGTTTTTCTGCTCCGGAAGGGCCGTGCGATCCGCGGCCCCTGCTCCAAAAAACTTGACAAAGTGGGAAAATTTCGGCCGGTCCCCCCGGCAAAATCGACTCGACTCTGGTCCCGGAAACGCCATAATTCGGCGCGCTCAGTTGCGTCGGGACGGACTACCCGACCGAGCCTTTCCCGTCTCTTACCCCTATATGACGACGACGATCTCCGCGACCCCTGCCTCTCTGGGTTACCGAATGCCGGCAGAGTGGGAGCCGCACGAAGCGACCTGGATTTCGTGGCCCCATCGCGAAAAGACATGGCCCGGCGCGTTCGAAAAAGTCCCGGGCGTTTTCGTCCAGATCGTCCGGGCGATCGCCGAGTCGGAGCTCGTCCGAATCAACGTCGGCGACCCGCACATGGCCAAGCGGGTCAAGTTCCTGCTGGAGGCGGGCCGGGTCGACATGAACCAGGTTCGGTTCCACTACAACCCCACGAACGACACCTGGTGCCGGGACCACGGCCCGATCTACGTCGTCCGCAACGTCGAAGGCCGCCGCGAACGGGCGATCGTCGACTGGGACTACAACGCCTGGGGCGGAAAGTATCCCCCGTACGACTCGGATAACTCCATCCCGCGGCGGATCGCGGATGAGTTCATCGAGCGCCGCTTCTCTCCCGGGATCGTCCTGGAAGGGGGATCGATCGACGTCAACGGCGAAGGGACGCTGCTGACGACCGAGGCGTGCCTGTTGAACCAGAACCGCAACCCGCACCTGACCCGCGAGGAGATCGAACAGACCCTGCGGGACTTCCTGGCGGTCCGCAAGATCCTCTGGCTGGGGGACGGGATCGTCGGCGACGACACGGACGGCCACGTGGACGACATCACGCGGTTCGTCTCGGCGGATACGATCGTTACCGTTATTGAAGAGAACCCGGCGGACCCGAACTTCCACCCGCTCCGGGAGAACTACCGGCGGCTCCTGGAGATGACGGACCACCGCGACCGGCCGCTCAACATCGTCAAGCTGCCGATGCCTTCGCCGAGCTACGCGAACGGGATTCAGCTCCCGGCGAGCTACGCGAATTTCCTGATCTGCAACACCAAGGTCGTGGTTCCGATCTACGGCTGCTCCAACGACGAGATCGCCCTGGGGATCCTGCAGGAGTACTTTCCCGGCCGCAAGGTGGTCGGCATCAACTGCACGCCGCTCGTGTGGGGACTGGGATCGATCCACTGCATCACCCAGCAGCAGCCGTCCGGCGTCAGTGCGCCAATCGAGTAGTCGCCGCTCCCGCGGTGAAGGCTGGTTTGTCAGGATCGGACCGGAGGGGTGGTCGATTTCGGCTTCTCCGGAGTCGGCGCGGCCGGTTTCGGCTTCGCGGGAACGGTCTCGTCGAGAGCCGGCCCGGTGGCGGCGAACCGGCGTCCGAACACCTGCGTGTAGTAACGGACTCCCGCTTTGCTCGTCCCGATCCCGACTCCGAGTTCCTGAAACTCAGGATTGAGCAGGTTCGCTTTGTGCCCCGGGGAGAGCATCCAGCCCGCGACGGCGGCCGCCGGTGTCTCCTGCCCCTCCGCACAGTTCTCTCCCGCGGTCTGCGCGGGGTACTTCGCCGCCTGCATCCGGATCGCGAACGTCTGCCCGTTCACGGCGTGAGAGATCTGCCCCGCTTCGGCCATGAGCCGGCACTGCTCTCGGGCCATGCGGAGGAGCGCGGGGTCGATCTTGAACGGCGGGAGCTTGGCTTTCGTCCGCTCGGCGTTTGTCGCGTCGAACAGCTGCTGTTCTTCCGCGGTCAGCTTTCGTTCGTCGGCCGGGTTCGCCGCGGGCGAGGTCGTCTCCTCTTTGGGCGATGACGGAGGAGACTGTGCGATGATCCCGCCGGACTCCGGCGGCTCCGCACGGCAAGGCCGCTCCGAAAGCGGAAAGGCGATCAGCCACCACGCCACGGCGAAACGGACTCTCGGCGCCAGAGAGCGAATCATGGACGGGCCTCCCGAAGGGGACGCATTTATTGTCGAGGTCTTGAGGATCCCACAGCAAGGGATTCTTCGGAAGCTGGCTGGCTGCTCTGGGGGATTGCTGGCCAGGAGGCCGCGCGGGGATTGAACCTCCGCGGCGCCGGCGGGATGATCGGGCCCCTTGGACCCGCCCTGCGGTCGACGCCTCGTCGGCCGGTCCCTCAGTCCTTCTGTGATCCGCCCATGCTCGACGTCGGCACTCCCGCTCCCAAGTTTTCGCTCCCCGGCATCCCCGAGGGGACCTACCGCCTCGCCGATCTCAAGGGGAAGTTTGCCGTCCTGTACTTCTATCCCAAAGACGACACGCCGACCTGCACGACCGAAGCGTGCGACTTCCGGGACAACTGGCAGCAGATTGAGGCCCTTGGCGCGACGGTGTGGGGGATCAGCGCCGATTCCCCTGAGCATCACGTCAAGTTCCGCAACAAGTTTGAGCTGACCTTTCCGCTCCTGGCTGACGTCGATCACGCGGTCTGCGAGACGTTCGGCGTCTGGGCGGAGAAGACCAACTACGGCCGGACCTACATGGGGATCGTCCGGTCCACGTTCCTGATCGATCCCCGGGGCCGGATCGCTGCGGGGTGGAAGGTCGCCCGCGTCAAAGGTCACGTCGCCGCGGTCGTAACCGAACTCGAACGGCAGATTGCGGAGTAGAGCAGCCAGCGATCAGCAGCCGGCAATTCGCAGACGGCTGAAAGCTGACCGCTCAAATCGCTGCCCCCGGTCTTGTGCCGCAACGCTCCCGCCAGACCGGTACAATCACGGCAGGACAATCATGTCGATGCCTTCCAGAACGAGGATCGGATGCCCGAAGACTTTCGCTGCTACCTTGTGACCCGCGAAGGGGACCGCGTGACCGCCGGTATCACCCGGCGACCAATGTCCGAGCTTCCGACGGGGGACGTTCTGATCCGCGTCCAGTTCTCCTCGGTCAACTACAAGGATGCGATGGCGGCGACCGGGAATCCCGGTGTCGCCCGCAAACTGCCGCACGTCCCGGGGATCGACGCCGCCGGAGTCGTCGTCGAGAGCACGCGGGCTGATCTTCCGGTCGGGACGGAAGTCGTCGTGACCGGACGTGAGCTCGGCGTCGAGCGATGGGGCGGCTGGGCCGAATACCTCCGCATCCCCGGCGAATGGGCTCTGCGGCGACCGCAGGCGCTCACGCTGGAAGACGCGATGACGATCGGCACCGCCGGCTTCACCGCAGCCCAATGCCTGCTGGCCGTCCGCTCGCACGGAGTTCGTCCGCCGGACGGCGACATCGTCGTGACCGGAGCGACGGGCGGCGTCGGGAGCCTTGCCGTGAAACTCTTCGCCTCGCAGGGGTACCGGGTCGTCGCGGTCTCCGGAAAGGCCGACAAGCACGAGTGGCTGCGGCAGCTCGGAGCCGCCGAAGTCATCGACCGCAGTGCCGTTCTCGACTCGAGCAGCCGCCCGCTCCTCTCTGCCCGCTGGGCTGGCGCGGTCGACACCGTCGGCGGGGCGATGCTGGCGAGCGTCGTGAAAGGGACCCTCCACCGCGGCTGCGTCGCGGCCTGCGGCGTCGTCGGGGGCCCGGAACTGCCGCTGAACGTCTATCCGTTCATTCTTCGCGGCGTGACGCTGGCGGGGATCGACTCCGCCTGGTGTCCCGAGGACCGCCGGCGCGTGATCTGGGAACTGCTGTCGACCTCCTGGAAGCCGAACGATCTTGCGGTGCAGCGAACCGTCGTCGATCTCGATCAGGTCGCCGACGTCGTCCCGAAAATCCTGGCTGGTGAAGTCAGTGGCCGCACCGTCGTCCGCGTGGCGACTGAGAACGACTGAGCCGAAAACGGAGTCTTGCGCAGTCGTTTGTGAACGATGGAGACGACATCGGCTTCCCCCCGCCTGACCGGCCCAAGAACCGGGGTCCAGGGGGAACCCCTGGTGGGGAGTGCAGAGGGGCAACGCCCCTTTGCCCGCCGGAGGCCCTCTCGTCTAGAGATATCTGAAGGAGCACGTATCCAAGCGCGGACACCGTGCCGTATGCCCCCTCACCAACCCGCGGGGATTCCAGAGCGAGCGGTGAGTTCTCGACGACGGTTCCCCAAAGCGGACATCCGTTGCGTACCACGGTTCCTCACAGGAGTGCCTCCGGCGGCAAGGGGGCGTGGCCCCCTTGACCCCAGCGGCCGTGGCACGTTGGGTTTGAGCTAAAACGCTGTGTCGGCAAGGACGCCAATCCGCCCCCCTGAACTACACCACACCACACCGTCCGCGCAAAACTTACATCGTGCCTCAGAAATGACTGACGACTGACAACTTCCCCTACGGCACCTGTTGCGGCGACATCAGGTACTTGATCAGCGAGATCGCTTCCGGCTGCGGCAAGACATCGATCTGCCCTTCCGGCATGAGCGAGAGCTGCGACTCGCGAAGCTCGTCGACCTCCTCCATCGGGAGCGAGACGCTGCCGGTCGGCGTGTTCAGCTGGATCGCGCTCTCGGTCTTCTGAACGACAATCCCCGTGACGACGCGGCCATCAGTCGTGACGACGATCGACATCTTGAAGTTCGGAGAGACCTGGGCGCTCGGGTCGATGATATTCTCGAGCAAATAGTTCAGGTTCGTCCGCTGGCCGCCGGTCAGATCGGGCCCCATCGTCCCCCCGGTCCCGAACAGCCGGTGGCACTTGGCGCACGACTGGCTGAAGACCTTGCGACCCGCCGAGGCGTCGGCGGCGTTGAGGACCTCGTCCGTGAGGCGTCCCTTCCACTCCTCGATCCGCTTCTGCTTCTCCGCCGAGAGCTGAGTCAGCTCAGGCCACAACCGGCCGATCTTCTCCGAGAGATCCTTGTCGCCGAAGGACTGGATCTGCCGCAGAAGGAAAGGCGAGACGATGGCCTTGGAAATCCCCCCCTCCTCGACGCCGCGAAGCAGCACCGCGGCAAACTCCGGCCGGGAGGCGAGCGTGGTGACCGCCTCGACCTTCGTCTGCGGGGTGAGCTTGCCGAGGTTCGCCAGGATCACCTTCGGAGTCTCGGCGTCCTGGATCGCCGCGAGGCCGCGGATCGCATCGACGCCGAGTTCGCGGTTTGTCAGCAGCCCCTGGAGCAGCGGAGCGGTGCCGGGGGCCTGGGCCGTGATGAGGGTCCGCAGCGCCTGGCGGCGGGCATCGGTCGTCTGCTTGTCGGACCTGGCAATGGCGAAGATCGCGTCGAGCGCCTGGCCGTCTCCAAAGATCACCGAGAGCTCGTCCGCCAGC
Source organism: Planctomyces sp. SH-PL14 (assembly GCF_001610835.1). Classification (NCBI taxonomy): domain Bacteria; kingdom Pseudomonadati; phylum Planctomycetota; class Planctomycetia; order Planctomycetales; family Planctomycetaceae; genus Planctomyces; species Planctomyces sp. SH-PL14. The sequence goes on along the minus strand of NZ_CP011270.1, from coordinate 1,600,658 downwards.
CGGCGAACACTCTCGGAAGCATCCTTCTCGAGGAGGCCATGGACGTGGTCCCACGTCTCGGGGGGCGTCGCCTTCCGGATCCCCTGCATCCCGTCGTGCAGGCCGGTCAGGATCTGTTCACGGAAGTCGGAGTCCTCCTTGGCCGCCAGGATCCGCGTCAGCCGGTACACCGGATCCGGATCCTTGAGGATGCGGCTCCCCAGCCGCCGGGCGATGAACCGCCGGACCAGCGGCATCTGCGACCGGCCGGCCACAATGACCGCCGCTTCGGGGTTCTCGGCGATCGCCTTCTCCAGCCCGTACCAGACCATCAGCGGGAGAACGCGGTCCTGGGCAAAATCGGAGGCCTGACAGAGTCCATCGGCCGCCTTCCAGAGGTCCGCCGGCGCCAGCTGCGGCAGGGCGGAGGCGAGATAGACCTGGACGAGCCCGTTCAGTTCGTTGACCGCCATTTCGGTCAGAAGGCTGCTCGTCTGCGGCGAGAGGGGACCGCGGTCGAGGAGGAAGCGGATCGCCCAAACGCGGATGCTCTCGTGCTCGCTGCCGAGCCGGCCATAGAGCCAGCCATCCTCGACGAGGCCGCACGAGCCGAGGCACCACAGGAGCCGGAGCCGTGTCCGGAGATTCGTCTCCTGGTCGTATCGCTTCCGAAGCAGGCTGGCGAGCTGTGTCCGCTGCTCCTCGGGAGCGGTCGCGATCCGCTCCTGGAGCAGCCGACGGGCGACTCTCGGATACCAGTCGTTCGTGTGCGACTGGAGCGAGACGAGTTCGTCGAGCGACAGCTGCGCGAGGTCCGGAGCGACCGGGGGCTTCGGCTGGCCGAAGCTGACCTTGAAGATCCGGCCCGACGTCCGGTGGACGCCGTCGTTCTCGTGGCACTCGCCGACGTCGGTCCAGTCGGCAATGTAGACCGCGCCGTCGTTCCCGGTGATGAGGTCGATCCCGCGGAACCACGGGTCTCCCACCTTCAGGACGTCGGGCGCATGGTGGGCCGTGAAAGTCGCCCCCTCCCGTTCGATCACGTCCCGGTTGATCCGGTGTCCGTGGAGGTTCAGCGTCAGGAGCGAGTTGCGGTACTCGGCCGGCCAGTTGTCCCCCTGGTACATCAGGAGGCCGCAATGGGCGTGGCCGCCGCCCGCTTCGTCGGTCGTCGGCGTCACGCCGAGCTTGCGGATGTCGCTCCACTGTTCGCGCGTGTCCCAGTGAAAGTGGTCGGCGACCTGCGGCAGGAGGGCGTACACCTCAGGATCGAGGTCGTCGCCGAACATCCGCTGGAGGTGGGCTCCCGGGATCGCGTGCCAGAGGTGGCCGATGACGGTGTTGATGAAGAACAGCTCGCCGTTCTCGTCCCAGTCCATCCCCCACGGGTTCGTCGTTCCGGTACAGACGACTTCGAACGTCTGCCGCGTCGGGTGATAGCGCCACACCCCGCAGTTCATCGGGGTCCGGTCCTGCGGCGCACAGCCGGGACGGCCGACCTGCGACGTCGTCAGGATCCCGTGCCGGCCGTAAATCCAGCCGTCCGGGCCCCAGCGGAGGCCGTTGACGAAGTTGTGCCGCGAGCCCTCAGCTTCCCAGCCGTCGAGGACGACCTGCGGCTCGCTGTCGGGAACGTCATCCCCGTTGACGTCGGGAATGAACAGCATCTGCGGCGGGCAGAGGAGCCACACGCCGCCGAAACCGACTTCCACGCTCGTCAGCTTCTGGGCTTTGTCCCAGAAGACCGTCCGCTTGTCGTGCTTTCCGTCGTGGTCCGTATCTTCGAGGATCACGACCCGGTCCCGCAGGCTCAGGTCGTGATTTTGCTTGGCGTCCGAGTAGGTGTAGTTTTCCGCGACCCACAGCCGGCCGCGTGAGTCGGTGGCGATCGCGATCGGCTGCTGAACGTCCGGCTCCGCGGCGAACAGGCTGATTTCAAAGCCGGCCGGGACCTGAAAGCTCTTGAGGGCGTCCTGCGGGGAGGTGAATGGCTGCGTCGACGGCTCGGTGTTCTTCGGCGTCGGGAAGGCATCGTCCGCCGCGGCGAGCGATGTCCAGAGGAGCAGGCCAACCGCGAAAGCAGCGCGGGCAACACGAACCATGAGCGACCTCAACAGCCACGAGACACATCATCGAATTTCGATGTGCGGCCAGTGTTGAGGCGGGCGGGGAGAAAAGCAACTTAGTTCGAGGACGAGTCCACGGGCCTACGAGGCGCCGCGGACCTCGTGCCGTGTGCCGTCGAAGGAGATGACCTTCTTCTCGTCATCAATGACCGTCTCGATGTGGACCGGGCGGGCCCACAGCCGCTGGAGGTTGGTCAGCGTGTCCTGGGCGTAGTCCTGTTTGAGCTCGACGCCGGCGTAGTCGTGCCGCAGGTAGAGCTCACCCCGGTTGCGGTAGTTGCCGTCGAAGACATAGATGAACGGCCGGCCGAAGTTCGTCAGGCTCGTCAGGAGTTGCTTCTTGATCTCCTTGAACTCGCGGCTCTTGATCTCGTAGTCGCCGCTGTCCTCGTTGTAGGCGAAGGAAAACATCCGGTGTTTGCGGCAGAAGTCCTCCGTGAGGAACGTGTCGATGAAGGTCACGTCGTTGTGGATCCGGCGGACCTCGAAGATCTTGTCGCGGCCGAGGCCCAGCTTCTTGTCCCAACGCTTCCGTGTCTCGTGGTCGTCGCACTCCTCCCACTCGGCGCCGAACTGCCCCTTGTTCCACCGCTCCTCGATCTCGCGGAACAGCTCGATACCGATCTTGTAGGGATTGAGCCGGCTGGGGCTCATGGCCATCGTTCCGGAGTGGTGGTCGGCGTAGTCGATGACTTCCGCATCGGTCAGCCCGTGGCGGGTCATGATCGTGGAGTGCCAGTAGCTGGCCCACCCTTCGTTCATGATCTTGGTCTGCCCCTGCGGAGCGAAGTAGTAGGCCTCATCCCGGATCATTGCCAGGACGTCGTGCTGCCACTCGCGGAGGGGGGCGTGCTGGAGCAGGAAGAGCATCACGTCCCGCTGCGGCTCCTCGGGGAATGACCGGGACGCCGCCTTGGCCTCTTCCTGGCGGCGGCGTTCACGGTGCTCCGCCTCCAGGACGTCGGGCGGATTGATGTAGGCGTCCATGTAGTCCTTCGCCCGGAATTTTCCCTTGGGCTCCGGCAGGCCGTGTTCCTCCTGTTCATCTTCGTGGTCGCGGCGGTCCTTCTCGGCCCGGACCTGGTCGGGGTTGGGGGTGCGGCGGATGTGCGGCGAGTAGGGGTCGATCAGGTCTTCGATCGAGAGGCAGGCGTCGATGAACTGTTCGACGGTCTCGTAGCCGTAGCGGTCGATGTACCGGTTGATGCGGGAGGCGTGGTTCGCCATCTGGTCGAGCATCTTGCGGTTGGTGTGCGCGAACCAGGCGTTGTTCTTGAAGAAGTCGCAGTGCCCGTAGACGTGGGCGATGACCAGTTTCTGGTCGGTCAGGGCATTGCAGGAGAGAAGGTAGGCGTAGCAGGGGTCGGTGTTGATGACCATTTCGTAGATCTTCTGGAGACCGTACGAGTAGCCCTTCATGAGTTCGTCATATTCGGCGCCGAACCGCCAGTGGGGGTAGCGGACGGGGAAGCCCCCGTAGGCGGCCATCATGGAGATTTCTTCGTAGTCGACGAACTCGAAGATGGTCTCGAAGAAGTCGAGCTTATAGCCGCGGGCGATCTCGGCCATCTCGTCCTGGATGGCTCGGATTTCCGACGGGAGGGTGCGGGGGGCGGAAATGGACACGGCGGCCGCTCCTGACCGGGGGGACGGGCGACGTGGGCCGACAGGAGACCGATCGAGCGCCGGTTCCGCTGTTCCGTTGCCGCCACGGGAAGTCTGCGGAATTGTACGCGGCAGACATCGGGCGCGGACAGACCATTACCGGGTCCAGGGTCTCCTGGTCAGGGAATGCAGGGGGAAGAATTCCCCTCGCCCGCCGGAGGCCTGGCCGTCGGAAGATGTCGGATGGAGTGAGTCTCCAGGCGCGGACGACGTGTCGGATGCCCCCTCACCAACCCGCGGGGATTGCAAAGCCAGCGGTGTATTTTGAGGGAGTCCTCATAGCTGGTCCCACAAAGCGGACACCCGTTGCATACCACGGTTCCTCACGGAAGTGCCTCCGGCGGCAAGGGGGTGAGACCCCCTTGACCCCAGCGGCCGTGGCACGTTGGGTTTGAGCTATGAGCGTCCGTTCGGCGAGGACGCGGTCCTTCAGGCTGGCCCGGCCGACAACAGAATCCCGGCCAGCAGGTCGTAGACAATGTGCGTCCCCGCCGCGATGCCGTATCCCCGCACCAGGAAAACCACCGAGAAGTACACCCCGGCGAACAGCCGGAACGCGAACCCGAACCAGTGCTCCGGGTGGGCCGCCAGATGCGGCACGCAGCTCAGAATCCCCCCTCCGCTTCCCGCCTCCGCGTAGTGGCACGCGGCAAACGCCAGGCTCACGACCGCGATGCTCGCTCCCCAGGCCGCCCGCGACGGGGCCCGCAGGGCGCGGAGCAGCAGGAACAACGCCGGAATCGCCATCAGGCGGAACAGGGTCTCCTCATACAGACCCGCCCCAAGGAAATTGACCGTGCGGGTCAACATGGCCTCCGGAGCCCCGATCGCCGCCGGGACGAAGGTCCGCATGAGGTGCCCGCAGGCCGCCAGCAGGACCGCCAGGAAGCAGCTTTCGGCTCCCATTGCCGCCAGCGTCTCATGGCGGATCTCCCAGCGGTCTCCCCGGCCACGGTGCCACAGGAGCAGGATCCCGATCGTCAGCAGCGGCAGGACGACCGGAACCGGCATTCCGAAGTCCATCAGCCACATCCGGATCCACGCGTCGGTTCCGGTCCTGACCCCTTCGAGCTCCCGCCCCAGCCAGATCGCGCCCACCTCGTAGACCAAGAGCCACGGCAGCACGAAGACCAGCGCCGCAAACGGACGCCGGGCAGCGAACCAGTAGTCAGGCTCAGCGGTGGGTGGGGGAGCAGACAAGGGGATGCGTCTGTCGAGGCCAGGCCGGGCGGAGGAACGGGGAGGGGAGCAGCCGGAAGTCGTTTGGCCGCCGACTCATAACATCGGCAGAATCCGCCCCAGGGTCCGCAGTTCTTGTGGAGAATTTCGGAAGGGGGGAGAAACTCTGCGGCTGGGGAGCCGGAGCACGGTCGGTCGCGTTCGGATTTCGCTCGCCTTCGGGACAGCGTGCCGCCGAAATCCCGCTCAGCCGTTTCGCGTTCGAGCGGATCTCCTGCGCAGTCACCGATCCATGGCTATCGACTTTCGTCGCAAGTCCGTCCTGGCGAGCATCACCAGCCAGGTCATCGACACCTACTCGTCCGACGCCGCGTCGATCACCCATCTGGGGCAGGAGCCGCTGCCAAGTCTGGAAGTCTGCCTTTCGATCCTGAGTGATCTCAAGGAGATCCTTTTTCCGGGCTACCGCCGTCGCCAGAACCTGAGCCTCGTTAACGCGCCGTACTACGTCGGCGACCTGATCGACTCGCTCCACGACCGCCTCGCCGACCAGTTTGCGCGGGCCTTCCGCTATCAGTCGCAGGCGGGACGGACCGTCGGCCAGGAACCGGTCCCGGCCGACTTCGCCGCCCTCGGGCAGGACCATGCCATCCGGTTCCTGAGCGCCCTGCCGCACCTCAGGCGGCTCCTTGCGACCGATGCCCAGGCGGCCTACGACGGCGACCCGGCCGCTTCCGGAATCGACGAGATCGTCTTCTGCTACCCCGGCTTCGAGGCGGTGACGGTCCACCGGCTGGCTCACCAGCTCTACGGCCAGAAGGTCCCGCTGGTCCCGCGGATCTTCTCGGAGTGGGCTCACTCGCAGACGGGCATCGATATTCATCCCGGCGCGTCGATTGGGCCGTCGTTCTTCATCGATCACGGGACGGGGGTCGTGATCGGCGAGACGTGCGAGATCGCGGCGCACGTGAAGATTTATCAGGGGGTTACGCTCGGTGCGCTGAGCTTCGACAAGGATGCGGACGGCAATCTGGTCCGCGGGACCAAGCGACACCCGACGATCGAGGATCACGTCGCCATCTACGCCAATGCGACGGTGCTGGGGGGCCGGACGGTTGTGGGAGCCTACTCGGTCATCGGGGCGAGCGCCTCGGTGACTCGGAGCGTTCCGCGGAACACGGTCGTCACGATCGAAAAGCCGCTGTTGCGGTTCCGCGAGGCGGCGTAGCGATTCGCGGAACCGCGCGAGAAGGGCTATCCCGCTGGCTCCAGTTGCGTTCTCGCCGGACGGACCTCCATAGCTCAAGCCCAACGTGCGACGGCAGCCAGGGTCAAGGGGGCCACGCCCCCTTGCCGCCGGAGGCACTTCCATGAGGAACCGTGGGACACAACGGACGTCCGCTTTGTGGTACCAGTGTTGAGGACTCCCTCAAACCACACCGCTCGCTTTGCAATCTCCGCAGGTTGGTGAGGGGGCATCCGGCACGGTGTCCGCGCCTGGACACGCTCTCCTTCAGACATCTCTCGACGGCCAGGCCTCCGGCGGGCAAAGGGGCGTTGCCCCTCTGCACTCCCCACCAGGGTGCCCCTGGACCCGGTTCGGACAGCAATGTTTGGGGATCGTACCCTGCACCCACCACACCACAGGCTCAAGCGGCTGAAGCAATTTCCGGAGCGTCCACGTCCTCCGTCACCACCTCCCGCTCCACGGCCACGCGGACCGGAAGGAAGACAAAAGCAAACAGGCACAGCACCACCGACGTCCAGACAACCGACCGCCGCAGCCCCGGTGACTCGTCAAGCATCGTGATCGCCGCGGCATACCACGGAGCCTGCCAGACGATCGTCGGCGCCGTCTCCGTAGACCGTGGATCAAAGTGCAGCTCGTCCGCCACGGCAATCCGCGTTTCGTCCGCTCGGGGAGCCGCCGCGACCTGGGCCTGCATCACGCGCCGCTGAAAACCATGGTCCGAAAGCAAGGCCCGCTCGACCCGCCGCAGCTGCTCAACGCGTGCGTTCAAGCCCATCAGCTCGCCCGTCCGCTGAGCGAGCCGCTCCTCCAGTTCAAACGACTCCACCAGCGGCGGGGTGACAACGACCAGCGCGAACAGCCCCGCGGCACAAAAGAGCGCCGGCCAGAAGAGCAGCGACGAGAACCAACCGATCAGGCGTTCCCAGCTCATGGCGGTCGGGGAGGGGCGGGAAGTGTCGCGGCGGCCACAGAACGACGCCGTTCCTGAGCGCGTCGTCATTACCCCCGCGTCTCTTGAGCCCTATATGGGGCCTGTCGCCGGATGACCTCGAATCGATCACTCCCCGCCGGCGTAATCGGTGCGCCACGCCTTTCCCCGACAGATCGACCAGTGACGCATCGACGCTGACCCGTCGCGGTCGAAGCGGCTTCGCGATAACCTGACCGCATCGCTCGATCACAACGGGGTCCTGTCGGGAGCATCGTCCGGAATGCGGCGTCGCGATTTCATCGCTCTGCTCGGAGGCGCCGCCGGCTCGCTGCCGCTCCTCGCGTCGTACGGGCAGCCCGACTCTCGATCGACGCCGGCCCTCGTGACGCCGGAGACACAGGCCGCCATCGACCGCGGTCTCAAGTGGCTGGCCGAACGCCAGCTTCCCGACGGCGCATTCGGCACCGCCGGCAGCTACCGGAAGAATGTCGGCATCGCCGGGCTCGCGGGACTCGCCTTCCTCTCCTCGGGCAGCACCCCCGGCCGCGGCCCGTACGGAGGAGCGATCAACCGCGTCATCGACTATCTCCAGAGCCGTGCCGCTCCCTCGGGCTACATCGTTGAAGAGGGGGTCGGCTACCACGGCCCGATGTACGGCCACGGCTTCGCGACGATGTTCCTGGCCGAGGCGTACGGCACGACCGACCGCCCGGCGCTCCGCGGTCTGTTGCGGCGGGCGGTTGACCTCATCATCGACTCCCAGAACGACCAGGGGGGCTGGCGCTACACGCCCGCCTCCAATGAGGCGGATATCTCGGTCACCGCCTGCCAGCTGATGGCTCTCCGCGGCGCCCGGAACACCGGGATCTCGGTCCCCAAGAAAACGATCGACCGCGGGATCGAGTACGTCACCCGCTGCCAGAATATGGACGGCGGCTTCCGCTACCGCCTCTTCGAGGCGGCCGAGAGCCGCTTCCCCCGTTCCGCCGCGGCCGTCGCCAGTCTCTATACCTCCGGTGTCCATGAGGGCCCGCTCCTCGACAACGGCCGCCGCTACCTGCAGCAGTTCTTTCCCGGCGTGGCGATCGTCCGCGACCAGGAGAACTACTTCTACGGGCACTACTACGCCATCCAGGCCGCCTGGCATGCGGGGGGGCGGATGTGGGAACAGTGGTACTCGGGCATCCGGGCCGAGCTCCGCAGTTCCCAGCTCACGGACGGCTACTGGTCCGACCCCTGGTTCGGGAACGAATACAGCACGGCGATGGCCCTCATTATTCTTCAGGTTCCCAACCACGCCCTCCCCATCTTCGACCGTTAGCCGGGCGAGGCACTGGACCGGATCGTCAGTTCGCTGCCTCCTTGTCCTGCCACCTCGATTCCAACATACGGAGGGTGATGTCCCTCCCTGGGGAAACCCATGCAGGTGATCAACCGGATTCTCGATCTCCTCGAGTCGACCACGCCGGCAAAGAGATCGGCGATCCGCGAGATCTATCTGGCGCAGTTCGGAGCCGAGCTGATCCCCTGCTGTGAGGCGAAGTACCTGCAGCAGCCGGCGGCCGATTACCGCGCCGATCTTGTCCGATTCGTCCTGCGATACGCCCATGCCGATGACCGGGCTCTCCGGCTGGCTCGGTCCGCTCTTCAGGATCGAAGTCGGACGGTCCGGCACAACGCCTGTGCCCTGTTCGCCTACAGCTTGAAGAGGTCTGCCCTCGAAGACCTTCGGCCCCTGCTCTCGCAGAAAGACTCAGCGACGGCGGGGGACGCGCAGCGGGCGATCGATGCCATTACCTCAGGGAACCAGAACCGGTTTTATCCCGCTTACAGCAGTTGGGGCGTTCCTCCGGACGATCCCGATCAGCCGAAGCGGGAGAGTGTCGATCAGGCGATCGTTGCAGGAGCGCCGGAGCTGGTTGCGCCTCTGCGGGCGATCCTCGGCGATCTCTATCAGAGATGGCGGCCTTGAGGCCGGCCCGACACGGCTTCGACGTCTGCGTGCGTGGTTGGTGGAGGCGAACAAACGTCTTGTCCCGCTCGCTGGGACGATTCTCTTGCCGGCACGACGCACATCGCTCAAACCCAACGTGCGACGGACGCTGGGGTCAAGGGGGCAACCCCTTGCCGCCGGAGGCGCTTCCATGAGGAACCGTGGTCAGCAACGGACGTCCCCTTTGTGGTACTGGCTTTGAGGACTCCTCCCCTCTACATCGCTCGCTTTGCAATCCCCGCGGGTTGGTGAGGGGGCATCCGACACGGTGTCCGCGTTTGGACACGCTCTCCTTCAGACATCTCTCGACGGCCAAGCCTCCGGCGGGCAAAGGGGCGTTGCCCCTCTGCACTCCCCACCAGGGTGCCCCTGGACCCGGCTGGGGCGCAATGTCGGATCACCATCTGGCGAACGCACGCCGCGTCAGTCGATGTAGAGAAACTCGTTCGAGTTCAGCAGAGCATGGCAGAAGTCCACAAAACGGGCACTCGTCGCCTGTTCGTCCACCGCCTTATCAGCTGGGACAAGGAACTCGACCGCGCGGCGCGACTCGACGTCGGTCGGCTCGCGGGAGACGCTGAGCTGGTACGCCAGACGGACCGAGGACTCCCAGCCGCCGGAGACCTCCCGCCGGACACGGGCCGCGAACTGCTGCGCCCGTTCGAGCATCGCGGGACTGTTGATCAGGAGCAGCGACTGCGTCGGAGTAGTCGTCGTGTTCCGGTCCCCCGCGCTGATCAGCCGGTCCGGGAGGTCGAAGACTTCCAGCAGCGGATCGCGGCGGTTACGGATCATCTTCAAATAGACCGTTCGCTTCGGCTCGACCGGTTCCACTCCCTCGCCGCCGGCGGAGGACTGCAGCTCCCCGGTCACGGCCAGGAGCGCGTCCCGGATCTGTTCCGCCGCAAGACGTCGAACCGGGAACCGCCACAACAAACGATTGCCCGGATCGACAACCGCCGGATCCGGCTGGCCCGTGGCGACAGCGCAAGGCTCCGCCGATTGCCGGTACGCGGCGGACAGGACGATCTGCCGGTGAAGCCACTTGAAGCTCCAGCCATGGGCGACGAACTCGCGCGCCAGCCAGTCGAGCAGTTCCGGGTGCGACGGAGGATCGCCGAGCCGGCCGAAGTCCGAGACCGAGGCGACAAGTCCCGTTCCGAAGTGCTGCTGCCAGATCCGGTTGACGATGACCCGCGTCGTGATCGGGTTGTCCGGACGGGTCAACCACTCCGCCAGAGCGGCGCGGCGGCCGGACGATTCCGGAGCCGTCGAGACCGGCTGGATCGCGAGCGGGGCGGTGTCGAAGACGCTCGGAACACCCGGTTCGATCTCGCCCAGCCGGGGCTTGTCCGGCACCATCACGACGGGGGCCGCGCGGGTCAGGTCGCACGCCATCGGGGCCACGGCGAGCGGAGCGGGCTGAATCTCCTTGAAGACCGCGAGGTCCTTCTGCAGAGCGTCCCACCGCTTCTTCTCATCCCCCTTCAGCTTCTGGGCGATCAGGTTCCACTCTTCCCAGACCTGCAGCTCGACGAGATGCGCAATCTGCCGCTCGTAGCAGTCCCGGTCGGGCGCGGGCTTCGCCATGATCGCCTGGATGTCCTCGGGGAACATGCCGATCGCGTGGGCCCGCGACCGTTCGCGGTACGGTCCTTCGATCCTCTGCAGCTCCGTGCGGATCTCCGCGGTCTTCTCTTCCCAGACGGCGAGTTCCTCGCGGTGCCGTGCCGACGCGGCGGCATCGGCGATCACGACGTCGTCCCGCATCCCCAGGTTCGCGAAGAACGCCTGGAGCCGGTAGTAGTCCTTCTGCAGGATCGGGTCGAACTTGTGGTCGTGGCACTTCGCGCATCCGAAGCCCATCCCAAGGAAGACGTCCGCCGTCGTGTCGGTAATGTCCTCCAGGATCACGCGCCACTGGCCCCGCGCGTCGCGCTGGTTGTATTCGTAGATCCCATGCCGCAGGTACCCGGTGGCGACAAGGGCCTCCGGATCACTCGGTGACAATTCGTCGCCGGCGAGCTGTTCCCGGACGAACTGATCGTACGGTTTGTCGGCGTTGAAGGCCCCGATGACGTAGTCCCGGTACCGCCACGCGTGCGGACGATAGGTGTCCTGCTTGTACCCGTCGGAATCGGCGTAGCGGACAAGGTCGAGCCAGAAGCGGGCGAAGTGTTCGCCATAACGCGGGCTCGCGAGGAGTTCATCGACGAGACGTTCGTAGCCTTTGTCCGACGTGTCCGAGAGCCACGCATCGACCTGTTGCGGCGTCGGCGGCAGGCCGGTGAGGTCCTGGTAGAGACGGCGGACGAGCGTGACGTTCGAAGCGGTCTCGGCCGGTCGAATCCGCTCCGCCTCGAGCCGCGCCAGCACGAACCGGTCGATGTCCGTCCGCGACCAAGTGGCGTCGGCGGTCGGCGGCGGCACGGGGGCCGCTAGCGGACGGTAGGCCCAGTAACTGCGGTCTTCGTCCGTGATCGTCCGTTCGGTCCGCCGGCTCGATGTCCCTTTGGCCTCTTCAGGCCAGGGAGCCCCCATCTTGACCCACTCGGTCAGCGTGGTGATTTCGTCTTCCGTCAGCTTGCCGCCGGGAGGCATCTCCAGCGAGCTGTAATTGATCGCGTCGACGAGAAGACTCTCCTCCGGCTTGCCGGGAACGACCGCAGCCCCGGAATCGCCCCCTTCTTTGGCCGCCTCCAGGCTGTCCAGCCGCAGGCTTCCCTTCTGCTTCTTCTCGCCGTGGCACTCGAAGCACTTCTCAACGAGCAGCGGCCGGACCTTGCTCTCGAAGAACTTGAGCCCTTCGGCGGTCGGAGCCTCCGCCTGAGCCCGAGGCGCGAGAACAATCAGCAGGACAACCGAGGCCAGCCACCGCATTCGGCAACTCCCAGAACGACTTGCGACCGTCGAACCCGGAGTCTACCCGACCATCCCCGCTCAGGGCCATCGAATCCGGGCGAAGAGGGCCTGGAGTTTCGCTCCCCGGTTGGGGTTGAGCTGCGTGATGTGGGCGATCCGCCCCCGCAGGTGGTCGGAAAACGCCGGGAGCCCTTCACGGTTCTGGGCCTCGGGGCCCGTCCGGATGCAGTTCGTCAGGATCGCCTTGAGGCGGTCGAAGTCGCCCCGGGCGATGTTGACCTTGTCGTTCACCACGACACCGGTCACCCGCATCCGCTGTCCGCGGCGGAGGATACGGCGCTTGACCGGATGCAGATGAAAACGCTCGCTCCGGACGATCTGCTCCGACAGGGGAATCAGTTCCCGCAGCGCTCCGGCCGCTTTCCCCGGGCCCGAAAGTGTCAGATCGTCCGCGTAGCGTGTGTATGTGCAGCCGTAGGCGTTTGCCAGGCCGCTCAGCCGGATATCGAGCCCCAGCGCGGACAGGTTGGCGATCGCCGGCGACGTCGAGGCCCCTTGAGGCAGGTGCCGTCCGAAGTACGCGTAGAGCATTCCCGGCCGCTGTCCCGGAGTCGGCAGGTCAGTCGGGATCAGGGATGTCGTGAGCCGCGCCAGCCAGATCGCGATTTCCCGCGAGTAGCCGAGTGAACGAAAGGTCGCCACGACGCGCGAGTAGCGGACGCTGGGATAGAAGTTCTCCAGGTCGAGCTTGAAGACGAACTTATGTCCCACGTGCGGTTCGGCGTTGGTCACGATCGACCGTCCGCGGACAAACCCGTGCGCCGCCGGGTGGGACGGGACGCGGTCGAGAATTTCCCGCAGGATCTGGTCCTGGACCCGCCGGAGCCGGGACTTGGGGGCTTCGATCAAGCGGTGTCCGCCGCTCTTCTTTCGCACCCAGTGAAAGTGGTAGTGCGCCTGCCCCGCCGTCTGTGGCCGGTTGCCGTCGCAGAACCGGTACGTCAGCCATGCCACATGGCCGAGGGGGAGCTGAAGCCATTCGGCGAGCTGTCCCGGGTAGACCAGTTCGGGCAGTCCGAACTGCCGGAGCCGCTCGAAGTCGGTTCCGTCCGAGAGGTCGAGGAACTTTCCGCCGTACGTCGGAAAGGCGTAGGGGTAGGGGGGACGAGCGGTTTCCCGTGCGGGCTGGCCCCGCTCCCGCGGGCCCTGCCGGCGCATCGGCGTGAGGCGAACCCGCTTTTTCGTGGCGGTGCCGTCCGTCGATGGAGGCGACGCGGGCGGAGTCGCTGGTCGACTTGCCGGATCGTTGGACGGCTTCGGGCGGGCGGGCGCATCGTTTGAGGCCGGCGCTCCGAACAGCAACCGTTTGAGGAAGCTCAGCAATCCCATGCGGACGATTCACACGCAGGTCGTGACGTGCCTGGCAATCGTTGCCACGTCCGGAGGGAAGGAGGTCCGGGAGTGTGAACACGCGAGGCGATGCAGAAACGGTGACCGGCGGGCCGCACAACGAATCCTGTGCCGAGCTCGGCGGACGGTTCCAATGGCGAACCGTCGCCGAGCTCTGAGTCGAATGAGGATCAACACATCTCCCGCGGGGTAACCCCGCAGCGTTCCGAAGAACTTGAGCTTGTGCGACCCGCAGGTCACGCGGCGGGATTATCAGTTGAACGTCAAACTGCGTCAACCGGGGGCGAGCTCCACCGGGTCCAGGGGCACCCTGGTCAGGGAGTGCAGGGGGAAGAATTCCCCTTGCCCGCCGGAGGCCTGGCCGTCGAGAGATATCTGAAGGAGATCGTGTCCAAACGCGGATACCGTGCTGGATGCCCCCTCACCAACACGCGGGGATTGCGGGGCGAGCGGTGAGTCCTCAGCGCCGCTTCCACAAAGCGGACGTCCGTTGTTTCCCACGGTTCCTCATCGGAAGTGCCTCCGGCGGCAAGGGGGTGAGACCCCCTTGACCCCAGTGGCCGTGGAACATTGGGTTTGAGCTATGGGAGTCGTGCCGGCGAGGGCGGGGTTCGACCGGACGAAATCGCCAGGCCGCACTACGTCCGCGCGAGGCGCGCCGCCTGGCGAATCGTCAGGTAAACCATCGCCACCACCGACGCAGCAACCAGCACCCACCGGATCGACGCCGCGACAGGAAGCGTGACTCCGATCCCCGACAGGACTGCGATCCAGCCCGCAAAGCAAACGGGGCACTTCGGAAGGATCGCCAGCACGACGGCGGGAACCGCCCACAACGCGGCATCGCCCAGACGGGACAACACCGGGTGTGAGCTCGCGCCTGTCCGGGTGGCTCCGCCGATTTCCATAGCCGTTCGCGGCCGCGAGCAACGGCAGCCGCTCATGATTCGCACCCGCAGCAGTGCGGCACCGCCGCGCCGACCGGGGGTACGTAGCCCGCCTGCGGGTCGACCTTGTAGTCCGTCCCGTATTTGTCGTGATGCCGGACCCACGCCATGCTGAAGGCAAGGCTCTCCTCTTCGCGGCCCCGCGGCGTCATGTCGAGGTAGTTGTACGTCCCGAGCAGGATGTCGAGACCACGGGCATAACCGGAATAGGTGTGGAACACCTCGCCCGAAGGCTCGCGGGCGAACACGCTCAGCCCCGGCAGATCCTCGACCGGAGCTGGCCCCGTCGAGAAGTTGTACTCCACCCTCCCCCGGTTCAGATCTTCCTGCCCGAACGAGACATGGAAGTCGTAGTTGAAGTCGGAGCCGAACGACGACGCCCACGGAAACTTCCACCCCATCCGTGTCTTGAAGCGTTCGATCTCCGGCAGCGGCGCCCGCGAGACGGCGCTGAACGTGACGCCGCGAGCATTCAGGTGCGGCTGCATCCCGTCGACGTGGTCCATCAGATAGGAACAGCTTGGGCAGCCTTCGCTCCAGCCGGGGCCCAGCATGAAGTGGTAGACGATCAGCGTGTGCCGCCCGTCGAAGAGCTCGCCGAGCTTCTTCGTCCCGCCCGGAGTCGCGAACCGATAATCCTTGTCGATCCGGACCCAGGGGAGCTGCCGCCGCTCCGCACTCACCTGGTCGCGAAGCTCCGTCAGTTCTTTCTCCCGCTCCAGCAGGGCCAGGCGGGCTTTCGTCCATTCTTCACGGGAGACAACAGGGTGTGTGGCCATGACTTCCTCGGGCAAGGTGTGGAAAAGGAAATGAGAACTCCGGCGTTGTCGGCGATGGGGCCGACCGCCGGGCGTCGGACTACATCAGGGGAGCGCGGCCGGCCACGCGGCGGGCGTCGGCGATCTGTCCGTAGTGAACCATCTGGTGCAGTGTGATGAGCAGCATCGTCTGGCCGACGGAGCTCATCGCCTCTTCAAACCCGGGTGGCACCTCCTTCAGCGGCGCATCGAGCCCTCCTTCGCCCACCTCGTCGAGCCGCTTGAGCGTCGCGGCCCGCAGCTTGTGAAACGTCTGCTGGATCTCTTCGAACGGGGGATAGGTCGAGGCGTCCGTCGACGGCGTCGTTCCCGGCGCGAAGAGTGCCGCCCAGTGCTCGACCGGATTGGGCTCGCCGAACAGGGTCGGGGAGAGCGTCCCTTCGATGTAGGCGAGATGCCCCATGACCCACAGCGGATGGTTGCCGCCGCGGGAGGTGGGCTGCGTCAGCGGAGCATCCCGCATGTCCGCCACAAGATGCCGGATTCCCTCGTCCGTGAAACGGAGGGCCCAGCGGATGGAGTCGATTGCTTTCATAAGTCGTTCCGAAGACGGGATGGAAACTGCAGACGGCAGATGAGCGGCGAACGCGCGAGCGGCTGCGAAAGGGCGATGCCCCTACCGGGACTTGAGCTTCTTGTCGACGAGGCGGCGGATGAGTCGCATCTCTCCCTCCCAGCCTTCGTGAACACCGGTCCGGTGCTCGGGGCTGATGAGGCCGATCGCCTTGTGCTGGATCTTGAGCGTGCACTGCGTCCCCTCGGCCGTGACGCGGTACTGCACGTGCGAGATCGCCGGGTACGACATGAACAGCGGGCCGGCCAGCTCGAGCAGGAACGGCGGCTTGATGACCTGCACGTGGGCCCAGAAGTGTCCCGCATTGTTCCCGAGGTCGCGGTACCACCGGCCGCCGGGCCACGGCTCGATCTTCATGGGAAACGGGGTTCCGTCCGGCATCTCGCTCGCGGGGCCGAGCATTTCCAGGATCGACTCGAAGACGATCTCCGGCGGCGCGGCGATTACCTCCTGTTTCAGGACTTCGAGCGTTTCAACCGACGCAGTACTGGTCACCATCGGAACACCTCAGTGGCGGGAAACGGCCTTTGAAGACGGCGCGCCCCGACGCGCGTCCATGGAATTGACTCGGCCTTGTCCCGTGGATCGGGCGGCCGTGCGGGGACTTCGTCAAACGCCCCGCGAAACAGGGGCGCATCGGGATGTGGCGTTCGCTCTTCACGTCGACCGACGTCAACGCGGGCAAGCGACTTTCAAACAGATCAGAGAACCGGCGTCATCAGTTGTTTTCGCGGATCTCGGCGGCGCGGCGTTCCGCCCGCTCCTTGATCCGGTCGATCTGATGAGCCCAGAACCGTTCAAACGACTTGACCCAGTCATGCACGGCTTTCAGCTCCCCGGGATTCAGTCGATAGAGGCGCTGCGCGCCTCGCTGGCTGACCGAGACAAGGCCGACTTTTCGCAGCACGCCAAGATGTTTGGAGACCGTCGGCTGGGGCAATCCCATACGGGCCACGAGGTCTCCCACCGGCGCCTCTTCTCCCTCCGCCAGCAGACCGATCAACTGCCGCCGCCGGGGTTCGGCGATGGCGTTGAAAACGTCTGCTGTCGTTGCTGCACGAGCCATGGCTGTAGAATATGCCGTTAAAGGAATATGTCAACGGCAATCCGGGAAACTCGTGAGAGAGTTGGGGGGGGCTGCCTCGGGCGACGTCCTTGCCGGCACGATTTGATAGCTCAAGCCCAACGTGCCATGGCGAGCCGGGGTCAAGGGGGCAACCCCTTGCCGCCGGAGGCACTTCCATGAGGAACCGTGGGACACAACGGACATCCACTTTGTGGTACCGGCGATGAGGACTCCCTCAAAGTACACCGCTGGCTTTGCAATCCCGGCGGGTTGGTGAGGGGGCATCCGGCACGTTGTCCGCATTTGGAGACCCTCTCCTTCAGACATCTCTCGACGGCCAGGCCTCCGGCGGGCAAAGGGGCGTTGCCCCTCTGCACTCCCCACCAGGGTGCCCCTGGACCCCGGCTGGGTTTCACGATCGATCATCCGTCCGCCGTGGTTTGCTCCTCCGGCATGGTCCCGTGATGATGCCTCGCGGACCCTCCGCCGCTCCAGGCTCCGCGACCTCATCGACAGGATCGACTTCTCATGCGTCACCCGTTCTTTCTCCTCCTCGCGATCACCGTCGCCGCCTCCATGTGGATCGCTCAGGCCCCATCCCAGCCGACTCCGGCCAACCCGGCCGGGCCAGTCCAGATCGCCGCCGCAGACTACCCCTCGCTCCAGGCCGCCCTCGACGCGGTCCCCGCCGCCGGCGGGATCGTTCGAATTCCACCCGGCGAATACCGCATCACGAAGCCCCTCGTCCTCTCCCGCAGCGAGACCCGGATCAAAGGGGCAGGCGCGGCGACCAAGATCGTCAACGCCAACACGGAGGGAGAACCCGCCCTGATCGTCCGCCCGGCGACCTGGGAGACCGACAAGAAGGCCAAGCTCTGGCGCGTGCAGCTCGCCGACTTCCGGATCTGCGGCGATCCGGCCGCCGTCGACGCGAAGTCGACCCAGCCCAAGGGGGGCGACGGGCTACTGTGCGAAGGGGTCCAGGAGGTCTACTTGAGCGGCATGTCGATCGACCACCACGGCGGCCACGGCGTGAGCCTCATCGACTGCTTCGAAGACCCGCGAATCTGCGATTCCATCATCACCTACTGCCGCAAGGCGGGCGTCAACATCGTCAACTGCCACGACATCGTCGTCAGCGGCAACCACTTCGAGGAGAACCAGGACGCGCTCCGCTGCGTCGACAGCTTCAACCTCTGCATGAACGGCAACAACGTCGACGACCACCTCGGCAACGGCGTCATCATCGAGAACACCTACGGCTCGGTCGTCTCCGGGAACATGATCGAAGAGTGCAACGGGACGGCCCTGATCCTCGACCGGGACTGCTACGGCATCACGCTCAGCGCGAACGTCATCGCTCACCACCTGGAGGGGGGAATCGACCTTCGCGACGCATGGGGCTGCACGGTCTCGGCCAACACGTTCGTGCTCGTGAACCAGTTCTCGCTGAAGGTCGGCCCCGCAAGCGGCCGGATCACGGCGACGGGTAACACCTTCTGCAACAGCTTTACAGGCAAGGAGACGAAGCGGCCCCTCGAGCACGCACAGCCGATCTCCCGCGACCTGGCCTACGGCGTCCTGCTCGACGGAACATCGGACGTGGTCCTGACCGGAAACGTCTTCAGCGGTCTCCGGAACGCCGCGCTGACGACAACGGGAAAGTGCTCAGGAATCGTCTTCGTCGGGAACGCCACCGCCTCGACTGCGGAAGGTGGGGCGCCAAACAGCTTCGATCCCGCTGGATCGCCTCCCGCGGTTCAATCCGCGAACAGCCCGTCGGCCTCCACCCCGTGACCGTTGCGACGAAGTCGGCCCCGGCCTCTTGTCCGCCTCGGACGAACCAGAACGGCCGGTGTCTATTATCCTGCCGGAAATTCCTGTATCGTAGACGTCCAACTTGGATCTTATCGCGCTCGCGAATTGGTCGGGGAGGGACGGAAGCGTGCTGTATCGAGTCGGATTCCTGCTGGCGCTGATGCCGGCGGTGCTGTTGGCGGACGAGGTTCGGATTCCCGGGCGAACGGCCTACTTCGCTCCCGATCCCGAGTCGGGACGTATGGGGCGCGAAGGGATCAATGGCTGGGGCGATCCCCAGCAGGAGATTGCCTGGTTCGGCGACTTCAAGACCACGGGGACCGTCAAAGCCGGGCTCGAGGTCAAGCTCACAGGGGATGTCCCGGTCGATCTGTCCCTGCAGATCGGGGACGAGACGCGCAAGGCACACGTCGACGCGGGGAACGGCACGCAGCGGGAGATCGCGTTCGGCGAGTTCACGATCGCGAAGACGGGATACGTTCCGATCGTGCTGCGTTCCGTTGAAAATCCCCGGACCGGCGTGGACCGGATCCAGGCGCTGATCCTGGAAGGGGAGCCGGCGACGACGGCCCACTTCAACCTGAAGCCCCGGCGGAACGCTGCCTCCGTCCATCTGGCCTACCCGACTCCGAAAGATGCGAAGGTCGAGTGGTTCTACAACGAAGTGACGGCGGTCGACGATCCCGTGACGACGTTCTACATGGCCTGCGGATTCCATCGCGGCTACTTCGGCATGCAGGTCAATTCCGAGACGGAGCGCCGGATCATTTTCAGCGTGTGGGACGCCGGTAACGGCGCCACGGCGGACAAGCGGGACGAAGTGGCCGAGGACAACCGGGTGTCGCTGGTCGGCAAGGGGGAAGGGGTCCACACGTCCGACTTCGGCAACGAAGGGACTGGCGGGCACAGCCATCTCAAGTACCTCTGGCGGACCGGAGAGCCGCAGCGGTTCCTGCTGACGGCCAAGCCTGTTGACGGGGAGAAGACGATCTACAGCGGGTACTACTTTCACCCCAACCAGAAGGCGTGGATGCTGATCTCCAGCATGCAGGCGCCGCGCGACGGCAGTTACCTGCGGGGCCTGCACAGCTTCAGCGAGAACTTCTCGGGGAGCACGGGACATCTGCGCCGGAAAGCGCTCTTCGGCCCGCAGTGGATCCGGACGGCGGATGGAACGTGGACGGAACTGACGCGGGCCACGTTCAGCCACGACGCCACGGGAAAAAAGGATCGCCTCGATCGGTTCATGGGTGTTGAGAACGGCAAGTTCTTTCTCTCTCATGGAGGGTTCGTGGACGGCTACACTGAGTACGGAACGCCATTCGACCGTCCGACCAGCGGGACGGCACCGACGATCGCGCTCCCGTAACGGGGCGCAGAACCGGGTCCAGGGGCACCCTGGTGGGGAGTGCAGAGGGGCAAGGCCCCTTTGCCCGCCAGAGGCCTGGCCCGTCGAGAGACGTCTGAAGGAGGGCATGTTTAAACGCGGACATCGTGTCGTATGCCCCCTCACCGACCCGCGGGGCTTGCAAAGCCAGCGGTGTGGATCGTGGGAGTCCTCATAGCTGGTTCCACAAAGGGGGCATCCGTTGTTTACCACAGTTCCTCGTGGAAGTGCCTCCGGCGGCAAGGGGTTGCCCCCTTGACCCCAGCTGCCGTAGCACGTTGGGTTTGAGCTATGAAATCCGTGCCGGCAAGAACGCGGTCCGGGTGAACACAGGGGCGGAGCGTGTTCGCTCCAGCGGCCGTCTTTCTCCAAAGTTCATCGGACAACCTCTCCACCGCGCGGCAGGGTGCCTACAATGCTGGCCCCGCCCCACACCGCGCCCACGTGAGCCGAAATGATTGACCCGGAGCCCGCCCCCTCCGCCGGGAATAATGACTTTCCCTCCAGTCCGCAGCCGTCCCTCACGCCCGCCGCGCCTCCCGTTCACGAATCGCTGATCCTGCTGATCCTGGCGTCGGTGCAGTTCACGAACATTGTGGACTTCATGGTCATCATGCCGCTTGCTCCCCAACTGGAGCGGGACATGGGGCTGACTCCTGCGCGGTTCTCGATGGTCGTCTCATCCTACACCTACGCAGCGGGGCTGGCGGGCCTTCTGGCCACCATGGTCATCGATCGTTGGCCGCGGCGGAGCGCGTTCCTCAGTCTGTACGCCGGGTTCCTCGTCGGAACGCTCGCCTGCGGGCTCGCGCCCAACTACGGAGCGCTGCTCGCCGCGCGGTTCCTGACGGGGGCGTTCGGCGGGGTCCTGGGGGGCATGGCCATGACGATCATCGGCGATGTTTTCCCCGAACATCGACGGGGGGCGGCGACCGGAGCGCTGATGTCCGCCTTCGCGATCGCCTCGATCTTCGGCGTGCCGATCGGCCTCACGCTGGGGCAGAAGTTTGGATGGCACACGCCGTTCTTCGTCCTCGCCGCTCTGGGTGTTCCAACGCTTTTGATGGCCCGGCGGACCATGCCGGCGCTCGACGCCCATGTCGGAAAGGTCCAGACCGAATCCGCTTTGGCGCGGCTGCGAGGCACTCTCGTTGAACCGAATCACCTGCGGGCCTTCGCCCTGACGGTCGCCATGCAGTTCGGGAGCTTTGCCGTGCTCCCGTTCATGAGTCCGTACCTCGTCGCGAATGTCCGCCTGCCGGAGAGCCATCTGGCGCTGCTTTACATCGTCGGAGGAGCGCTGACTCTCTTCGCCGCTCCGATCGCGGGGCGGATCGCCGACCGCCTGGGCAAGCTCCGCGTCTATCGGATGCTGGCGCCCGTCACGGCGCTGGTGATGATCGCCGTCACGAACCTTCCGCCGGTCTCGACGGCGCTTGCGGTGCTGGTCATGGCGGCCCTGATGGTCAGCAACGCGGGGCGAATGGTCCCGGCGATGGCGATGATCACCTCGAGCGTTCAGCCTCACCGGCGCGGAGGGTTTCTGGGTGCGAATTCCGCCGTGCAGCATATGGCGTCGGGCCTGGGGACCTCCGTGGCGGGACTGATCCTCGCCAAGGGAGCGGACGGGCGGTTCCTGCATTTTCCGGTCGTGGGAGCGATCGGGGCGGTCGTGACGCTGGCCAGCATGTGGATTGCCGGTCGACTGCGGATTGCCGATGCATCGCGGGAGGTTACCCTCGAAGAGTCCTTTGCGGCCGCGGCCCAGGCCACGGTCGAGCAGGCCGAACCGATCGTCGAGATTTGAGCGGGATCGACCGCCGCGCTACCAGGCGGTGTATCCGCCGTCGATGACGATCGCAGTTCCGGTCACGTAGCGGGCGGCGTCGCTCGCGAGGTAGACCGCCAGCGGTCCCAGGTCTTCCGGCTGGCCGAAGACTCCCTGCGGGATCTGGGCGACCGCCCGCTCCGTGAACTGCGGGTCCAGCCGCTGCCACCGCTGGTTGGGCTCCGTCATGAAGCCCCCCGGGCAAATCGCGTTCACTGTCACGCCGTGCGTCGCCCAGTCGGCCGCTGCCGCCTTCGTGAGCTGGATCACCGCCGCCTTGGCGGTCTCGTAGCTCCGGCCTCCCATCCCGCGGAAGATCACCTGTCCCGCGATCGACGCGATGTTGATGATCCGTCCGCCGCTGCCGGTCTCGCGACCGAGCATCGCCCCGCCGATGTGCTTCATGCACAGGAACGTGCTGGTCAGGTTGAGATCGAGGATCTGCCGCCACTCGTCGAGGGTCTGCTCCTGCAGCGGGACATTGATCCGCCGCCCGCCGACGTTGTTGATCAGAATGTCGAACGGCCCGTGGCGGTCGAGGGCGTCGCGGCAGACTCGCTCGCACTCCTCCGGAATACCGACGTCACCGACAAGAACTTCGCACGTCCTCCCGAGCCCCCGGATCTCGCCCGCGGTCGCCTCGAGGCTCGCCGCGTCCCGGCCGACCATGACGACGTCCGCCCCGGCCTCGGCAATCGCGAGAGCCATCTCGCGGCCCAGCCCGCGGCTGCCGCCGGTGATGAAGAGTCGTCGTCCGTCGAGTCGAAATGCGTCCGCGATGGTCATGAGACTGGAGTGGAAAGGGGGACCGGCCAGCGGACAAGCGCGTCCGCGCCGGCGGCTAGGTTGCGGGGCGGGAGGGACGTCCCGGATAAACGGGGGCGGGGCAGCAATTGGCCGCGCACACGTCCCAATTGGGGCCGTAGAGGCCGATCGCCTCGCGGGGGGCTTCCGGGTTGAGGCGCTCCTGAACGAGCTGGCGGATCATCCCCACGAATCGCGGGTGGATCCCAACCGTCGCGGCCCGGGCCATGGTGATTCCGTGCTCGGCGGAGACCTCCGCCGCCTGTTCGTCGAGGTCGAAGAGCACCTCCATGTGATCCGACAGAAAGCCGATCGGAGCGATGACGAGCGCCGGGTCTGTCTCTGGGTTGAGTGTCCGGATGAAGTCGCAGATGTCCGGATCCAGCCAGGGATCTTCGGGCCGGCCGCTGCGGCTCTGGTAAACGACCCGCCACTGGTCCGGGACGAGTCCGAGCGATTCGGCGACGAGCCGCGCCGTTTCGCCAAGCTGCTTCTCGTAGTCGCAGCCGGCGGCCATCGAGCTGGGAATACTGTGGGCCGTGAAGGCTACGAAGGGGCGGGTCTGGAGTGCGGCCGGCAGGGACTGGATCGCCGTGCGGACCTGTTCGCTGTTGGCGGCGATGAAGTCCGGGTGGTTGTAGAAGACGCGGATTTTGTCGACGTTCGGGGCATCTTCGCCAACCTGTCGCTGCGCGGCCTCGATGTTCTCGCGATACTGGCGGCAGCTCGAGTAGGAGCTGTAGGCCGAGACGACGAAGCCCAGCGTGCGGCGGACGCCGTCGGCTTTCATCTGGGCCAAGGTGTCTGGGAGGTAGGGCTTCCAGTTTCGGTTGCCCCAGTAGATCGGGAGGGCGAGATCGTGGGCCGCGAAGTCCGCCTGAACCGCCGCGATCAGGTCCCGGACCTGGGCGTTGATGGGGCTGACGCCGCCGAAGTGGTTGTAGTGCTCCGCCACTTCCAGGAGCCGTTCCCGGGGGACGTTCCGTCCCCGGAGGACGTTTTCCAGGAAGGGAATGACATCGTCCGGTCCTTCCGGGCCGCCGAAGGAGATGAAGAGCAGGGCGTCGTAGGGAGCGGTCAAGCGAACCTCTTGTGGTGGAGAGATGATTATGGTGGATCGGGGCGGGATGGCCAGCGGCGGAGAGGGGGAGAGAGAGTAAGGCGGTAGGCCGAAGGCGGAAGGTAGAGAGGGTGGCTAACCGTGCCGCAGGCGTTCGCAGGGCGTACCGAGGCCGACGGGTGTGGAGGGCGCAACCCAACCCGGCTGGCCGACCGGGTCCAGGGCGGATGCCCTGGTGGCTTGCAGGGGCCACCCCCTGCCCGCCGGAGGCTTTGGCTCGTCGGGAGTTGTCTGAAGGAGAGTGTGTCCAAGCGCGGACGCCGTGTCGGATGCCCCCTCACCAACCCGCGGGGATCGCAATTCAATGTGTGTGGTTTGAAGGAGCCCTCAACGCTGGTTCTACAAAGGGGACATCCGTTGTGCCCCGCGGTTCCTCGTGGAAGAGGCCTCCGGCGGCAAGGGGTTGCCCCCTTGACCCCGGCTGCCGTCGCACGTTGGCGTTGAGCTATGGGAACTGTGCCGGCAAGGACGCCGTTCGAACAACGGAAAAGCCCGTTTGCCCCGCCCACAAACCTGAGCGTCCGCTGAATCCTCCGAAAACCCGGTTTGAATCGTCTGCCAAAGCCCCCGTATGATGACAGCCCCTTCCTTCTGGCTTGAGCGGTCGTGGCGGACTACGAATACACAGCACGTGACCTCACCGGCAAACAGGTAACCGGACTGATCCCCGCCGGGAGTCAGCAGGAAGCCCTCGTTGCGCTCAGCACAAAGCAACTCTTCCCGATCAAAGTCACGCTGGCCGAGTCCGGCGAGGTCAACCGCAAGTCGGCGACCCGCGGCGTCAGCCCGAAACATCTGGCCCTCTTCTACTCCCAGCTCGCGGACCTGCTGAAGTCCGGGGTACCGCTGCTGCGCTCGCTGGAGCTGCTCGAACGGCAGGCCCGCCTGCCCGCCATGAAGTACGTCCTCCAGGAGGTCCGCGGCGAAGTCGCGGACGGGACGCGAATGTACGAGGCGATGCGGCACCACCCCAAGGTGTTCCGCGAGCTCGTCATCAGCATGGTCCGCGCCGGGGAAGAAGGGGGATTCCTCGAAGACGTCCTCAAACGCGTCGCGCTGTTCACGGAGCACCAGGAGAAGATCAAGTCCGAGGTGATCGGGGCGATGATCTATCCCTCGTTCCTCCTGATCTTCGGCTCGGTCGTCGTGATGGTCCTGATGGTGTACTTCGTCCCGCAGTTCGAGCCGATCTTCGAGCGGATGCGGGAACGGGGTGGGCTCCCCTGGGCGACCTCAACCCTGATCGCCATGAGCGACTTCGCCCAGAAGTACTGGTGGGTCGCCGTCGGGGCGATCGCGGGAGCCGTCGTGGGGATCCAGCGGTACCTGGTGACCGAGAAGGGGCGGTGGCAGTTTGACCGGTTCCGGCTCCAGGCCTACGGGGTGAACCGCATCGTCCGGAGCCTGGCGATCGCCCGGTTCTGCCGCGTGCTGGGGACGCTCCTGCGGAACGGCGTGCCGATCCTGCCGTCGCTGCAGATCTCGAAGGACGCCACGGCGAACCTCGTTCTCAGCAAGGCGATCGAGGACGCGGCGCAAAACGTTTCGACCGGGAAGTCGCTCGCGCGGCCCCTAGGACAAAGCAAGGAGTTTCCCGAGGAGGTCGTGGAGATGATCTCGGTCGGGGAAGAGGCGAACAATCTGGAAGAGGTGCTGATCAACATCGCGGACAACCTGGAGATCCGGACGAATCGCGAGCTGGCGATCGTGGTCAGGATGCTGGAGCCGCTGATGCTGCTGGTGATGGCGGCGATCGTGCTGTTTGTGGTCGTGGGTCTGATGCTGCCGATTCTGCAGAGCTCGTCGATTGTGTAGGAAGTTTTCAGTCGTCGGTTTTCAGTGGCGAGCGGGCTACGGTCAGGGGGCGGGGGCAATCGCAGAATCGTGGTCCGTCGAGAAGGGCGGCTGATTCCGTGGTCTTGAACCACGTTCTTGCCGGAACGACTCGATAGCTCAAACCCAATGTGCGACGGCCGCTGGGGTCAAGGGGGTACCCCTTTAAAGGTGATCTTAACTGGCGACCGCAGGGGTGGTTACGACGTTTTGCCTCCATTGACTCCGCAGTTGACAATTCGAGAGGTTCTTGGTCTCGAAGAGACAGGCAGTCGACATCCGCGTTAAGTCCTGGGGAAACTGGCCTGGAAATTACGAAGCTTGTTGATCTAACGCATTGTATCTGCCAGGCACCTTTAAAGGGGTAGGTCAAGGGGGCCACGCCCCCTTGCCGCCGGAGGCACTTTCGATGATGAACCGTGGACACAACGGATGTCCCCTTTGTGGTACCAGCGTTGAGGACTCCCTCACATCACACCGCTGGCTTTGCAATCCCAGCGTGTGGGTGGGGGGGACATACGGCACGTCGTCCGCGCCTGGACACTCATTCCTTCAGACATCTCCCGACGAGCCAGGCCTCCGGCGGGCAGGGGGCGTCGCCCCCTTGCATCCCCCACCAGGGCGAGCCCCTGGACCCCGCCTCACTCGCGCAATGGATCATCCGCCCCTTGAAGGCCTCGCCCCCGCCGAGCCGTCCAAGCCATAGCGGACACTGGAACGAGCCGTGCCTGCAAAAAAAGAGACGCGACCGGTGGGGTCGCGTCTCTCTCGAATGCTTCAGGCGGAAAACCGACGATCACTCGTCGTCGTCGCCCATGTCCAGATCGTCCAGCGGTTCCGGCATATCGTCCTCTTCCTCGGACTCGCGCTCCTTCTTAGCCTTGGCGGCGGCGCGGCGGGCGCGGGGCGAGGTATCGTACTCGTCGTCCTCGTCCAGAATCGGCCGGGGACGGGCGATGCCGTCGGTGATGACTTCCTTGATCGGCTGGATGAAGTAGAGCTTCTTCCCCTTGGAACGGAGCTGCTCGAGTTTCTCCTCGGCAGCGGCCTTCTGGTCGTAGGCGAAGCGGGCTTCTTCCTTGAGGGTTCCGCTGAACACGCCCCAGCTCAGCCGCTTGCGGTCGGCAAGCTTGGTCTTGCGGCGGGTCGGCTTCTTGGCGGCCGCCTTTTTCGCTTTGACCGGGGCTTCTCCGCCCTCTCCCCCTTCACGCGCGGCGACAGCTTCCGCCTCGCGGCGCTTGTCCAGTCGGGTCGAGCCTCGACGAGCCATTCACGAATCCTCTGTCAGTTCTGCGAACCGGTGTTCATTTGGCCGGCCCGGAAGCGTCCGGAGCCTGCCAAAAAGCTCAGGATATCAGGATTTTCGAAAACCTCCACAGTGCCGGCTGGGGCGGTTTCCAGCGATTCGAGGGCCGATTTCGCCCGGAAATCGAGCGAAAACGGCCTCTGGCAAGCTATTTCACGCGGACGAGCTTCATGATCCGGCCGGAGACGTTCCAGTCCTGGACGTAGAGGTTGCCGTCCTTGTCCCAGTAGGAGCCGTGCGTCCCGCTGAAGAATCCTTCCTTCCACTGGTCCTGCGGCACGTTGAAGTTGCGTCCGATGGCCGGATCGGGATTGTACCCCAGGACCGCCATGATCGTGTTGGATTTATCGAGGATGACGACGCGGCCCAGGAGGTCCGGCACCGAGACGTAATCCCCCTGGATCGCCACGGAGGTCGGCATTCCGAGGCCGGTCACGACCTCTTCGATGAAGTTACCGTCGAGGTCGTAGTGGACCAGCCGCCCCTTCGGTGCGTGGTTGCGGTCGCAGATCAGGAGGCGGTTCGGCTCGTACCGCGTGTCGAGGGTCATGCCGTGGGCGGTATTGAACTCCTTGAGGTCGTTCCCCTTGGTCCCGAAGTGCTTCTTGTACTTGCCCGTCTTGTCGAAGATGAAGATGTGGTTGCTGGCGTAGCCGTCGGAAAGATAGATGTCGCCGTTCTTGGCCACGGTGATTGCGGTCGGGCTGAACTTCTTGAGGTCGAGTCCGGACTCCGGCGGGAACGGGAGCTTGAGGACAATGTCCCCGGTCTCGGCGTTGAACTTGATCCCCTCTGCGTTGGCATTGCGGGCGCC
The DNA here is from genome assembly GCF_001610835.1 of Planctomyces sp. SH-PL14. NCBI lineage: Bacteria > Pseudomonadati > Planctomycetota > Planctomycetia > Planctomycetales > Planctomycetaceae > Planctomyces > Planctomyces sp. SH-PL14. The sequence goes on along the minus strand of NZ_CP011270.1, from coordinate 1,572,946 downwards.
GTAGATGAACTCGGTGCCGTCTTCGTCCCGGATCTCCATGTCGTGGAGATTGGAGTATTTGTCCCCCAGGAACCTACGGGCGATCTTTCCTTCGGGCGTGAAGGCGAAGACTCCCATGCTGGAGCTGGTGTAGATCAGGCCGCCCTTGTCGACCACCACGCCGCCGTGGGTCGAGCCGAGGACCGACTTGCCGTCGTCTCCCAGTCCCCAGCCGGGAACCGTGTCGAAGGTCATGATCCCGCAGCCCATCCGGACCGGCTGGACGGCGGCCGTCGAGGCCGCTGGCTCCGCCGAAAGGACGGGGTGGACAAGCCCGAACATGACCGCGACCGCGACGGAGAGCGAACGGAACAGCATGGCGAAGATCCTGAACAGACAGGTGGGCCGAAGGAGGAATCCGGTCCGACCTTGCGGTGTTGGCGTGCACCCAGCGAGCGGACCGGCAGACGCCCGCGAGTATCAGGCAATGCCCGCCGTCTTTCAACGCGGCCCGAGGAAGTCGCTCCCGCCGGGATCGCCCTCTCCCGGCACCGTACCGCCTTGTCGCTGAAAACTGACGATCGAGAACTCATCACTCCAAACAAAACGGGCCCGCACGTGGCGGGCCCGCGAGGCATTGCGAGTCGGACCTTCTCACTTCTTGCGGACGGAGGTGCCGCTCATGAACGTGACCCACTTGCCGTCATCGCCCAGCATCTTCGACGAGAAGGTGATGTGGTCCTTGTCCGTGAACTCGTAGATGTCCTGGAACTTGGTCATCTTCCCGTCGGACATGAAGTTCGGGCCTTCGGCTTCGAGGGTCAGGATCTTGCCGGTCTTGTCGACCGTCCCCTGGTACTTCCACATGTGGTCGGTCATCGAATCGACCCAGGTTCCGACGTAGGCCTTCTTCTTGGCGTCGTAACCGATCGTCTGCAGGCCCGTGAACGACATCCCCATCATCTCGGACTTCATCTCCGAAGCGATCCAGAACCCGCCGAGGGCCTTGGAGGTAATCGTCCCCTTGCACTGCATGTCCGGCTGTCCCGGTCCCATGGAGGCCTTGGACTCGGAGTCCCACTCACCGATGAATTTCTGAAGCCATTCATGCTCCTTCTGCGGAGCGGGCATCATCGGTTCGGCCCCCCTTGCGACGGAGGCCACGGGGGCGAGCGAGACCAGGGACAGCGCGGCCAGGACGGTGAATGCGGCGGCGAATCGCATGACTCTTCTTCCTTTCATCGGACAAAACCTGCGGTCCTCGGCCGCCACGCGGCGGTCGGGACGATCCAGCGAGAACATCTCACCGGCGGCCGAAGGGGAGGGGAACGGGCCCGGAGGACCTGACCAGTTTGTCATGTTCCCCGCTTGACGACCATCCGGCGGCATTATAAATAACCAATAGGTTATAGAACAAGGAGGTTATTCAATGGTCTCTGTTTCCCCATCCAGCGACCCGTCTGCCGCCCTGACTGCGACCTTCGCCGCGCTCGCCGATCCGACCCGCCGTGCCATTCTGGCCCGTCTGGCGGAGGGGGATGTCTCGGTGATGGAGCTCGCCAAACCGTTCGCGATGAGTCAGCCCGCCATCTCCAAGCACCTGCGGGTGCTGGAGCGGGCGGGACTGATCAGCCGCGGGCGGGAAGCCCAGCGTCGTCCCTGCCACATCGAGAGCCAGCCCCTGGCCGAGGCGACCGACTGGCTTGAGAACTACCGCCGGCTGTGGGAGGCGAATTACGAACGCCTGGACGCGGTCCTGGAAGAGCTCAAGGCGGTCGGCCAACCCGACAAACCTCCCCGTTCTCCCCGAAAAGGAAAGTCCCGATGAAAGCGAACCGAAAGCTGATCGTCGAAACGCCGTCCGATCGCGAGATCGTCCTCAAGCGGCAGTTCGATGCGCCGCGGGCGGCCGTGTTCCGCGCGCTGACGGAGCCGGCGCTGCTCCGCCGGTGGATGCTGGGGCCTCCCGGCTGGACGATGACCGTGTGCGAGATTGACCTGCGGGTGGGCGGCGGTTTTCGGTATGCCTGGAAGAACACGGACGGGACCGAGATGGCGATGCGGGGGACGTATCGCGAGATCCTCGCGCCGGAGCGGATCGTCAACACGGAGCAGTTCGAGTTCGGCTGTGAGACGCAGGCGGGTGAGCAGATTGGGACCGCGGTTCTCGCGGAGGCGAACGGGGTGACGACGCTGACGACGACGATTCTCTATCCTTCGAAAGAGGCGCGGGACGGCACGATTGCCTGTGGGATGGAGATGGGTGTTGCGGCTGGATACGAACGGCTTGACGGGGTTTTGGCTGCATGAGGTGCATACTCTGGCCGCGTCCTCGCCGGCACTGCGTTGATAGCTCAGACCCAACGTTCCACGGCAACCGGGGTCAAGGGGGTCTCACCCCCTTGCCGCCGGAGGCGCTTCCATGAGGAACCGTTGTAGGCAACGGGCGACCGCTTTGTGGAACCCGCGTTGAGAACTCCCTCAAAATACACCGCTGGCTTGGCAATCCCCGCGGGTTGGTGAGGGGGCATCCGGCACGGTGTCCGCGTTTGGACACACTCTCCTTCAGACATCTACCGACGAGAGGGCCTCCGGCGGGCAAGGGGGCGTGGCCCCACTTGCATCCCCCACCAGGGTGCCCCTGGACCCGACTCTTCAGGGGCCAGACACGTTCGTGTCGTCCTGACGCCGCAGCGTACAATTCATCGGCCAGCAACCCCCAAGGGCAGGCGCGCCACAGTCCACAATGCGGACGTGCCGCTCCACGGGAGAAGCGGCACATGGATTTTTGCCCCAATGTCAGGTTCTCCCATTCTGATCCTCGGCGGCGGAGCAGCCGGACTCGCGGCCGCCCGCCGTCTCTCGGCTGCCGGCGTCGACTCCGTGATTCTCGAGAGCCGAAGTCGCCTCGGCGGCCGGATCGTCACCGACCGCTTCTCCACAGGTGAGCTCTGCGACGGCGGTCCGGAGTTCCTCCACGGCTCGTCCCCCCTCTTCGACGAGATCTTGCAGGAAGCGGGAATCCGCAGCGACACGATGCCCGACCGGCATCTCGTCCGAGAGGGAAACGAACTCGTCGAAACACGCTTCGGCGGCGAGTGGGAAACGATCTTCGGCCGTCTGAACGACTACGACGGACCAGACCTCTCCTTCGCCGAGTTCCTGAGACAGTTCTGCGAAGACGTCCCGGCCGACGCCCGGCGGATGGCGACCGAGTACGTCGAGGGCTTCAACGCGGCCGATCAGGAGCTCATCAGCATCCGCTGGCTCCGGTCCTCCGAGCAAAGCGTCGGCGTCGACGAGCAGGGGATCCGTCGACTTCAGGGAGGATACGATCAGGTCGTGGCGGCCCTGGAGAAGAGCGCATCCCGGTCCCAAATCGAACTGGAGACGGACATCACCCACGTCTCCAGCGAACCGGGAACCGGCGTCCGTGTGACCGCGACTCGCTCGGGCGGGCCGCGGACCTACGAGGGGCGCTGCGCGATCGCGACCTTTCCGATCGGCGTTCTCCAGGCGGGCGTCCTCCGCTTTGTCCCCGACAGCGTCCGCCGGTCCGACGCGATCCGCGGATTCCGGATGGGGGAGATCATCAAGGCGGTGCTGCTGTTCCGGGAGCCGTTCTGGCGGGACACCCTCGCGGAACTCGGCGGCTTTCTGCATGTCCCCGGCCGGACCTTCATGACCTGGTGGCCGCTGGGCGAGAGCCGGGTCCTCACCGGATGGTCGGGTGGACCGCGTGCCGGAGCGATCAGCCGAATGTCGACCGAGGAGATCCGGCAGGTCGCTCTCGACGACCTCGCCGAAGGATTCGGCCTCCCGGCTGCGGAGATCGCCTCGCACCTCGTCGAGGATTGGGTCTACAACTGGTGCCAGGACCCCTGGGCCCTCGGTGCCTACAGTTACGCGACCGTTGGGCACGCCGAGGCCCACGCCCCGCTCCAGGCGCCGGGCCCGGGTGGGCTGTTCTGGGCGGGCGAGGCGACCGACGCCACTTTCCCGGCCACGGTGGCGGGCGCGATTCACAGCGGGGACCGGGCGGCGCGGCAGGCTCTCGAATGGCTCTCCAGCCAAGGGGCTCCGCGGACGTGACGCTTCCGCCGCCCACTCCCGACGAGACACCCGGGACGATCCGGACCTTTGTCGGCGTGCCGATCCTCGCCACGCCGCAGATGGTCGCTCTCCATCGACAACTTCAGGACCTCCGACGAGAAGTTCGCGTCGTCGAACTCCGCCAATGCCATCTGACGCTCGCGTTCCTCGGTGAGACGCCTGCCGGGGCGGTTCCGGCCATCTCCGGTGCGATCGCAGAGAGCATCCGAGGTGTTGAGCCCTATTCAGCTCGTCTGACCGGTCTGGGAACCTTCCCCGATCTCCGACGTCCGCGGGTCGTGTGGATGGGACTCGCTCCGGATCACCCGCTGAAGCTCATCGCTGCGCGGCTCCAGGCCGCTCTCCCGGAACTCGGTCTCGCGTGCGACCGGAAGCCGTTTGCCGCGCACGTCACGTTGGCCCGGGTGAAGACACCAGACTGTCCCGGACTGAAATCACTCCTCCGCGACGAGGCGTCCACAGCGTTCGGCGAACCGCGGATCGAAGCGGTCTGCCACTACCGATCGGAGTTGTCCGCGGCGGGCCCGGTCTACAGCATCCTGAGCGAGCATCCGCTGACCGGTTGAGGGTGCGGCTGGCCATCCGAGGCGTCGCCCGCGAACCCCGCCGGATCGGGCGTGTCTTCGTCCCTTGCACATCGTGACGCAGGGCGAGGGGAACGTGATCCACCTGATTGAAATTGGGCCCGCGGGAGAGATCGAGACGGACTGTCCGCTCCCCGCCAGGGCTACCTACGAGATTCGAAACGCCACGGCCGACCTCTACCGCCGCGCCGGGTTCGTTCGTCCGTGGACCGGGTACTTCGCGGAATCCCAGGGGCGGATCGTCGGAGCCTGCGGCTTCAAGTCGCCGCCTGACTCCACCAACGGTCCGTCGCGTGTCGAGATCGCCTACTGCACATTCCCGGAATTCGAAGGGCGAGGGATCGCCACCGAGCAGGCCCGCAGGCTGGTGGCGATCGCCCTCAACGCCTATCCGGAGGTCCTGGTGACGGCCCAGACGCTGCCGCACGAGAGTCCCTCCACGTCGGTCCTCCGGAAACTCGGGTTCCGCTGCGTGGGCTCCGTCCTGCATCCCGACGACGGGCTCGTGTGGGAATGGCATCGGGGCGCGAGCGGATTTCTTCGCCTCGGCGGCCACCTGGGACGGATGCAGCGGGCTCTGTCCGCCCTGCGCTGAACGCGTAGCGAAGACGCCCCCTCAGACCTCACCGCTCGCTTTGCAATCCCCGCGGGTTGGTGAGGGGACATACGGCACGATGTCCGCGCTTGGACACGATCTCCTTCAGACATCTCTCGACGGCCAGGCCTCCGGCGGGCAAAGGGGCGTTGCCCCTCTGCACTCCCCACCAGGGGTTACCCCCTGGACCCCGGTGATGAAGCGCGCTACCGCGTCTGCAGCTCATTCTGCAACTGGTTCAGCAGACGCTCCGCCTCAGTCCGCACCGTCTCCTCGCGGGCAATCGACTTCGCCCGCGCCAACGCCGGCTCCGCCAGCCGCCCCAGCGCCAACAGATCCGCCGGAATCGGAGCCTCCTCAATCCGAGCCCCACCCGCCGCCTTGATCCGCTCCGTCCGCTCCACCGCCGACTTTCCAATCGTCTCGAGAACCCGCGTCTCGTCCGACTTCGTCATTACCTCCAGCCGGGCCACCAGAACCCGCACCGTCTGCTGCGGCTTTGGCTCAATCGTCAGCGGGAGAATCTCATCCGTCGCCGCCTGCGGCAGACAGTAGAACACCCGCGTCCCGATTTCCGTGAACCACGAGTCTTCCCACGTCGCCACCATCGCCCGCGCCTCTTTCTCGTAGAGACCTTCCGATACGAGCTGCGACACGATCTCGTCGTAGAACTTGTTCCGATCGGTCACGAGGTGCGGACCATCGAAGACGACAGGCGACCCGACGGGAACCTTGGCAACTCGCGTCCGCCACAACGTCGGTCGGCCGTCGGCACCGCTGCGGACCTGCACCAGGAACGCCCCGGTCAGGGGAGCATCCCCCTTGTTGATCAGACTCACCTGTCCGGAGGCGTCGGCGGTGGCTGTCACCGGCAGCTCGAACTTCCCGACACCGCGATAGAACAGAAACTTCTCGAGGTGCCGCCGGCCCGGCATGTTGGAAAACCCGTCCAGTTCGTCGATCACCGGTTTCGCCGGAAGCGGTTCAACAGTTCGGACAAAAGCTGAGTCCGTCGCGCGGGCCGCCGTATAGTGGCCGTTGCCGGGAAGGCAGAGGTTCTGCAGGATCTGCTGCTGGAGCCACTCGGCGTCCTTGGGGTCGGACACCTGCGGGCGGAAGGCGCTCGCGGGGATCAACTGGACCGTTCCCCAGTCGAGGCTGGAGTTCCCGATCGTCTCACCCGTCGTCGTGCCCACCTTCCGGTCGAAAGCGGGCAGAAACGACTGCACGGGGGGATAGAACTCTGTCAGGAGCCCCTTCGGGAAATCAACCTTCACCCGGATCGATCGTTCCCGCTCCGTATAGAAGTAGGTCACCGGCGTCTCCATCCGGACCTTGCCGCGGATGCGTCCCTTGGACCAGGGGGAACCAAATCCGAAGGCCCGGTCCCGGACAAAGTCGGGGAGGTCGCTGTAGGCGGCCGCGAGCGGACGGAAGTCGAGCCGGATGCCGTCGGAGCCGGAGAACGTCGTAAACGTTCCCCACTCATGGACGATCAGGTCGTCGCCGGTGGCAGTCGCCGGCAGGATCTTGTTCGGGGCCGATTCCGCGGAACTCGGCGCCGCGGCGCGGACCACCCACGCGGCGCACAGACAGGCGCCGACGGGAAGCAGATAAAACCACTTGCGATTCATGGCAGACTCCTTCGGGACCCGGGACGGTGACACTTCAAGGAGAGGTGACACGGACCGATGCCACCTCTCCTGCTAAGTCGCTCGGGCGTCGCGGGGAGGCAGGGGGATTCTCCAAAGATTCAAAAAACGGTAGATCGGCCCGGATTTGCCCGGTCTGCGGCACGTCTGGCACCGACTTCCTCGGGCCGCATCCGGGCGGGTGCGGTGGAAATCGTGTGGTCATTCCAGGGACACTGTCTTCCGGTGGAGACTCCGGACGAACAGCTCGTGCAGCGAACGGTGGCCGGCGATCGCGCGGCTTACGGGGAGCTTGCGCGCCGCTGGTTCCGGCGGATCCTGGCGCTATGCCACTCCCGTCTGGCATGCCGCGCCGACGCGGAAGACGTCGCCCAGGAGACCCTCCTGCGAGGGTTTCAGGATCTCGGGCGGCTCCAGCATCCGGAGCACTTCGGCGCCTGGCTGCGGTCGATCGCGATCCACGCCTGCGTCGACCGCGTCCGGTCCGCCCGCCTCCGTCCGAGCCGGAACGGCGATGCGGTCCTGACGGTCTCGTCCGCGGAGCACCCTCCTGAGCGGACAGCCGCGGCGGCGGAAGAGCAGGCGGCCGTTCTGAGGCACGTGCAGTCACTCCCCGAGGAACTGCGGGAAGTGATCCTGCTGCACTACTACGATGCAATGACTTACGACGACATGGCCCGGTGGATCGGAGTGGCCCGCGCGACGGTGAGCGACCGGCTCGCGCGCGGCCGGGAGATCCTGAGGCGGCAACTCCTGACCGTCGGGAGGACGCTCCATGAGGTGTGACGAACTCTCCGACCGGCTCAGCCCCTATTTCGACGGCGTGCTTCCGCAGGCCGACGCAGAAAGCGTCGGCGCGCATCTGGCGACCTGCTCCGACTGTGCCCGCCGGCTCGACGACCTGCGCCAGGTCGACCGCCAGTTGCGGGCGCATCTCGTCGTTCCTGATGTCGAGGCGTTCGTCGCGCGCCTGCAAACACAGATCGGTTCCCCGCCTCCCCGCCCGGCGAAGGCTTCGGTTCCCTCGGCGCGCGGTGCCGGATGGCTCGGGCTCCTGTTTGCCGCCGGACTCCTGGTCGCCGTGGCGATCGGCCTGCGGGCGGGGCGCAAGGCGACCCCGATCGCCTCCGCGGCGGGTTCGACGCGACTGGTCCGGGCGACCGGCCCGGTTGAAGTCATCAGCCCGTCCGGGAAGCGGACGAGCCTGATCCCCGACCGACCGGTTGTCCTGACGGATGGCGCCCGCGTCCGGACCGGCCCCGACGCCCTCTGCGAGCTCGAAACCGGCTGCCAGGGAATCGTCCGGATGGATGCCGGGACGGAACTGGTCGTGCATCCTCTGGAACGCGTGGAACTGGTCGAAGGGCAGGTGTGGGCCCAGGCGGCCCGGCAGTGCGAACTGGGGATTCAGCTCGGGACGCGGTCCGGCGTCGCCCCCCGGTTATCGGTGTTCCAATGCCCCACCTCCTCCGAACTGCAATGGTCGGTGAAGACCGACGCCGTCTCCTGCACGGCCCTCACGGACCACGCTCTGGCGCTGGAGACATCGGCGTCGGCCATCCAGATTCCGCCGGAATCGTGCGTCGAGATTGTCGGCGGAAAGCCGGCCGAACGCAGCCGCAAGATGGACCCGCTGGCCGCGACCCGGTGGCAGCTTCCGCTGCTCGTGATGAAGACGCCGCAGGACAGCGAGCTCCAGGCCCGCCTCGATGCGGTCCTCGCCACGATCGGGGAGACGAAGCTGGGCTACGTCTATGAGGAGGACCTGCTCAAGCTCGGGCCGGCCGGGGCGGAGCCGCTCCTCGCCTATATCCGGTCGGACCGTTCCAAGGAGAATCCCGAGCGTCGCCGCCGGGCGATGCGGATTGCCGGGCGGATGGTCTGGAAGGGGCAGATCAGCGACCTGGCCGACCTGGCGGGGGACGGCGATCCGGAAATCCGCCGGATCGTCCGGGAGACGGTCGAGCGGCTGCAGGGGATTGGAGCGTCCAAGGCGGCGACCGATCGCTGACTGCGGCGCCGATGCGTCGTCCTCGGAACGAATCTCCGCCTTGCCCCCTGGGAATGGGGATGCGAAGCTACGTCGTCGGGCGAATTGAGGGCGACGGCGCGGACCACGGACCGAGGACACCGGCCCGGCGCGCTGCAAGGAGTCCCTCGGTTCGACTTCGCGTCGGGAGGCTGGGCGAATGGGCAGGCTGCCACTCTGTGGACTGACGGCGTTCCTGATTCTGGTCAGTTCTCACGGTTCGGCCGCGCGGGCCGAGGACTCGATTCCCGTTCTTATCCGCTTCAATCGCCGTCCCGCTCTCGCGGAAGCGGGGATCGTCGAGAAGCACCGGGGCCGGGTGCGGAAGCAGTTTTCCCTCGTGCCGGCGATCGCCGCCGAGATGCCCGCTTCGGCGGTCGCCAAGCTGCGGGGTGAAGCGGGGGTCGTCACGGTCGAGGCCGACGAGCGGGTCGATGCGCACGACATCAACACGGTCTGGGGCGTGCGGCGGATCGGCTGCGGGCCCGTCCATGCCGGGACCTTCAATTACACCGGGGCGATCCCGATCCTCGGGCGATCCGTCCGCGTGGCGGTCATTGACACGGGAATCGACTACCGGCACCCGCAACTGGGGCCGCGGTACCGCGGGGGCTACGACTTCGTCAACAACGACTCCGACCCGATCGACGATCACTACCACGGGACGCATGTCGCCGGCACGGTGGCGGCGGTCCGCGACGGAGTCGGTCCCGTGGGAGTCGCTCCCGAGGTGGACCTGTACGCGCTCAAGGTCCTGGGAGCCGACGGCAGCGGGGCGTACTCGAAGATCATCTCCGCCCTCCAGTGGTGCGTGCAGAACAACATCCAGGTCGCCAATCTCAGTCTCGGGAGCACGTCCAATCCCGGCACGATCGTGAAGCAGGCGTTCGACAACGCCTATGCGGCCGGCGTGGTGATTGTCGCCTCGGCGGGGAACGAGGGGCCGGGAGCGGACACGGTCGGCTATCCGGCCCGCTACGACTCTGTGATCGCCGTCGGCTCGACAACGACCTCCGACACCCGCTCCAGCTTCTCGAGCACCGGCTCAACGGTGGAGCTGGCGGCGCCGGGATCGTCGATCTTTTCGACGTACCCCAATGGGGGCTACGCGACCCTGAGCGGGACGTCGATGGCCTCTCCCCACGTCGCCGGCGTCGCCGCACTGATCATTGCCGCGGGGGTCCCCGACCTCAACGGCGACGGGCTGCTGCACCATGAAGTCCGGTCCGTGCTGCAGGTCTCGGCGCACGATCTGGGGACCGCCGGACGCGACAACGAGTTCGGCTACGGACTCGTCGACGCCGAGGCGGCGGTGATCACGGCATTCGATCCCGACAACTACCAGCCGGTCCAGCCGACTCCGATCTTCAACGCGCCGACCAGCCTCATCGGTTCGAATTCCCGGACGATGGTGACGCTGATGTGGCAGGACAACGCGAACCAGGAAGACGGGTTCGAAATCCAGTACGGGACCGGAAGCAAATCGGCGATCAACTGGGTGACGATCGGCCGCGTCGGCGCGGACACCACGTCGTATTCGTTCCGGGCCTGGCGGTCCGGGATCGTGTTCCGTGTTCGCGCGACCCGCGGATCGGGAGCGAATTTTCAGGCCACCCCCTGGAGCGACATGATCCGCCTGAACGTGCGGTAAGCCGCTTTCGCGGCGGCCGCGCGGGGGGCGGGTCTCAGACCAGTTCCGGAATCGGCCGGCCCCCTTCGACGATGATCGGCATCGGACGGCCCTGGAGGTTGGTCCACTGGGATTCCAGGTCGATCTCCAGGTGCCGGAAGACGGTCGCGGCGAGGTCCTGCGGACGGACAATGCCGCTCTGGATACCGTATCCCTTGCTGTCGGTGCTGCCGATCACCTGGCCGTGCCGCAGGCCGCCCCCCGCGACGAGCATCGACATGACGCTCGTCCAGTGGTCGCGGCCCGCTTCCTTGTTGATGACCGGAGCCCGGCCGAACTCGCCGAGCATCAGGACCAGGGTGTCGTCGAGGAGGCCCCGTTCCTCGAGGTCGTTCACGAGGGCGAACATGGCCCGATCGACTGTGGGGAGGATCGGAGTGAGCCCCTTTTCGATCCCGCCCCACTGGACGTTGTCGCCGTGGTGGTCGAAATAGCCCCACTTGGCGCTGACGGTCGTGTAGCTCACGCCCGCCTCGACCAGCCGCCGGGCCAGCAGGACCTTCTCGCCGATCTCGTTCTTGCCGTACTTGAGGCGGGTCTCGTCCGATTCCTTGTTGAGATCGAAGGCCCGCTGGACGTGGCCCCCCAGGACCATGCTGTACGCCTGCTGGGTGTAGCGGTCGAGTTTTTCGAGGGTCGCCTTCTGGTCGAGGTCCTGCCGCAGCCGGTCGAACGACTGTCGCAGCGACTCCCGGTCTTCGAGCCGCGACGCCTCGATCCCTTTCGGCAGCGCGAACTTCCCGACGACATCAAGGCCCTTGATGGCGGAGAACTGCGCGCCCATGTCCCCGGATTCGTAGACGTCCGCGACCCATGAGGGGGCGAGGCCGACGAATGCCGGCATGTCGGGATGGTTGGAGCCGCGGAACTTGGCGGCGACGGAGCCCATCGAGGGCCAGCCCGCGCCATCCTTGCCGTCATCGGTCCGGCGGGCCAGGGGGTTCCCGGCCTGGAAGGTAATCGGCGTATGGTTGCTCGACTGGCAGTCGACTCCGCGGAGAACCGACATCTTGTCGAGGATCGAGGCCTGGAGCGGGAGGTGCTCGCAGAACTGGACACCCGGCAACTTGGTGGCGATCGGGCTGTAGGGGCCGCGGATTTCCGTGGGGGCTTCCGGCTTGGGGTCCCACATATCGATGTGGCTGGGCCCTCCGGAGAGCCAGATCAGGATCACGGACTTCTTGGAGTTCGGCTTCGTGGCAGCCGCTTCGGTTCCGGCCCGCAGCAGCGAGGGAGACATCAGTCCCCCGAGGCCGGCGAGTCCTGCTTTGAGGAACCAGCGGCGGGATTGGACGGTGATCGGGCTTTCGAGCGGCGACTTGAGTCCGGCGAGAGCGGAGGAGGTCGAGGGAGGGACCGGCGGGAGGGAGGACGCGAGGGGGGCGGCGGACGATTCCATGCGGACGACTCCGGTTGCCGCCATGGCGCGGCAAGGCAGGGTGAGGTCGTCGGGGAGCGCTCCCGGTTGGGGAGTTATCGTATCAACGGTGCGGCATGTGTGAAGGGCAACCGCCTCGCGGCGGCGATTTCTACCGGATTGATCGGGGACCGGCTCCGATTGTCTGATCGAGAGTGCCGCTCCGGCCGTTCCCGCTGAGGCAACCCGGATCAACGGTCCGGAAACCGTTCTGTTGGAGGGGACTGATGGCCGGGACGAAACAGGCTCCGATCAAGCCGCACGACAGGGCTCGCATCGTTTTTGAGACCGTTCACACCGACCGTGCCGGCGAAACGTCGCAGCGGGTGATGGTGGATGGGGATGTGGCTCTGCTGGACGAGAGCGGCGGTGCGGTGATTTCGCTCGACAACGGGTTGCATGCCACGCTCCCTGTTGGGGAACTTCACCCGTTCGCTCCACTGTTTGAGAAGGGGCGGGGGCATGAGGACCCGCAGAATGGATGGATTGGCGGGCAGGTTCTGACGCGGGATTTCTTTGCGACGGGGGAGCCGGACTCGCTGGTTTATATGTCGCTCCGGGCATTGCGGAAGGCGGTCCGTGAGGAGACATGATCCCACACCACCGGGGTCCAGGGGGTAACCCCTGGTGGGGAGTGCAGAGGGGCAACGCCCCTTTGCCCGCCGGAGGCCTGGCCGTCGAGAGATGTCTGAAGGCGTGAGTGTCCAAATGCGGACAACGTGCCGGATGCCCCCTCACCAACCCGCGGGAATCCCACAGCAAGCGTTCCGATATGAGGGAGTCCTCAACGCCGGTTCCACAAAGCGGACGTCCGTTGCTTACCACGGTTCCTCATGAACGTGCCTCCCGCGGCAAGGGAGCCTGTGTTGTTTCTTTGGCCCCTTGACCCCAGCGGCCGTGGCACGTTGGGTCTGAGTTATGAAAGTCGTGCCGGCAAGGACGCGGTTCGGGATCAACCCTTGATGAGCGCTTCCAAACGGTTGTCATGCGGATACGGGTGACCCTTGTGCTGCCGATACGCCTCCCCGTAAGCCGCACCGATCTCCTGCCCCCGGCGGGCACTCCACCGCCGACACCCCTCCAGATACTCATCCAGCCCGTGCTGCCGCCGCAACCAGGCCCGCTGGCTGTCATGACACGCCAGCATCTGCAGCTTGAGCTCAAACGTCGACGAGATATCGACGATGAAGTCAGTCGGCGTCGACACCCCGAACCAGTCCACCCCTTCAATCGGATCGACGTAGTACAGGTACGGGATCTTCTTCGTCGCCGGAGCCGGATCCCACTGCTGCGTCACGTAATTCGGGCACGACGCGTTGAACGTCGCATCCCGGACCAGCCGGCTCGTCATCTCATGATCGGACATGTAGTCCACCGGCGGAGCGGTGATGACAATATCCGGCCGCGTCCGGCGGATCACTTCGGTCACCCGCCGCCGGCTGTCGTTGTCGACGCAGATCTGGAGATCCTTGAACTCCAGGGAGGTGTACCCCGCTCCCAGCATCTCCGCGGCTTTCCGACCCTCTTCGCGGCGGACGTTGGAGATCTCGTCCGGCCCCAGCTCCGCGCTCCCGCAGTCCCCGGCGGTCATCACCGCCATGTGGACGTCGCACCCTTTCTGCTTCAGCAGCGCCAGCGTCCCCGCGCACTGGAACTCGATGTCATCGGGATGGGCATGAATCGCCAGGACGCGGACAGGGCTCGAAGACTCGGACACAGGGCGGCTCCGGAGAACGAAACGACCCCACACCTCCGCTGAGGAGGCCGGGGTGTGCGATCGCTTCGGTATCTCACTCGAACGGTTGACGGACATCAACCAAGCCGCGCGGCCCGGAACTTCACTCGAAGTCGGAGATGATCTCGCGGCCGCGGATCGTTCCGACCGCCCGGTAGACCTCGCCGTCGATGTTCTCGCTGACGAACTTGACGTGCCCGTCCGCCAAGACGAACTGCGCCCCGCCGACGTGGGTGCTGCTGAAGTCCTCCAGGTGAGCCGCCGGATGGTTCGGAGTGTGATCGAAGACCCCCAGGATCCGGGCGAACGACTCTTCCCCTTCGGGAACCGAGCCGACCCATGTCGAGTAGAACGGCGCCGACGGGAACGACTTCCGCTCGCCGACGAAGAACGTCGAGCTCATTCCGTCGGTGAAGTCATGGAACCCGTTCCGGCTGTTGTGATAGAAGGCCCCGTCGCTGACGCACTGCCCCGTGCTGGAGACCGGAGCCGCACCTGGCGCGTTCTCACACAGGTCGATCTCGACGGTCCCGAACGATCCGACGTAGTTCGCCCGGGCGAGCGTCGCCAGCTTGGTCCCCGGGCTCCCCTCCTCGTCGATGTCCCACGTCTGGACGGAGGCGGCGTCCGAAGGACAGATGTAGACCGGAAGGAACTGGCGGGCGACCGCGGCGTTCGCGGGATCGCTGATCGGAAGCTGGTCGTTGAATTTTCCGAAGAGCGCCCCCTGGTCCATCATCGGGAGGATCATCATCGCCCACCCCGCGCCGCTCCCCCCTTCGTGAGCCGACGGGAGTCGCGTCGATTCATTGACGCCGATCCAGCCGCTCGGGAGGGTCTTGTGGATGTCGTGGTAGTTGTGCAGGGCCACGCCGACCTGCTTGAGGTTGTTGGTGCAGGTGGAGCGGCGGGCCGCTTCGCGGGCCTGCTGGACGGCGGGCAGCAGGATCGCCACGAGCACGGCGATGATGGCAATGACCACCAGAAGTTCGATCAGCGTGAAACCTCGTCGCGAGGCCATGGAATGTCTCCGTCGGAATGAATGAGCGGATGAAAGAAACGGCGCGTCCGCCAGCCCGAAAAACGAAGGGGCCGGAAGACCGTCAGGGCGGCTGGAGAGCAGCGAAGCGAGGATTGAGCGAGTGCAGGACCGCCGGATTGCGTCCAGCGGCGTTCCCTCCGCGCGTGCGTCGACTGACGGCAACGCAGCGGGAATCAGGCCTGCGAAGAACCGCCGGGTGGTCCGCGGGCGGAAGCGACGCGGCGAACCGCTTCGACGACAACCGCGTCCCAGGCGGGGAGCGGCTGCGGAGCGATCTCAGCCACGATGCCGATTTGCGGCGGGGGCGACGGAGAAGCCGACAGGGAGAACAGACGGCAGAGAGAGCAGTCGTCGTCGCAGTTGAGTGCTGGCCCGCGGGCCTTCTTCTCAGAGGACTTTCGCTCGCCCGAACCGGCCGAGTTGTGATGGTGGTGATGCGAACAGCCGGAGTGCCGGTGTCCCGCAACCGTGCTGTGTTCGTGGCAGCAGAGTCCGCTGTGAGCATGCAGCCCCGCGTTCCCGAGGAGACTCATCCCCCCGTGAATCAGCAGAACGACAATGGCACAGATCCGTTGCACAGACGATTCCAGATCGGCGGCTAGCCAAAACGACATTCAATTGCAAAAGCAATTCTCACGCTTCGGTGTTCGGAACGCAAGTGGATCTGTGAATGATCTGCAAAGACCGCGCAAAGCGTAAATTCCAACAGGGGAGCGCGGGAGGAGTGACAATCCCAGAGTCGTACTTGGGCCACGTTCTTGCCGGCACGGCGCTGTTTGCTCAAACCCAACGTGCGACGGTAGCCGGGGTCAAGGGCCGGAAGAACAACACAGACCCTTGCCGCCGGAGGAGCTTCCATGAGGAAGCGTGGGAGATCACGGGCGTCGGTTTTGTGAGACCTGCGTTGAGGACTCAACGCTCGCTTTGCGATCACCGCGGGTTAGGTGAAGGGGCATCCGGCACGGTGTCCGCGCCTGGGCACGAATTCCTTCAGACATCTCTCGACGGCCAGGCCTCCGACGGGCAAAGGGGCGTTGCCCCTCTGCACTCCCCACTAGGGTGCCCCTGGACCCGGATGAGGTCAGGCAGCGCTTTCTGACGTTTCGCGATTTGCGAACGAGTCGAGCTGAATCAAATCGCCGACGGGACGCGACACCGGCTGCTGCGGAAGCTCCGGAAGCGGCTTCCCCTTCAGCGGCCCAAACAGCACCACCCGGGCCGCACCAAACAACCCCTTGAGCGACGAAAACGTCTCCTGCACCGCCGTCGGCTCATGGCCGCAGTGCACCATGCAGTCCTGGCACCGCGAATTGCCGCTCTTGCGGCCATACGCGTTCCAGTCGGTCGTCTCCATCAACTCACGGAACGTCTGCGCGTAACCATCGGAAATCAGATAGCACGGCTTCTGCCACCCGAAGACGTTATAGGTCGGGTTCCCCCACGGCGTGCATTCTAGCTCCCAGTTCCCCTTCAGAAACTCCATGAACAGCGGCGACTGGTTGAACGTCCACCGCGACTTGGGCTTCTCAAAGATCCGCCGGAACAGGTCCACCGTCTGCCGACGCTGGAGAAAGTGCTCCTGGTCCGGAGCCTTCTCGTACTGGTAGCCGGGGGAAAGCATCATCCCCTCGACCCCCAGGTCGGTCATCTCGTCGAACATCTGCCGCATCCGCGCCGGCTCGGCGTTGTTGAACAGCGTGCTGTTCGTCGTGACGCGGAACCCCTTGGCGATGGCGGCCTTGATCGCGTTCACCGCAATGTCGTACGTACCCTCGCGACAGACGGCGACGTCGTGCTCCTCCCGCGGCCCGTCGATATGGACGGAGAACGAGAGGTACTTCGACGGCTTGAACCGGTCGAGCTGCTTCTCCAACAGCAGGGCGTTGGTGCAGAGGTAAACGTACTTCTTGCGGGCAACCAGCCCCTCGACGATCTCCGCCATCTGCGGATGCAGCAGCGGCTCCCCACCGGGGATCGAAACCATCGGAGCGCCGCACTCGTCGACCGCCCGGAAGCAGTCTTCGGGCGAAAGATTCTTTTTGAGGATGTCCGCCGGGAACTGGATCTTGCCGCAGCCGGCGCAGGCGAGGTTGCAGCGGAACAGCGGTTCCAGCATCAGGACGAGCGGGTAGCGTTTGACGCCGCGCAGCCGCTGCGTCAGGACGTACTTGGCGACCGTCCACATCTGCGAGACCGGAACACCCATCCCCCAACCCCCTCCTGGAGCCGTCCCGGACCACGGCGGCAGGTCCCCTTCGGACCCGGCCGACGTCGAGACAGGGGAGGTGATAGCATCTGGAACCGGTTTTGTCACCAAGCGTTGCGCGCGAACCGCCCGGGACGAGGTCGGCCGCCGGAGACCGGGCACGGGCTCAGTCTGGAGCCCCTGGAGAGACTTTCCCGGCGAATCCCGTCGCTCGGGTCAAGATTTCGATGACAGACTGCGGCACATTGATTGCAAAAGGTGGGCCGTCGGCGATAATCAGAATTCTCTGATTTCTGCGTCAACGGGTTCGGATCGTCAAATGATCAAGGCCAATGAACTGGAGCAGTTTCGGTCACTGCTGCTCACTCTGCAGGCACGGCTTCGGGGCGACGTTCAGGATCTGACGCGGGAAGCGCTCGACAACGGCCAGGATTCCAAGACCCCCACCCACATGGCGGAACTGGGGACGGAAACGTACGAGCAGGAATTCTCCCTCCGGATGATGGAGAGCGAGCAGGACATCCTTGACGAAGTCCAGCAGGCGCTGCATCGGATCGAAAAGGGGACTTACGGGCTCTGCCAACGGTGTGTCGAAGCGGGTAAGCCTCCCGGAAAATCGACGATTCCCAAGCTCCGGCTCAAGGTCATTCCGTACGCCCGTAACTGCGTAGAATGCGAACGGAAGCGGGAATCGCACTCGCACCGGTAGGCCTGGGCCGTCCGGTTGGGCTCCGGCAGGCCGACCTGTGTCGGAACCGACGCGTTCTTTCCCCGTCAGCGAGCAGGTTGCCGTTCGTTTCGGCCCAGAGTCGCGGATGACTGGCCGTGGAAAGCTGGCAGCAAGCCGCATCGAAAGCGGCAGGGCGTGAATTCGGCTGCGCAAGTGGCCCGCACTTTGCGTACGATGTGTGAAGACTTTACGCAGCGGACTCCCAGTCCGTGTGGGAAGTGCCGTTACGGAGACATCGGCATGTGGCGTGTGGCAGCTCTGATCGCCGCTTTGAACCTCGCATTTGTCCCGGCCGTTCGAGCCGGGGCCACGCAGGAGGCGATCGCCCAGGTCCAGTCACGCGTGGTGAAGCTCTTTGGGGCCGGCGGGATCAAGGGGCTGCATGCGTACGGCTCGGGGTTCCTGGTCTCTGGCGAGGGGCACATTGTCACGGTCTGGAGTCATATCCTCGACGGCGACGTCGTGACGGTCGTCCTCGATGACGGCCGCCGGTTCTACGGGAAGGTCGTCGGCGTCGATCCCAGGATCGATCTGGCGGTGCTGAAGATCGAGGCCGAGGGGCTTCCGCACTTCAATCTCGACGAGTCGGCGCCGGCCGGGGTCGGGACGCGGGTCCTGGCCTACAGCAACCTGTTCAAAGTCGCGACCGGTGACGAGCCGGTCTCGGTCCTTCACGGCGTCATCGCGGCCCGTTCGCAGCTGGATGCCCGCCGCGGCCGGTTCCAGGCTCCGTATTCGGGACCGGTCTACATCGTCGATGCGGTGACGAACAATCCGGGCGCCGGCGGCGGAGTGCTGGCGACGCTGGATGGCAAGCTGCTCGGCGTCATTGGCCGGGAGCTGCGGAGCCGGGAGACGAACCTGTGGCTCAATTACGTGGTCCCGATGGACCAGCTTACTCCGCGTATCCGCGAGATCATCAGCGGGAAGTTCAGCGGGTCGAGCTTTGAGAACGACATGCCTCCGTCGGCCTCGGCGACCGTTTCGTCGCTGGAACTCGGGCTGATCCTGGTGCCGGACGTCGTCTACCGGACGCCGGCTTACATTGATCAGGTGGTTCCGGGGTCGCTGGCTTCGCGAGTCGATCTTCGGCCGGACGACCTGATCGTGTTTGTGAACAACGAGGTTGTTCCGTCGATCCGGGCCTTTCAGTCGGAGCTTGGCCGTGCGCGGCCCGGTTCGGGGTTGAATGTCGTGGTGCGGCGGAAGAACCAGCTTGTCTCGGTGACGATTGACCTGCCGACGGGGAATGATCGCCGGTAGGTGCCGGCTGATGTCAGGACGGGCCCAGGTCGCGTCCTTGCCGGCTCGACGTTGATTGCTCAAGCCCAACGTGCGACGGCCGCTGGGGTCAAGGGGGCCTCGCCCCCTTGCCGCCGGAGGCACTTCCATGAGGAACCGTGGTCAGTAACGGACGTCCGCTTTGTGGAACCGGCGTTCCGGACTCACCACTCGTTTTTCAATCCCCGCGGGTTGGTGACGGGGCATACGGCACGGTGTCCGGGTTTGGACACTCATTCCTTCAGACATCTCCCGACGGCCAGGCCTCCGGCGGGCAAAGGGGCGTTGCCCCTCTGCACTCCCCACCAGGGTGCCCCTGGACCCGGATCTGCTTACGCCGCCGCTGACGTCGGAAGCTCGATCGGCGTTTCCAGGCGAACCTTCAGATATCGCTCGCCGCGCGTGTCATAGAAATTGATCACCATCTGGTCCGCCGCCCAGATCGCCCCCAGCCGAATACTACGGGGCCCCTTCACCGTGAACTGCATGCCGCACTGACGGCCACGCATCATCAGGGCCTCCTCCCGCAGACGGAACTGCTCAGGGAGAAGATTTTCTTTGTCGCACAGCTGGGTATGGATGTACGTTCGAAGCTCGTCGAGGCTCGCGAGTTTGACCGTCTCTTCCAGCATGGCGATTCCTGAAGGGACCAGGAGTTATCGAGAACCGGAGAGCCATCGCTGCGTTCCACCGAATCGGGGACCGCGATAGCCCAGCCCCCTCCTCAATCATGAAGGGGCAGAAAGGTATCGACCCGCCGAGCCCCCGTCTTTGGCCCTCCGCTCCCCCTCCGCGACGACCCGAAGAGTGTTCTCATCCGTTCTGCTCCGACTGATCCGGACAGTCCCCCCGCCCGTCACTTTCTCGCGGCCCCTCAAGCTTTCGCCAGGAAGAGAGTGAAGCGGGGAAAGACATGCGGACGCGAACACCGCTCTGTACAGTGCATCATCCTCGCGACTCTGCCGTTCCGCACACGATCCATTCCATGCCGGCCCCCATTCTCTACTTCGGCGACACCAGCCTGACCACCGCCGCCGCGTACCTCGGGGGCCTCCTCGCGAAGGCGGGTTGGATCTTCGACTACGTCGCCAGCGACGTTGCCAGCGACGCTCCGGAGATCGTCGACGGACGGTCGCTCGTGATTCTCAGCGACTATCCGTCGGCCAGGATGAGCCCGGGCGTCGCGGAGGCGGTCGTGGAGGCGGTCTCCCGCGGCACCGGCCTCGTGATGCTCGGGGGCTGGGAGTCGTACCACGGTCTGGGGGGAGACTGGGACCGCTCGGCGGTCGCGAAGATCCTCCCCGTTGACATCTCTCCAGCCGACGATCGCCGGAACTGCGACCATCCGGTCTTCCTGCAGCCGGTTTCCGATCACCCGATCCTCCGCGGCCTCCCCTGGAAAGATCGCCCCCCGCTGATTGGTGGATTCAATCAGGTCCGTCCGAAGCCCGGCGCGGAGGTCCTCCTTGAAGGGGTCCATGTCCGGGCGCGCTTTACACCCGCGGGTCTCGAAGCGACCCCGACGGACCGCACGCCGCTCCTGGCGGTCTCGCACCACGGCTCCGGTCGCGTCGCCTGCCTGATGACCGATGTCGCCCCCCACTGGGTCGGGCCGCTGGTCGACTGGGGAGACGCGCGGATCACGGCCCAGGCTCCCGGAGCAGGCGAAGTCGAAGTGGGGAGCCTGTATGCCCTGTTCTTCACTCAGTTGCTCGAGTGGGCGATGAAACGCTGAATTCCGCTCCGACCGCAACCGAAGTCCTCATGCCCCTGCCTCTCCCGGAAAGCACCGGGAGGGGACTGTCCGCAGCGACGAGCTCCGATATGAACGCTTTCGACCAGTCCGTCGCCACCTGTGTCCGCGGACGGTTCGACGACTATGTGGCGACGCGCCGTCACATCCATCGCAATCCGGAGCCGAGCCGGTTTGAGCACGAGACCTCCCGCTACATCCTGGCTCGTCTTTCGGCAGCGGCGGTTCCGGCCCGGCTGATGGAAGGGGGGACGGGGGTCGTCGCCGATCTGGCGGTAGGCAATGCCGCCGAAACCGGCCCGGTCATCGCGCTGCGGGCGGACATCGACGCCCTGCGGCTCCAGGACCAGAAGAGCTGTGAGTACCGCTCGACGCGGGACGGGATCTGCCACGCTTGCGGGCACGACTGCCACACGACGATGGTCCTTGAAGGGCTGTTGTCGACCGTCCGCGTTCTGGCCGAGGGGGCGACTCCGCCGCGTCCTTTCCGGCTTCGCGCGATTTTTCAGCCGGCAGAGGAGACCGGCGAAGGGGCGGTCTCGATGGTTCGGCAGGGGGCGATGGCGGGGGTGTCGGCGATCCTCGGACTTCATGTCGAGCCGGAGTTGCCGTGTGGGACCGTGGGCATCCGGTATGGGGCGCTGACCGCCAATCTCGATGAGGTCCAGATCACGATCACGGGCCGGGGGGGGCACTCGGCCCGGCCGCATTACACGGACGATCCTGTTGCTGCTGCGGTCCAGTTGCTCTCGGCTTACTACACGCTTCTGCCGCGGGCGGTCGATTCCCGGAGCCCTTCGGTCTTTACGGCGGGGAAGATCGCGGGCGGCACGCTCTGCAATGTCATTCCGGACCGGGTGGAGATCCTGGGGACTCTCCGGAATGTCGATCATGTGATCCGGGCGACGCTTCAGCGGCGGATGCGGGAGATTGCGGCGGGAGTGAGCCAAGCGACGGGGGCGACGATCGACCTTCAGTTCCTCTGTCCGCTGGATGCGGTGATCAATGACCGGGCGGTGACCGAGTCCCTTCACGATGCGGCGAAGTTCGTCGTCGGGGAGGCGGGGGTCCGAATTCTGGATTGGCCGAGTCTTGGGGCGGAGGATTTTGGCGGGTTTCTGACGGAGGCTCCTGGCGCGATGCTGCGGCTGGGGTGTGCCCGGCCGGGTGGGGAGAAGTGGCCGCAGTTGCATGCTCCGACGTTTGATATTGATGAGCAGGCGTTGTTGATTGGATCTCAGATTCTGCTGCTGGCGGCGGCGCGAGTCGCTCAGCGCATTTCTCCGGCGAGCTGACGGCGTCGAAGAGTCGCGACGCGGCAACGTCGGACTGCGTACGCCAACCATCCGGGTCCAGGGGCACCCTGGTGGGGAGTGCAGAGGGGCAACGCCCCTTTGCCCGCCGGAGGCCTGGCCGTCGAGAGTTGTCTGAAGGAGCTCGTGTCCAAGCGCGGACAACGTGCCGTATGCCCCCATTACCAACCCGCGAGGATTGCAAAACGAGCGGTAAGTCCTCAACGCCGCTTCCACAAAGCGGTCGTCCGTTGCTTACAACGGTTCCTCACTGAAGTGCCTCCGGCGGCAAGGGGTTGCCCCCTTGACCCCAGCCTGCCGTGGCACGTTGGGTTTGAGCAAACGGAGCCGTGCCGGCAAGGACGCGGTTCGGCCAACCTTGGCGAGACACGGGAGCAACCGCCCCCGTCCTTGACCTCCGCCAACCGCTCGCCATAGTGAGCGGTCTGCGATGGCGAGAACCTGCCGGTCTTTCCGTCTTCCGTTTTCGTCTTCCCCTGCGCCCCCGCATGAAATCGTTGATCGGCAAAGGAGCCGCTGTCGGCTTCGCTCTCGCCGCGGCCGCCGTCGTCGTGGCGGCGATCGTCGTGCACCTCAACCTGACCGGGATCCGGCAGAATGAGGAACAGGTCGTCCACACCTTCGAGGTCATCGACTGCCTCGACGAAATCCTTCTGCAGATCGTCAACGCCGAGACCGGGCAGCGGGGCCTGATCATCACGGAGAACGACGCCTACCTGACGTTGTTCAAGACCGCCCTGCCGACCGTCTCGGAGCAACTGGATCGCCTCGACAGCCTCGTTGAGGACAACCCGCCGCAAGCGGAACGGACCGGTCGCCTCCGCCAGCAGGTCGACCTCCGGCTGCAGACTCTCCAGCGAGGGGTCAAGGTCACGCAGGAAGAAGGGCAGGCCGCGGGAATGAAGCACGTACTGGCCGGGATCGGCCGGGCACAGATGGTCCAGATCCGCGAGACCGTCTCGGAAATGGAAGCCGCGGAGCGAAAACTTCTCGCCGAGCGCGACCGGGACCTCCGGACGAGCCACCGATCGGCGACATGGATCAACGTCGCGACGGCCCTCCTGGGACTGGGGATGATCGCCGTCGCGTTCCAGATGAGCCGCCAGGAACTCGAGACGCGGCGGAAGGCGAACGAGGAACTCGAAGGGAAGGTCGAGGAGCGGACCCAGGAGCTGAACGAGATGAACACGGCCCTGCGGACCAGCAACCGCGAACTGGAACAGTTCGCCTCCGTCGCCTCGCATGACCTGCAGGAGCCGCTCCGGAAGATCGAAGCCTTCGGCGATCGCCTGAAGACCCGCTCGACGACGCTGGAGGAAACCAGCCGCGACTACCTGGAGCGGATCCTCGCTTCGGCGTCGCGGATGCGGACCCTGATCAACGATCTCCTCAGCTTTTCGCGGGTCACGACGCGGGCTCAGCCCTTCGCCCGGATCAACCTCGACAAAGTCGCCCGCGAGGTGGTCTCCGACCTGGAGGGGCGCTTGCAGCAGGTCTCGGGGCGCGTTGAAATCGGCCCCCTGCCGGAGATCGAGGCGGATCCGACACAGATCCGCCAGTTGTTCCAGAACCTGATCGGAAACGCCCTCAAATTCCATAAACCTGATGTCCCGCCGGTGGTCCAGGTCGCCGGGCAGATGCTCTCCCCATCCCGCAAAGGGGCCCAGGTGGAGCTGACCGTCAAGGACAACGGCATCGGGTTCGAAGAAGTCTACCTCGACCGGATCTTCGAGGTGTTCCAGCGGCTGCACGGCCGAAACGAGTACGAAGGGACCGGGATCGGTCTCGCGATCTGCCGGAAGATCGCCGAACGTCACGGAGGGACCATTACCGCCCGCAGCCGTCCTGAACAGGGAGCCGAATTCATCGTGACGCTTCCCGTCCAGCAGAATACGGAGGAAACGAACCATGCCTGATAAACGCGCGATCACCATTCTGATGGCGGACGACGACGCGGACGACCGCCTGATGACCCGGGAGGCGTTCGAAGCCAGCCACCTCAAAAACGAGCTGCGGTTCGTCGAGAACGGCGTCGAGCTGCTGGACTACCTCTACCGGCGCGGCCCGTACTCCGATCCCGCCTCGTCCCCCCGGCCGAGCATCATCCTGCTCGACCTGAACATGCCGAAGAAGGACGGGCGGGAAGTCCTGGAGGAGATCAAGAGCGATCCGGACCTCCGCAACATCCGGATCATCGTCCTGACCACCTCCAAGGCGGAAGAAGACATCTACCGGACTTACAATCTGGGGGCGGCTTCGTACATTACGAAGCCGGTGACCTTCGAGTCCCTGGTCGATGTCGTCAAGACGCTGGGGAAGTACTGGCTGGAGATCGTCGAACTCGACGAAGGCCGATCGGGAAACTGACGGATGGAAGGCTCCGGCCCCCGCCCCCCCAGCACCGCGAACCTGCTGCGGATCCTCCTCATCGACGACGATCAGGAGGACCAGATCCTCACGCGGGATCTGCTTGCCGAGTCCATGGGGGACCGCGTTCATCTGGACTGGGTCTCGACCTACGAGGCGGCTCTCACCGCGGTCCGCGAGTGTCAGCATGACGCGTACCTGCTGGACTACCGGCTCGGTGCGCGGACCGGCCTCGACCTGCTGCGGGAACCGGACCTCCGGAACTGCAACGCGCCGATCATCTTCCTGACCGGCCAGGGGGAGCGGGAGGTCGACCTCGAGGCGATGCGCCTCGGTGCGGCGGACTTCCTCACCAAGGACGGGCTGACCGCCGCCACGCTGGAGCGGACGCTGCGGCACTCGCTGGAGCGGCACCGTGACCGAGCCGAGCTGAAACGTCTCAACGAAGTGCTGGAGACGCGCGTCGCGGAACGGACCCGGGACTTGGAACGGGCGAATGCCGCCTTGAGGCTGGCGGACCAGCGGAAGGACGAGTTCCTGGCGATCCTGGCCCACGAGCTCCGCAACCCGCTGGCGCCGATCGCCAACGTCGTCGGCCTGATCCCGTATGTGGCGGACGATGCCGGGATCCGGGCCGAGATTCATGACACGATGCGGCGGCAGGTCGGAATCCTGACCCGGCTGGTGGACGACCTCCTGGAGGTGAGCCGCATCAGCCAGGGGAAGATCGAACTCCGGCTCGGCACCTGCGATGCCCGCGCCATCACGCGCGACGCGATCGAGTCGGCCCGCCCGCTGATTGAGAAGAAGGGGCAGCGTCTGGAGGTCGAAGTGGCCGACGACGTCGTTCCGCTGTTCGCCGACGCGACGCGGATGACGCAGGTCATCTGCAACCTCCTCAACAACGCCTCCAAGTTTACGGACGAGGGGGGAACGGTGACGGTCTCCCTGGCGGCCGATCCGGACGCCGTCATCATCCACGTGGCCGACAACGGCATCGGGATGTCGGCCGACGCGCTGTCGCGGATCTTCGAGCTGTTCGCTCAGGTGGAATCGACCCTGGAGCGGTCGCAGGGAGGGCTGGGGATCGGACTGACGCTGGCCCGGACGCTGGTCGAGATGCACGGCGGCACCCTGACGGCGGCGAGTGACGGTCCCGGACAGGGAAGCCGGTTTACGATCCGTCTGCCTCGGACTCCGGCGGCGGCGGCGAAAGGGACGCGAGCGGCGACTGTTGGAGCCGTCGCTCCGGATTCCGCCACGCAGACTCTCGGACGAACGCCGCGACGGCGGGTGTTAATCGTCGACGACAACGTCGATTCCGCGACCACCCTTTCGAGGCTTCTCGCGCTCAAGGAGCAGGATGTCCGGGTGGCGCACGACGGCGTCGCGGCGGTGGAGACGGCCCGCGAGTTCCGTCCCGACCTGATCTTCATGGATATCGGTCTCCCGGGCTGGAACGGATACGATGTCGTCCGGCAGATCCGCACCGAACCCTGGGGGCAGGGGATGCAGATCGTCGCCCTCACCGGATGGGGGCAGGCGGAGGATCGCCGCAAATCGCGGGAGGCCGGATTCGACGATCATTTCGTCAAGCCCGTCCCTTCCGCCGTTCTCGATCAGCTCCTCACCAGTCTCGGAGAGTCGCCGTGACGACCGTTCCCGCGCCGCGCCGACTGCTGGACGTCAAGAGGTGTCAGTGGGTGGCGGCGGGACTTCTCGGCGCGGTCGTTGGATTCCTTGGGGCGGTCTCGGGGGCCGAACCTCACGGCCCTCAGAAGCCGACAGCCCCCGCCGAAACGGCGAAGCCCGCTCCGGAACTCTCGCGGTATGAAGCCCGCGAGTTCCACATGGGGCAGCCGATCATCCTCGTTCTGTACGCCGCGGACGACGAAGCGGCCCAGGCCGCTTCGCGGGTCGTGTTCGACCGGTTCGCCGAACTGGACCGGACCTTCAGCGACTACAAGGAAGAGAGCGAGCTGAGCCGGCTCTGCCGCGATTACCGTGTCGGGGAGCCCGTATCGATCAGCTCCGATCTCTTTCAGGTGCTCAAGGAGTCCCAGCGGGTCTCCGAAGCGACCGACGGACTGTTCGACGTCACGCTCGCACCGGTCATCCGGCTCTGGCGGCAGGCCCGCCGCACCCGCAAGCTCCCGGACGCCGAGATCCTGCGGCAGGCGCTGGCTCGTGTCGGCTCTGAGAAGATGCGGCTCGACGAGCGGAACTCGACCGTCACGTTCTCCGAGCCGGGGATGCAGCTCGACCTGGGGGGGATCGGCGTCGGCTGGACGCTGGACGATGTGGGCCGACGCCTGAAGGATCGCGGAATTCATCAATTCCTCATCGACGCCAGCGGAGACATCCTCTGCGGCGATCCTCCCCCCGGCCGGTCCGGGTGGCGCGTCGCCGTGCAGCCGCTTCTCGAAGACGGGTCCCAGCCGGTCCTGCTCAGTCTGCGGAACCGGTCCGTGACCACCTCCGGGGACGCCTACCGCTTCGTCGAGATCGATGGAAAGCGGTACTCGCACATCGTCGATCCCGAGACCGGCATGGGGCTGACGGGCCGCGCCAGCGTGACCCTTGTCGCATCGAAAGCGGTCGATGCGGATGCCTTTTCGAAGGGAGTCAGCGTCCTCGGCGTGGAGCGCGGGCTGAAGTTCGTCGAGTCGATGCCGGGCTTTGAGTGCAGCTTCGTCGTCGTGGTTGACGGAATGCCGCGGCGGGTCGTTTCGCGGGGATTCCCGGAGCTGGAAGAACACGCGACAGCCACGCCGGTTTCGCAGTAAGCTTAGCCTGTCGCCCGTGGCTCATGTGTCAGGGGTGTCTCCGTTCCCCTGACTTCCGTGCCAGTGCGCGATGTCTCAAGACGTTCCCTCGTCCGCCCCCGTTCCGCCGGTCTCCACGCCGTCGTCTCCGTCGATCGATGGGGCGGGCAACGTCACGATGCTGCTGGGGAACGGCTCGGGGCCCGACCTGCACGGCACCCCCTACACCCGTGACTGGTACCTGTCGCTGCGTGGGATGCTGGGCGAAGGAGCCTGTCGTCAGCTGGGGTTCTACGCGATTCCGGAAGACTTCGTTCTCTCGGTCGTGATCCCGGTCTACAACGAGAAGCGGACGATCCGCGACATCCTGGCCCGTGTCCGTGCCGTTCCGGTCCGGAAGGAGATCGTGATCGTCGAGGACTGCAGCCGCGACGGGACGATCGAGATCCTGAAGGAGATCGAGACCGAGGCGGCGGCGTGGAACGATCCGCTGAACCGGCTGGCGGTTCATTACCACCCGCGGAACCGGGGCAAGGGGGCGGCGGTCCGGACCGGGTTTGCGAAGGCGACCGGCGACGCGGTCATCATCCAGGATGCGGACCTGGAGTATGACCCGGAGGAAATTCCGCGGCTGCTGCAGCCGATCGTCGAAGGGGAGGCGGACGCGGTCTTCGGGAGCCGGTTCCTGGGGGATCAGCCGCACCGCGTGCTTTACTTCTGGCACTACCTTGCGAATAAGGTTCTGACGACGCTTTCGAACTGCTTCACGAATCTCAACCTGACCGACATGGAGACGTGCTACAAGCTGTTCAAGAAGAGCGTTCTGGACGACATCGGCCCGAAGTTGCGGCAGGACCGGTTCGGGATCGAGCCGGAGCTGACGGCCCGTGTTGCTCGTCGCCGCTACCGTGTCTTCGAGATGTCGATCAGCTACCACGGCCGAACGTACGAAGAGGGGAAGAAGATCGGTCTGAAGGATGGCTTTCAGGCGCTGTGGTGCATCGTTCGGTACGGGCTCTACGACTGAGTCTCGCTTGCTCAATAGCGTTCATGCCGGCACGACTCTGATAGCTCAAGCCCAACTTGCGACGGCAGCCTGGGGTCAAGGGGGCCACGCCCCCTTGCCGCCGGAGGCACTTCCTGTGAGGAACCGTGGTACACAACGGATGTCCCCTTTGTGGTACCTGCGTTGAGAACTCTCCGCTCGCTCCGCACTCGTAGCGGGTTGGTGAGGGGGCACACGGCACGGTGTCCGTGTTTGGACACTCACTCCTTCAGACATCTCTCGACGGCCAGGCCTCCGGCGGGCAAAGGAGCGTTGCCCCTCTGCACTCCCACCAGGGGTACCCCCTGGACCCCGATGCTAGGCACCACTCTCTCCCGTCGGCCCGCCAATCGAAGCCCGCACCAGCTTGTCCGGATTCCGGATCACATAAATCCCGCGAATCTGCCCCTCCTCCACATCGAAGGCATAAATCCCCACCATCGCGGTCCCGACCAGCAACGCCAACCCCGGCTGCCCGTTGACCTCGATCCGCTCCGCCCGACCTCCCGGCGGCGCCTTGCGGAAGATCCCCAGGAAGAACCGGGCAATCGCGTCCGCGCCCAGAATCGGCCGCCGCGCCGCCGTCGCCTTTCCTCCACCGTCCGAGATCAGCTCGGCATCGCTGCGGAGGATCGACAGCAGCCCCTGCAGATCCCCCGAGGCGCACGCCGCCAGGAACCGCTCGCTCAGGTCGGAAACGTCCTGCGAAGAAGGAGTGAACCGCGGACGGCCTTCCATGACCCGCGTCTCGGCCCGCGAGACGATCTGCCGGCAGTTGTCGACCGACTTGTCGAGGATGCTGCTCAGCTCCGCGTATTCAAAGTCGAACACCTTCCGAAGCAGATACGCCGCCCGCTCCACCGGCGTCAGCCGCTCGAGGACGTACAGGAACGCCAGCGAGACCGACTCGTCCCGCTCTACAGGCACGCCTGCCCCCTGGGATGACGTCACGATCGGTTCGGGGAGCCAGGGCCCCGGGTAATGTTCCTTGCGAATGTCGATCTCCCGCCGTCGGTCAATGCAGAGCCGCGTCACGATCGAGATCAGAAAGGCCCGCGGAGATTCGACCTCCTTCAGGTCGACTCGCGACCACCGCAGGTACGCCTCCTGGAGGACGTCGTCGACATCCGCCAGCGAGCCGAGCATCCGGTACGCGATCCGTCCGAGCTCGTCGCGGAGCGCCTGATACTCCGCCAGGTTGTCCGAAGGTCCGCTGACCACGATCGCTCTCCTGCAACGCTTTTCTTGGTCAATCCGGCGGGGCCGGGACCGCAAGTTCCGGGATGATAAGTCAAACGTCGAGCAGCACGGGACCGTGACGACGGGTCGCGGGCGCCGTGCTGCCGGACAGCGACCCGATCGCGGCCGCGGCGGCCGTCCGACCGCTCGCCGCCGAGGCGTCGACGAGCTGTCCCTGCCGACCGACCCAGTCCCCCGCCAGGAAGATCCCCGGCCGGCCGACGACGGCCGTGTCCGGGCGGTCCTGCGTCCCACGGGTGTCGATCGTCGGAATCGCGGGGACGGCCGTCATGTTCGGGAGGTACCGTGACGTGACGACCTCCGCTCGCCAGCCGGGCTGGATGCGATCGAGCATGGTTTCGAGCTCGTTCCGCGTCTCCTCATGCTGAACCGGCTCGTCGGCCGGGAGATACTTCATGACGTGAGCGACCGCCACGCCGTCGGGACCGAGCTTCGCGGCCGACGAGTGGACGGAGAAATACAGAGGGGAATCGAGCCCCAGCGTAAACCGCTCGTCCGGCCGGGGGAGACGCTTCAGGGCGATATCGAGACACGCGCACCGGCCCACCCGCCGCGTGCGATTGAACCCGTGGAGCGGATGGTCTTCATCGAGGTCAAGCAGGCC
The DNA here is from genome assembly GCF_001610835.1 of Planctomyces sp. SH-PL14. Classification (NCBI taxonomy): domain Bacteria; kingdom Pseudomonadati; phylum Planctomycetota; class Planctomycetia; order Planctomycetales; family Planctomycetaceae; genus Planctomyces; species Planctomyces sp. SH-PL14. Next base: position 1,542,786 of record NZ_CP011270.1, on the reverse strand, counting down.
GACCGCCTCGGCCGGCGGGACCGCGAGGATGGCCGCCCCGGCCCTGACGCGCGTCCCGTCCGTCAGCTCGATCTCCGTGCCATTCGGGCCGGTGCGGACATGCTTGGCCGCCGCGCTGGAGCGGACCGCGACACCTCGTTCGACCGCTCGCCGCCGCAGGCCTTCGACGAGCGACGTCCAGCCCCCGTCGACATACCAGACGCCCCCCTTCTGCCCCATCTGGAACTGCTCCAGCGTCGCCCCGGCCGATTGGTGCTCGGGGTCGTTCACAAAGGTCGTGAGCCGCATCAGAGTGTGGAACAGGTCGGCAAGGCGTCCGGTCCCCGCCAGCTGTCGGATCCAGTCGGCGACCGACGTGGAATCGAGAGTTCGCGGATCGGTAGCGATGCCGCGTCCCAGGATCTGCAGGAACAACCGTCGCTCGCGGAAGTTCAGGAGCCGCGAGACGAGGACCTGCCAGAACGTTTGCGGGAAGCGGTAGACGCTCTGCTCCGTCAGGAACAGGCTCCGTCCCGGATTGGGGGGAGCGCCGTGAAACGGAACCTGGAGCTCGTGCAGGGCCCGGAAGAGCGCCCCGTGACAGTAGAGGGCGTGCGGCCCCATGTTGAACGACACGCCGTCGCGGACCGTCGTTCCGGCTCGCCCGCCGATCTCCTGGCCCTTCTCCAGCAGGAGGACCTTGTGCCCGGATCCGGCCGCGAAGTTGGCGGCCACGAGGCCTGCCATTCCGCCTCCCACAATGACGATCTCTCCGTCCGTTCCCCGCAAGTCGTGTCGTCCGTTCATGTCATCTCTCCCGGCGTGTCTCGGTCTTCACCAGGAAGGACGGACGAGGCCGGGAATTTGTGACAGGGTCGGAGAACTTTTTCGCGAGGCGGCAGAAGACACGGCGGAGTGCGGGTCGACGACCGGTTCGGCGAATCAGAGCGGCGACAGGTCCGCCGTTGCCTCCGGAGCCACCTCGACTTCCGCGTCGGGATCGTTCAGGAGACACATCTGGACCTGGTTGCGGCCCCCCCGCTTCGCGCGGTACAGGGCCTGGTCCGCCAGCTCGATCACCGTGGGGGGGATCGTTTCGCCCAGCCGGGCAACCCCGAAGCTGCACGTCACCGGCACGCGGCGGTCGTGGAACCAGAATTCGGTCGTCTCGATCGCCCGCCGCAGCCGTTCCGTGGCGGCGATGGCGACCCGCAGCGACGTGTTCGGCATCAGGATCGTGAACTCCTCGCCGCCGTAGCGGCAGACGATGTCCCCGTCACGGCTTACGTCGGTCAGGATCGAACCGATCTTCCGGAGGACATCATCCCCGAACTGGTGGCCGCACTCGTCGTTGATCCGCTTGAAGTAGTCGACGTCCGCCATGACGCAGGAGAGCGGCTCGCCGGACCGTCGGGCCGCCGTGAGCGCCAGCGTCAGCTGGGCGTCCAGGTAGAAGCGGTTGTGGAGGCCGGTCAGGCCGTCGATCATCGCCCGCTTGGCCAGAAGGTCCATCAGGTGCCGGGTCCGGAGCGAGGCCCGCACCCGGGCCCGCAGTTCCGCCGGGTCGAACGGCTTGGTGACGTAGTCGGTCGCTCCCAACTCGAGCCCGCGGATCTTGTCCTGGGTCGAGCCCGAGCCCGTCAGGAAGATGATCGGAACGTCTCGCGTCGCCGCGTGGTTCTTGAGGATTGAACAGACTTCGAAGCCGTCCTGCTCGGGCATCTCGACGTCGAGGAGAATCAGGTCGACGCCGAGGGCCTGCGCCAGCTCGACTCCGCTCGCTCCGTTGAACGCGGAATGGATCGCTACCGGCTCGTTCTTGAGACGGACCCGCACCAGGGCGTGAATCTCCGGCGAGTCATCGATGATGAGAATGTTGCTAACCGACATGCGCGACCTCCCGTTCTCCGGACAAGACATAGCCGTCGACCGATTCCATGACGCCGATCAGCTCCTCGACGGATTGCCGGACCTGGGTCATCTCCTTCCCCTCCTTGAGCACTGTTCCGGCCGCGTCCGCGCGGGCCGTGATCATCGCGAAGCCGTAGCCCCCACCAGCCCCCTTGACCTGGTGCAGGACCCGCTGCAGCTCGGCGGTCTCTTCCCGGTCGAGCAGCCGCCGCAGCAGGGTGACCTTCGCCGGCAGCGACTCGACGAACTCCTCGATGACTTCGAGCATGTCCGGGTCGTCGGCGTACGAGCTCATCAGCAGGACCGGCGCCGCCTCTTCCGTCGCCTCCGCCGGGAGATGCCGGGCGAGCGTGGCGAGCAGCGTCTGGCGGTCGATCGGCTTCGTCAGGTAGTCGGTGCATCCGGCGTCGAGGCACCGTTTGCGGTCCTCGGCCATCGCATGGGCGGTGAGCGCGATGATCGGGAGGGCCACGTCGCGGTTTCTGAGTTCCCGAGTCGCGGCGTACCCGTCCATCTCGGGCATCTGCATATCCATCAGGATCAGGTCGAACGGCTGGGACGAGGCGAGCGACACCGCCACCCGTCCGTTCTCCGCGATCACGACCTCCGCTCCCGCCTTGCGGAGATGGAGCGAGATCAGCTTCTGGTTTTCCGGGCCGTCCTCGGCCAGCAGGATCCGGGCCTTCAGCCGGATCGTGTTCGTGACGGCGGCCGGTTCGGAGACGAGCAGCCCCGTTTCGCTCTCGGCATCGACCAGGTCGAGCTCCGCAGCCGGTCCGATGGGGATTTCGACCTGGAACCGGCTTCCCAGTCCGGCGACGGAGTCGACTGTCAGGCGCCCCCCCAGGAGTTCCGACAGACGCTTCGAGATGGCCAGCCCCAGTCCCGAGCCTCCGAACTGCCGCGTCGTCGATTCGTCCGCCTGGGTGAACGGCTGGAAGATCCGGCCGAGCTGGGCCGGCGTCATGCCGATGCCGGTGTCCAGGACCTCGAACCGGAGCCAGCCCTGGTTCTCTTCGACGTGCGTCGAGAGCTTGAGATGGATCTGCCCCTGCTCGGTGAACTTGACGGCGTTGCCGACGAGGTTGACGAGGATCTGCCGGAGCCGGACCGGATCGCACTGGATCTTCCGCGGGACCGGGCCGCCGAAGCTCAGCCGCAGCGAGAGCCCCTTGGTGATCGCGGTGGGCCGCATCAGCGACACGACGTCGCTGGCGATGTTCGGGACGGCGACGGGGATCCGCTCGACCGACATCTTTCCCGCCTCGATTTTGCTGATGTCGAGGATGTCGTTGATGATGTCGACGAGGTGCCGGGAGCTGCGGCGGATGATCTGCAGCGACTCCGCCCGGTCGTCGTCGGCGTGCGCGGGATCGAGCAGCAGCTCCGAGTAGCCGGTGATCGCCGTAATCGGGGTCCGGATCTCATGCGACATGTTGGCCAGGAACGTGGACTTCGCCCGGCTGGCCGCTTCCGCCTCCTCCTTGGCCCCCCGCAGCTCTTCCGTGCGGGACGCGACGATCTGTTCCAGACGCTCCTGGTGCAGTTCCCGTTCGGCCGACTGCTCGGAGAGCAGCTGGAGTTCCTGGCGGCTCTGCAGGATCGAGATCACGAGGAAGATGTCTTCGAACAGCACCCACGCGGCGTGCTCCATCCACCGCCAGTGGCTGGCGGACGAGATTCCATAGATGCTTTCCGGCCAGAACCAGCCCCGCACGAAGTGGTCGAGGGCGGTGATGATCGTGGGGGGAATCAGGAGCCCCCAGTCCCGGTACGCCGCCAGGAACGCCAGCGATCCGAAGATGTGAAAGTGCGTCTCGAGCCGCCCGCCGCTGATATGAATCAGCAGCGACGAAAAGAGGATCTGGGCGACCGCGATGCAGTACCGCGTCACCGCCTGGCCGGGACGGAACCACGCCAGGGGGACCGGCAGACTGCAGAGGAGGCCGCCACCCACGACTGCCATGACGACGTGCGGATGGATCGCGCTCTCCGTCCCGGACCACGTCCGCGGCGAGGCGAGCAGCGCCCAGATGACCGCCCCCGCCCACTCCAGGAGGAGCAGGACGGCGAACATCCGGTCGGTCCGGCGGTGGATCCGCTCACGATACACGAGGTAAGCGGAACGGGCCCGCGGCCGGAGGATCTCAGGAGGAAAGTCGCTCTTCATCGCGTCGCTCCGTTCGGGAGGAGGTCAGCGTGCGCGGTTCGCGACGCTCGGCATTCGAGGCCGCATCCGTAGACCGGCGTCTGCCGGACTCGCGGGGCGAGCCCGATCAGGAGGTTGTCGAGGGCCTGGGTGCCGGCGTTCGGCCCGGCGTGCCCGCGTCCCGCCGTGACTCCGCCGTGAAAGAGGAGTTCGCCGGAAGGACGGAAGACGAAGACTTCGCCCGACGTCCGGGCTCCGAAGGTGCGGTGCTCCGTTCCCCCGGCATCCTCCCGCGCCGCGAGGCCGGGAATCGCGCCGACCTGATCGCGGATCGCACCGTTACCCCACGTCTGGTCGACCTGGTCGGGCCGGAGGATGACGGCATGGGCGGAAACAGGCTGGTCGGACCGCTGCAGGACGGACGACAGCTCGGTGAGACTGGCGCGGGTGCACGGGCAGCGGGGGTGGACGAACATCACCAGCGTGAGACGGTCGGCCGCCAGCGGGATCGAAGTCGCGGCCGGCCAGTGGGAAGCCGAGTTCCCGGACTCCGCGGGAGTCATCTCATAACTGAGGATCCCGCCCAGACCCGCGACGACGCAGACAACCCACACTCCGGCCCAGATGTGTTCCCGGGCAGGAGTCCAGGTCCCGCGGGAGGCCGGCCTGGTTGAGACTGGGGGAAGGGGCGAGGAGGGCGACGGGTGGTATTCGAGAGCATCGGCGATCGCCGACGAAAGAGCGGAAGCGTGGGACACGGACACTGAGCAGCCTTTGACATCGCCTCCGTCCCGGCTCGGCACAGTCCCGCTTCGGGCGGAAAGGTTCTGTCGAGCATCGGGGCCGGTTGTGACGTTGATGCAAAAACTTACACCGTGTCGTGAATTCGGCCGCTACATGTTGCCCAAAGACACCATTCTCCCTGCGGTGAATTCCGATCGGGAGGACGATGCGGATCGTAACGCTTATGCCGGCGCGGGAGACGTGTCGGGGCGATGCGGTCTTGTCCGCGAGGTCTCGACCGACACGCCCGTCTCTTCTGGTCGACCGCCGCGACTCGCGCGATCCACGCGTCTCAGGAGGCCCGCAGCGCGTCCCACAGTCCCGTTTCGTGCAGCTCCCGCTCCAGCCGGGTCTTCGCCTCCTGTCCCAGGTCGGGAAGCGGCGAGCGGGCCGGCCCGACGGGAACGCCGAGAAGCGACATCACGAACTTCGCCGCCGGCAGGTAGTCATAGCGGACCAGCAGGCGGATCAGCGCGACCGCCCGCGCCTGCTCCTTCCGCGCCATCGTCCAATCCCCCGCTTCGAACGCGGCCATGACCTTCCGATAGATCGGTGCGGCAAAGTTGTAGCTGCTCCCGACCGCACCCCGGGCTCCGAAGGCCAGCGAGGCGAGCAGGATTTCGTCGATCCCGAACAGGATGTCGAATTTCCCCCCCGCCGCCGCGAAGCACTCCTGAAGCTGGATCAGGTCGGCGTTTGTGTACTTCACTCCCGCCAGATTCGGAATCCGCGCCGGGGCCGCTTCGAGGAACGTCGTGACCGGGAGCGTCACGGAGGTCATCGAAGGAATGTCGTAGTAGTAGAAGGGGATGTCGGACGCCGCGCGGGCGAGCGGCTCCAGGTAGCGGACCAGTTCGTCGACATTCTTCGGCTTGAAGAACGACGGCGCCAGGGACGCGATCGCATCCGCTTCGCCGGCCGCGCCGGCGAGCACCGTCGCGTCCGCCTGGCAGTTATGCCCGACGTGAACGATGAGTTTCAGAGGCGTGCCGCGGACCACCTCCGTCCATCGCCGCGTGAGGGCAAGACGCTCCTCGACCGTCAGCGAGTGAGACTCGCCGGTCGTCCCGGAGATAAAGACTGCCGAGACTCCCGCCGCGGCGAGGTGCTCCGCCTGTCGCGGGATCACGTCCAGGTTGAGCGAGCGGTCGTCATGAAACGGGGTGTGGGTGGCGGCAATCAGGCCGGTGAGCTTGGGAAACATCGGAGCCACGATGAGGTAAGGACAGCCACGGGGAGGAAAGACCCCGGCGTTCGAGAATAAGGCCGAACGCCGGGGCTGACCACCGATCCCGCTTCCGATCCCTCGGCCGTCAGATGGCCACTGGCTCGGCCGACACGGCGGAACGATCGGGCGACGCGGTCGCCGGAAGAAGGGCCTCGTACCGCTGCCACTGGACCGACTTCGACGGGAACGACGCGGCCCGGCGGTCGAGCGCCAGGTCCAGGAGGTACATCGTCTCGGCGAAGCGGACACTCTCTCCCTCGGCGCGGCGCTGCCGGATCACCTTCTGCTCTTCGCGGAACTGGCTCGCCATCGTCATCAGCGTCAGGATCCGCGCGCCGTCCGAGCTGTGCTCCACCTGCACCTCCCGGCAGGTCTCGAACGACTCGAACAGCTCGAGGTCGGAACGGGAGACCAGCAGGATCGTGATCGGCTGATGCTGGGCGAGCTCGGCCGGTTCGCAGCAGGGAGTCATGACGTACTGGTCGTGATCGAACGGCTCGTTGCCGATCCGGTCGCAGACAAAGTTCGTCAGCGTTTCGAGGAGGAACGTCCCCTCGACCCCGTCCATCGAGATCAGGGGATCGGACATCGTCACTTCTTCCGAACGTTCCGAGAAGATCGATGCCAGGTGACCGTTGGGAATGACCGCCGACAACCGCTCCTGACCGAGCGAGCGGATCCGCATGGTCCGTGCGACGCGACGCTTCGTGCCGTCGGGGAACTCGCGCTCCTCCGACTCCACGATGTGCTGCGCAATGACGACCGAGTCCCGCGCGTTCCCCGAGAGGACCGACTGCCGCTCCTTACGCCGCTTCCATTGGGCGACCGCCCAGGTGATCAGACTCCCCGCCAGCACCCCGGCGACGCCGGCCAGTCCTCGGCCGCTCGCCTCGTCCAGAAACGCCGCTCCCAGAAATTCCACCCTCATGATCGACTCGTGCGACTGGAGATCGCGAGAAGGGGGCGGCACCAGTCACGCCGCGGCCCCGAATTCCTTTTCATCCCGTTCGATCCTTCGATGGCCCGAAAAAAACGATCTCGCCATAAACGGGGCGTCAGGGGCGGCGGATCAAATCGGCTCGCAAATTCTCAAGAAAGGACGTGGTTCGCGCGCTAGTCACCCTTTGTCGGCCGCCGTATATCGATACATGTTCTTGACCTGCGGATTGCAGAGCCCGGCGATGTTGTAAGGGGCGATCGCCTGGCAGACATGTTCACTCAACCATGCGTCGGCTTCTGAGCGCGCTGATGATTCGCTCGCTTTGTCTTCGATGCGAGAGAGCCGGTCCATCAGTTTTTGGCGAGCGCCTCGGACCATGCTCCACCGCGCTTCCGAGTCGGCGCCGAGGAACGGCGTGCCGGGAGGGATCTCCCCCATCGAACGGCCATGCTCGTAACTGGTGACAACGGCGAAGTAGACCATCGACCACGTGACGAATGCGGGGAAGTGCGGCATGGCGTCGAAGCAGCCGGAGATCAGTTCGTCGATGAGCTCGATCTCGCGGGAGACCGCTTCGGCGTACGTCGCCATCTCATCGGCGAGCGCCGGTTTGCCGAACGATCTTTCGAAGGCGAGGGCCAGCTTCTCGATCCCGCAGAGCGTGTGAGCGATCCCGGTGCTGTTGAGCGGATCAATAAACCCCGCACTGTGGGGCAGCAGCGCCCAGTCGGGCCCCGCGGCCCGATCAATCCACCGCTGGATCCGTCCCGTCCGCCGCAGTCCGCCGGGAGGATCGACGAGCGCCGCCCCTGCAAGCTGGTCGGCGATCGACGGGAAGCGGCGGAGCCATTCCTCCCATTCCTCGGAGGGGGAGAGGGACGTGTCGAGCGGGTCGTGCCGCGTGTCGAGCATGAACCCCAGGCTCGTGACGTCGGTATCGAACCGGAGCTGCCACATCCATCCCCGCGGCAGGACCATGTGCTGGGCGGCGTCGTCGGTCGGGAACGGATGGTCGGTGACGTTCGCGCCCCGTTCCTCGATGAGCGGCCCCCACCGTTTCACACCGGCAAAGTGTGCGAACAGCGCCCGTGAGTGCGTCTTGAGCCGCTCCGCCTGATCGCGGAGCCCGAGATAGCCCTTGAGGACTCCCGCATCTCCGGTTCCGTCGATCAGGAACTGCGCCGTGATCGGTCTCATTTCGCCGATGCGGCGGGCCATCAGGAGCCATGGTCCCGTGGCTCCGATCGTCACCTCGGTCCGGTCGAGGTACGGAATGCCGGCGTCGGTCACCTCGCGGGCCAGGAAGGCGTCAACGTCGGCCCGGAACCAGTGGGTGTCGGACCGGGCATTGTCGTGGCTGGCCGCGACGAGCAGTTCGTTCGCGTGATCCTCCCGCGGCGCGAACCGCTCCCCCTGGGGCTGTTCATAGTACGAGAACCCGCGCTTGAGGCCGCACGTCACGTCCGGGTAGGCCGCCTTCCAGGTTCCGTACTTGACGAGGGGCAGCAGCCGCGGGAGGTCGTACCGGATCGCCAGATCGCGGAGGACCAGGTCCGCGATCGGGGTCGAGGACTCACCGATCGCGAACCGCGGATGAACGCCGCGGTCGATCACGATCACGCGGAAGCCCAGCCGGTGCAGGACGAGGGCGGTGATCGTTCCGCCGAAGCCGCCGCCGAGGATCGCGATATCGAACGGTTCCGGTGTCATCGACAGGTTTCAGGAGTGGAGGAGACAGTCGCCAGGACACGACACGGAAGGAAGGACAACCTGCTCCCGGTTCATGGTCTCCAGCCGGGCCCGCCGCGCGTCGCGGCACTGTGGGCAGGGAGCAAACCGCTCCAGGTCCCAGGTGTCGAGGAACACTCGGGCATCCTCCGGTCGGAGCCGCAGGCCACGGGCGATCCCTTCGGCCTGCACGCGCTCCATCGACTGGAGCGACGGAGGGGCGAACTCGCCGCGGTGCTGCAGTTCCTCAAGCAGGCCATTGCCGGCACGAGTCGGGACGACCGAGCAGCAGCTGACGCCGACGGCGAACGCATGGTCGATCGATCGCAGGGCCCAGTCGAGCCCTTCATCGTCGGAGAGAAATGGCGGTCGCAGCAGGATGAAGGCCCGGACCGCGATCCCGTTCGATCGGAGAAACTCCGCCGCCCGATCGAAGTCGTCGAGCGTCATCCCCTTGTTCAAGGCGGGCAGCACTTCGGGGTGGATCGTTTCGAGTCCCATCGCGACCTCGAACGTGGCCGGCGCGATCCGGTCGCGGAAACGCAGGACCTCGTCGCCGACAAGCCGCGGATGGTTCTCGACGATCACGTGATCGAAGCGGCGGACCTGGTCGGCGATCGCCGCGTGATCCTCGTGGGGGATGGCCTTCGGGTCGAAGAAGTTGCCGCTGTTGTAGAGCTTGATGTGTCGCGTGGGCGGGAGACGCGAGAGAGCATGGTCAATCTGGGCCGGGATGGCGCCCGGGGGAACGGACTCCTGCGTCGTGTTCTTCCACAGGTCGCACATCAGGCAGTGGAACGGGCACTCGCGGTTCGTCAGGAACAGCGTCGCGACGTCGACAATGTCGCCACTTGCCGCCCGTTCCCGCTCGACCAAGAACGCATAGGGGCGGTCGGCCGCGACATCGTTCCGGTCTCCCCGCGCGGCCAGGATCTGCTCGGTGGTGTAGCGGGGAGCGGGCACGGTCGACGGAGAGATTCCTCGTCCGACCGGTTTCGATCGGACCGCGTTCATCGGACGATGTTCCACCGGCCGTGTCACTCGTACAGCGCCGCGAAGGCCCGGCGGTACGTGAGTTCGTCGCGGGGAAAGAGGCCCTCGAACAGCGAGTCCGCGACCGCCCCCCGCTGAAAGCGGCGCTTCTCGTAGACCGGCATTTCATGTCCGGTCACAGCCCGGACGCCGCGGCGGACGATCTCTCCCTTGAGCGAGTAGAGCTTCTCGTGGCTCCAGTCGGTCAGCTCGATGAACGGAATCCCCTCGGCGACGTCGATCACGTTCGGGAGCGCGAACGGGCTGAACCCTTCAAACCCGAACGCCGCCGGAGGAGCGGAGGAGCGGACGTGGCCGCGGCTCTGGCCGCCGGAGTAGGTCAGCGAGTGCTTCACTGCTCCGACTCCCCAGCCCTCGTGATAGAGGAGCGGATTGTTCAGGACGCTGCGGATCGTCAGCTCCGGGTTGTCTTCGATCGGGTAGTCTTTGAGGTTCTCATCTCCTCCGTCGCCGTCGATGAGATATCGCCACTCGGGATAGCGGCGACGGACTTCGCGGCAGAGGGCGAGTCCCATCGTGGCCGCCTGGACGTCGAGCGGCTTGTAGTCCTCGATGACCCGGATCGCTTCGCGGAAGTCGAGCGCCGTTGGCGGAACGGCGACGGTCTCGAGGAACAGCTCGAGTCCCAGTTCCTTCAGGAAGGTGCGGGCCTGATCGCCGTCCGCTCCTCCCTCCACGGTGAGGGTGAAGCACTTGAGCCGCGCGGGCGATTCGCCCCGCTTCAGCAGCGTGTGATAGGCCGCCAGGAAGACCGCTCCGCTGTCGATCCCTCCGGAGAACAGGACGCCGATGGGGGCCCGGGGTTCGACGCGGTCGAGCCAGCGGTTGATTTCGGTCGCCAGGGCTCCGATGTAGCGGCGGCCGATGTCGTCGAGGTCGGACGAGAGGCGGTTCCGCTCGGGGACGAAGAACCGCGTGAGGCCGGGATTCGGGTCGGGGCAGCCGATGAGCTGCAGTTCCAGGAGGTGGTGGGCCGGGACCATGCGGGTGTAGGAGGGGTGGAACTGGCCGTCGAGCCCTTCGCTTTGCAGGAAGCGGTGAATCTCGTCGATCCGTTCGGCGACGATGAGGCAGGGTCCCTCGGATCGTTTGGCCAGGAAGTACCGCATGGGACGGCCGAGGGAGCGGGCCATCCGGACGCTCTTCCCGTCCTTGGTGACGATGGCGAAGTGGCCATCGATCTCGCGGACGCGGGCGGGATTGCCGGAGCGGACCCGCTCTTCGGCTTCGGCCTGCGTCATTCCGAGGATGGCGTTGCGCTCCGGCTGCATCAGGTTGACGAGTCGTTCGACGTATTCGGAGTGCATGGCGCGCGTCGTGACGGAAGGGAGGTGTGGAGTGGAGTATGGGCGATTGTCGAACGGGCGGTCGGAATCGGCAACCGAGCAGCCGCTGTCAGCACCGAGGTGGCAGACGATCGACGCTGCCCCTGAACCGGGGTCCAGGGGGTACCCCTGGTGGGGGATGCAAGGGGGCAAGGCCCCTTTGCCCGCCGGAGGCCCGTCTCGTCTCGATCGTTCTGAAGGAGCGAGTGCCCAAGCGCGGACGACGTGTCGTATGCCCCCCTCACCACCCCGCCGGGATCGCAAAGCGGGCCGTGAGTCCTCAACGCCGGTGACACCAAGCGGACGTCCGTTGTGTCCGACGGTTCCTCATGGAAGTGCCTCCGGCGGCAAGGGGTCGAGGCCCCCTTGACCCGACTGCCGTCGCACGTTGGGTTTGAGGTAGCAGAGCCGCGCCGGCAACGAGATGTCTGAGACACCAGCATCGGCCCGCTCCGATTTGCAGAATGGCCCCCACAGGCCCCCGATTCTGTGATCCACCGCCCCGGCCACCCCGTACAATTCACAGGAGCGGCAACCGGGCATCGGCGTGTCGCTCCTCCTCGAAGGCCCAACCCTCGAAGACGAAGTCTGGAACGTCGTTTGCGGTCATCTGTGACCGTTGCGACGGATTCCGTTCCGTGTTGTTGGAAGGAGAGAAGAGATGCTTGTTCAGGTCAGCACCGATCGTCACATCGCGGCCCATGCCGGACTCGTGGAAGAGATTCAGCAGACCGTGACCTCCGCACTCAGCCGGTTCTCGCCCCAGGTCACGCGCGTCGAGGTGCACCTCGCCGACGAGAATGGCGAGAAGGAGGTCGGAGACGACAAGCGGTGTCTCATGGAAGCCCGTATCGGCGGTTTGAAGCCCTACGCAGTTTCCTTCCAAGCCCCCGCGGTCATGCAGGCGGTGAACGGAACGCTGGACCGCCTGATCGAAATGCTGGAGCGACAGCTCGGCAAGGTGAGCGAGAAGAAGGGGCGTCCGTCGTTCGGCCACGTCCCCGGATAGTCAAGATGGCGGCTGCCCGTAACGGGTGCGATCTCGGAGACTGGCCGCCGCCTGAAGACCGAACCAACATGAGAGAGGCCCGGTCCCCTTCTGGGGGCCGGGCCTCTTGTGCTTGAAAGGTTGCGATTCCGCTCGGCGGTCAGGCTGGACGATCAGACGCCGGCCGTCGCCAGCATGCGGGCCTGGGCAGCCGAGGTGTCGAGGGTCATCCGGATCCGGACGCTCCAGCGGCCTGACTCGTCCGCCACGAAGTTCCAGTGCGGAATCACCGCCGTGCTCTGGTGCACGAGTTCGAAGCCCCCTTCGCTCTGGCTGACGGTCTGGATCGGCGTCGTCCAGATTCCGCCCGGCTGCGAGAGGTCGAGCGAGGCGTCGACGCCGAGCCACTCGTCGACGAGGCCGATGCGGTCCTGCTCCTCGAGGTCGTGGACCGTCTGGAGCTGGCCCATCTGCTGACCGGTCGAACCGTAGAAGTAGCGGTCGTCCGCCCCCGAGGCCATCGCGGCGAAGTTGAACTCGACCGCAAAGTGGATCCGCTCGCCGACCGGCAGCTTTTCGAGGACGTACTCGATGTCGAGCAGACTCCCGAGCGTCGTGTCGAGACCGACGGTCTTGGTCACCCGGACGATGTGCTCGCCCATGTAGCCTTCGCGGGTCATGACCGTTTCGACCCGCGTGTCCGAGCGGCGGAGACGGGTCTCATAGACCCCCTGGACGAAGCTTCCGATCTCGCCGCGGCCCCGCTGGAAGTCCTCCAGCGGAAGGCCGGGCTGCAGGAAGTGGTCGACGAGGCTCTTGCGGGGCCAGGTGTCGTACTGGATCTTCTGGTCGAGGTCGGGCTGCTTGAACTTGACCTGATCGTTGAGGTCGAGGATGTCTCCGTCCTGGACCTGCTTCTGCTTTTCCGCGGCGGCGATCACCTTGGCGTGGTACGGCTCGGGGCGGCGGTTGAGCGTCGCCAGCAGGTTGACCTGCGTGGAGCGGAGGTCGAGCTCATAGAGGTGTCCGCCGCGGGCCGGGGCGAAGTAGGCGACGAGGCGGTCGCTCGCCAGCCGGACTTCCTTGCGGGCGTCGAGGTTGTAGTCCTCGGCGGTGATGTCGACCCAACGGCCGGTCCGGCCGTCGACCTGCTCCAGGAGCGTGTCGGCCGCGATGAGGTGGCGGTAGATCGCGTTCCGCAGGTGGGGGAGGTACAGGCCGCCGAACGCGCCGTGCCAGTAGGGGCAGTTGCACTGGCCGCGGAAGAGCTCGGTCTGGGCCTGGGCCAGGAGGTCCGGGCGGGCGGTCCCGTCGGTCCCCGCGCGGGCGATGCGGTCGCTCACCTCCCGCATCCGGCAGTACATCTCGTTGCTCTCGGGGTACTTGACGAGGAAGTTCCGCCAGAACCCGGCCCGGACGAACTGCCGGAGCTGGACCCAGTTGACCTCTTTCTCCTGCTGCTCGACGAGTTCCCGATACGCCATCTGCTGGTCGGTATCGAGAGCCCACTCCGTCATCTCGCGGTAGCTGGCGTTCGGCAGGTAGACCCGGCCCAGGGGGGGAACTTCGTCGACCGCCTGGCCGAGCGTGATCGTGCGGAGCCAGTCGCGGTTCTCCCGCAGCTCCTCGAAGAAGGACCGCAGCCAGCCCTTCTCGAAGACGTGTTCCCGCGTTCCCGGCCAGACGCCGAACTTCTCGCCGTCGTCGCCGAAGACCGCCACGGCGTTCGAGACATTCTCCGAGAGGGCCCGGAGATAGTCGATCGTTTCGTTCACCTCGGCGAAGGGGATCGTGTACCGGAGCTTCTCGCTGTCCGGGAAGATCTTGAGGAGCCGGCCTTCGTCCTCCGTCAGGTAGTAGCCGTGGAGCTTGTCCTCGTGGAGGCCGGCCGCCTTGAAGTGGGAGTCGTCGACGAGGGTGAACTCGATCCCCGCTTCGGTGATGTCGCCGGCGAAGCTCGGTTCCCAGACCCGCTCGGGGACCCACATCCCGCGGACCTTCACGCCAAAGAGTTGTTCCAGAAAGCGGCTGTAGAGCTGGATCTGGCCGACGCGGTCGCGGCGGGGGATGCAGGCCAGGATCGGCTCGTAGAACGGTCCGCCGAGGAGCTCGATCTGCCCCCGCCGGACAAAGGTCCGCAGCCGCTCGATGTATTCGGGCCGGCGGGCGACGAGCCACTCCATCAGGCAGCCGGACGTATGCAGCGAGATCGGGATCTCGGGGAATTCCTCGAGGAGGTCGAGGAACGGTCCGTAGCTGTCGAGGTAGGCGGCGTCGATGACGCCGTCGAAGTTGCCGACCGGCTGGTGGTTGTGGAGAGCGAGGACGAGACGAATCGAAGCAGACATTGCAACTCCGCCCATCCGGGCCGGTCCATCCGTTGATCGCGGCACCTGCCGCCCCGGGCGCGAGGTTCGATGCCCACGCCCGCCGCCAATGCGGGCAAATTCTGCGCCAGCATGGTCATAGCAGGTTTTCGCGAGGCCATGAATAGAACAGTTCTTCCTTGAGGTTCCCAGCGATCTGCTCCAGCCGCTTCTGCGCCAAGGCGACCTGCCGGTGAACGTGCCGACGCGGTAATCTGTGACGGACCGGCGGAACCCGCCGAACGGCCGTCCGGGCCGGTTTCCTGGCGGTGACCGACCAGCCGTTTGTCGGTTTGACAACCGCCCGCAGCCTCGCCGTCCCCTCTCGCTCCTCTGTTCCTCCTCTCCGCCTCCCTCCCGCGGTTTCCGCTTCCATGCCCGATCCGAACATCCCCGCCAATCCCCTGATTGCCAGCATCCAGGGGCCGCCGACGACCTTCCTGCATCTTCTGGGGGTCGAGATGAGCGAGGGGGACCTCCAGCCGGGGAACGTCACGCTGCGGCTGACGCTCCGGCCGGAGCATTGCCGGACCGGGGGGATCCTGCATGGCGGGATCACGGCCACGCTGCTCGACTCCGCCTGCGGTCTCGCCGGAGCCTCGATGCTGCCGGAGACGCAGGATCTCGTGACGGGGCAGCTCAACATCAACTACGTCCGGACCGCCAAGGTCGGCGATACGCTGTTTGCCCGGGGGCACGTCGAGCATCGCGGCAAGCGGACGATGGTCTGCCGGGGCGAAATCCGGACGGCCGAAGGGCAGCTCGTCGGCCTAGCGACCGCGACGATGTTCATTCTCGACGGTCCCGTGCAGGGGTAGCCCGCTCGCGGGGGCGTCAGCAGGAGGTCTCGGCCCGCACCCAGTCGGCGTAAGCGGGGTGGCACTGCGAGAGCGGCCACGACGTGATGCACGGGACGTCATACGGATGAATCGCTGCGAGGCGAGCCATCGCCGGCTCCACGAGATCCGCCCGGGTCTTGGCGATCAAGACGACTTCCGCGTCGGCGTGGACTTCGTCCTTCCACCGGTAGATCGACGTCACTCCCGGCACGACGTTCGCGCAGGCGATGAGCCGCTCCTCGACGAGGGTTCGTGCAACGCGCTGGGCGTCGTCGGCCGAACCGAACGTGGAGTAGATCACGGCGAGAGGGACCGGCTCGCTCACCACATCCTCCGGCTCTGCAGCATCTGGATGTTGAGCATGGCGAACATCGCGAACATGACGACCAGAAAAATGTCGCCGGAACGGAAGGCGAAGATCGCGATGATGGCGGCGACAATCGCTCCCAGGCCGTGCGTGATCTGTGGCGAGAAGCGCGGCAGCAGGGCCTGCGTCAGGCCGAGCAGGATCTGGCCGCCGTCGAGCGGGTAGACGGGGAGCAGGTTGAAGATCGTCCAGTAGAAGTTGACCGTCACGAGTTGCTGAACGGTCATGCTGACGGGGATGTAGCCGTAGATCGCCAGGTTGTAGCAGAGCAGGTACAGCGCATAGCCGGCGGCGGGACCGGCGGCCGAGATATAGACCAGCCGCCACGGCGTCAGCCGGAACTGCTGGAAGTAGGCCAGCCCGCCGAAGTAGGTGAGCTGGATCGCGGGATGGTGTCCGACGCTGCGTGCCGCGAGCGCGTGTCCCAGTTCGTGAACCAGGATCGAGATGAACACGACCCCCACCCAGGTGACGAGGGCCAGCGGTCCCGCTTCCTGCAGATAGGGCAGCCCCAGGATGACCGCCATGAGCCAGAACATGGGGGTGACCTGCACGGGGATCCCGAACAGGTTGAATCGCAGGTCGAAGTCGGACGAGCCGGAGGAGGGAAACACGCGGCAGCTTTCTCGGATGCTGTCAGTCGTTCACGGAGGGACCGGGAAGCGGGGATCGACCGGTATGGACGCGGCGCTCCCGGAGGCCGAATTATGGCAGCTCCCTGGAAAATGTCTCCCCGTCTGGAGGGATACGGCGGGACTTCGACCTCGGATCAAATCCATCGGCCACGATGCGAGGGGAAGCGGAGGCCGGCGCGCCGCTCGTCAGCGTCGCGAGGCATCGCCCGCTGCCCCTTCGTCGATCTGGCGGAGCAGCTCGCTCGCGGCCTTGTGACGCGGCTGGTCTTTCAGGAGCGATTTGAGGACCTCTCGCGCTTCGCCGGTTTCTCCGGCGGCGATCAGTTCCCTGGCGGATTCGAGCGGAGCCTCCGTGTGCCGCGGATCGAGCCACAGAACGCTCTTCCACGCGCGGGCCGACTCCCGATGTCGGCCGCGGCGGGACTCCGCGCGGGCCAGGAGCGTATGCAGTCCGGCGCTACCGACGTCGATCATCAGCGCCTCGCGAGCCCAGCGGGCGGTCGCTTCGGCGTCCTCCTCCCGCCACGCCGTCTCCGCCAGCGTCCTCCGCGGTTCGACGTCGTCGTAGTCACTCGCCGCCAGTTCCTCCCAGAGCGATTTCGCCTCGGTCATGCGGTCCGCTTCCTGATAGAGCTCAGCCAGTTCCTCCTGCACGGCCCGGTTCTTCGGGAACGCCGTCCTGGCCCGCTCCAGAACCTGGGTGGCCGCCTCGCTCTTCTCCTCGGAGTGCAGGAGGCTTCCGTAGAGCAGCAGGAGGTGGGAGTTGGTCGGCTGCGTGTCGCTTGCCGCTTTGAGGATTTCCAGAGCTTCGGCCGGTTGCTTCTCCCGCAGTCTCGCGATCGCCACCACGAGGGCCGGCCACGGTTCTCCCGGCGCCTTCTGCAGGACGAGCTCGGCCCGCTTCAGCCCCTCCGCCGCCTCCTTGTTGACGAACAGCGCGTAGGCATAGGCCCCCTGCGCGTTCGCTTGCTCCGGAGATTCTTCGAAGGCGGCTTTCGCGGCCGCGAGGGTCGGGCGCGGGGTCTCGCGGCTGGCCCCTTCGGTATCGATCGTCTCCTTCACGAACCGGACGAATTCGGATTCAAAACGCGTGGGGCTCGTCTGGAGTGTCTCCCGCAGCACTTCGCCGGTTGATTTCCCCTGGCGATAGGCAGCCAGCATTCGCGGAACGACATCCGCCCCGTAGGTCTTCTCCAGAAACGCGAGGTACAGTCGGCTCTGGCAGTAGGCGAGGTCCCAGTCCTGCCGCTGGCGAGGCTTCTGGAAGCCGCTGTTGATCGTGTCGAGGCGGTAGAGCCGGTCCGGGTACCGCTCGGCGAGGATCGGCAGCCAGTCGTCCCGGATCAGCACCCCCTCCGACTTCACCGCCAGGGCTTCGGTCAGCCAGTGGGGGATCCGAAACTCCGTCGCCTGGAGCGTGATGACGTGGACGAGCTCATGCTTGAGGACGACCGCCCAGTTGAACGGCTCCGGAGAATCGAGCGGCGAGGCCAGCGCGACAACGCGGCCCGTCGAGGCCCCGATCGTCTGGATCCACGGCAGGCCGGTCATCCGGGCGCTGAACCACGCGTGCGCGGACTGCCCCTTGGCCTTGGCGTAGATCTCGAACTGCGTCCGCAGCGGCGGTTCGTAGCCGTACTGCCGGACGAGCTCCGGGTACGCCGCTTCGAGCTGCTCCGCCGCCAGCTCCCCGAGCACCCGCTGCGACCGATCGACGCGGATCACAAAATGGTCCGTCGAGACCGTGTCATACTCCTTGAGGACGCCGACGACCTTACGAAGGTTGCTGACGCGGACATGATACGGGTCCGCCTTGAACGCCGCGTCGAGGAGCGTGCCCGCCTCGATGGTCCGCCCGGTCCGCAGGTAGAGCATGGCAAGCTGGCAACGCGACGCCGCGAACTCCGGCATCAGGCGAACTGCGGCGTCGTAACACGCCTCGGCATGCTCGAACTGCCGCTCCGCTTCCAGGATCTCCCCGAGGTCCGAGAGATACGGAGCCGGGCAGGGATTGCGGGCGAGCAGCTCCCGCCACGTCGTCGCGAACGGGGCCGGGGGTGAAGAAGACTCCCGGGCCGCGTCCGGGGCTCGGGCCAGGAGCGCCTTCCATTCGGCAATCGGCGGCAGCGCTCTCTCCCTCTCCAGCAGGTCACAGGCGGACCGGCGGGCGAGGAGTCCCTGATGCGAGGGATTGTGCCGCAGGCCGGCTTCGAGCAGGGGCCGGGCCTGCTCCGGCTGGTCGTTGAGGAAAGCGACGTCGCACCGCACGGCGATCGCCTCCGGAAGGTTCGGATGGACCTTGAGGGCAGCCTGGGCCTGGCGCTCGGCCTCTTCGAGGTTCGAGTCCTGCAGAGCCAGTTCGGCCAGTCCCGCCAGGGCCGGGGCGCAGTGGGGATTGATCGCCAGGGCCGCTTCGAACTCCGTTCTGGCTTCGGACCGGTTGTATTTCTCCAACAGCAGTCGGCCGGAAAGGACGGAGGCTTCCCACCGCAGCGGGTCGGCCTTGAGGATGTCGGGGCAGAGCGTGTTGAGGACGAAGTTGAAGATCGGGCTGACGGACTTGAGGCGGGCGTACTGGAGCGATCCTTCGCCGACGAGCAGGAGTGTCTCCGGATCCTCGGGCTGCATCCGGTTGTAGAAGGTGACGAACCAGCGGAACTCTTCGATCGCTTCGGCGACCTGGCCCGTTTCAAGCTTCAGGTTCGCGCGGACCAGCCGCGCGCGGCGGTCCTCCGGGTTGAGTTCCAGCGCCGCGTCGACCGAACGGCCCGCTTCAGAGAACTGGCCGGCGCTGAACTGAACTTCGGCCAGGCGGGCGAGGAGCGGGACCTCCTTTGGCGAACGCTCGACCGCGGTCTTCAGGAGCAACTGGGCCTGGTCAACGCGGTCCTGCTGGACAAGGAGGCGAGTGCGGATCTCAACGATCTCGTCCCGGTCGGCGGCAGCGGGGTCTACTGCAATGAGACGCTCGATCGCCTCGTTCGCCTGCTCGTAGCGTCCATGCTGAAGATGGTCGCGGATCGGGCCGAGGGGAGCCGGCTCGTCGGCCAGGATCCCGCAAGCGGCGAAGAAGCCCAGGCCGACGGCAATGAGAACTCGAAAAGCGGTCATGGCGGGACGGAGGAGAACGGGTGGTTACCGAGGTCCGACTCGTGCTCTCCAGCATACCAGCGTCCCGCCGCATCGGCGTGGTCGTGGGGCGATGGGATTGATTGACCGATCAGACACCAGCCTCAATCAAACCCTCCACTGGCGTTCCCGCCGGGAAGATCCGGATCGGCCGACCTGTCCGAGTCGTCGCCAGATGCGCCGGACCAAAACTGAGCTGCCGGAAGATCGTCGCGCTCAAGTCATCTGGGGAACAGGGACCGCTCGTCGGCTCTACCCCCTCCCGATCGGTCGCGCCGTAGGCAATCCCCCGCCGGAACCCGCCGCCGGCAACCAGGGCCGTCATCGTCCGTGCCCAATGGTCCCGCCCCGCATTGCCATTCACCGCCGGAGTCCGCCCGAACTCCCCCGTGCAGTAGACAACCGTCTCCTTCAGCAGCCCCCGCTCCTCCAGATCGGTCAGCAGCGACGCCAGCGCCCGGTCCAGTTGTGGAAGCAGCGACTGCTGCATCCGCGAAAAGTTGTTGAGGTGCGTGTCCCAGTCTCCAAATCCGATCGTGACAAAGCGTGCCCCCGCCTCCACCAGCCGCCGCGCCGCCAGCATCCGCCGCCCCAGGTCCGACTCCCCATACCGCTCCCGAACGGCAGCCCCCTCCTGGCCGATCTGCAACGCCCCGTTGATCGCGTCCGACCGCAGGATCTCGACGGCCTCCGCATGGAACCGGTCGAGCTGTCCGGCCAGGTCCGCCGCCGCCCCTCCCGCCATCCGCTGATCGAGCCGATCGCGAATCTTGAGCCTCCGGAAGAAATCCTCCCGCGTCACCCCCTCCGGCAGACCGATCCGGTCGCTCCCCCCTTTTTCCGCCCCGCCGGCCTCGTCCTCCTTGTCCTTTCCTCGAATGATCCGCTCCAGCGACGGGATCGCAAACGGATTGAACGCGGCTCCGAGATCGCCGGAGTTGGCAGCCGGTACATCCCCCAGCGTCGCATACGGCGGGATTCCCTTCCGGTCCCGGATGAGGTGGCTTGCCAGCGAGCCGAGCGAAGCGGACTCGACCGCCGGCGAAGGAGCATTCCCTGTCATAAGGTACCGCTGCCCCTGCGTATGCTCCGCGATCGTATGGGTCACGGAGCGGACCAGGGTCGCCAGGTGCATCGCCTTCGCCAGCTGCGGCATGTGTTCGCAGATCTGGAGCCCGCTGACCGAGGTGTCGATCGGCCGGAACTCCCCGCGGATCGACGCAGGAGCCTCGGGCTTCATGTCCCACATGTCGATTGTGGTTGGCCCGCCGGTCAGGAAGAGCATGATCACGTTGCGGGCCGGCGGAGATGCGGTCGCCGGTTTGTCTTCCGCCCGGAGCGCCTCGCCGAGCGTCAGCCCCGCCAGTCCAGCGGCGCCGATGCGGAGGAAGCTCCGCCGGGAAGGACGCAGCTCTCCGGGAGACCACAGGCCGAAGGTTCCAGACATGATCGAAGCCCTCGCAGGGGGAGCGGACGCCGAAGAACGGCCAGGAGGCCGGATCGACGCGTCAATGATTCGTGGAAAACTCGCGGGTGTTGAGGAGCGACCAGACGATGTCGACCAGCGCCTCCCGGCGGTCCGCCGCCGCGGCCAGTTCGCTCCGCAGGAACGAGAGCTCGCCGGAGTTGGGCTGCCGCGACAGTGTCGCCAGGAACATTTCGTCAAGAATCTCGTCGTCGGAGCGGCTGGCGCTGAGGAGCCGAGCGAGACGTCCCTCGCGGATCTTCGTCAGGACCCGTTCGTCGCTGAGGAGGTAAATCGACCGCCGGATCGAGGGGCCGCTCTCCCGGTCGCACTCGCAGAGCGAACGGCGGTCGCCGCGTCCCAGCAGCGTGAACAGCGCCTGGCTCCGCGCGTCGGCCAGCCGGTTCGGCGCGACCTCGTGGGCCGTGCTCCCCGGCGGCACTTCGGCACCGAAGTCTTCCGTGGTCTCCAGCGCGGCGTTCAGCGCGTCGAGGAGCGTCTCGGCCGGGAGCGATCGAACGGGCGCGTGAGCAAGCCAGGGACCGGCCGGCCGCGACGGGTCCACGGCCCGCGACGAGCGCTGGTAGGCGTTGGACGAGAGGATCAGCCGCTCCAGCGCCGCAACGTCGAAGCCGGATCGAACGAACTCCGTCGCCAGCCGGTCGAACAGCTCGGGGTGCGTGGCGGGGTTCGAAGCGGACAGGTCGTCGACCGGTTCGACGAGGCCCGTCCCGAAGTATTTCGCCCAGACCCGGTTCACAAAGCTCCGGGCGAAGAGCGGATTGTCCGGGCGGACGAGCCACCGCCAGAGGTCCTCCCGCGGATCCGCGGACTCCGCCAGGAGCGGACCTCCGGGAGCCTGCGGCGGTGCATCCGCCTGGGCCGCGGCGTCGACGAGCTGCCAGGGGGTGGCCGCGACATAGACCTCCTGGACCCGCACGAGCGGCGGGAGCGATTCCCCCGCCGCGCGGGCCTGGCGGCGGCGGTCGAGCTGCCGCATCACTTCGGTCCGGAGCTCCGTCGAGCTGCCGAACTGGATGCGGGAGAACGTCTGGGCGAACCCGGCGAAGTCCCGCTGCGACCAGCGGTCGTACGGGTGATGGTGGCAGCGGGCGCAGTGCAGCCGCAGGCCGAGGAACGCCGACGCCGCCAGTTCGGCGTGGTCCTCGACCGAGAAGGTCCCCTCGGCGCGGAGCCGCCGCCAGTAGAGATCGAGCGAATCGCGCTCGGCGTAGTCCGATTCAAACTTCGATTCCGCGGCCGCCTGCCGCGCTGCCTCCTGCTCGACCCAGTCTCCGATCGGCACTCCGCCGCGGCTCGTCGCACAGAGCACGCCGCGAACGAGTTCGTCATACGAGACATTGTCAGCGAACCGGCGGCGGAACCAGTCGTGCCACATCCGGGCCCGCTTGGGGCGGAGCGCGGCGGGTTCCTCCATCGTATCGACGTTGCAGCCCGTGACGTCGCACATCTTCGACGCCCATACGACCGCGCGGCGCGGATCGGCCAGGAGCCGGTCGATCGCCGCCGACCGCTTGAGCGGACTCGGATCGGCGAGGAACGCCCGCACGTCCGCGGGAGCGGGGAGCGTCCCCAGGAGGTCGATCGTCGCCCGCCGCAGGAACTCATCGTCGGAGGCGGGGGGACTCGCCGCCAGTCCCAGTTCATCGAGCCGGCGGTCGATCTCGACGTCGATCAGGTTGGCCGGTTTGGCGCGCGGCGGGAGCGGCTGAGCGGTCGGCCAGGGGACGCTGACCGACCGGTGGGCGAACCGGCCTCCATAGGTCGCCTGCACCGACGTCCCGCCGTGTCCGACAACGTTCACGGTCCCGCGTCCGTCGACCGTGGCCACGGTCTCGTCCCGGCTGCGGAACTCGCTGAAGCGGGTGACCTCTTCGGTCTCGCCGTCGAGGAAGCTGGCCATAACTCGGAGGCCGAAGGACTCTCCCCGTTTCAGGGGCCCATTCACCGCCGGTTCCAGCCGAAGCTCGCGGAGTTCGCCTCGTCCCGAGACATGGACCGCTCCAGCCGCGATCCATCGCCGCAGCACTTCATATTCAAAGGAGTCCGCGGGGAGCCGCAGCCCCCCCTCGTGCTCGATTCGCCCCGAAGGCTTGGCCAGGATCAGGCTCTCCAGCGGCGTCTCGACGATCACCCGCTTCGAGCCGCGGTCCCCCGCCATCGCGGCGTGGTCCGCCGTCGGGGACTGGCCGAAGAGGCTCAGTCGAAAGCCGCCTTTCCCCTGGAACGAGCCGTGGCACGCTCCCGCGCGGCAGCCGAGCCGTCCCAGGATCGGCTCGACGTGCCGCTCAAAGTCGACGGTCCGGATCGCCTCCGCGTCGGCGGACGCGCCCGCTGGCACGGCAACGTCATCAGCGCAACTGACCGACGGCAGGCACGTCGCGACGAACCCGACGAGCAGAGCCGCAATGAGGGGAGCGCCGGGCATCGTTGGTCACTCTGGAATTTGAAACGGATCGCCGAACCCGGGAGGGCGAAGCTCCTGCTGAGCCGCGCAGGTTCCTGACCGTGTCCAATCTGTCCTCGGGCTGATGCGCTTCCCCGATGAATCGCATCACGACGAAGAGCTTTCGGCTGGGGAGAACGGTCGCCTCTTCCACCGCTGCGGCTCGACGGGAGCCTCGCCCTCCCGAGACGCGGTCGTCGGGAGTTCCATAAACCTCATCACTCCGGCTTCGGGGGAGGGAGCTTGGCATCCGCTGGCGGCGTCGCGGGAGCAGCGGCCGGGGCCTCCTTCGCCTTCTTGAGCGTCAGGACCAGCTCCTTGAGCTCCCCTTCCGGCAGCCGGACCGTCTCGCTCGCCGTCTCGTATCCGGCGGCCTCCACGGTGAACTTCACATCCTCGTCGGGAAGCATCTGCGAGGTCCGGTAGCGTCCGTCGTTCTGCTTCTCGAAGGAGAGGTCCGACCGCTGTTCTCCTTCCAGGATGTACCGCTGCTGTCCCCACGGGTACGCGGCGGACACGCGGAATCCGGGGACCAGGACCTGGTTCTCGTCGACCGCTTTCACAATCACGATCGGGGCCTTGTACTTGATGATCTCGAAGCCTTCGACATCCTCGTTCAGCGTGCCGAACTCGATGTCGTCCTTCCGGTTCTCCAGTTCTTTCCCTTTGCCGCGGCGGAACCGCAAGGCCCCGTGCTCGTTGGTCATGAGCTGAATCCGGACGTTCTGCAGTCCGTGCGGCACCTCCATGGCGATCGTCCCCTCCATGTCGGGTTTTCCCTGGCCGAACCAGAACTGCTTGTCGATCTCGCCGAACAGGAAGAACTCATGCCCCCGCGACTTCTTGCCGCTGCTGTCATAGATCTGGGCGTGGAAGACGACGTGCGGCGCAGCCTGGACCTCGATCGGAGCGGCCTCCGTCCCTTCCTGGAGCTTGACGGTGAGCGGGAGGAAGACCCCCGGGATCTTGTACTGGGTCCGGTCCCGGTCGATCGGATCGCGGCGGTGCTCGTCCGGGATCACGCGGTAGGAACCGCTGGGGAGCGGATCAAAGGCGAACCGTCCCTCCTTGTCGGTTACGGCGCTGCGGACGATCGACGTCGCGACCGGGAGGTCGTTGACGGTCTCATTGCCCTCCCCCTGGTACTCGATGTTCACCGGGATCCCGGCCACCGGCTCGCCGGAGACGCCGATCACCCGGCCGCCGGTCCGCACTCCAGGCCGCAGGGTGATGGTCCCGAGCTCGCCCCGATCCTTGTGGATCGCCCGGGAGGTGCTGGCGAAGTCCTTGGGGAGGATCCACATCACGCCGACGCCCCCTTTGATCATCGGGAGACGGAACCGGCCCGATTCGTCGGTCACGGTATCGGTGAAGGAACCGTATTCCCGGAAATCGGCGGCGTTGGATGTGGAGTAGCCCTGGAGCTTGATTCCCTGAAGAGGTTTTCCGCCCGGATCGACGACCGTTCCGGTGACGGGGTCGGAGGGGTTGAGTTCCGTCTTCTCGAAGAAGGGACGCTCTCCCAGCGGCTCGTTCTTGCGGATCATCGAGAGGGCGTAGCCGTGCCCCTTCTTCGCGGCGTAGTCGGGATGCTCGACGTCGAGCTCGATGTACAGCCAGGGGATCGCCACCTGCTCCGGCGGGATGACGAACTGGAATTTGCCGTCGCTGTCCGTCGTGTGGCGGGACTCCTCGATGATCGAGTTCTCCTGTGCGGTGAGCTTGGACCGGCGGACCGTCACCGTCGCTCCCGGAATTCCTTTGTCGGTCCCCTTGCTGACCACCACGCCGCCGTAGTGCAGCGTCTCCTCGGCCGGTTTGTCTTTCGGCTTCTCCGCCGGGGGAGTCTCGGGTTTCGCCTCGGGGGCCGGAGTCTTCTCGGGCCCGTCGGCGGCCTGCAGCGCCGAGAGACGGACCGCGCTCAGCAGGACCGCTCCCGTCAGGACCCCCGCCCCCGCGAGAGCGCGGAACAGTCCGCCCGAGCGGAGACGCAGGCTGCGTCCGGAGGCGAGGAGCATTTTCACCCGGCGGGTCAGTTGGCTCGGTCGATCGAGGAGCGCCATTGCTCCGGCGAGCGGAGTCGCCATCCGGTTCCGGGCGAACCGGACGAGGAGCTCGGAGTATTCGATCGAATCTCCGCCGGCGGAGGCGGCCCGGTTGTCGGCGAGGATGTCCTGGCAGACCCGCAGCTCGCGGCGGAGCGTCCAGTAGAGGGGCTGGCACCACAGTCCGAACTGGCAGAGCCGCGCCAGACCCCACGCGGGGAGGTCCCGCCGTTCCAGATGCGACCATTCGTGGGCCAGGCAGAACCGGAGCGTCCGGGCGTCCGCCGCGGCGACCGTGGCCGGGACAACGACCGTCGGAGAGAGCCAGCCGAAGGCGAGTGGGGTGTCGACATCGTTCGAAACCCGCAGCGCGACCGAAGCGCCGCGGCCCGCGGTGACTTCGTTCCAGATCGCCCGAAGTTCGTCGCTGGCCGGAGCAGAGTCGTTTACGAGCCGCCGGAGGCGAATCGATCCGGCGATCCATCGCGCCGCGAAGACGACCGCGATCCCGGCGTAGGCGGTCACCAGGACGCCCGCCGCGAGCGACCACAAATCGAAAGTAGAACGGGGGCGGCTCGTCTCCGTCTTCACCGCCGCGGGGGACGCGACGGAGGAGCCTGGGGTGTGATCGAGAGCGGACGGCCGCTGTGGGGGCGCAGCCGCAACAGGCGCGGACGACCGTGGCATGGCCGCGGTCGGGACGTCCGTCGAAACCGCAGGTGCGATGATCGCCTCGGTGCGGGAGGACGAAACAACCCCCAGCCGCCAGGCGGGAATCGGGGCGAGCATCGCCAGCACGGGGAGCATCGTCGCCGTGCCGAAGGCCATCAGGATCAGCAGAATCCGGTCGGCCGGCTGGGTGATCCGACCGAGCGCCAGTCGCGCCACGAGGAGCAGTACGGCTCCCGCGGCGGCCCACTCCATCCACGTCAACACGAGCAACTGTGCAGTGGTCATGTGCTACTCCGGGGGAGTCTGTTTGTCGCGGCGGGCCCGGGCGATCAGCCGTTCCAGGTCCCGCATCTCATCGGGCGAGACGTCTTCCGCCCGCAGCATGTTGAGGACGAGCTCGTCGAGGGCCCCGTCAAAGACCCGGCTCAGGAACCGCGAGCTCACCTGCTCGCGCGTGTGGAGGGGAGCGTAGTAGAGGGTCCGCCCCTCGATCCGCTGCCGGACGAGCCCCTTGTCCGCCATGATCCGCAGCAGCGTCTGCACCGTCGTGAAGGCGGTCTGCTGGTGGCGGCACAGGGCCTCGTGTACGTCGCGGACCTTCGACTCCCCCCGGTCCCACAGGACCTTGAGGATGTCGAGCTCCCGTTCGCTGGGACTGACTTCGGCCATTCCGATCGGCCCTTTCAACTAAACTATTAGTTTAGGCATTCTGCCGCCGGCGAATCATGAGGTCAAGAGTCTTGTTTCAGAATCTCTCAGTCGCCGAGCAGCGTCAGCGTGATGGCCCGCACATCCATGACCGAGCCGCCGGGGATGTCGGTCGCCTTGAGGACGAGGTCCCCTTCGCCCGCGGGGAGCGTCATCTCACCGAGCCGCAGTGGATGGAACTCCTTCATCTGCGACTCCGCCGGAGGACGGGGGATCGTGTCCTGGTTCGTATAGAGCGGCGGGTCCCAGCCCGGGGCGACGGTCCCTGCGAGTCGCCGGTCCTGAAAGGCGAGCTCGACCTTCGAGCCCGCGTCCGCTTCTGGACAGGTGTAAAGGATCTCGACCGCGTACCGGCCCGGTGTGTGGACCGCGAGCCGCCAGACCATCGAGTCCTCCTTCGAGGTCCAGTGGACGAAGTATGAAGAGTTCGGCGCGCTGGAGCTCCGCCGGACCCCACCCCGCGGTTCGCCGTCGCGGGCGGGGAGCCAGGTGCGGGGGAACTCGCGGTAGCCGACCGTGAGCGGGCGCGGATCGACGGCGTTCCCCGGTCCCTTCCGTTCGCGCCGCGGCGCTCCCTTCGGTTCGGAGGCTTCACCGAGAACGTCTTTGCGCCATTGGCTCACTGCGGCGGTGAGTTGCTTCGTCGTCTCCTGGTCCTGTGCCGTGATCGGCGTGGTCTGCCCTGGATCGGCCTGCATGTCGAAGAGGACACCCTGACTGTCGAGCCGGTGGCGATCGGTCCGGACGCTCACCTTGCCCGCCCAGGTGGAGAACAGCATCCGCTTCGGCCAGAGCGTGTCTTCCGTCAGGAAGAGGGGCGTCAGGTCCCGGCCGTCGAGCGGCTTGTCTCCGACGCGAGTCACGCCCGCCAGCGACGTCAGCGTCGGCAGGAGGTCGATCGCTCCCGCGATCTGCGGGACGGTCCGGCCCTTCGGCAGCTTCGCCGGCCAGCGGAGGAAGCAGGTCGAGCGGATCCCCCCTTCGTCGGTGGACGCCTTTCGCCCCTTCATGCCGCCGTTCCACCGCCAGCTGTTGGGGCCGTTGTCCGAGAAGTAAAGAACGATAGTGTTCTCCGCGAGCCCCAGGTCCTCGAGCCACTTCAGCACGCGGCCGACGTTGCGGTCCTGGTTCTCGATCATCGCCAGGGCGCACCGCGTCTCGTCGAGGTCCTCCTGGTTCGGCTGCGTGCCGCGCTGCGCGATCGGCTTGTCCTTGAACCGCTGCCAGTCCTCATCCGGGACGCCCCACGGGGAGTGCGGGGTCGTGAACGGGACGTAGCAGAAGAACGGCTTTCCCCGGCTCCGGTCGATGAAGTCGAGGGCTTGGCTCGTGCACAGGTCGACGATGTAGCCCTTCTCCCGGACCGGCTGCCCGTTGTGCTCGAGCGGGGGATCGAAGTACTCCCCCCAGTGCCCGGCGGTGTAGCCGTAGTATTCGTCGAAGCCGCGGGCCATCGGGTGATAGGGCCACTGGCTGCCGTTGTGCCACTTGCCGAACGCCCCGGTCGCGTAGCCGGCGGTATGGAAGGCATCGGCGATGGTCTTCTCGTCGAGACTCATCCGCTCCTGGCCGGTCGAGACGCCGTAGACGCCGGTCCGCGGGTGATACCGTCCGGTGAGGAACTCGGCCCGGGTCGGCGAGCAGACGGGACAGACGAAGAACCGGTCGAGCGTCACCCCGTCGCGGGCGAGGGAGTCGATGTTCGGCGTCGAGACCTGCGTATTGCCGTTGCGGCTGTAGTCTCCCCACCCGGCATCATCGGCGAGGAACACGACGAGATTGGGCCGGGGGGCTTCGGCGGCCTCGGTTGGGGAATGGGCGGCGATTGTGAGCCAGACCGCCGCGAGCAGCATCAGACGGATCATCGAGCGTCTCCATCGCTCCTCTCCCCGGACGCGAGCGCCGAACCCAGTGACGCGGCGAGGGAGAGCACGAGCGCGCTGACGATAGGCGCGTTGCGACTCCAACTCAACGACGAAAGGAGAGAGCCACAGATGCACGCAGATGAACACGGATAAGAGGCGTCCCCTGAAAGAAGACGCTCGGGATGCGGCTTTCGCGTCTCCCTCTCCTGATCTGTGTTCATCTGTGTTTATCTGTGGCTCATTTCCCCTCCCCGGAATCCGACACTCACTGCGAAAGCGAAGTCTCCAGCCGGCGGACCTCTTCCTGCAGGTTGTCGAAGCGGCTTGGCCACTCCTTCTTCCGGTACTGCGCCAGGACCTCTTTCGCCCGTCCGAACTGCTTGACGTGAACGAGCGCCTTCGCGAGCTGGATCAGGCCGGTCGGCTCGAGCTTCCGCAGCTCCGCGACCTGCTCCCAGTGCGGAATCGCCTCGTTCCAGCGGTCCTGCGTCTGCCGCAGCTCCGCGAGCGCCGCGTGGTGCTCCGCTTCGTTCGGAGCGGACTCGACGATCGATGTCGCCGCCCGTTCGGCCAGGGACGAGTCTTCCTTCGATCGCTCGGCGAGCTGCTTGAGGAGGTCGAGGTTGTGCCGGTCGAGGTCGATCATCCCGAGCAGTTGCCGGACCGCCCCCGGCTTGTCCCCCTTGGCGTCATAGCACGCCAGGAGCGCCTCGTTGATCGCGCGGTTGTTCGGCTGGAGCTGACGGGCGAGTTCGTACTGCGCGATCGCCTTGTCCCAGGCCATCCGGTCTCTCCACGCCTTGCCGATGGCGGCCCGAATGATCGGACTGTCCTGGCCCGATTCCCGCGACTTGGCGTCGACCGTCGCAACATAGGCGTCGAGGTCTTTGGCCGACGCGACGACCGACTCCAGAGCCTCGATCGCCTGCCGCCGCTGATCGTGGCGGGGGGACCAGCAGACGATCGCCCCCGACGCCGCTTCGACCGCCGCGGCCGTGTCGCCGAGCTGCGAATGGATCGCGGCCAGATGCTGATACCAACGCGACAGCGTCTCGTCGCCGATGCCGCGGTTGGCTGACTCCCGCTGCCGCCGCTGGATGGCGCCGGTGTAGAGATCCCGGGCCTCCTGCGGCAGATCGCTCCGCCGACAGGCATCCGCCATCTGGGCCATGGCGTCGGCCGTCCAGCGGCCCTTCTTCTGGAAGTCCGCCCGCGTCCGGTCGTAGAGCTCCTTCACCTGCTGCGGCCGTTTCGACTCGTGGTAGCAGATCAGGAGGTCGGTCCGGTGGTTGAGGTTCTCCGGCTCGCGGTCGACCAGACCTTCCAGCAGCGGGGCCGCTTCGGCGTGGCGGCGCTCCTCCATCAGGTAGTGGACGAGAGTGTCGATTCCGCGATCGTCGAGGAGCCCGCGGCGATGGGCGATGAACAGGACCTCGATCGCCCGCGGCTGGGCGTTGAGCCCTCGGAAGAGGTACTCGGCCACGTACTCGATGATCCGCGGCGAGTTCTTCTCGGCAGCGAGGACTTCTTCGGCGACGCGGAGGAAGTCCGCCCGCTTCTCGCTCCAGAAGTAGCCGTAGTTGGCGCGGGTGAAGCTCTGGTTCCGCGCGTCGCGGGTCAGGAGCTCCTTCCGCAGGTAGCTCAGGACCAGTTCGAGGAGCGGCGCTTCCAGGTCCCCGATGTCGCCGATCTCCGTGCGGAGGGAGGCCATCTGCGAGCCGTGGTAGTTCCAGCCGTCGCTGTAGGAGTACTGGAACCAGACCGGATACTTCTGGAGCGACCGGAGCAGGAACCGCAGGTCCTCCCGCCGGTCGAGATGCTGCCGCACGATCGAGGAGACCTGGGAGATGTCCGAGTCGTAGTTGTGCATCGACGGCGTCAGGAGCCCGGGCAGCGTGTCGAAGGCGAACCGCGAGAGCAGCGGGCGGGCATTGGGCAGCCCCTTCTGCGAGGCGGTCGAAAGGAGCTGGGTGGTCTCGACGATCCGCGAATACCGCTCGTTGTCCGCCGCGGCCCGGATCCGGTCGAGCGACCGTTCATACAGCGCGGTCAGAAGCGCTTCCCCCTCGCCGAGCGAAACCCGGCCGTCGTGCTCCAGGGCGTGGACCCACGTCGCCCACCGCTCGGACTCGATGGCGGGCCGCTGATCCTCGGGGAGTGCCGCGAGGATCTTTTCGAGCAACTCCTCGGCGGTTGTGTACTGCCGGGCATCGCGGAGCTGGCCGAGGTATTCGCCCAGGACACCGTTGAGGGCTACCGGCCAGATCCCCATGTCCTGCTGCAGGCGGTCCCGGATCGCGTTCGACAGGAGCATCAGCGCCGCCGGCCGGCCGGTGTTCGGCCGGGGGAAGTCCATGTCGTACCAGTAGCGGATGTGGGCAAAGTCCGCCGTGACCGCGAGCGCCTCGTCGCTGAGCGGCGGCGAACCGGCGATCAACTCGCGGAATTCGCGGTGGCGTTCTTCGGCCAGTCCCGGATGGGCGATCTTCCGCAGGTCCTTGAGGACGGCGGACATCATCCGGCGTTCTCCCTCCTGCCAGTCGCCATCGAAGGCCCGGCGGAAGGCGGCGAGCGCGGCCCGGGCGTGAACGTCCGGACTGTTGGGGACTTCGGCCGACCGCCGTTCCACGATTCCTTCGATCAGATCCAGGGCCCGCAGGTCGAGCCGTCTGGCGCGGCGAAGGATGTCGGCGTCGGGAGCGGTGTCGGCAATCGCGGCCAGCGCGGCGGCGGTCTCCTTTCGGACCAGCCGAAGTCGCTCCAGGATCTCATCCGCGGCCGCCTCCTTGAGGTCCCACAGGACCTGCCCGTCGAGGTGCTGGAGCGTGCCGTAGATCCGTTCCCGCGTCCGGCCGATCGTCAGGTCGGGGACCATCCGCAGCACGCGGAAGTCCCGCGTCGCCTGGTACAGCGTCCGGATCTGGTAGAGGTAGTTCTCCGGATGGCTCGCCTTCGCGAACAGCGCCTGGACGGCAGCGAGGAGCTCTTCGTCGAGGTCTCCCCCGTGGTTCGTGAAGCGGTTCTGCTGCTGGCCGATCCAGTTCGAGAGCCGCCACTCCTCCATCTGCTCGAACTTCGCCAGCCGGGTCCGTTCGAAGTCCCCCTTGCGATTCGCGGCCAGGTACAGGTCGGCCAGCATCGCCAGATCGGGGGGCGTGAGGGGCGCACCCTTCTGGACCTCCTCCAGCAGCGCGATCGCGCCGGGGACGTCCCCCCGCTCCGCCCGGATCCGGGCCAGGACCAGCCTCCAGACGGGGGCCTGCGGATCGTCCGCGGTCCACGCCTTGAGCGACGTCTCGATGTCGTCGACGCGATCCAGAGCGACAAGGAACTGGTACTTTCCACTCTTCCAGGCGGCGGTCGCCGCTCCCCCCTTGGCGATTCCGGCGTCGAGGTATCTCAGGACCTTGTCGGCCCAGTCCTTGGGAGCCTTGTCCCGGGAGGCCAGGAAGAGCGAGGCCGCGAGGGCCCGGGAGCGGAGCAGCGTCTGCGACAGCTCGTGGGCCACGCGGTCCGGCCCCCAGTCTTCGTCGTTCTCCGGCATCGCTGCCGGCGCCGGTCCGAGCCGTTCCTGCATCTCGCCCCAGACCCCTTCGAGGTTCTGCTCCAGGAGGATGTCGAGACGGGCCCGTTCCATCGTGAGCCAGCCGGCCCGGTCCGCATCGGCCCGCTGCGCCTCCGCCTCGCTCTGGAGCCGCTTTGCCAGGTCCTGGCGGGCCGTCTTCTGAAACTCGGTCTGCTTCTCCTGCAACTGGGTGCGGGTCAGCTTCTCGGTCTCGCCCGAGTCCGTCAGCTCGGTCATCCGCGCGGCCTGCCGACCTGCCAGCATCTTGTCCACGAGCGTCTGTAACCGCCCGAGCCAAACGTCCAGCCGCTGCGGAGCCTCCATCCCGGCGCCGAACCGCGGGAGCTGCGCGAACAGCTCCGTTTCGATCGCCTCCGTCCAGGGGCGGGCCAGGAGGGCTTCGTACAGTTCCGATCGCTCGGACTCGATGTAGTCCCCCAGGTCCTTCTCGGGTCGGGCTTCCAGATCGAGGTCCGCGGGACGGGCGGCGAGCGCCTCTTCAGCCCGCTGCAGGCGGGCCCGCAGGAACGGGAGGTGTTCCGTGTCGGCGAAGTGCAGGGCATAGATCGACGTCAGCGTCGCGGCGATCGTCCGCCGGTCCTCGGTCTTGGGCTCCGCGTCCCAGCGGGTCCGGAGCGTCTTCGTCAACGCCGCCCATTCGGAGAGCGGAATACTTTCGACCTTGAGCCGATCGGGCCCCTCGACCATCACGCACCGGTGGTTGAGGACGAGCTCCACGAACGCGTGGACCGTCGTCGCCGGGAGCGTCCCGGCCGCCTCATTCAGCCGCAGGCGGATCAGCCCCCGCACGCGGTCGGCCGCATCGGTCCCCTGGAACCGGTGATGCGACACGATCTGCCGCGTCACGTCGCTATGGTCCGGGTGCTTGACGAAGTACGCCGCGGTCTCCTCCAGAGCGGGGGACCACTGCGGAACGAGGACGTTGCGACTCGAAATGTGGGAGATGTCCCCCAGCGCAAAGCCGACTGCCGCACTCAGCCGGGCTCGTTCGGGTTCGGTCAGTTTCCGTTCGACCCGCGACGCGGCGAGCCACTGGCGGACCTGTTCCTCCGCCTGAGCGATTTCGTCGTTGTAGATCCGGGCGCTGAGATACTCGGAGTACGGCTCGGCGAAGGTCGGGTTCTGCTCGATCCAGCCCGCCACATGCCGCAGGAGGTCTCCCCAGCGGGTGTCGTTCCGCAAGAGGCGGGCCCGCGTGGCGTGGATGTCGCGGTAGGTCCACTCGTTCCAGCCGAGCGGCCGCTCATGCTTCCCGGCTCCGTAGGCGAGCGTGCGGTCGAGCCATTCGTACGCCTCCGCCTTCTTCCCCATTTCCCAGAGGGCGGTGGCGCAGACGGTCTGTTCTCCAACGTCACCCGGGAGTTCGGCCGCGGACTCCTTGCGGAGCGCCACGGATTCCTCCAGTCGGCCCGTGTAGCGGAGACACTCGACCTGCCGCCGCTTCCATTCGTGGAGACCGACCGCCGGATCGGGCTGCCGCTCGTAGACCGGCCGGGCCTTTTCGACGAATTTTCCATATTCATGCCATCCGCTGTTCGAATAGAAGGTGTCAAGGATGTGCTGCACGCGATGGAGGGCCTCGCCGGACATGTCGGTCAGGGCCGCATCGAGCCGCTGCATGAGGTGCCCACGGACCTCTTCGTGCCGGCCGGCGACCTTCTCCAGCCCGATCCGCAACCACGGCAGACCGGGCTGTCCCGCCTGGGAGGTCTCGATCGCGGCCAGTTGCTGGAACGCGTCGTCCCACTGCTGCCGCGCCGTCCGTTCCGCCAGGATCAGCAGGCGGTCGGTGAGGCTGGCGGTTCCATCCGCCGCTCTGGCCCGGGCGGCGGCGAGCTTCGACATCGGCTGCGTCCACAGCAGCGTCCGTTCGCGGACCGCGAGCTCGGCCTTGTAGCGGCGCTCAAATTCGTCGGCCGCCAACCGCTCGATCTCAATCGTCGCCGAAGCGATCTCGAACCCGTCGCCGTCGCGGGTCATCGACTTGCGGGCGAACCACAGGCCGGCGACTTCGACGAAGTCGCTGAACTCGGAGGTGCTCAGGAGCTTGCCGTCATGGAGAGCTTCCTGCTTGAGGATGTGCTTCTTCTCCGTGTCGATCGTGACCCGGAACACGACCTTGGCGTCGTCGCGGGAGGTCAGCGTCAGGACGGCGCGATTCGCCTCGGGCCGTTCGATCGTCGGGACGTGGTTGCGATACATCCGCGTGAGGTCGAGCGAAGCCAGGACCGAATCGAGCCGCTCGCCATCCCGCTTCTCCGCCGGCCGGGTCACCCCGAACGGAAGCGACACGGTCAGGACGCCCCGCTCCTTGCCGTCGTGCCAGTGGATCGTCGTCGGATTCCCCTGGCCGGTCTCGCGGTCGAGCCACGTCGTCCCGCGGCGGAGTTCCCGATGGGTCGTTCCCTCGATCATCCGCCGCCAGCCTTCGTGAAAATTGCGGGTTGTGCGGACCACTTCGAGACCGTCCGGGAGAGCCTGAAGGGTTTCCGCGCGGTCGAGGAGCCGCGCCAGCTCCAGGGCTTCGGCGGTCCACCACGACGGCGGCCGGACCGGCTTCCGTTCCGCCAGCACCGGGGGCAGCGTGGGGAACAGGCCGAGCCATTCGATTCCGATTCTGGGGTACGCCTCCCGCTTCGCCCGGCCCATCGCGGTCAGCGAGAACCCCACCTCTTTCAGCGAGACAGTACCCCGTCCGATCGCATACTCGCTGGAGAACGCGCCCAGCCGTCCCCACGGAAGTTCCGGGGAGGAGCCATCCATTCCATAGGGATCGAGAATCGACAACGGCGTTTCGGCCTCTCGAACCGAGTACCGCTTGGCGGCCGCGGCGAGCTCCGCTCCGTCCCACAGCGGACTGACGTATTCGGCATCGCTGTCTCCGAGTGCCTTCTGAAGGGCGGGAAGCGCGGTTTGGAAATCGCGGCTCACGTCGAGGCCATCGGCGTAACCATCGTTCTTCGCGTCCACATCGAATCCCAGGTATTCGCCGCTCATCGGGGCAGCGCTGGGGGCGAACGGCGCGTTCATCTCCTGACGGAGGCCCAGTTCCGAAAGCTGCTTGCGCTCCGACACCAGATCTTCGATGGTGCCGCGGCTTTCCAGCTGGAGGCTGTCGTAGAAGACCTCTCCGGACCCGGCGTAGCCTCCGCTGAACCGCGAGAAGTAGTTCATGCCGGACTCGTCCGCGGACCAGCTGTCCGAACTCAGGGAGCGTCTGTCGAACTGGATGGAGCTGAA
This sequence comes from Planctomyces sp. SH-PL14, assembly GCF_001610835.1. Taxonomy (NCBI): domain Bacteria; kingdom Pseudomonadati; phylum Planctomycetota; class Planctomycetia; order Planctomycetales; family Planctomycetaceae; genus Planctomyces; species Planctomyces sp. SH-PL14. Next base: position 1,507,318 of record NZ_CP011270.1, on the reverse strand, counting down.
TCCCCGCCGGACACGCGCGTCCGGCATTTCGCGTCCCAGCCGCGCGTACGCCGTCAGGATCTGCCGCCGCAGTCCCTGCCGCCACGCTCCCGCCCGCTGCATCTGCTGCTGGGCCAGGTCATAGCGGACCGCCGCTTTCCCATCGGCAAAGAACCGCTCGCCGTCCCGCATCTCGTACCGCTTCTTCACGCCGAACCGCTCCCGGTCTGCGTCCGACTCTAGGACGAGCAGCGACGTGTAGCGGGTGATGATGTGGAATTCTTCCGACAGGCGGATGATCTCGTCCTGCAGGAACGGGCTCGATCCCTGGAGCAGAAGCTGGTCGAGGTGGGCCCGGGCCCAGAGCCGCGGGATGAACGAGTTTTCATCGGGCCGCTCCTCGTTTGCCGCCGCCGGGAGCGAGATCCTCGCCGCGTATCGAACCGTCTCGCCGCCTCGCGTGCCGGTGACGATCACTTCGCCCGACTGGGGCGCCCCGTCCTTGTTCGGTTCCGGCAGATACCGGCCGACAAGGATCTGCTGCATCCCGGCCGGGAGGTTCGGCAGCCGTTCCGGGTACATCGCCGCGACGCGAAGCCCCTTGAACTCGACCGCCAGATCCTTGAGGCCTGGCTGGAGGATCTCGTTGAGCAGCTCATGAGCGACGACGGGCGGCGTCTGGTCGCCCGTGATCTGCCGCATCGAGCCTCCGCCGATCGCGGCCATCGCCTTGAGCGAGACCGTTTCATAGGTGCTGCCGACCGACACCGAATGAATCGTCGGCATCGGCTGCTCTTTCCCGTCGACGACTTTCCGCCGCGTCGCCGCGAGCTGCCGGACGCGGGCGGCGAACGCCTGGGGATCGGAGTTCACCCCCGCCACGATCCCATCGCCGACATAGACGATCTGCGGCACAGAATTGCGCTTCGTCTCCGTCATCAGGCCCTGCGCTTTGTCGAGGGCCGAGGCGAGCCCCTTGTCGAGATCGGACCAGCCGAGCGACGCCCGCTCAGCGAGCTTCGACTGGACCTGGGCGAGAACGTCGTCCTTCTGCGTCATCGCCTCGGGGAATAGCCACGCCGTCTCGACGTCGCAGACACCAATATTGAACCGGTCCTTGGGCCCCAGGGCGGAGAGGAGCGCGGTGACGAACTCGGCCTGCGTCTTCCGCATCGCCGAGTCCATCGAGCCGGAGGTGTCGCACAGGATCAGGAAGTCAGCCGGCTCCCCCTTCGGCAGGACTTCCCGCTGCCAGTTCCCCTCTCCCGATGGCGGCATGAGCTGCAGCATCAGGTAGCCGTCATCCCCCCGCCGGTGCGGAATGGCCACGACCTGCGAGTTCGTTCCGTCGACTTCGCAGACGACGTCGAAGTCCCGCTGCGGCGTGAACTCCTTCGCCGTGAAGTCGAGCCGGGCCGAATGGGGTGTCGCCTGCGACCGGCAGGGATAGCTGGGGCAAGTGACGCTCTTGAGCGGCAGGGCCGAGTGGACGTTCACCTGGACCGACAGCTCCCGCAGGGGGAACTTCTGGAGCAGTTCGCTCCGCAGTCCGTAGGAGTATCGGTATCGGTTGGCCCGCAGCGGGAGGACCTGCGTGTAGGTAATCTTGATCCGCTTCTCCGAGAGCGGCTCGATCGGGAAGACCCGGGCCTTGAAAATGTTGCCGCCGGCCCATTCGAGCAGGCCGGGGTCGCGGTTCTCGCGGAGGATCGTCTCGAAGATCTCCCGCGCCCGTTGCTTCTCGACGATGTCCGCCTCGACGAGCTGATCGCCGATCCACATCCCGAAGCCGCTGATCGACGCGTCCTGCGGGAGCGGGAAATGGAACTGCCCCTCCAGCCGGCTCTTGGTCCGGTTGACGAACGTCTCCTCGATCGTCGTCCGGGCGATCTGGTCCCGGATGTCGATCGTCACCTTGTGCTCGCCGACCGTCAGCGGCTCGTTCCGGCCGTCGACATTGACGATCAGCGAGCCGATCGACTCGTTGCTCGTCGCCCCTTCGAACCCCTTCAGCCACAGCGGAGCCTCGGCCACCTTAGCCAGCGTCTCGTCCTTCGTGACGCGGAACAGGTGTTTCCCGCCAGCGATCCGCTCGCTTCCATCCTTCGGACCCAGCAGTTCGAACGGCGTTTTTTCGCCCCCGCCCTCGCCCCGATCGATCTGGCACTCGCCGCTCGTCAGCCGGACCTTGCCAGCGTCCTGCACTTCAAGGAGTGAGTCCGGACCGATCGTGAGTGTTGTCCCGCCGGTGAGTACGACCCGGGCCGCGTTCGCTCCGCGGGGGCTTGTGCGGATCCAGTCTCCCTGCTGCAACGGGACTTCGCGGCAGACGACCGTCCAGCGGTCCGAGGTGAGGGGCCGGAGGGTCACGATCCCCTGCACATCGGTCACCTTGCCGATCCCCTCGACGTTGAGGGTGTCGGCCACGGCGAACAACGTGTTCGCCAGCGGCGGATTGAGGGCGACGAGCGTCAGCTCGGCGAGCGGCGGTCCACCAGCCGGTGCCTTCGCATCGCGGGCCGTGATCCCCAGGAACTCGTGGGATTTAACATCAGCATAGAGGTCGATCCGCAGAGACCGGTCCTCCTGCACGACGCGGCGGGTGAAGGTCCAGGCGTCGCGGCCGGCGAACGACTTGCGGCCCGAGGGGCGGAGATGATCGAACGTCGGCCGCTCCCGCGGATCGATCCCCAGCAGCCCCAGGAGATCGACCGCTCCGTCCGGCCGGACCCAGTGGCGGTCGTCGGAGGCGGCCGCTTCGGTCGAGTCGCCGTCGATCTGCCAGAAATTGCTCCCGCGGGCCACGAGATACCGCGTGGGGCTCTCCTCGACCCGGACGAGCCCTGGATGCTGCACGAAGACGTTCGAGACGAGCCCGTCCCGCGCGATGCTGAGCTGGAGTGTCCGGGCGTCGACGACGGGTCGCAGGACGTCCGCCAGGGCGAGGTTCGCCGGGACGACGGAGTCCGCGGAGAACCACATCACGAGGACAGCGACGGCGGCCGAGACCGTGGCCAGCAGACGGGTTACAGAGAAGAACATGGGACGACTCCCGGAAGCGCGGGGGAGAGGTTGGGAATGAGTTGGGCCGACCGGCCGAGAGGGCTCGGCGTCGGCAGCCGACGGGAACAGGTTGCCGGCCAGGGCGGCGATGCGATCGAGCGCCGCCGGATCGACCGGCGCAGCGTCTTCGGCAATCGTCCGGAGCAGCCGGCCGATCTCCTGGTCATCGCGGTCGTGGGCGGGTTCAGTGGACAACGGTTGGGTGCGTCGTGCGCAGGGACAGAACGGGATGAAAGAACAGGGGCTCAAACTCCAGATAACCACCGGAGTCAGCCATCGAAACAGATGGGATCGCTCTCATGAGGCGTCCTCCGACGGGGGATGACGCGGCTTGGGTTCGGCGGCCACCTCATCCCACCGGGCCAGCCGTTCGTATCGTTCGCGAAAATCCCGTCGAGCGCGGGCCAGCCGGGAGCGGACCGATTCGACCGTCCCGCCGTCTCGGGCGACGAGGTCTTCGACGCTCAGGTCATCGAGGTACTTGCCGCACAGGACGAGCGCCGCTTCGGACGGCAGCTCCGACAGGACCCGTCGGACCAGTTCCGCCGATTCGCTCTGTTCCAGGAGTCTCGCTGGATCGTCCGCCTCGGTCAGGCCCGCCTCCCCCGGCCCGCTTGCGAGGACGAGCCTCGACTGAACGAGCCCGGTCTGAATGAGACGAGGGAGAGCGGAATGCCGGGCCGCGGCCGCCCAATACTGTGCGACGTGGTGATGGGCGATTCCGAGGAGCCACTGGGCGAGCGGACCGCGACCGGCGTCATAGTTGCGGGCGGAGTGGGCGGCGGCCACGAAGGTTTCCTGGACGATGTCGGCCACCGCCGAGCGGTCGCTGCCGACGAGGCGGGCGACGTAGCGCCACACACGTTCGCTGTTGTGCTGGTACAGCAACGTCCACGCCTCCCGATCGCCGTTCTGCAGTCCGCAGGCCACGGCGCGCTCGTCCCATGAGTCAGGCAATCATCGCTCGCGGCGACTGGATTTGGAGTCAGAAGGGATTGGCGAGATGACGCGGGAATGTGTCGCGGAATTCCGGAAAGTGGTCAATGAATTGACGGAATTGCGGAGGTCGGGGGGCGGGGATGGAGGTCGGAAGCCGTTTCTCGTGAAGAAATCGCGGCGAATGAAAGCGGTCCGCGATGGATTGTCCCGCTGGCTCAAACCGCGTTCTTGCCGGCGCAGCTCCGATCGCTCAAACCCAATGTGCCACGGGAGCCTGGGGTCAAGGGGGCCTCGCCCCCTTGCCGCCGGAGGCATTTTCGTAGCGGAACCGTGGCAGACGACGGACGTTCCCTTTGTGGGACCAGCTATGAGGACTCCTTCACACCACACCGCTCGCTTTGCAATCCCCGCGGGTTGGTGAGAGGGCATACGGTACGGTGTCCGCGCTTGGACACTCACTCCTTCAGACGTCTCTCGAGGGCCAAGCCTCCGGCGGGCAAAGGGGCGTTGCCCCTCTGCACTCCCCACCAGGGTGCCCCTGGACCCGGTTCGGCCAGAATTGGGCGACCATCGATCGGCGAATCCACCCGTCCGCGATACGGCACCCCGCCCCCTTCGCAGTCAAACACGGACGTGACGCAGCCGAAGGGAATTCGCAATGACGCTGACGGAGCTAAGGCTCATCGCCGCACTCGCCCAGATCGGCGACACCCAGCCCAGGGCGGCGGCAGGAATGCAGATCGCATTGTAGGCGAACGCCAGGACGAGATTCTGGCGGATCGCCGCCGACGTGCTCCGGCTCAACCGGATCGCCCGGACGATCCCCCGCAAGTCCCCCTTCACCAGCGTCACCCCGGCGCTCTCCATCGCGATGTCCGTGCCCGTCCCCATCGCGATTCCGACGTCCGCCTGCGCCAAGGCGGGGGCGTCGTTGATGCCGTCGCCGGCCATCGCGACCGTTCGTCCGCTCCTCTGCAGTCCCTCGACGATCTGGCTCTTGGCCTCCGGAAGAACGCCGGCCCGCACCTCATCGATCCCGAGCGCGGTGGCGACCGCCCGGGCGGTCTGCGGGTGGTCCCCCGTGGCCATCCAGACCTGGAGCCCTTCCGCGCGGAGATCCCGCAGCGCCTCGACAGTCGTCCCCTTGATCGGATCGGCCACGCCGATGAGCCCGGCCAGCTGGTTGTCGATCGCCACGGCCATCACGGTCTGCCCCTCGCTTCGGAGGGCGTCCCACTGCAAGGTCAGGGAAGAGGCGTCGACCGACAGTTCCTCGAGGAGCGACGCATTGCCGATTGTTACCTGCCGGCCGCCGCTCGTTCCGATCACTCCTTTGCCGGTGACGGAGCGGAACCCCGGAACCTCCGCGACCCCGACCTGCCGTTCCTTCGCGGCGGCCACGATCGCCCGCGCCAGGGGATGTTCGCTCTGCAGTTCGAGCCCCGCCGCGACCGACAGGATTTCGCTCTCAGAGAAACCCGCGGCCGGCGTGACGCCCGCCAGCTTCGGCTTTCCTTCGGTCAGCGTCCCGGTCTTGTCCACAATCAGGGTGTCGACCTGCCGGAGCCGATCAAGCGCCTCGGCGTCTCGAAACAGCACCCCCATCGAGGCTCCCTTGCCGGTTCCGACCATGATCGCCATCGGCGTCGCCAGACCGAGCGCACACGGGCAAGCGATAATCAGGACCGCCACCGCGTTGAGAAGCGCGTGAGCCAGCCGGGGCTCGCTTCCCCAGACAGCCCAGCCGAAGAACGTCACGACCGCCGCCGCCAGCACCGCCGGGACGAAGTAGGCCGCCACGCGGTTCACCAGCTTCTCGATCGGAGCCCGGCTCCGCTGAGCCTGCCCCACGAGATGCACGATCTGAGCCAGCAGCGTGTCGCTGCCGACTCGCTCCGCCCGCATCACGAGTCCCCCGGTCCCATTGACGGTCCCGCCGACGAGTCGGTCGCCGGTCCGCTTGTCGACCGGCATCGGCTCGCCGGTCACCATCGATTCGTCGACCGCACTCTCCCCTTCTTCGACCAGGCCGTCGACGGGAATCTTCTCGCCCGGCCGGATCCGCAGGCGATCATGGACCCGCACGTCCGCCAGGAGGACGTCGGCCTCGTTCCCGTCCCGGATCACCCGGGCAGTCTTGGGGGCGAGGCCCAGCAGCGCGCGGATCGCCGCCCCGGTCTGCGAGCGGGCCCGCAATTCGAGAACCTGTCCGAGCAGGACCAGGACCACGATCACAGCGGCACTGTCGAAGTACGGCTCCACGCTCCCGCCGGGACCGCGGAAGCCTTCGGGAAACGCCAGCGGAGCGACGGTCGCCGCCACGCTGTAGAGGAAGGCCGCCCCGACGCCGATCGCGATCAGCGTGAACATGTTGGGGCTGCGGTGAACCACGGAATTCCATCCGCGGACAAGGAACGGCCAGCCGCACCAGAGGACCACCGGCAACGACAGGACCAGTTGCAGCCAGTTGAGTGCCCCCATCCGGGCGTGCAGGAAGTGGGCGAGGGCCGGGAACGGCAGCATCGCCCCCATCGCGATCAGGAAGATCGGAGCCGCGAGCGCCGCCCCGATGACGAACCGCCGCCGCATATCGACGTATTCGGGATCGGCCCCCTCCTGGAGCGAAGGCTGCATCGGCTCGAGAGCCATGCCGCACTTCGGGCAGGATCCGGGACCGTCCTGGACGATCTCCGGATGCATCGGGCAGGTGTATTGGGTGCCGGGGACCGCGGGAGCGTTGTGGAAGTGGGCGTGGGGCTTCGAACCGAGATACCGCTCGGGATCCGCCCGGAACTTGGTGTAGCAGCCAGTGCTGCAGAAGTGGAAAGTCTGCCCCTTATGGACCGCCGTCTCTGCGGCCGACTCCGGCGCGACCGTCATTCCACAGACGGGGTCGATGGCAGCCACTTGTGCATGAGAGGCGGGCTTCGTCCCGCCGGCACCGCAGCAGCCTCCCTTCGCCATCCCCTCTGGCGAAGCCGGCCGGCCTGAGCCCGCGTACTGCTCCGGATGAGCGACGAACTTCGCGCGGCAGCCCGCGCTGCAGAAGTAGTAAGCCTGGCCTTCGTACGTAGTCGTACCGGCAGCCGATTGCGGATCGACCGACATCCCGCAGACCGGATCGATGTGTCGTTGTCCCAGAACAGGGAGTTCCGGAACTCCACTATGGCAGCAGCCGTTTCCAGCCGAGGAGGGATCGTGAGACATGAGAGGGGCTCCTGATCGCAGGCGGGTCGGGGGGACCAACCTCCGTCCGTACGATACGGCCTGGACCACACTCCAGGGTCAAGAGTCGAAGCGCCGGTCCGGAAGGGAATCCGGTCTTCCTTGCCGCGACGCGGGAAACGGATCTCTGGCGGGGGGGCGCGCACACCGCGGGCCTGAGGCGGACAGTCGCGACGTATTCCCCTCTACGAAATTCAGGGAATCAGCAAAGCTCGCCGTGAACGCACCGTAACCGGGTCCGTTCATTCTTCTGGCGATCAGCCCGTAAAGAAAAAAGCGGAGAGGGAGAGACTCTCCGCATTCCTTCAGCTCCAGCTGTCTCGACCCACCGCTCTCAGCCGTCCGAGATGCGAAATCATTGGAAATTCGTTCGATCCTGTGGATCGTTCCCCTGCGGCACCGCGCCGCAGAGTGTTGTGTTCGTTTGGAGCCCCTGTGCACCACTCGTGCACCAACTGTGCACCAGCTTTGAGAACAGAGTTCCTCGTACCACTCTGAATCACAATCTACGCGACTCTGGCCTTTCGTAAAGGCCTCTTTCTCATGCTGCGTTGTCGACCTTCGCCCGACTCGCAGTTGCTTGCCGAATCGTCGATCGCACCGCCCTACCGCGGGAACAGCTCCTGGCTCCGCCGGTCAAGTGCTTCCAGAAGCGGCATGATGAAGCGGAAGTACTTGTCCATTTCGGTGACTGGATCGAGAGGCTGGTAGTCGTTCAGGATGTCGCTCGTGGCGTGCAAAGTCAGATAACGGCGTTCCAGGTGCTGAACGCCGGCACGACTCATATCCGTCGTCACGGCCCCGCGGAGATCGTACGGTCGGATCCCGGAAGCAACTCCCGCCTGATCGAACAACGCGCGGATCTCCCGATGGATCATGTCGCCCGTGACAGCTCCGCACTTGCACAGGAGATTTCGTATGACTTGTTTCCTGTCTTGATCGGTTTGTACTTCCCCCCCCTTCGCGGCCGCCAAGCGGGCGTCGCACAGCGAACGGAACTCGTCAGCCGAGCGAAACCCTTTCCGATTCCGACTTGAGCACTTCCTACGCAGGAACATGGGCCCGGCAACGCGGCCTGCCTCAGCCATCCGCAGTATTGCGATGATCTGCGACGGGAGAGGCATGACAACGTCCACTCGCCCTTTGTTGAAGTCGTTTCCTCCGAGTCTGGTTCCCAGTCGCCAAGTCCGGTTTGCCAGGTCGAAGTCCGAGATGATCGCCCCCGAGACATCTTCAGTTCGCGTGGGGAGGACGAGCAGCGTGCTGAGATTGACCAGCTGCCATCGATCCATGTGGCCGACAATCTCGATTCGCTTCTCCATCGGAAGCACACACTCGCGCAACGGGTTCTTGATCGGCTTGGAGCCGATGATGTCCCGGGTGACCGGGTTCACGAACTCAGACGGGAGCATTCGCACGTAGGGGCTGACCGCCCAGTTGAGAGCCATGGCCAGTGTCTGGAGGCAGTGGGAGACCTGCCTCGATGAGATCAAGTGTTTTTTCGGCGCGAAGTCGGAGCCGTTTCTGGAGACCAGCTGCTGAGCGAGATGGGCGCGCAGATCGGTCGCGAACGCGAGATCGATATCTGCGGCCAGCGGCCATTTCCTTCGGCTCTCGCGCAGATCCGCGAAGTGCAGCACCGGGCACAGACGGCCCTGATAGGATTTCGCTGTGCGTTTTCCTCTCTTCTTTTTGACGTGGGCCAGGTACTCATCCACGATCTCCGGCAAGGTCGCTCGAGGAGTGCTCTTGCGATTGCGATTTCTCTTCCGAGCTTCCGATGGCGGCACGAATGTCCCATCGCCGAGGCTGGTCAAGAGGGTCAGGAGCTTCGCACGTGCCAACTTCTCGTCCGCCCCCAGGTTCATACCGTACTGACGTCCCCCGCGCCGCAGGCGGGCAAGGAACTTCCCGCTTCGCATGTAGATTTGGACGCGTTTGCCATCGTTGGCCTCGTGCTCGTGTTCGCCCATCAACACCGCCTTGACCATCTTCCTGGCCGCGTTGCCACTCGCTGGAGACTCGGTGAGCACGGAAGCGTATTTCCCGCGTTCCGGTTCACGACCACATCTGTTCTGGGTATCGTCCATCGTCCCGTCTCATCATCCTTGAGAGGATCGCGGGAGCGGTCCTCTGAATCAGACGGGGGGCAGTGAACCGTGAAGCGGAAAACCGTATCAGGGAAAAAGTTCGAGAAGTTTTTCCCTCCCGTTCGAAGCGTGATCGTTTATGGGAAAGCCGACCGGGTCGTCCTCCTCATCGCCGAGTCAGTGGCAGAAGCTCAATGACGAGTTCGCTGGGGATCCGAGGCTTGCGATCGACCCGCTCTTCGCCCTTCCCAAGGAACTCCTGACCGCGATCGAAGCTCACTGCCCGGGCCTTCTTCCGCCGAGCGATTTCCGATTCGAGCGGCGTCTGCGCGAACTCAGTGCGACCGGATTCTACCGTCAGCAAACCGTTTTCTCGGACGTGCTCGATGGCCACGACTGGGGCACAAACGAATATGAACTCGAGGCCGTTGGTGATTGGCAGCAGCGAGTTCTTGCAGATCAAGACCGAGACTTTCGAGAGGTACTTTCCACCGACGCGTTCACTGAAGCTTTGGCCGCGCAGCGGTACGCCATTCGACACAGCATTGAGAGTCGAGTCAGGGAGCGGCTGCTTGGCTATTCGGGCTGGTTGGTTACGCACCCCGAGTACTGGCGGGAGGTCATCCTTTTCCAACTAGCCCACTACGCTGTCATGCCGGAGTACGGCGAGTGTTCACCTCAGTTTGCAGTGGGGGCCAAATTCCAAGGTCGGCGACGGAACAAGAACGTAGAACGGGCGAAAGCGGAGCTTCAGGCTCTGTTCGACAGATGGTGCCTGAGCGGCTGCTGCACGTTTCACGTTCCTGAACCGACCCGTGCCGGCATGATGGTGGGAGACACGATCCAGTCGCCGGGCATTCGCTCAGACGGAATCACGCTGTTCCTGCCGTGGCCCTTACTCGCCGACCGCTCATTCACCGTCGCTGAGCTCTTCGAGTTTCATCGGAAAAAGACAGACCTCCGCCACCTTGACGAGTGGTTCGGAAAGTCATCGAAACTGTCTTACATCCGCTATGGCCGAATGCTTCAACTGTATGTGTATCTGCATCTCGCATTGAAGCAACGGTACAGGGACAGGCTCAGGGGCTCAATGGATGACGTCGAAGTCGCATTTGCCGCATTTTGGGAGCCGACTGAGAAGTCCAAGTCGGCACTTTCCAAGGGGGCAGAATCTGTCCGAAAGCTTCGGCAGGCCCTCAATCGACGAAGAAAGGCGTGCCAGGGTGTCGAAGACCAGCTGACCGGGGAACCTTCCCTTAGTGAATCTCGGGACGGCCGAGACAAGCAGGATCGCGCCACTTTGGTTCAGATCCTTAAGGATCGGCTCGTGGAGGTTCAGCGTCTTGAGAATGGTGACGGAAGGAAGTCGTCGGCATCCAATCGACGAGACAAGTGACCTATTTCGGAACGTTCTTTCTTCGGCATATCGCCTCTTCCGCCACTCGACGTCCGATCAACCTGCCCAGTTCCTTGGCGAACTGCTTCCATTCGATTGGCGCAACGCCTTCGGCGGGGCGGACCGGGGCCGCCGAATGCGTCTCGTTTGGTTCATTATTATCTGCATTCACGTCTGGACCCTTTCTGCATAAGACCGTGAGGAGCTGATAAAAAGCATTTTCCCAAGTAACGGGACTCTCAAATATATATGACGCAGAATGGGAGGAAATTAAGTTGATCCGTCAACGATGCCCCACTGTGGTGTCTGGGCAGGCCTACGCATCGAATTTGGTGGTGTGCATGACCTTGAGCAGGTAACCGGGATCGAGAGCGCAGTCCGACCTGCAGTCGCTCTTCGATCAGGCGGTGGAGGCGAACTTCGAAGGCTTCCGGCACACCCGGTGGGAGACCTCCGAGAAGGGACACGGCCGAACGGAAGAACGGACCTGCCATGCCCTGGCGATTCCCGCTGGCCATCCCCAACGAGCGAAGTGGAGGGATTGCGGATGCTGGTGGGCTCCAGGACGCGGCGGACCTTTCCGGACGGCCGAGAGACGTGCGAAGCCCGTCTGTTCATCGAGCCACCTTCCGCAGGCGAAGAAGCTGGCGCAAGCGATCCGGCGTCACTGGAGCATCGAAAACTCTCAGCACTGGGTGCTCGACATGGCGTTCAGCGAAGATGTCCGGCGCCAGCAAGACCGCAACGGCGCGACAAACCTGGCGGCGGTGCGGCGTCTGGCGGTGAGCCTGTTACGGCAAGAGAAGACGTGCATTCGCGGAGCGAAGGCCAAACGCATGGTCTCCAGTGTCGACTAATTCCCCTTCGCGGCCAGCAGGTAATGACCTCCCTGCTCGCGAATTTGCTCGGCGATCGCCGTCTGACGCCCTATCGCGTCGGTCGTCACCGTACAACTTGTGACCGACAGCAGTTTGAGGTGGCGGCGATCTCATTGGACTTCTCCTCGCAAGCGACCGGCCCCAGCGTCAGGCCGCTCTCGCTGGCCCAGGCGGTCACCAGATGCAGCGCCTGGCCGGACTTCCTGGCGAAGGAGCGTCTGAGCGACTTGCCATCGATCGCCAGGATCGTCCCGCCGGTCGCTTCATGAATGGCTTGCGTCCACTGGAGGAGCCCTGCGGCGAACTGCCGGGGCTCCAGCAGCCCCAAGACCCGCTGGAAGGTGTCGTGCGACGGGATGCCGACGGGCAATTTGAGAAACGTCCTGAGCCACTCTTCGCGATGCCGGCCGAACAGCTCCAGGTCCGTCCAGTCGTCGGCCCCGCAGGTGACGCCCAGAATCGTGATCGCGAGGATGTCATCGAGGACGAAGATCTGCTTCGTTGGCTTCCGCCATGTTGAGAATGGACCGTCCGCGGAATTGGCTGAAGAGAATTGGACGTGAGCTGTGGTGTGGTGAAAGGAGCGGGTGCCGTTGTGACGCTCGGCGCAGCGAGAGAGCCGTGACCCTGGCCCTGGGAAACATCAGTCATCTGATGAGGGGAAATGAAAATGAACTGAGCGCACTCTACTCCTCGTGATTGTCCCCGCAGATCCTCGTCCAGAGGAGGCAAGTCTGGGTGAGTGATCTTCGCCCTGATTGCCAAGAGATCTTTCAGTCGCAATCGTCTCACGAACTGCTAGCCAATCACAGCATCCGCCTTCGGAGCGGCAATCGCCTCACTTTACCTCATGGATGGGATTCTCAATGTCTGACGTACCTGAACTCGGCCTCTTTCAATGGATCATCGGCGGGGTGGTCGCTGGCGGCATCGCCGTCGCCGCCTATTTGAATGGTCGAATCAACGGTGTCTCGGACGGGATCTCGGGCAACGAACTCGACCTCGCGATGCTCCGCCTGCATGTCTCCGAGAACTACACCACAAAGGAAGAGCTTCGCAGTCTTCGAGCGGAAACGAATCACAGCCTTGATCGGATTCATTCCCGGATCGATGACGTCGACGACTCGATCCAAGGGATGCCCGAAAAGATCGTGACAATTATGAGGGGCAACACATGACCGTACATGATTTTCCAAGAGAAACGCTGACGTTGAAACGAATTCGCAGCGGTGACGACGGAGTCTTTGGTCACCTCTTCAGGAGCAAGGAACAGCTGGGCGTGACCTGCGAAGACCCCTGGAACGATAACCGCCGGGGCAAGAGCTGCATTCCCACAGGCCGTTATCTGTGCGTCCCCCACAGCGGGACGAAATACAAGGGCGTCTGGGAAGTGAATGGCGTTCCCGGCCGCTCCGCCATCCTGATTCACGCAGGCTACACGATTGACGACACGCAGGGCTGCATCCTTGTCGGGCAGACTTTCGGTTACCTCAGCGAAAAGCCGGCCGTGCTGAACTCCCGCCTCACGCTCGCGAAGCTCAAGAAGTTGCTTCCCGATCAATTCATTCTCGGTATTCAAGACGCAACCAACCTCAAACCATCAAAGGAGTGACCACTATGGAATCCGAACTACTCAGTATGCTTCTCGCCACGAAATATGGCACCTATGTGATCGCAGCGTCGAGCGTTCTCGGCAGCCTCGTCGCCATCGCTTCCGTCATCGTGCCGTTCACCAAAACGCCCAAGGACGATGAGATCGTCGGAAAGCTGAAGGCGTTCATCGTCCGCTTCTCGATCTTCGAGCCGAAGAAGTGATCGAGTTTTATGGCACGGTCGCATTCCTTGCCCTGGCATTCGGGATCGTCATCCTCTGGGCCATCCGAAGGGACGCCCACGATGCCGGTCAAATCGAAGAGCGGCTTCGACTGGCTGAGGACATGGCAGCAAAGACCCGCCGTGAGGCGGAGATTCACGCTGCTCCTGCTCGGCCTAAGCCTGAGTTGCTTGCCATCCTGCGCGACCACGGGGAGTAGCGGCTACTGCCCGGTGCCGGTGTGGCCCGACAAGTGTGTCATTGGGTGGCTGGAGCGGACGGAAACGCCCGCCTGCGTCGATGCGTGGCTCGACCGGATGATCCGGCAGCAGGAATCGATTGAGGCAAACTGCACGGCTAATTGACTCGAAGAAGCCGGACATCGGCGATGAAGCTTTCAAGCGATTGCAGATGCGGTCGCACTTGGGACGGAAACTTTCCGATGATAGGTGTCGGGACAACAAGCCGAATGCCCGCCTCCGTCATGTTCGTGAACTGTCTGACGGACATACCTTCCTGAAGCGTCAGGAGATGCTTTTCCGGAATTCTTTGCGCCTCTGTCAGTACCTGCGACCAACGATCTTTACAGGTAGTCTTTGCTGCAAGCATCCGAAGCCGGCTTGCGGGGAACGCTGGATCGCTGTAATGCGATTTTGAAGGAAAGAGGAAATCCGGATGCTTTCCGGGCTCCGATTCCGGTTGATGATCGAAGTCGGTGCCCTGCAGAAGATTCTCCTCCAGAAATATCTCTCTCGTCTGCAGCTCCAGCGATAGCCCGGCACGCGACTTTCGTCTTTGCAATATGTGCTGCGCCCTGGCAAGAAAGTCTTCGATGTTGTCAAAACCATTCCGAATAATTGGCAATTCAGTCGCTTCCTCGAGGCTCTGAAAAAGCTCGTATTCGCAGCGCCGGCGTTTTAGTAGCCGGCTATCCACGGGCAGGCCGTGTCCGCTTCGCAATTCAACCGTTTTGCGGATGATCTCAGCACCGGTAGGAAACACTGACAGCCATCCGGAAGGAAACTCTTCCGGTTCAAGCCAGCAGCTATTTTGCGGCCTCGACCGCTTCGGCAGAAGCGGATCATTTTCATCAACAGTCCATACTGTCAGCTTTCCGGGCTCGACAGGGCCAACGCGGTCCTCGACCAAATCTGCCTCGACTTCAGTGTCACACACCCACACATGGCAGACTTCTGACTCCCCCGTTTCCCCACGATAGAACGCAAAGACTGCAAGCGAACCAGTGCTTTCCGGGTCAAGAAGTGCGGATCGCGCACCTCCAAAACGCGTCAGTCTGCATTCATCTCGCTTGCTTTTTTTCTTTGCCCCAGGTGCATCCGGCTCGCTCGTTTTGTTGTTGTACCAAACGGCACGAACGGGCCGCGCATCGCAATGCGAATCTATCGTCAGTTCTACTTTCTTGTCTGGATTTTTATCCCGTGGACGGTTGAGCGATGGGAATACTCCAAGAAAGAACTCTTTTGGAATGTACGGCCCTGCCTGATGGCTTTCATTCGCGAGCGTGTCATTGGCTGCAAGCCGTTTCACATACCACACAATGTGCGGACCGGAATTCTCATCCATCCAGTCCGTCAGGTCGGCCATTGCTGCCATCTCGGATGCCCCGCAATTCCATGTTGCCTGTGCCGCTCGTCAACCAGCTTGCGACGGCCTCAACGACTGCCACCTCACTTTGGCGAGTCCGTCCCTTGAGCGCGCATTCCCACACTGTGAGTATCCGCCAACCGGCTTCCTCAATTCTCCCGGATGATACAGCGTCTCTCGTCCTGTTTCCTTCGATCTTCTCCCGCCAGAATTCCTTTCTTGACGACGGCCATTTGAACAAATGACAGTCATGGCCATGCCAGAAACAACCATGCACAAAAATCACAGCGCTCAGCCTTGGGAATATCAGGTCTGGCTTGCCGGGCAGTGTTTTTGAATGAAGTCGATAGCGAAAGCCTAAGCGATGCAGCGCTCGACGGATCGTCATCTCGGGCCGGGTATCTTTCCCCCGGATACCGGACATCATCCGGCTTCGCGTTTGTGCATCGACGACATCAGGCATGGAAGGTGAGCAACCTCTGACCGGAGGGCAACATTCCATTGCTGCCCTCTATCCACGGGGCCATATGGCGGGCAACGGCTTCGACGGCTGCAACTACAACAGCGTTGCCGAATTGTTTGTATGCCTGCATATCCGAGACAGGGATTTTGAAGTCTGACTGTCCCGGCTTGTCAAATCCCATCAGTCTGGCACATTCCCGCGGAGTGAGTCGTCGCGGATTCTTTCCCTTCTGCTTGATCAGGATTTCTGAACCGTCCTTGTAATACCTCGCGGACAGCGTCCTGGCCACGTCTTCTGGACCGTTCAATCCGAATCCAAAGCCATTGCCCTTAAGCCGATGCTTTTCAGCATAATCCTGAAGGTACTTCCACAAATGATCTGTAAGCGTGTAACGGTCGCAAACCATCGCCTTTGGCCCGGTGGTATAGTGCCCCTCGGGTGATTCGGTCCCGTCCTCTGGGTGCAGGATCTGGCTGAGCTTTGGCCCTTTCAGCGGGTCGGGCAGCACTATGTCGTCAAACGAAAAATCGTTCTCTTCCCTGAAGCCGACAATGAAGATTCGTTCGCGATTTTGCGGGACGAACGATTTCGCGTTGATGACCTTCCAGTGAACGTTGTAGCCGAGCTCTTCCTTAAGCGTTCGGTGGATAACGGAGAACGTCTTTCCCTTGTCATGGTTCACCAGATTCTTGACGTTCTCCAGCAGGAATGCCTTCGGCCTGTGATGTTCAATAATTCGTGCAACGTCGAAAAACAGCGTTCCCTGGGCTTCGCATTTGAAGCCATGTTCCCGTCCAAGTGCGTTTTTCTTGCTTACACCAGCGATCGAAAACGGCTGGCAGGGGAACCCTGCCACGAGTACGTCGTGATCGGGAACGTCCTTCGCGTCGATCGTGGTTATGTCGCCATGAAACACGTGGTCATCGCCGTCGTGGAAGTTGGCGCAATAGGTCTGCTTTGCGTATGGGTTCCACTCGCTGGTGAAAACGCATTTGCCGCCGAGCCCGTCGAACCCGCGACGAAGCCCGCCGATGCCCGCAAACAGGTCGATGAACCGAAACGCTTCCCGCTGAGGAGGCTCATTTTTCGAGATGAGGCGCCGCATTGCCTCGATCACCGGTGGCCGCGGAGTCGAAATCCCGCTTTCAAAGCGCCGCAGCTGGCGGGTGGAGTAGCCAAGGGATTCCGCAAGTAGGTCGAGCGAGAGACCGGATTGCTGCTGCAGCTTTGAAAATTCAGTAACCTGTGTCATTCCCGGCCCCACTGGGTGATTTTGTGACATTATGGCCGTGGGACTCCCCGCTGGCAAGCTGGAATGCGGTGGCGGTGCAAATCTCCCATTGAAATCGGCATTTGAGCGGGGTATAGGCGAAGTGTGATCACGCCCGCAGAACTCGCAGAGAGAATGAAGGCAGATATCCTCGCCGATATGCGGGCAGGGGTCGTGCCGCGTTCCGTGAAGCATTTTTCAGAACTCCACGATTACGTCGCTGCCAACTGCTACGGGGGCATCGAAGCGCTGCTCGATGAGCTCGACGCGGATGTGCCGGACACGGACGAGGGGCATTCCAGCGCGATGACAGCCCTCTGCGACTTGATGAATCCTGCAATGGATCTCGTCACCGAGTGGCTGGGCAGTGGCGGCGCCATGCGTGATTCCGTAAGCCGTCGATCACGGTAAAAGCTGCACCTCGACGACTGATCCTTTTATCACGGACCCAGTTGCGGTAGACTTTCTCACTTCAAAAGGCCCGGATGCGATGAGCCGTACAGGAGGATTGCGCTCGCTTCTCTAGAAATCGGATCGTTTCTGCCGTGGGCGACGACCGGGAGTCAGACACTGATTGGCATATCGATTCCGGCAGGGTGATGCTTCGCCTGCCGTCAGGCGGTGTCGTGGCTCCAACCGCCTCCGAAATCACGCGGGCCGAGTTCAAGGGCCGTCTGACCATTCGCGGTGAAGAAATTTCCCGCCCCCCGTCAGAAGCGCTCCCCGATCTGGCCATCCGTCGATTTCCGGCTGACATTTCCATTGAGATCGCCCCGCCGTCCGATCCGTTGACCGGGCACCCGTCATGTTGCGTACGCGTCTACGATGGCGGCAAGCCAATCCAGCTTCTTCAGGTTCTGGACGGCGATCAGCTCCTTGTCGGCACGGACTGGTATCCCCTTCCACCAGAGTCGATTGAGGCAATCAGGGACCTTCTCTCGTCAGTACGCGTAATGGCTCCGGGGCGACTCACCCTCCGGCAATATCTTGACCTCCGCGGGCTCAATTCGAGCCTTGTGAAGATAGTCGACTCCGAAGACGAGGCGGAAGAGCGACCATCCGGGTCCGAAAGTATTCCCGAGGGGCTAAAGGCCGATCTCTACCCTTATCAGGAAACGGGCTTCCAGTGGCTCAGCCGGATCGCTGACGAGGGACTGGGGTGCATCCTGGCCGACCAGATGGGCCTTGGCAAAACACTCCAGATCATCGCACTCCTCCTCCGCGAGTCCAAGACTCGTGGGGCGCCCTCGCTCGTGGTCGCTCCAGCTACGTTGCTCGAGAACTGGCGTCGAGAACTCAACCGGTTTGCGCCCGCACTGGCCGTGCTTCTTCATCAGGGCCGCGAACGAACCGGATTCCCTCGGAACCTCCAGAAATTCGATGTCGTCATTGCGTCGTACGACACAGCGATGCGTGACATCTCGATCATGGAGATGGTCGGATGGAATATTGTCGTTCTTGATGAAGCTCAGGCCATCAAGACGCCAGACGCGCAACGTACTGTCACGCTGAAGACTCTACCGCGAAGGATGGCAGTTGCGGTTTCTGGAACGCCTGTCGAGAACCGTCTCCGCGATCTGTGGTCGCTGATGGACTTCGCTGTTCCAGGTCTTCTCGGCCCTTTAAATCAATTCGAGGCGCATTACCTTGACGACGAGGATCACGCCTCGGAGCTTGAGCCTCTGGTGAGTCCGCTGATCCTGCGACGCCTTGTAGCCGACGTGGCAAAGGACCTGCCCGACCGCATCGACATTCCCCAAGCGATCCAATTGTCCGACGAGGCAGCACATCGCTACGACGAAATCCGTCACGAAGTGGTCGCAGAATACGGGAAAATGGCGTCGCTCGTCGCCTTGACGAAGCTGCGGATGTTTTGCACTCACCCCTTCCTGCTGAGTGACGAAACCGGTGACCCCTTACCTCATAGTTCAAAGTACGCCCGCTTGCTGGAAATTCTCGACGAGGTCTTCCTCGACGGTGAGAAGGTGCTGATCTTTACGTCATACACGAGGATGGCTGACATACTCGCTGAGGACCTGCATCGAAGATACAAGCTTCCGTTCACGATCATCGACGGCCGAACTCCTGTCACTGACCGGCAACCAACTGTGGACCGTTTCGGCCAGATCACGACATCGGCTGGTCTGATTCTGAATCCCAAGGCCGCCGGGACAGGCCTTAACATCACCGCCGCAAACCACGTCGTACATTTCAACCTGGAATGGAACCCCGCTCTCGAAGATCAGGCAACGGCCCGTGCATACAGGCGTGGGCAGACAAGACCCGTAACGGTCCATCGACTGTTTCATCCGGGCACAGTTGAGGAAGTGATCGACCAGCGAACGGCCCGCAAGCGGGTTATTGCCAGCAGTGCCGTCGTCGGAACTGAAGGAACGGAAAACGATATCGCCGATATTGTCCGGTCTCTCGAGCTGTCGCCTGTGATGGGGGGGCTAAAAAATGCCAATTGAGAGACCGAAAGCGATTCGAAAAGAGCTGAGCCGGAATGACACCGGAGAAACCGGTGGACATCAGGCAGGGATACTTGTTCCGCGCGAGCCCACGGTTCTCCGCTTTTTTCCTTCACTCGATGCAAAAGAATACAATCCCCGCCACAGCTTGGTATTCAGGGATGAGGTTGGAGAGAAGTGGACCTTCTCCTTCATCTATTACAACAACAAGCTTTTCGGTGGTACGCGAAATGAGTACCGACTGACGTGCATGACGCCTTTTATCCGCTCTCACAATCTGCGTGCCGGTGATACGCTCATCCTCTCGCGTGACGAAGAAAACCGATTCAACATTACTTTTGAGCGACTGAACGAACCTGACGATGGCGACCGACTGACTCTCGGGACGACATGGAAAGTAATAGACTTCTAACTGGGGCCAAACATGACAGAAGTGCGCGTCCTTCCACCCGACCCGTCTCGATTGATCGAGGGCCTTCGTGACACGGGTTATGACTTCAACACGGCCTTGGCCGATATCGTCGATAACTCGGTCGATGCAAAAGCGACGATGGTCAGGATCTGGATTCGTATGGATCTGGACGGAGATTTGACCGTCAGCGTGGCCGACAACGGCTACGGGATGAACGAAGAAGACCTCCTGAACGCCATGACTTACGGCGCGAAGGGCAAGAAGGACAAGAGCGCGCTCGGCAAGTTTGGTCTCGGATTAAAAACTGCGTCCACCGCGTTCGCCCGCCGCCTCTCCGTCATCTCACGCTCGAAGGACACAAATGCCTGTAAGGCGACATGGGACATTGACCATGTCGTTAAGAAAAAAGCGTGGGAGGTCTTGATCGACGCCCCGTCGAAAGATGAGCTCGCACTGCTGGACGAGGCAGCCGAAGGCGGGGCCGGGACACTTATCGTTTGGGAGAAAGTGGACCGCCTGATCAAGGACTATCAAACTGCAGGCGGCCAACCTGCAAGGAATGCGCTGAAGAAAGTCGTCGAGGCATTCCAGCAGCACGCAGCAATGGTGTATCAGCGTTTCCTCGACCCGGACGATAGTCGGGCGCGGAATATGGAAATGACGATCAATCAGGCGGCCTTAGAAGCATGGGACCCATTCTGTAGCAAAGTCGAAGGCGCAGAGGAAGTTGGTAACAAGCCCATTACTGTGGACTTGCCCAGTGGAGGCGAGGCGTCGTTTACGATTCGAGCAGTCGTACTGCCAAGACGGGAGGAGTTCCCGACCAAAGAAGACGCAAAGGCAGCGCGCCTTGAGAATCAGACGCAAGGAATCTACGTTTATCGCGAAAATCGACTCATTCACGCCCATGACTGGATGGGCATGTTCAGTAAGGAGCCACACTTTTCGCTGCTGCGTGTAGAATTCTCTTTCGATCACCGGCTTGATGAAGCGTTTCAGGTCGACATCAAGAAGTCACGAATTCTGCTGAAGGACGAGTTGTACAACTTTGTCCTGTCGAAATTCCTGCCGGGACCGCGTCGCGCTGCCGAGGAGCGCTATCGTAAGGGCGAAAAGAAGAAGGCACAGGAAAAGGCCAAGAATGCCCACGCAAGTTCCAATGCGACTATCTCAGCAAAGGAAGAGGACCTGCATCTGGCGGAAGTAACAATCACCGATGCAACCAAGGGCGAAGTCGAGATCAAGAACAAGCAAGGCGTTTTCCGCATCAAGATGCCGGTGACCAGCGCCATCGAGACCGGCGCAGTAAGCGTCCAGCCTGTGCCGAGTATTGATGATGGCCTCCTCTGGCAGCCATGCCTGATTGATGGCCATCACGGCGTACAGATCAATACCGGTCACCCGTATTACCACAAGGTGTACGTTCCCAATCTCAACTCCAGCGTCACCGTGCAGGGCATGGATTCTCTGCTGTGGGCGCTGTGCGAAGCGGAGATGGGTGCGACAACCGACAATACACGCAAGCATTTTAAGGAACTCCGATTCGAGGTCTCGCGGCTGCTGCGAAACCTCGTTGACGATCTGCCAGAACCGGACATGAGTGAGGGCGGCGATGCTTGATGCCGCAAGCCTTTCTCACGCTCTGACAGAGCGCTACGGCGTTCACATGACCGGTGAGGCTCGAAAGGAAGCGGACGGATTGCGGGCGGAGTTTCGCCCCGCCGATCTTCCGCACACCCGCGGCTTTTCCGTCGGAATACTCATTGGCTGGAGAACCGTGGAGGTCAACTTTGCTCCCGCTACATACGGCAAGCAAGTGTTGTCCGCGATGGCCCATGCCGAACCCGAGAAGCGAAGCACTTTTCACACCTTCGTGCAGGCGGCGATAAATGCCGGGGCGGTCGTAACCTTTCAGGTCAACGGGCAAAACCTAGGAACCGCGGAAACGGATAACTGGCCGACTGACTGGAAATCTCTGACATTCGGATTCTCAAAAGGTCCGATGACCATCGATAGTGCGAACCCGGACGTGGTCGACGGGCTCGCCCTTCTATGGACCAGCCGCATGCTCGGCAGCGTCCTCGCGCTGATGACTCTTGAACCAGTTGAGCAACAACCAGCAGGTGAAGCCGAAGGCGGAGGCCATCAGGCGCTGATTACGCGGTACGAGCGCAGCACCCTGAACCGACAAGCGTGCATGGACTTTCACGGACGCACCTGCAAAGTGTGCGAGTTTGATTTCAAAAAGGTTTACGGGACGATCGGTGAGGGGTACATCGAGGTCCATCACGTAGAGTCGCTGGCGCGACTTGCCCCCGGTACGGTCCTTGACCCCACAGTCGATCTTGTCCCGCTCTGCTCGAACTGCCACAGCATGGCCCACAAGCGTCGGCCCATTCCCTTTACCGTGGATGAATTGAAAAGCATGATCGCGGCGGCATTGGCCCTCAAGTGAGCGTTGTGGATTTGCACAGGAAAATCGTCCCTGAACATTGAATCAAGCTCGAGTCAGCTTAAGCCCGAACTCGGGATCAGTTCAGAGTGTCATCCATGAGGTATGGTCCCGAGGAACAACTCGATGGCACGGTCGTTCAGTCTGGT
Organism: Planctomyces sp. SH-PL14; assembly: GCF_001610835.1. NCBI lineage: Bacteria > Pseudomonadati > Planctomycetota > Planctomycetia > Planctomycetales > Planctomycetaceae > Planctomyces > Planctomyces sp. SH-PL14. Next base: position 1,485,113 of record NZ_CP011270.1, on the reverse strand, counting down.
TGATGACAAACTGGAAGAGGCGGCGTTTTTCTTCGAACAGCTCGCCGCAACGCCCGATTTCTTTGAAGCGAGATGCTATTTCAGCGCGTTCGTCGCCGCTGCTCGCAGTGTGACATTCTCGCTACAGGCGGTCATGGCGGACCTGCCAGGGTTCGCCGACTGGTACGCAACGAAGCAGGCTGCTCTGAAAGCCGATCCCCTTGCACGATTCTTCCGCACCGCGCGAACAGAGTCACAGCATATTGGGGTCATGCATCTGAACGGCGGTGTCGGATACCGCGACGCCGAGGGTAACCACCGAGTCGAGCATCGATTCTGCTCAACAAGTCCCTTCGAGCCTTTGCCTGGCGCTCCAGAAGGGGACGTCGCCGAAGCATGCCGGGAATATCTCGTCAGCATCACCGCAATCATCCACGAGTGCTACCGCCGTTTCGGTTCCCAAATCGACCCGGAGCAGTATTACACCGCAGAAAACATGCGGCGACTCGGTAAGACCCTTGAGGAATTCACCGAGGAACTCGGCTTCCCGCGCGAATGGCTGCGATGCGCTCCGAACAATGACGAGGAGCAGATCATGCGCGTGTTGCGGGGGCAGGCAGCGCCGTCGGGGATCGACGGACTTTTCCTGCGTTACCTGGGCAAAGATCGTTTGACGGACTGAGGATTTCGATGTTTGCTCCGGTTCGAGAACGGGGCGGAAAGGTGATATGGAAAACGAGATTGTGAGGGCGACAGATTCTTCGGTCATCCCCGGTTTGGCATACCGAGTCGCGAACGCCGCGAACATTGCCGCAATTGACCGCTTGGTAGACGCGACACGCTACCCGTACGTAGTCGCGTGGGGAAAGTGGCTCGGATTCACTCCTCAAGCCGTCCAGAAGAACGTCCTTCAAGCACAGGAAGACAATGCACCGCCTGAGTCGATTCAGAAGATCGACGGCCAATGGCGAGTGCTGGATGACATTCAAAACGATGAGAATCGTCGGCGCGTCGTTCAGTTCGCCAGATCGGCGCATGGAAGGGCGCGCTAAAGGTCATAAGAAAAAGGGGGGATCGCTCCCCCCTTTTCTTCCACCGCTTGCCCCTTCCGTCCAGGCTACCGGCGGTACGCGGCGACCGGCGCCACCAGCTTATCGCCAACCCGCTGAAGGATGACCCCCTCGGGTGGATTCGAGTCGTAGGCAGCTTCATCAATGGTCGTCTTGCTGGCTGGTTCCCACAGCAGCGACGTGTCGCCGCGGTCGTTGTTCCAGATGTAGCGGCTCTCTTCAGTAAAGAAGTAGTAATCGCTGCCAGCCTTGTCCTCATCCCGGACGACGCTATAAGGCCCCTTGCCGGAATGAATCCGGAGGACCTTCCCGGCCGGGAGCGTGCCCGTCAGCCGGCGGACAACTTCCCATTCGAAGGTTCCGTCCCGTTTGAACGCCTTGTGGAACAGCGTGACGCCGTTCAGGTCGACGTCAATCCGGCCCGTGTTCTTGATGTCCACCCACTCGGCCGCGAGCTGGGTTTCGCTGGCTCCCGACCGCGTCCGGTCTTTTCCGGCCGGGTTCGGCTTCAGCTGGTTCGTGCGAATCGTTTTCATTCTTCGGTATTCCTCAGTGGCTGGGCGATCGAAATGACCGCCTCTGCCCGCACTACCGCCGCCCATTAACCGTGAGGGCTTCTTTTTTTGGAAAAGTTTCCCGGTTAACATGCCGCGGTAGTGAAAGTAAGGAGGGCCAGTGCTCCCATGTCTGCGAATACCGCTGAAGAGGACGACGAGACGCTGAATCTGCGGATTCAGTGCCAGGAACGCGAAGCCATTGGGAAGTTGCTCGAACTTCATGGCCCCCGCGCGAAGGGCTACCTGCGCAACCAATACGGTTTTTGTGATGCCGACATCGATGCCGTTCTCTTCGAGGCGGCAGATCGGGCATGGCGGTATGGGGCGTCCTACGATCCAAAAAAGTCCCTGAAGTCCTGGTTCATGCGGATCGTTCAGAATCAGGCCATCAACTTGGTGAACGAGAGGAAAGACCGGCAGGAAGTTGAGTTCAGCCTCGACAACCACGACCGACCTGAAGTCTGCGACGAGCCGGTCGACAAGAAGACAAAGCAGCGGATTGACGATCTCGAACGCTGCATCGAGAAGCTGGAAGGCAATCAGCAGGCCATCATCCGTGAAGACCTGAAGTCTGACGATGTGGCTGATGCTGGAAGGCTCGCACAGAAGCTCGGCTCAACCGCAAATTCAATCCGCGTCTCGCGCGTCAAAGCGCGAGCGAACCTCAAGAAATGTGTCGAGAATGAGATTCAGCGACGCAGCAAAGGAGCGAAGCCATGACCTCCGACGCTGACAGCTTTTGGAATGAAATCGCCCCGAAGTACCGGAAGCTCAAGGGGTATTGCCCGATGACTCCGGAGGAGGCGGACGCGGCCTACGACGCCGCACCGGAAATCCCGATGTCCCCGGAAGAGATTGAGCGGATCGTTGACGCCGTCGTGACAGGCGAGCGGCCGGAGTTTGATCCGGAGGTCCGGGAATGGTCACCGGAAGCCGAACTCGCGGACGTAGAGGAGGACATGCTGGCCGTTTTCCGCGAGGAGGGAGAAGCCGATCCGGAAACAGACGCAAAGGAAGAAGAGCTGCGCAAAAGGATGCTCAACGATGAAACGACTGACGAGCAAGATGGACTGGATGGAGGAGCAGCATCACCAGGAGATGGCGGCGAAGACGGCTGACGAACTGATCGCACGGCTGAAGATGAAGCCGCCCATCAACCCCCTTGCTATCGCCCAGACCGAAAGTGACATCCTGAAATTCGCGGGTGGCGATCTGGGCAGCCGGTACGACGGCAAGCTGGAGTACGTGAAGTCGCGCGGCCTCTTCCTTCTGTATTACAACACGAAGTACGACATCGGTCTGACAGAAGGCCAGCATCATCCCCGAACGCTGTTTTCCGTCAGCCACGAACTCGGCCATTTCTTCATCGACCATCATCACCAGTGTCTTCGGCGCGGGGTGAAGCCGCACCGGTCAAAGAACGAGTTCCGCAGCCACCGCCAGATCGAACGCGAGGCGGATGCGTTCGCCGCCAGCCTCATGATGCCAACGGTCTTCGCGCGACCCATGGTGAATGAGTCGCCGCTTTCAATGGACCGGATCGGCGACATCGCCGGACACTTCGGGGCGTCTCTTGTGAGTGCCGCCATCCGCAGCGTGCGATTGTCCGATTACCCGTGTGCTCTCGCCGGAATCCGAAATGGTCGCGTCGCCTGGATGTTCCCGTCAGAGTCACTGGTCAACGCTGGTATCTATCCCAAACGGGGAGGCATTCCCGAGAACGCTGAAGAACCGTGGGAAGAGATGACCGGCGGCTCGGCCGATTCGAGTCAGGGCGATGGCACTGTCGCTGACTGGTTTGACACGTTCAGCAAGGAAGACCTCGATGACATCTATGTTGGTGAAGAGTACCTCCCGGTCCAGGTGACCGAAACGCTGGTGGTCCTGCTCACCCTCGACGAGGACGAGCTCGCCGAGGAAGAGGAGGAAGACGAAGAAGATTGATCACTTCTTACGCAGCAACCGCATGATCTTGACCTTCGTCTTATGGTCCAGCGTCGGCCACGCCTCGATCAGTTGCTGCAGGTCGCCGTCACCCGCTGCCATGCACTGACACGCCTGCGCCCCAATCTGCGCCCCAATCCCCTCCGCGTCCTTCCGCAAGTCGTTACACTGGCAGGTGGATAGAGCAGCGGTAACCCGGTCTTGAAAGCCGGTGCAATGCAGTCGGCGAGCGTCGTGAAGCTGGCACACTCGCGCAGTGATCCGTAACTGTCGTTTGGGGAGGCACTTACGGCGTTATCAGGAACCGGGAATTCAAGATGGTGTCGTCCGGAACTGGAGACGATTCCTTCTTTGACGTGCCCGTATGGTTTGTCGAGCTGTTTCGGGACCAGGAGGTCGCAGGTTCAAATCCTGTCACCCCGACTTGATGGAACGAGAAGCCCTTCGGCGAGAACGTCGAAGGGCTTTCTCATTTGCGGGCTGAGACTTACGCCATCAAGGCGGCAGTTCAAACAGACGATTTCGAGGATCCGCCGCTTGGTGGCATAGTCCGCTGTAAGCCACTTCTCGGACAGCGTTTGCGAAAGTTCAAACACTTTGACCGCCAAGTCGGCCAGCTCCGACCGCGAGCGGTCGACCACTTCGAGTTGCAGAGTGATCGAAGCGAGCCTGTCGCGCAGCTCAGTCTGCTTTCGAGCGAACGTCTCCTGATCGATCTCCTCGGCGATCCGCATGTCGACAAGACGGCTCTGCTGGGTGCTCAGCAACGTGTGCTGGCGTTTGAGCTCGCCCTGCTGGGAGAGCGTTTCCTCTTGGGCATCCTTTGACTGCGACCGCAGCACGGCGCGGAACCACTCCACCACCTCCGGATCCTGAATCTTCATCCGGCCGAACAGCTCAAGGATCTGCCGGTCGAGCTCGGCTTCGGGAACCCGCGTGCGAGGATGTTCTGCGGCGGTGTATCGGGAACAGCGGTAGTAGACGTATTCCCGCGTGCCGTTCTTTGTCTGCCGAGTCTTCCGCTCGCCCGTGATCGGATGTCCGCAATGGCCACACGTCATGAACTCGCCGGCGTAGGTCATCTCATGGCTGTGATAGACGCAGCCGCGGACGATGGCCTGCACTCGATCCCAGGTTCCTGTTGAGGGCGGTTCAAAATGGCAGCGGCGGGCGGCCGAAAATGACAGCGCTGAGGGGGTGAAGAACACCAGACGGATCGGGGCCTGAAGCTTGTATCGACCTCCGGAACGTCCGGAGTCGAGCCGGGAAAGCCGCTCAGCCGGACTTCCGCCGGCGTTTGGCGTCCTGCAGGCGGTAGCTTTCGCCCTGCGTCTCCAGGATGTGGCAGCGGTGCGTCAGACGATCGAGCGCGGCGCCCGTAAGGCGCTCGCTCCCCAGCACCTCCGTCCAGTTCTCGAACGGCAGGTTCGTCGTCACGATCAGGCTGTTCCGCTCGTACGCCGTTGCGATCACGTCGAACAGCAGCTCGGCGCCGGCCTTGCTGGCCGGGACGTAGCCCAGCTCGTCCAGGATCAAGAGGTCCAGCTTCGCCAGGTGTTGCCGCATCCGCAGAAGCTGGCGTTCTTCCTTGGCTTCCAGGAGCTGTGTGATCAGCTCCGTCACCCGGAAGAACCGCACCTTGCGGCCCTGGGCGCAGGCCGCCATTCCCAGCGCCGTCGCCAGGTGCGACTTCCCGGTCCCGGAAGGACCGACCAGCAGGATGTTCTCCCGCCGATCGAGGTACTCTCCTTTCGCCAGCAGCAACACGAGCGGCTTGTTCACGCTGGGACGGGCTGCGAAGTCGAACTCGTCCAGCAGCTTCGCCGCCGGGAACCGGGCGGCTTTGAGCCGCCGGTCCGCCGCCTTCCGTTCCCGCTCGATCAGCTCCAGCTCCGAGAGCTGCAGCAGGTACGCCAGGTGATCCGCATTGTCAGAGGCGCACCGCTGGGCGACCTTCTCACACTCCTGCTGCATCGTCGGCAGCTTGAGCTGTTTGAGGTGGTGCTTCAGCAGCACCGTGCTCTTCGTGTCGGTCATGGCGTCCCTCCTTCCAGAAGGGCCTGGTAGGAGGCGACGCAGGTCGTCTCGACCCGCACATGAGCCAGATGCGGCCGGCCGTCGAGCCGGAACAGCTCTGCAGGGCGCTCCGCCCGATGTTCAACGATCGTCCGGAGGCTGTCCGGATCGATTACATCGATGTCCAGCGCGTACTCAACCGCGGCCGACAGCTGGGCCAGAGAGAACTTCTCCAGCAGCCGCAGGACCCGGATGTACGACCGCGTTCCCGAGCGGGGATCTCCCGCCTCCAGGCGTCGCCGGAGCACCGCGAAGCACTCCGGCAGTCCCCATTGCTCCAGAGGGCGGGCGTAGTCGAGGCCGCCAGGCTTCCGCTCCAGCAGAGCCAGATAGTGAACGGGCTCAAAAAACGTCCGTTCCCGGTCCCAGCACCGCAGGTGCCGGGCCACCAGTCGGTCTTCATGGACGAGCCGGATCTCCTGGACCGTGGCGACGACCAGAAGCTTGCGGTGGGCGTACCGGACCGGAACCGAATACTCGTTGTCGTCGAACCGCACCAGGGACTGGGAGTCGACCGTTCGCTCTCCCACACGTCGAGCCTCGAACGTCTGCTTCGGGAGCGGCAGGAAGGCCGCCTGATCCTCTGGAAGCCGGTCCTGCTTGGAACTCCCTCTCCCACGGACCCGCTCCGCGAGATCCGTCCGACACCGCTCCCGCAACTGGGCGTTGAGTTCCTCCAGGGAACCGACCTGCGGAACCGGCACAAGGAAGTTCCTCCGGGCGAAGCCGATCAGGCGTTCGACATGCCCTTTCTCGTTGGGGCGGCGGACGAGGCAGAAGTGCTCCCGGAACAGGTAGTGGCTCTGCAGACGCAGGAACTCCCGGGTGAGCTTCCGCTCCCGACCCTTGAGAACCTCGATCACCGCAATGGCGGAGTTGTCGTAGCTGATCCGATACGGAACCCCTCCGAAGAACTCGAACGCCCGGCGATGTCCTTCCAGGAAGGTCTCGGTGCATTCCCGGGGAAAGGCCTGCAGGAAGATCGCTCCCGAGTAGGGGAGCGTCATCACGAACAGGGCCACCTTCCGTTCCTGGCCGTCGAGCCGGATCGTCGCCTCCCCGAAGTCGACCTGAGCCTCACCCGGTGGATGGGAGAGCGGCAGGAAGACCTCCTGGTGGGATTGCTTCCAGTCCCGGACCGCGTCTTTCACGACGGTCAGCTTACCCTGATAGCCATGCTCGTCCCGCAAACGCTCGAAGATCCGCTTGGCCGTGTGCCGCTGCTTCCTGGGCGCCGTGCGGTCCGCTTCCAGAATCTGGTGAATGACGGGGAGAAACGACTCCAGCTTGGGCTTGGGGCGAGGCTGGTTCTTCCGATACCCCGGCGGCTCCGCGTGGGCCAGGATCTTCTTGAGCGTCCGCCAGCCGAGGCTGTATTTGCGGCAGGCGGCGCGCTGGGTGAGTTGGCCGGTCAGGACCTGCTGCCGGACTTCTTTCCAGAACTCCATATCGGATCGCACTCCTAGGCACCTCGGGGACGACGGACAGGACGGAGGCTGACGCCTCCATCCTGCCGTGTTCTCAAGATGCACAACTGTGCGCTGTCAGATTCGACCGCCCCGATCCCCGCCCGCCGCTGCCATTTTGGACCGCCCTCAACACCGACTCCAGCCGTTCGAGCTCGACGTAGTCGAACAGGTTCCGCGCAGCTCGGTCGACCTTGTAGAACAACAGCCCGTCGAGGCCGGGGGCATTCTGCTTCGCGTAGCGGACCAACTCGCGAAACGCTTTCCGCTCGTCGGTCTTGCTGGCTGTCTCCGCGATCTTGAAGAACCGGACGATCTCGCCCCCATGCTGGAGGGCATAGCGGCGGAGCGCCTCCTCCTGTACCTCAAGCGAAAACCCTTCCCGTTCCTGTTCGCGACTGCTGACCCGTGCCAGTGCGACGAAACGCTTCATGCTCCAGACCCTTCACTGATCACCCGATTCAGTTTCGATACACCGAGGATCATCGCCAGGGCATCCTCGGGCTTCAACGGTTCGACGTAGTACCGTTGCCAGACTCGCAGAGTGTGGGTGATGAGCTCGGGAGTGACCCAGGCCGGAGCCGCCTGGGGAACAGAAGTCGACGGAGCGGAGCAACGAGGGGAGGGGGCGGCGCTCATGTGCCGCACTCCTGCAGCAGCAAGCGATACTCATCGAAGAAGTCGGCCCACTTGTCGGATGAGTCAATCACACCGTCGATGGCCTTCACGACATGCCTCACCAACTCGGCCCGGCGGGTGATCGGAACCCCCATTTGCTTGAAGCCCGAGACGAAGCATCCGAAGCCCTGCTTGAAAACCCGTATGGGACTGATGAGTGACCGGTCGACAGGAATCAAGTCCCCGTCGATCTTGCCAAAGACCACTTCCCCAGCTGCGACCAGCGCTGTCCACAGGTCGTGCATCGCGGCCCGGGACTGGTTCTTGGAAGCCCGGTCGACCGGCCGATCCGTGATTCGAAACTTGTCGGTACAGACGTGATGGAAGAGGTGGGAGGCATTGACCCGCAAGTCCGCTGGCGAGTCGATCCCTTTCTCCAGCAGGAAGGCCCGGCTGCACTGGGCTTCGAGGCGAAGAGCATGTTTCCGGTTCGACACCCCCGTATCGCCGGGTGATCAGCGTCTGGCGGTACAGGTCGTTGTACGAGTTCCGTTGCTCGTGGAGCTTGTCGTAGCAGATGAGACGCTGGGGACTCTTCCCGGCTGTAAACCCCGTCCTCCGGCCGGCGACCAGCTCGGTCTGCGGATGGACCGCTTTGAACCGCGTGATGAAGTGGCCCGCTTCGACCAAATGCTGAAGCTCGGCCGCCGCGACGTTGGTGACGTCGAGACAGAGATCGACGCGCGTCAAACGTTCTCGAAGAATCCTACCGCCGAGTTGCTCGACCAGTTCGCGAACGAGGTCGTAACCCTGCCAGGCCCCCTTGAGGAGACAGGTTTCGCCCGTCATCCGAACGAACAGGTTATCGGCCTGACGTTCCTCGGCGTTCCAGTCGCCCAGGCCGATCGTGATGCCCGCGTACGAGATCTGATAGGCGTAGTGAGTTCCCCGCTCTCCGCCGCGGTTGATGCCCAGCCGATGGACACGGACATCGACGCAGCCCAGCAGGCGGACGTACTCGACTGGGACGCCGGTTTCCTGGCAACGGGCCTTGACCGCGTCGAGTTCCCGAATCACGCGACTTCGGGTGATGGGATCCAAGGCGACTGAGAAAGAGCCCTCAAACCAGCCAATCCCCCGGAAACGAATGAGCCAGGACGACCAGCCAGAGGCACCTGCCCCGATGCCAGCTGACTACTCTGGGGGTAGGTGTTACTGGGGCTTCTACCAGCCGGTTCGTCCCACAGGCTCGCCGCGGCCGGTTCGGTCGCTCCTCGCTTGGACGCTCGTCGCTCCTCACCGGACGCGGCGACTCCAAAGCATTCCCCCGGTGTCGGAGCTCCAGAACTCGGTCTCTTCTTTTGTTTAGGCATCGTGGCGGGAGCGTGCTCTGCTCCCGCCACTTAGCCCGGGACAAGAATCAGCGGAAAATGTCCCAGCCTTCCATCGACAGCTCGATCTCACAGTCCCGCACATGCTTGCGGAACGTCTCGTAGTTCTTCAGGTCCACGAGGTCGTTCCCGTGTCCACGCTCCTTGGCCACGAGGTCGAACAGGTTCCACAGATCAACGGGATCGAGACATGCCTTGGGATCGCCGATGATTTCGCACCAGCCATGAGAGAGGGTGATCACTTTGGCGGCGAACTGTTCCTTAAACTTGGCTCGCCCGTTGGGCAGGTCGACAGACTCGGTCTGAGCAAGCCGGAACGCCTCGAGTTTGGCGGAACTGTTCTCTCGAAGGAGGTCTCGATAAAGCTGCTGAATGGCAGGCAACTGGACGGCGAACGGGTCGAGGCGGATCAGTTCGCAGACAGCTGCCAGGTCTCCTTCCCCGGCCTGTCGATAGAGCTTTGCCGGACATTTGCCCAGGAGCAACATCGACGGAAGCCAGACTGTGACAAAGAACTGAGCTTCGGGACGACCGACATCCTCGAGCTTTATGTCGTCATCAGCATCGAGTTCGCGAAGACCTTTCTGGAACTCCGCCCGTAGTGACACCGACGACGTCTCCAAACTGGCGAGGTCACTCGCTCCGTCCGCCATCAGGCGAGACAGGAGCGAGACCCGGTCGAGAGAATTCAGGCGGTTCCAGCGATGGAGGAACCACCGGACGCCCACCTGCAGAATGCGTAGTGAGCGAACTGACCGACCGCAGTTCCGGCGGACAAAGCGTCCGGCCTTGCCGGGGTTCAGGTAGAGCGACTCCCACTCAAGGGGTGTGAAAGTGCGAAGCTGGTGAAAGTGCCCCTCGCGCCGGATCTGGAAGAACTTGAAGTAGTCCTCGGGCCCCGGCGCCTTGCAACTTCTTCGAGGGCGTTTTGCCCATTTGTGCAATCCTTTCACGTGTGGCAGTTGAAATTGCATCCCTGGCCGTCGGTGGTCAGCCGGAATGCATGCAGTGTGCCGCCCGTGGTCGCCTGCTGCGGCTTCCATCTCCCCCCGGTCCGTTGCCTGCCGTGAGAGGGAATACTGCAGGAGACGAAGGCGTCGTGTGGCTTGGGCCGCCTCCGTCCGTCGCGTACAGGGAACCCCGGTTGCGAGCCCTATACGCGACGAACGGAGACGGCCAGACCAACAAGAAATCAGAACTTCAGCAGAACGGTACGGACGGCTTCGCCGCCGTCATGTTCAGAAAGGGGAGCCCTGCCGCTCGGGAGCAAAAACGGCCAGAGTGCTGAGGTGAGGTTCCTTGGATTCCGTGGGTCTTGGCTATTCTCGGAAAGATGAAGATTCTTCTCGGAAAGCGCGGTCTGTTCTCGTTCCCCCGTCGTCTTGAGACATATCGCCCCCTTCCATCACGATCTCCGCATGTCGCCCGATCCCTCAACAGCCGAACTCCTGGAGCCGTACCGGGCGTATCTCCGAACGCTTGCCGCCACACAGGTTTACCGTGATCTTCAGGGGAAGCTCGACCCATCCGACATCGTCCAGACGGTGTTCGTCAAAGCGTATGAGGGCTTTTCGAACGTTCGCGATCGGTCGCCCGAAGTTCTTCTGACATGGCTTCAAGCGATTCTCAAGGCGGAGCTTGTCGACGTTGTTCGCCACTTCCATCGGCAACGGCGTGACGTCACCCGGGAACGGTCACTCGTTCAAGATGTCGATCACTCGGCCGAAGCATTGAATGGACTGGCGGCGGCGTGCCAACCGTCGCCAAGCGCAATCACCGTCCGCAATGAGGAGCTCCTCCGACTCGCGAACGCCATTGATGCCTTGGACTCCGATCAGCGAACAGTGGTCATTCTCAAGCATTTGCGGCAGTGCTCGTTGGCCGAGATCTCCGTCGAGTGCCACAAGACTCCCGCAGCCGTTGCCGGCCTTCTTCGTCGCGGACTGGCGAGACTTCGCGAAATTCTGGACGATCCGCACTCCTTTCTGTGATTCGGGCTCGCCATGAATGTTCCGTCTCCATCGTCCGACAAGCCAGTTCTCGACGCCGTCCTGGCGGCGTATCTGGAAGCCCTCGAACGTGGCGAACGTCCAGACCAGGACTGCCTCCTGGGCGATCATCCCCAGTTCGCTGAGGAGCTGCGGGCCTTCTTCGCCGACTTCGACCGGATGCGTGATGCTGTTCGTCCAGCTGGTGACGTAGGTCCGGCCCAAGCCGAGACAGTCCTTGGGCCAAGATCTGCCGACCCGCAGGCTGGAATGGTCTTGGGGGGGCGGTACAAGTTGCTGGAGCGGATCGGCGAAGGGGGGATGGGCTCAGTGTGGGTTGCCGAGCAACAGCAACCGGTCAAAAGAAAGGTGGCAGTCAAACTGGTGAAGGCCGGAATGGATTCGCGGCACGTCCTGGCCCGATTTGGAGCGGAACGTCAGGCGTTGGCGATGATGGATCACCCAAACATTGCCAAGGTCTACGACGGCGGAGTGACCGACCAGGGGCATCCGTACTTCGTTATGGAGTACGTCAAGGGGATTCCGTTCACAGACTACTGCGATCAGGTCCGGCTGCCGCTCCGAGATCGGCTGGCTCTCTTCATTCCAGTCTGCCAAGCAATCCAACACGCTCACCAGAAAGGGATTGTTCACCGGGACCTCAAGCCGACGAACATTCTGGTTTGTCTGTACGACGGCAAGCCGGTCCCAAAGGTGATCGACTTCGGCCTCGCCAAGGCGCTCCACCAGCCCCTGACGGACCAGACACTCCACACGGGTCACGGCCAGATGGTCGGAACGCCGCGGTACATGAGCCCCGAGCAGGCGGAACAGAACAACCTCGATATCGACACCCGAACCGACATCTATTCGTTGGGCGTCGTCCTGTACGAACTCCTGACCGGCACGACGCCTCTGGAGCGGGACCAACTACAAAAGGCGGCCTACGACGAGGTCCTGCGGCTGATCCGGGATGTCGAAGCCCCGCGTCCCAGCCTGCGGCTGAGCGGCAGCAGGAGCCTGCCAAGTGTCGCCGCACAGCGAAACATTGACCCCAAGGCACTCCAGAGGTCGCTGTCGGGCGATCTCGACTGGATCGTAATGAAGGCCTTGGAAAAGGAGCGATCGCGGCGTTACGAGACCGCAACCGGGTTCGCCAGAGATCTCGACCGGTTCCTCAACGAAGAACCGGTCGAAGCTCGCTCGCCGACCATGGCATATCGCGCTCGGAAATTTGTGACGCGGTATCGCATGCAGGTCCTTGCGACAGCACTCGCCGCCATACTCTTGGTGTCAGGTTTAGCGGGAACGACGTTGGGGCTTTTCCGAGCTTTGAGGGCCGAGCAGGCAGCCAAAGAAGCGAACCAGAAGGCCTCCGAATCGCTTAAGCAGGCACAAATCGAGCAGGAGCAGAAGAACCGGGCGTTCAAACTTGAGGCGGATCATCGCCGAAAAGCCGAGATGGCGATGCAGGAAGAGCAGAAGCACCGTGAAATTGCAGAGCAGCTTCTGTGTCGAGACTACATTGCTCAAATGGAAGCATCCCGGGACGACAAGGAGCAACTGGCACTCTTCATCGACTTGTCCAAGCGTTCTCCGCAGGTGCGTCTACGAACATTCAAGGAACTGTTCTCTCGAGGCACGCTGGCGACGTGGTCCGCCACCCGAGCGGGAATCATCGCCTGGGTCACGGCGGGGCTGGATCGACAAGTTCGAGTAGACGCTCTGCAGTTCCTCGCTGCCGTGCAACGTGACAAAGATGCCGACCTCCGGATCCGCGCCGCGGCGTACCGCTTCGCATTGGAATTAGACTCATTCGGCCAACTTTCGCTTCTGGAGGCTCTCACCGCGACCCGAAGCCCCCAGATCGAGCCATTCGTGCAGCGGGCTCTTGGCGTGATAGAGCGAACGGATCGTTCACAGCTTTCATCTCTGGCCGAAGGATTAGTAAAGATAATCGACACCCGCGATCGACACCGCGATTGGCGCGATGCCGCAAGCGCGATCATGCGACTTCCAGAGGATATTCGTACGCACACCGTCAGAACATGCGTCGCTTCACTGAAGCCGTCCCTTTTGTCTGGCGACGCTGACGTGAGCGAAACCGCGGCCAGCGCGCTCTCCACATTCATTCCCCAAATCGAGGCGGAGGCCTGCAGGCCGATCGTAGAAGCAACACTCGTCGCTCACGCGCGCCACAAGGAGCACGATTTTGCATCGCTTCTAACGCAACTGGTTCGCTGGATGAAGCAAGAGGAAGTTGAACTATTGCAGGATCTCCTGCTCAAGCGGCTCGCAACCGCCGAGGAGATAAACTGGTACGACTTCGATGATTTATTGAGAATCGCTACCACTCGTAGGACCTCAAATGACGATCGCATTGCAGCTGCTCTGTTGGAGCAAGCTGCTAAACAAAAGGAACTTCATGTTGACAACGATGACTGTCAAGGTTTGATGGCACTCGCATTGGCACCATCACTCAAGGACTCACTGCGAAGATGGGACCTCTTGATTACCGTGTCGCGGACGGCGTGGGACGAAGCTTTCGGCGATATAGCTCTCCGTGAAATCGCTGCAGACATGAGGAAGCTCTCCACCGCTGAATTGCTCACACGATGGAACCAAATCTCTGGCTTGATGAGGAGCGAGTCCGGAGGTGTTCGTTGGGACGATGTCAAAATAGGTCTCGCCGGACGATTGACAATCGAACAATGGGAGCAGCAGTGGAGACTGGCAGTTGGCCAACTCGCATCTTCACCCAATGAGGCGAATACGGCATCGATTCTCCTAAGGGCGGCTCTCGAACGTCTACCTCACGAGAAATGCATCGATTATTGGCATAGCATTGTGCCGCTTTTGGATGTCCCGACTGAATCGCTTGCGGATGTCGTCGCTTGCGTCGAGCTTCTGGCGGAGAAACTGGAGCCGCATGAAATCGCCGAAATCACAATGTCGCAATCTGCTGCAACTGATCCACCAGTTCCAGGTGGCGGAAAGGAGGCGCCTACCGCAATCGGTGAAGACCCTGCAGCGCGGAGGGTGGAGGCGCAGTTGCGGCTACTGCGAGCCATCTCCGAAAAGCTGAAGAAGGCAACGACGGACGGACGCAAATTGTGCATCTTAATTGCGGCAGACCGTGTGCGTCGGCACTTGAAGGTACCGATGAAGACAACTTTTACGTCTGCATTAGAAGAATTGCCCAAGATTGATCATGAGCTCTCAAGTACGTGCGTAAGCGTGATCGAAGGCGCTGCAAGTCCCGGTTTGATAGTCAAGGCGATCCGGCTGTGGCTAGACACCACAGGCTCCTTGACCCCAAAGGATGCGACATGGTTCATCGACTTCGCGTCTAAAAATGCCGGCGCATTGCCAGATGACTTTGTAGTTGAGCTCGCCTTTCGGTCAAGCCTTTCGGCGCTGGCCGAACTTGATGCGGCTCTCTTCACGTCTACGGCATTCGCTGTCGTGGATCACCATGAGAATGGCCAGGCGCCTCGGATTTGGGAAGGTCTTATCCATGCACTGAGTACACATGGGTACAAGGTAAGCGAAGCCCGGCGCATGGAGCTCATCTTGGCCATAGTGGACAAGTATGATCGTCGTGACAGCCTTGGCATACTCCATTCGAATTCAATAATAAGGACCGCTTGCAAAGGAAATCAGCGGCGGGTGTGGCATTCGATTCTTGTTGGTCTGCTGGATAAGGACACACTGGAACTGCAATCCGGAGAGCTTGCCGTAAAGAGTGGCTGGAAAAAAGAGGACGTGTTTGATCATGCCGTTGATGCTATCGATGATCCACGAGACCTTGCGAAGATTCTTTGTCATCCTAAATGTGTGGGGGAACGACTCGATATCGTTCTTCGACGATTGGAGGAATTGGTTTTCTACGGCGGACAACCAGCTTTGTCGGACGATGCACTCATGCAAAGCGAGGACGGGCGTAGCGTGAGACCTGTGCGGCAGTTTCCCAATGTCTTCGCCGCGGCAAAATGGATCGAAATGAACTGGCCACAATTCGAATTCAGCAGTGATGAGTTGGTGGCGGCGCCAGTGGCCGAAGGAATTGCCGAGTAAGGGCGGAAGTCGCAGTCAGCGAAGTGGATCTCAGTAGTCGAGGTGAAGTGATGCAGACAGGCAGGTCACTAATCGCATTGGTCTCCGTCGTGCTGATGACGTCCTTGATCTACGCCGACGCGATGAACGAAGAAGTCCTAGGTAAAGCCAAGGCGAAATTTCAAATCGCGATGCAAGACTACCGCGAAGGTGCTTGCGACTGGTTCGACAAGCGGGAAGGGCTTGCCCGGGAGAGCGGGGACAAGCGCCTGGTCGATCAGCTTGACGCGGAACGAGTCGTCTTCGAAGAGAATGATACGCTTCCCGCCGCCGCGCCCAATGAGTTGAAGCGGCCGCTGAAGCAGGCGCAGACGGAGTTGGAAGGAACGTTCCGCCGGGTAATTGCCAGGTTGACACGAGCCAAAAATGACGCTGATGCAGACAGGGTTGAAAAGGAGCTCGCCGAATTCAAGGCGACCGCCACCGACCTGATGTTCGATCGTCTTCAGGTTGGGACCGTTTGGAGGGGGGTTGCGTTGCAGTTTACGCAAGGCAAGTTGACGACGCTCGAGACACGTCCAAGGCTGACAGTCCTCGAGCGAATGGGTGGAGAGTTCACAGCCCGGGCCGAGATTACCCCGGGAATCACCCGAATCGTAAAGGGCCACGTGAAGGGGCGGAGGATCTGGTGGACGAAGGAAGATGTCACCGTCGAGAAAGGCCCCGGCCGAGGAGTCGACAACTTCGGATATTTGAATGGCACAAAGATTCGACTGAGATTCGGCGGCCAGTCGGATGGAGGAGCGGTGCACTTTGGCCTGTCACTGTTTGAGTTGGTTCCTGAAAAGTAGCCAATTGCTCCCGCCGATCGGTAATAGGCAACAGGCTCTGGTTGGTCTGACAGACAGAGTTCGGATTCGCTAGATGATCGAGGTCGTCCACAGGTGGGAGCAGACGCTCACGGCATCCAGTAGCAGTTCAATTGGTGTCCTGTCACCCCGACTTTACTTACGACGACGCGAAAAGGGACTTGCAGCAGCTTTTGCAGCAACCCCATGAAAAAAAGCCCCATCGAGCTGCAACTCGATGAGGCTCCGCGAGCCTTTTGTTGAGGGCGGTTCAAAATGGCAGCGGCGGGCGGCCGAAAATGACAGCGCTGAGGGGGTGAAGAACACCAGACGGATCGGGGCCTGAAGCTTGTATCGACCTCCGGAACGTCCGGAGTCGAGCCGGGAAAGCCGCTCAGCCGGACTTCCGCCGGCGTTTGGCGTCCTGCAGGCGGTAGCTTTCGCCCTGCGTCTCCAGGATGTGGCAGCGGTGCGTCAGACGATCGAGCGCGGCGCCCGTAAGGCGCTCGCTCCCCAGCACCTCCGTCCAGTTCTCGAACGGCAGGTTCGTCGTCACGATCAGGCTGTTCCGCTCGTACGCCGTTGCGATCACGTCGAACAGCAGCTCGGCGCCGGCCTTGCTGGCCGGGACGTAGCCCAGCTCGTCCAGGATCAAGAGGTCCAGCTTCGCCAGGTGTTGCCGCATCCGCAGAAGCTGGCGTTCTTCCTTGGCTTCCAGGAGCTGTGTGATCAGCTCCGTCACCCGGAAGAACCGCACCTTGCGGCCCTGGGCGCAGGCCGCCATTCCCAGCGCCGTCGCCAGGTGCGACTTCCCGGTCCCGGAAGGACCGACCAGCAGGATGTTCTCCCGCCGATCGAGGTACTCTCCTTTCGCCAGCAGCAACACGAGCGGCTTGTTCACGCTGGGACGGGCTGCGAAGTCGAACTCGTCCAGCAGCTTCGCCGCCGGGAACCGGGCGGCTTTGAGCCGCCGGTCCGCCGCCTTCCGTTCCCGCTCGATCAGCTCCAGCTCCGAGAGCTGCAGCAGGTACGCCAGGTGATCCGCATTGTCAGAGGCGCACCGCTGGGCGACCTTCTCACACTCCTGCTGCATCGTCGGCAGCTTGAGCTGTTTGAGGTGGTGCTTCAGCAGCACCGTGCTCTTCGTGTCGGTCATGGCGTCCCTCCTTCCAGAAGGGCCTGGTAGGAGGCGACGCAGGTCGTCTCGACCCGCACATGAGCCAGATGCGGCCGGCCGTCGAGCCGGAACAGCTCTGCAGGGCGCTCCGCCCGATGTTCAACGATCGTCCGGAGGCTGTCCGGATCGATTACATCGATGTCCAGCGCGTACTCAACCGCGGCCGACAGCTGGGCCAGAGAGAACTTCTCCAGCAGCCGCAGGACCCGGATGTACGACCGCGTTCCCGAGCGGGGATCTCCCGCCTCCAGGCGTCGCCGGAGCACCGCGAAGCACTCCGGCAGTCCCCATTGCTCCAGAGGGCGGGCGTAGTCGAGGCCGCCAGGCTTCCGCTCCAGCAGAGCCAGATAGTGAACGGGCTCAAAAAACGTCCGTTCCCGGTCCCAGCACCGCAGGTGCCGGGCCACCAGTCGGTCTTCATGGACGAGCCGGATCTCCTGGACCGTGGCGACGACCAGAAGCTTGCGGTGGGCGTACCGGACCGGAACCGAATACTCGTTGTCGTCGAACCGCACCAGGGACTGGGAGTCGACCGTTCGCTCTCCCACACGTCGAGCCTCGAACGTCTGCTTCGGGAGCGGCAGGAAGGCCGCCTGATCCTCTGGAAGCCGGTCCTGCTTGGAACTCCCTCTCCCACGGACCCGCTCCGCGAGATCCGTCCGACACCGCTCCCGCAACTGGGCGTTGAGTTCCTCCAGGGAACCGACCTGCGGAACCGGCACAAGGAAGTTCCTCCGGGCGAAGCCGATCAGGCGTTCGACATGCCCTTTCTCGTTGGGGCGGCGGACGAGGCAGAAGTGCTCCCGGAACAGGTAGTGGCTCTGCAGACGCAGGAACTCCCGGGTGAGCTTCCGCTCCCGACCCTTGAGAACCTCGATCACCGCAATGGCGGAGTTGTCGTAGCTGATCCGATACGGAACCCCTCCGAAGAACTCGAACGCCCGGCGATGTCCTTCCAGGAAGGTCTCGGTGCATTCCCGGGGAAAGGCCTGCAGGAAGATCGCTCCCGAGTAGGGGAGCGTCATCACGAACAGGGCCACCTTCCGTTCCTGGCCGTCGAGCCGGATCGTCGCCTCCCCGAAGTCGACCTGAGCCTCACCCGGTGGATGGGAGAGCGGCAGGAAGACCTCCTGGTGGGATTGCTTCCAGTCCCGGACCGCGTCTTTCACGACGGTCAGCTTACCCTGATAGCCATGCTCGTCCCGCAAACGCTCGAAGATCCGCTTGGCCGTGTGCCGCTGCTTCCTGGGCGCCGTGCGGTCCGCTTCCAGAATCTGGTGAATGACGGGGAGAAACGACTCCAGCTTGGGCTTGGGGCGAGGCTGGTTCTTCCGATACCCCGGCGGCTCCGCGTGGGCCAGGATCTTCTTGAGCGTCCGCCAGCCGAGGCTGTATTTGCGGCAGGCGGCGCGCTGGGTGAGTTGGCCGGTCAGGACCTGCTGCCGGACTTCTTTCCAGAACTCCATATCGGATCGCACTCCTAGGCACCTCGGGGACGACGGACAGGACGGAGGCTGACGCCTCCATCCTGCCGTGTTCTCAAGATGCACAACTGTGCGCTGTCAGATTCGACCGCCCCGATCCCCGCCCGCCGCTGCCATTTTGGACCGCCCTCAACAATCTCGGGGTCACCCACATCGAAGTCATGCCGGTCGCCACGTTTCACGGGAGTCGAGGCTGGGGCTACGACGGGGTCTGCCTCTACGCGCCTCACGAAGCCTATGGTGGACCGCATGGTCTGAAGCGGTTCGTGAACGCCTGCCATCAACACGGTCTCGCCGTCATCCTGGACGTGGTCTACAACCACCTAGGGCCGGTTGGGAACACGTTGACCCAGTTCGGGCCATACTTCGCTGATCGGCATCACACGCCTTAGGGACAGGCGCTTAATTTCGACGGTCCTCAAAGCGGCGAGGTCCGCAACTTTTTCCTTGACAATGCGTTGATGTGGTTTCGCGACTACCACATTGATGGCCTGCGGCTGGATGCGATTCATGCCATCGTGGACCTCTCAGCGGTTCACATCCTTGAGGAACTGGCCCGGCGGACAGCTGAATGGAGTGCGCACTTGGGACGGCACCTTGTCCTGATCGCGGAAAGCGACCTGAATGACCCGCGGGT
Organism: Planctomyces sp. SH-PL14; assembly: GCF_001610835.1. Taxonomy (NCBI): domain Bacteria; kingdom Pseudomonadati; phylum Planctomycetota; class Planctomycetia; order Planctomycetales; family Planctomycetaceae; genus Planctomyces; species Planctomyces sp. SH-PL14. Next base: position 1,465,822 of record NZ_CP011270.1, on the reverse strand, counting down.
GATTCAGCCCCGCGAGGTCGGCGGTTACGGTCTCGACGCTCAGTGGTGCGACGACATGCACCACGCCCTGCACGTCACTCTCACTGGAGAACATCACAGCTACTATTCCGACTTCCACCCGATGGACGACCTCGCGCTCTCACTGCGCCGCCCGTATGTCTACGCCGGGCAGCAGTCGACCTTCCGGGGCCGAACGCATGGCCGTTCTCCTGGCGATGTCTCCGGGCGACAGTTTGTGACTTACCTGCAAAATCACGACCAATTGGGAAATCGGGGTCTGGGAGAGCGGATCGGACACTTGTCGGGATCACAGGCCGCGATGATCGGCGCCGCCCTCACGGTCTTATCACCGTATATCCCAATGCTCTTCCAGGGGGAAGAATGGGGGGCGTCATCGCCATTTCAATACTTCGTCGACTTCTCTGACGAGCCGGAACTCGCCCAGGCGGTGCGAAAGGGGCGACAGCAGGAGTTCAGTCTGCCGGCCTCGGAGGTTCCGGACCCGAACGATCTGTGGACCTTTCTCTGTTCGAAGCTCAACTGGGGCGAACGGAATGAGCCGGAACATCAGGCGCTGCTCCGGTGGTACCAGCAGCTCATCCAGCTACGGCGATCTCTGCCCGCCCTGACGTCCGGCCGTCTCGATCTGGTTGAAACCCGTAGCGAGGCTGAAGCGGGCTGGCTGGTAATGGAACGCGGCCCATTAGCGGTTCTCGTCAACTTTTCAAAAGCCTCGTGTCGAGTTCCTGGACGTTGGAAGGCGTATCGCACTCTTCTGGCTTCCGTTCATGGAACGAAGCTGAATGACGATGGGGCCGACCTGCCTCCACAGGCTGCAGTGATCATCGTTCATCGGGACGCCACTTGATCAGCCGCTGACACGATGTTGCCTCGGCTTTACCGAGCGATTGCCCCGGAGATCTCCACACGCGCGGCGGAGGTTTCTGACGAGTCTCTCGGGGGGCCGGTCGCTAGAGCCTGTTGTGGACTTTTGTCATGGCTTGGCGCTAGTTTGCGTCGTTAAAAGAGACACGGAAGGTCTGTCCCAGCGATGTCAGTGACGACGAGTGGCACGGTCTGGTAGAGCTAGTGGCCGGGTTTCCGGCACATCGAGTCCGGATGCTGAATCAATCCAGCAACAGCAGGGGACTGGGACTAGGGGAAGTCCGGGGATGGATCATCGCCCGACGCGATACTGTAAAGGTCCCTGGGTGGAACCCACGGCATTTCGCCCGCGCAGTTCAGGTGTCCTCATGAGCCTCGACAATGGATTTTCTGATGACCAGGCTCGCCGCCGGCGGATCGTCGTAATCGACGATCACGAGCTGATGAGACTCGGGGTCGCACATCTCATCCGAACCCGCGCCGAATGGGAGCTCTGTGGTGAGGCAGAGGAATGCCTGCAGGCGATTCAGCTTATTCGAGATGAGCGGCCGGATCTCGCGATTGTCGACCTTCGGCTGGCGAGAGGGGACGGTCTGGATTTGATCAAGCGCCTTCGCGACACCGTCCCCTGGTGCCGTATTCTTGTGTTCTCCGCGATGGAGGAAGAGTTGTTCGCTGAACGGGTCCTGCGGGCCGGAGCGCAAGGCTTCATCAGCAAGCAGGAGCCGCTGCCATCACTCATGGCTGCGATTGAAAAAGTGCTTGAAGGGCGGATCGCTCTGAGTCAGCGAATGACTGACCGCATTTTGGCGGGCAGGTCCGGTGGTGCAGTAGGGGCGAGGTCCCCGCTTGAACTCCTTTCCGACTGGGAAATGGAAGTATTCGAACGATTGGGCCGGGGAATGGCGGCCAAGGAGATCGCAAGCGAGCTGCATCTAAGCATCAAGACCATCGAGTACCATCGCCAGAACATCAAAGAGAAGTTGCAACTCTCCGGCAGCAGCGCAGTTGTGCGCCTCGCGACGGCCTACGTGCTTGGCCGTACCGACGACCTGCAGGCCACGGCGAACTGAAGCAGGATCTGCGGGCCGTCCAGCTGGCGGTTTGGGCGGGGCTCAGATCGTCGCCCGTAGCAGGATGGGAAACAGGCGGAGGCGCCCTGGAATCGTCCGGGCCGGTGGTCTGACCGGATCCAGTTCCAGTCCCTTCCGAGCTGGTGCCAACTCCGGCCGGCCCTCAACTGCCGTGCCTCAAGCCGCTTGAAACTTGAAATGGCCCTCCGGTTTGCCGGGGCTCAGTCGAGTGACGTTCTCGAGATGATACGACTTGAGGAGTGCCGAGCGAGCTTACGGCGGTGGACAGGAGCGGCGGCCGACGACGGCCGAGAGGAGTCGAGACTAGGCAAAACCTTGGGAAAATCTGTGCCAATGGAGTAGCTTGCACGATCGCCTACCCTAGATGCTCCATCCTCTGAGTTCGCCCGAGGCCCATCCCATGCAGTCATCCCCCGTTACCGAATGCGGGCCAACGTGCCGGATTGTGATCGTCGAGGATCACGAGCTGATGCGGCTGGGTGTCGCTCATGTGGTCCGGAATCGATCTGGCTGGGAGCTCTGCGGCGAAGCCGGGGACTGTGTTCGCGCACTTCAGCTGATTCAGGAAACACGTCCGGATCTGGCGATTGTGGACTTGCGCCTTCCCGGTGGCGACAGCATGGAGCTGATCAAGCAGATCCGTCGGGATGTCCCGTCGTGTAGTGTTCTCGTGCTCTCGGCGCAAGAAGAGAATTTGTTCGCCGAACGGGTGCTACGAGCTGGTGCTCAGGGGTTCGTGAGCAAGCAGGATCCTTTGCTGACACTCGTTGAAGCGATCCAAAAAGTACTGGAAGGGCGGATTGCCGTAAGCGCGCGGATGACCGAACGCCTCTTGGCGATACGCACCGGGCGCCCGGGTCACGATCGATCGCCACTGGAGACCCTCAGCGATCGCGAGATGGAGGTGTTCGAGTGCCTCGGGCGCGGTATGACCGTCAAGGAAATCGGTCACCAACTGCAGCTCAGCGTCAAGACGGTCGAGTATCACCGCCAGAACATCGTGGAGAAGTTGGGATTGTCGGGCAGCAAGGAGTTGACTCGGCACGCGACAATGCACGCCTTAGGTCAGGCGCCGCCGGTCTTGGCCTGAAACTCATGCGCCGGCATCCCGCGTGTAGAGCGAAGGGCATCGGAGGATGTCATGGCACGAAAAGCAGCTGCGAAACGCGAACTGATCGACACGGGAACTGACAAGCGGTACGTCCGCCGCGACGAGAATGGGCAGTTCAAGGAGAGCGACGACGTTGGCCGGTCACTCAGCCAGGATCGACAGCGGCATGCGAAAACCGTTGCGAAGAAGGGGCAGGGCGACAAAGGTGACCACGGCTGATCGCGGCTTCGAGTGCACCGCGTGCGAATTGCGGGCGTGCCGCGTGTACTTCTTGTATTCAAGGCGGCGGGAATCTCACTTCCTACGCTTCCACAAGATTGAGGCAATGTCAGCCGCTCGGTAGAGCAGTGCTGCCGTGTAGGTTTCAGACGGCTGCATTCCCGCAACGGTATATCCGAGTTCCGTGCATGCGTAGCCGGCGGCCGTTGATTCGACGAGCCGCTGCTGCACGAGCGCATCGAGATGAAGGAAGTCGACAATCCCGGTCGGCGTTGCCATTGGCGTCTCTTGTCCGCAAATCTGTTGCAGCATGTGGAGTTCTGACTTGGCGACGACGATGTCGTCCTCCGGCCGCGCCGCGACCATCTTGGCCCCTCGTTCTATTGGGTCCCTCCGGCAGGAAATAACCTAGTTGTGCGAAGGATCTGCATCCCGCGCGCCTGCCGCAGCAGAATGGAACAGCCTCTGCGGGGTGGCACTGTCGAGGTGTCACCATGATCGACAACAAGCGGGGCCAAACGTCCCCAGCGCAAAGCTGCAACACGGTAGTTCAGCGAAACATTCAGGACGTCATCCACGCTCGGAAGAAGATCGAGCGGAGAGAGTCGGCCAGCGAACGCATTGCCCGGAAAATCACAGAGCTGGCTGGCAATATGGGGTTCGCATACTTCCACTGTGCTTGGTTCGCAATCTGGATCGCCGTCAACTTGTGGGAAGGGGAGGGGGCCTTCGACCCGTTCCCTTTCGTGCTGTTGACCACCGTTGTTTCGCTGGAAGCCATCTTCCTGACGCTCATGGTCCTTGTGAGTCAGAACCGTGAGGCAAAGTTAGAGGAGCAGCGGGCCGACCTCGATCTGCAAATCGACCTACTGGCGGAATACGAAGTGACACGGCTGCTCTGTCTCGTCTCCGCAATCGCCAAGAAGCTGGAACTCGACGAGACGGAAGATGACGACATGAAGGAACTGCTGACCACCGTCCGCCCGAGAGATCTGCTCAAGGAGCTAGAGACCCTGGAAGGGCGGAAAGCCGTCTCCTGACAGGGGCGGGGTGTGGTGGGACAGCTTGCACGACAATTGTCGGATAGCTGCAGGAAGAGTGCTGCGGGCAGCGCGGGACCGGTTCGCCGCCAATTGCGCTGGAAGCTGTGGACGAAAAGTCATTCTCACGGCGGGGACGAAAGCGGCCTCTGAGAACGCCGGCTCAAAGATCGCTCACCGAAGAACCGAATTCGTTTCGGCGGATTCGCCCGAGGTGGGGTCGGAGTGCGCGCCGATCCCGCCTCTCTTCATTTGCCTTGAGACTGTGCCATGATTGCGGGACGATGGAACCGTCCTCCTCGGTCCTCGGGCAACCACGGCGTGTTTGTACTCTCCAGATCTTTGGGACAAAGCGTTGTCATTGACGAGACCCTCACACTTGTGGTCGCGTCGATTGGCGAGGTCGAATCGACGTTGATCCGCGTTGACGAGTCTGGTTTGCACGGTGTCGAATTCACCATCAGACAGGGTTGCATGACCGATGTGGCGCCAGGGGTTGGGGCGACCCTGACCCCGTTTGAACGAGGAAAGCTCCGCATCGGTTTCGTCACGAGCGGCGGTCATATCGTCCGCGCATCTTTGTCGCAGTTGCGTTCATCATCGAAGCGCACAAGCCCGCCGGGCCCGACCGGGAGCAACTGAGTATTTGACGATGCAACCGCTGCCGGACGCTTGAGCGCGGAGCAGCCACTCCGTGCTCGCGTCCGGCCAGCGTGTCTCAAGGTCTCAAGCATACGTCCTGGCCCAGCGAACGGGCGGAAGAAATGTCCCGGCGACGTCCCTCCTCCAAGCTGCCGGACCTGGGGTGTCACCGCCGGGACAGGATACACCAGTTGCAAAGAAGACGCTCAGACGAGTGCTACGTCCGGGCGTCCGCCCCCCACAACACGAAGAAAGTAAAATTGGGGTGGGAGCAAGTGCGACCCAGGTTTTCCCGGGTTTTCGTTGTCTTCGTTCGAAGCGTTTTCCGTTCGTGAGTCGAGTCGCCGATATCACTTGTACGGCTGAGAGAGAAGGGACGGTGGGTAGGTTGGCCCCGGCCTGCCGTCCCTTCTTCACCGGGACGTTTCGTGCGCTACATGTCCTGGTCAGGTGCGAGCCATCCAGTCAGCGATTACGATCGCGGGGGATGCCCTTTTTGACACACGAAAACCTGGCTTACCTCGCCCGCGCTACTAGGCGATGGCTCTACGGTGAACTTCGCAGCGCGGCTCCGACCACCAAGGAAGAGTGGTGGGGAATGATCGGCGATCGCACCAGTCGGGCTGCTTGGCTGTTCGTCTTCGGCCTAGCATCGCGCGGTTGCGATCGTTGCGACTCCCACCCGTCATCGTAACCTGCTAGTACCTTGCCAATTCGCGAATCGAAGCAAGGTGAAAGGTTTTGGGAGCGGTATGGTGATCGCTCCACACTGGCCATCCGCGAACTGTCACATCAGCGGTCAGCGGCGAGTCCCAGAGACAGGAATGGCTAGACAGTTCTGTTTGCCATGCTTGCCAGCAGCCTTTCTAAAGCGGCCGGCTCAACGGGCTTAACCATGTGCGAATCGAATCCTGCCTCACTCGACTTGCGTCGGTCTTCCTCCTGGCCCCAACCCGTCAACGCAACCAGAACTATCGACTTGCCCCAAGCCTGCAGCCGAATTTGCTTGGCCGTTTCATAGCCGTTCAGTCGAGGCATACCGATATCCAGGAGGATGAGGTCTGGCCGGTACGTCGCCGCCACATCTAACGCTTCCACTCCATCGTGGGCCGTTTTTGTCTCATTACCCATGAGCTTGAGCATCATCGCCAAACTCGTCGCAGCGTCTTTGTTGTCGTCCACCACCAATATCTTGCGGCGACTCGACGGAAGAGCGTGTTCCTCGTCGCCGTCTGTCGGCATCGCCACCGACAGAACGACCGGCAGGCGGACCGTGAACTCGCTGCCCGCCCCGTGGCCGCCGCTCTCGACAGCGACGCTGCCGCCGTGCATTTCGACCAACTTTTTGACAATCGAGAGCCCGATCCCAAGGCCGCCCTGGCTGCGCTCCAGGCTGCGGTCCACCTGCGCAAACATTTCGAACACTCTGGGGAGCATGTTCGCGGGGATACCCACACCGTTGTCCCGGACCGAGACTGCGACTTCGCCCACCTGCCGCTGTACGGACAATTCGACTCGTCCGCCCTGCTCAGTGTACTTCGCAGCGTTGTTCAAAAGGTTCGAGAACACCTGGGCGAGCCGGGTGATATCGGCGTCCACATAGACCGGTCCGGGTGGCAACGAGATGGTCAGGTGGTGGCCATTCGTCTCGATCTGCGGTCGGCTGGTCTCCACGGCCTGTTGCACGGCCCTCGCCAAGTCAATTCGTTCTCTCCGCAACTCAATCTTGCCCCGGCTGACTCGGCTCAGGTCCAGCAGGTCGTCGACGAGATGCACCATCTGCGACAGCTGCCGCTCCATCATTCCGCGGGCCTTCTCGACCATCTCCCGGTCACCGTTCGAAAGCCGCATAACCTCAAGGCCATTGCGGATGGGGGCCAGCGGATTCCGCAGTTCGTGGGCCAGCGTCGCCAGGAACTCATCCTTCCGTCGGTCGGCGTCCTTCAGCGCCTCCTCGGCCCTCTTCCGCTGGGTCACGTCCTCGTGGGCCACGACCACCCGCACCGGCCCCGGCGACTTGAACTGGGTCGCCCGCATGACGAACCACCGCTCCTCGGTTGGCGAGTGGCACGGGTATTCGAACTCGAAGTAAGGCACCCGCCCCGCCAACACGTCCTTGAGGCCCGTCACCATACCAACATCGACGCACTTGACCGAGTTTGGCTCGCACGCCTCGATGTAATTGGCCCCGACCCCGTAGTTGTGGCCGTCATACCGGTTCTCATCGGCGAACCGCCGCCAAGCGTCGTTTACAGCCAGGATCACGCCGCTCTCATCCAACACGGCAATGTGGCTGGAGAGGGCGTCGAGAGAGGAGTGTAGGAACTCATGGGCCTCGGCCAGCTCCCGCTGGGCCCGCTTTCGAGAGGTGATGTCCGTAAACAGGACGGCCACGCGGTGAGCTCCGGGAGCCCCGACCCGGAAGGCGTAGACCTCGAACCAGCGGTTCAGCCCGGTATACTCATTAGCGAAGCGGATCGGCTCGCCGGTGAGGGCCACCCGGCCGTAGTTTTCGAGCCAGTGATTCTCGATGGTCGGCACGAACTCCAACATGCGCCGCCCGACAACGCCACGCATCCCGGCCTGGGCCTCGAACGCTGGATTCACTTCGATGAATCGGTAGTCGACGGCCAAGCCGCTCTCTGGCGGATCGAAGATCACCTCGATGATGCAGTACCCCTCATCCATCGAACTGAACAGAGTGCGATACCGTTCCTCCCCAGCCCTCAGCGCCTCGTCGGCCCGCATCCGACCACTCACGTCGCGGAAGTAGACCGAGATGCCGTCGTCGGCGGGGTAGACGTGGACCTCGTACCACCGGTCGTGGTCCGGATAGAAGGAAGTGACCGATTCCGTGACTCGCGCAGCCATGACGCGCCGGTAGGCTGGCCCGAACTCGCTCTCAACCAAACCGGGATACTCATCCCACAGGCCGCGCCCTAAGAGTTCGCCCGGTGTCCGGCCAAGCAGAGTCTCGGCCTGCCGGTTGACGTAAGTGAACCGCCAGTCGCGGTCCACGGCGAAGAAGGCGTCGGTAATCGACTGCAAGACCGTCCGGTAGCGGTCCTCACTTCGCCGCAGCGACTCGTGGGCCTTTTGAATGGCCGTGATGTCAGCCCCGGTCGTGATGAAGTAGTCCCCGACAGGGACAGTGGTGAACCGGAAGTGCCGGTCGAGGGCCGGAAAGTAGTCCTCATAGGCGTGTGGGATGCCCTCGGCCATGACCTTTTCGACGACCGCCCGGTAGTGCTCGGTGCTGCCAGGACCGAAGATCTCATCCGTCGTCCGACCCCGGATTGCATCGAGCGACTTGCCCCACGTCCGGAGGGCGGGTGGGTTTGCGTCCACCAGGCGCCACGTTGTAATCCGCCCACGTTCGTCTCGCTCAACCTTCCAGTAGTGGACCTCCTCGGCCATATTGTCGAACAGGGTGCGGTACTGTCGCTCGCTGTCGCGGAGGGCCCCTTCGATTGCCTTCTTCCCTGTGATGTCCTCCACCACCGAGATCAGGTACTTCGGCTCGCCCGCGGGAGTACGGGCGAGGGCGACAGTCAAGTTGATCCAGACCGTCCGGCGATCCTTGTGGAAATAACGCTTCTCCATCGAATAGGTCGCGATCTCCCCGGCCACAAGGCGGCGGAGTTGGGCCAAGTCGGCACCTACGTCCTCAGGGTGGGTGATGTCCTGGAAGGTGAGTCGGAGCAACTCGTCGGGGGCGTAGCCTACGATGTCGCAAAGCTTCTTGTTGACCCGCAGCCAGCGGCCGTCCGTTCCCACATGGGCGATTCCAACCGCCGCTTGGTCGAACGTAGCCCGAAACCTCTCTTCCGACTCTTCCAAGACGGCCCGCGTCTTCAACTCCTCGGTCACATCGATGGCTACCCCGCCCACCATTAGTGGTTGTCCGGCAGTAGTGGGAATTGGAAACTTGCTGACAAGTGAGTGGTGGACCAACCCGTCGTCATGCTCCAGCGTTTCGATCGTCCGTACGCCGGACACACCCGCCAAAGCCTGTTGGTCGTTCTCGCGGAACTGGCTTGCGGTCTCGAACGGGAAGACCTCCGCATCCGTCTTCCCGTAGAGGTCCGCCCGCGGTGTGCCAAAAGCTTTGACCGCGGCGTCGTTGGCGAAGACGTAACGCCCGTCCGCGTCCTTGACCCACGCCAGCCCTGGTAGGTGCTGCATGAATCGGGCAAATCGTTCCTCACTCGCTCGAAGGGCGTCCTCGGCCCGCTTCTGCCTGGTGATGTCCAGCGACATGCCTGCCAGGAGGACACGCCCGTCACCTCCCAAGAAAGGATATTTGAAGGATAGGTAGTGGTGAGGTCCGTCTTCTTGCGTGGCCGCCTCTACGACCTCGATGGGCGCACCGGCGGCCAAAACGCGTTGATCGTTCGCCCGATACTGCTCGGCCTCGGCCACCGGGAACAGGTCGAAGTCCGTCTTGCCCACCCATGCGGACAGCGGGCGGTTAAACGCCCGCTCCATCACGGGGTTCACGAACAGATAGCGTCCGTCTCTGTCCTTCATGTAGGCGGCGGCCGGGCTGCGGCTCATGAACAGGCGAAACTGTTCCTCGCTCTCCCGCCCCTGGGTAAGAAAGTCCGCCGTTACACGTTGCTGACCGACTTGACGAGAATCGCTCATCGCCATCCGTCCCCGTCTTCAAGAGCTACGCACAATCCTGCTGCGTTCTGGGAAGGGACGCTCCCTCGGATGCCAGTTGTGGTGGGCAGATTGTCAGTCGCAAACGGACGATTTTACCGGGATCAATGCTTGAGAGCGATGCTGTGACCCTCCTGTCAACAACGCGATTAGGGTAAAATCGGCGGTTGCGCTCACAGGAGGAAAGCCGCCTGGAGTCAGATCGATGGAAGTGAGCACACGAGAATCGCCTTATGTCTCAGCCGCAGCTAGAGAATCCCAGGGATGCTGAGAGCTCTCTCCTGCGCCTGCTGGTCGAAAACGTCACAGATTACGCCATTTTCGTGCTGGACCCGAACGGCCGCGTTGCAACCTGGAATCCGGGGGCTGAACGGATCAAAGGGTACAAGGCAGATGAAATCATTGGTCAGCATTTCTCGAAGTTCTACCCGCAAGATGTGATTGACAGGGGCTGGCCTGAGCAAGAACTCAGGGTGGCGACTGCCGAAGGACGATTCGAAGACGAGGGCTGGCGACTGCGCAAGGATGGCTCTCAGTTTTGGGCCAACGTCGTGATCACCACGCTGAAGAGCGAGCAAGGAAAGCTCATCGGCTTCTCGAAGATCACCCGAGACCTGACGGCCCGTAAGCAAGCTGAGGAGAATGCGCGTCGGTTGGCTGAAGAAACCGCGGCCCGCGAGGTGACGCAGCAGGAAAGAGAGCGTCTGCGTGTCACCTTGGCAAGCATCGGCGATGCCGTCATCAGCACCGACGCCCAAGGCCGGGTCGAGTTCTTGAACACAGTCGCCGAGGAGCTTGTGGGGTGGAAGTCGGAAGAAGCAACTGGGACGGCGCTCGAGGACGTATTCCGCATTGTCAACGAGAATACGCGTGAGCCTGTGGAGAACCCAGCACTGCGGGCGCTGCGGGACGGCAAGATCGTCGGACTCGCGAACCACACCGTTCTCATCTCAAGAAACGGAACGGAATACCCCATTGACGACAGCGCTGCTCCAATTCGAGACAGCGAGGGACGCATCTTCGGCAGTGTGCTGGTCTTCCGGGAAATCGGAGAGCGGCGACGGAAGGAGCGGGAATTGCAGGCGAGCGAGGCCCGCAAGAGTGCTGTCCTGGAGACGGCTCTTGATGCCATCATCACAATGAACCACCAGGGTCAGGTGGTCGAGTTCAATCCTGCTGCGGAAAAGTTGTTCGGATATCGTCGAGAGGAAATCGTCGGGCAAGAGCTAGCGGCGTTTATCGTCCCGCCCTCGCTTCGTGAGCAGTACCGACAGGGGATGGCCCGTTACCTCGCCACTGGCAAGGGGCGGGTCGTCGGTAAGCGGCTGGAACTTCCGGCCTTGCGAGCGGACGGTACGGAGTTCCCTGTCGAGATGGCGATTAATCACATCTCGAACGATGGTTCGCCGCTCTTTACGGCGTATCTTCGAGACATCAGCGAGCGGCAGCGGGGCGAGCGGCAGCGCAACGCCCGACTCGCCGTAACGCAAGCGCTTACGGCATCGACGACGGCGGCAGAAGGGTCCGCGGGCGTCTTGAAAGCTGTGGGCGAACACCTTAATTGGGACGTGGGATTGCTGTGGGCCGTCACGGAGAACGGCTCGGCCCTGGCATGCCGTTCGAGTTGGCATCATCCGGACGTGCCGGTAACAAAGTTCGAGCGGGACAGTTGCAGTCGCACGTTCCGTAAGGGTGAGGGCCTGCCCGGTCGAGTCTGGGCGACAGGAAAGCCCGCTTGGATCCTCGACGTGGCGACCGACACCAACTTCCCCAGGATTGCGCCGGCGGCTGAAGAAGGGCTTCACAGCGCCTTCGCCTGTCCCGTCATGGTTGAGGACCGGCTTCTGGCGGTGATCGAGTTCTTCACCCGTCGTACCGAGCCGGCCGATGCCAGTCTTCTGGAAATGATGGGGACAGTGGCTGGAGCCGTGGGACAATTCCTGGAGCGACGTAGGGTTGAGGAGGGACTTTGGGAACAGACGGCTAACGCCGAGACGCTGCTGCGGATCGGCAGACTGCTGTCGCAAGAACTCGATCTACAGCGGCTGGTGCAGATCGTCACCGACGAAAGCACGCAGCTTTGCGGAGCGCAATTCGGAGCTTTCTTCTACAACGTCGTCGGTGAGCAGGGTGAGGCGTACACGCTCTACACCATTTCAGGCGTCCCTCGTGAGGCGTTCGACCGCTTTCCAATGCCCCGAAATACGGCGATTTTCTCGGCGACCTTTCGAGGCGAAGGCGTCGTCCGACTTTCGGACGTCACGCAAGACGACCGCTACGGCAAATCGGCCCCGCACTACGGAATGCCGGAAGGTCACTTGCCAGTAAAGAGCTATCTCGCTGTGCCTGTGGTCTCCCGCACGGGCGAAGTCTTAGGCGGATTGTTCTTCGGTCACGCCGACGCGGGTGTGTTTACGATTCAACACGAGCGCCTCTTGGTCGGGATTGCCGGACATGCAGCCATCGCCATAGACAATGCACGCCTCCACCAGCGGACCCAGGCGGCTGCGGAGCGACTGAATCTCGCTCTGAACGCTGCCGACCTAGGGGACTGGAGTTGGGACGCCGCCAGCGACGTGGTGACCTTCTCCGATCGAGCAGCAGAAGTATTCGGCATCCCGCCCGGCCCGCACATGACTTGGGCCGAGATGCAACGATTGCTCCACGAGGACGACCGGGTGCGGGCGAGGCGGGAAGTTGAGCGGGTGATCGTCGAGCGGGCGCAATACGACATCGAGTATCGGGTGAACAGGAAGGACGGCTCGCAGGTTTGGATCGGCGTGTTGGGGCGGGCGATTTACGATGCTGCCGATCAGGTCGTCGGCATGCACGGAGTGGTGCAGGATGTGACCGACCGCAAACGTCTTGAGGAGTCATTCCGCACAAGTGAAGCGAGGTTCCGGGGGCTGATGGAACAGGCCCCTTTTAGCGTCCAAGTCTTCTCGCCGGATGGACGCACGATCCGGGTGAACCGGGCCTGGGAAGAACTGTGGGGCGTCACCCTCGAGCAGATCGATGGCTACAACGTTCTCGAAGACTGGCAGCTTGAGGCCAAGGGCGTGCTGCCGTTCATCCAAAGAGCGTTCGCCGGTGAGCCATCGTTTATCCCGGCCGTCAAGTACGACCCTAACGAGACGATTCCGAATCAAACTCGCCACGAAGACCCAGTGCGATGGGTCGCCGCCGTCGCCTACCCTCTCAAGGACGACTCAGGGGCGATCCAGGAAGTGGTACTGGTCCATGACAACATCACGGCCCGCAGGGAGGCTGAGACAGCGCTGCGAGAGAGCGAGGAGCGGCTTCGGCTGGCACTGGAAGCCGGTCGCATGGGAGTGTGGGATTGGAACGTCCGCACCGGAGAGCTGCAGTGGTCCGACAGCCTGGAGCCGCTGCACGGCCTGGCCCCCGGCACATTCGGAGGCACGTTCGAGCATTTCCAGCAGCTTGTCCATCCTGACGACCGGGAAGCGGTTCAGTTAGCTATCCGGCAGGCCCTTGAGAATGGCGGCGAGTTCTACACTGAGTTCCGCAACCTGCGGCAAAACGGTGCGGTCCACTGGATCGCCGGGTCGGGGAAGGTGTTTTATGGGGATGATGGGCAGCCCCTTCGCATGATCGGTATCGGGCTGGATGTGACGCCACGGAAACGGTCGGAGAAGACCGCCCGGTTCCTCGCCGACGCCAGCGCTGCACTCGCCGTGCTGGTGGACTTCGACAGCACGCTTCAAAAGCTGGCATCATTGGCAGTGCCGCACTTTGCCGACTGGGTCGCCGTGGATGTGCTGGAGGAAACCGGGAGCTTGCGGCGGGTCGCAGTGGCCCATGTCGAAACCGCAAAGGTGCAACTGGCTCACGAGATTCACGGCCGATTCTCGCCCGATCCTTCGGCTCCCGGCGGCGTCTGGAGCATCCTCCGGACCAGCCGGGCAGAGATCGTCCCTGTCATTACCGACGATATGCTCGTGGCATCCATCAAGGACGACGAATTGCTCCGCATCATGCGGGAGCTCGGGCTGAAGTCATATATCGGCGTGCCGCTGACCGTAAGGGGCAAGACGCTCGGCGTGCTGACATTCATCGTCGCCGAGTCCGACCACATTTACGACGAAACGGACCTTGCGGTGGCAAAGGATCTGGCCGACCGCGCGGCCATCGCCATCGAGAACACGCAACTGTACCGGGAGCTGCGGGACGCCGACCGTCGAAAAGACGAGTTCCTGGCGATGCTGGCCCACGAACTGCGTAATCCGCTGGCCCCGATTCGCAACGGTCTGCAAGTGCTGCGGCTGGCCGGAGGGGACGGCGGGATGGTGGAGGAGGCCCGCACGATGATGGAGCGGCAACTCACCCACATGGTCCGCCTTGTGGACGATCTCCTCGACGTGAGCCGGATCACTCGCAACAAGCTGGAGCTTCGCAAAGAGCGGGTGTCCCTGGCCGCAGTCATCCACAGCGCCGTCGAGACGAGCCGCCCGCTGATTGAGCAGTCCGGCCACACTTTTTCCGTGATGCTGACGCCAGTCCCCGTGCACCTCGACGCTGACCCAGTACGGCTGGCCCAAGTATTCTCAAACCTTTTGAATAACGCTGCCAAGTACACCGAGCCCCGCGGCAGGATCACACTTACGGCGGAAACGAATGGGACCGATGCCATCGTCCGAATATCGGACAACGGTCTGGGAATTCCGGCTGAGGCTCAGCCCCGCATCTTTGAGATGTTCTCGCAAGTCGACCGAAACATGGAGCGGGCGCAGGGCGGGCTGGGAATCGGGCTGACGCTCGTGCGACGGCTGACCGAAATGCATGGCGGCACGGTCGGGGTGAAGAGCGAGGGGCCGGGCTCGGGGAGCGAATTCACGGTTCGCATTCCGGTGCTGAGCGAGAATCCGGAAGGTTCAACGCATCGGGGGGGCAGCGCCGGAATGGTCGCGGAGTCTAGGCGGCGGATCCTCGTCGTGGATGATAACAGGGACGCTGCCGAAAGCCTGGGCATGATGCTCAGACTCATGGGTCACGAAATCCGCACCGCCGGCGACGGTCCCGCCGCTATCGAAGCCGCCGAAATATATCGCCCCGAGATGATCCTCATGGACATCGGCCTCCCAAAACTGAACGGTTACGAAGCCTGCCGCCGCATCCGCGATCAAGCATGGTCGCATGGGATGGTGATCGTGGCGTTGACCGGCTGGGGCCAAGAGGAGGATCGTCGCCGCTCGCAGGAGGCGGGCTTTGATCATCATCTCGTAAAGCCGGTGGATATGAACGATCTCTCCACAACCCTCAACCAACTTAAGCGATGAGTCGAGGCGGTGATTAGATCGCCACGTCGCCCGGAAAGCGCCCCGTGACTCTCAGCAGATTGCCTTCACGTAGAAGATGTGGTAATCCCGTTGCCCTTCGCGTGGGCAGAAGTCCCTCGTCAGAGCGCTGACGGCCGGATCCAAGACTGTTTCTGGGGGTGCCGCGACACGCCGTTTGCTTCAGTCCCGTCTGGGGTGTGCCCGCAACCACTGACGCTCCCACTCGGCCAGGATTTCTCCCTTAGCCGGGTGTCTTGCGCACCAGCCCGACCGGGGATGGTCGAGAGGAGAGTGAAGGCCGAACCGCCTCACGCTCTGTTCCCGTCCCCGGGCGTTGTTCTTCGCACGTTGACCAACGATTCTTCAAGCCGACAATCTGATGGTGAGGCTCAGTAGGGGTAACGAAAGAGGGGGACGGCATGCTTTCAGGGCGGAGATACGCACGGTTGGTTGGCTGGTGCGCTCTCCTGAGCGCGGTCTACATGGGAAGTTTCATCGTGATCGGTGTGCTCTATCAGAAGGGGCTTATCCCCGAGGGGCTCTCGCTGCCTTTCCGCGTGCTGTACGCCCCTTTCCGTTGGCTAGCTCAGAACGTTCCGATCGCGCAGGACATGTTCGCTTGGCTCTTCCACGTTCTTGGCGGGAAGTAGGTCAATTGGTAGCGTAATTTCGTCACCTGCCGCCCCGTTGCAGGAGACTAACCCGAACCAGACGAGGAGCGTCTACCACTCGCTTCATTTGTGGTCCATGCCCATGATTTCGAACTCTTCTTCCCTTCCGGACGTTCTTCCACCGAAACGCATTGTGATCATCGAAGACCATGAGGTGCTACGGCTTGGCATCGCTCACGTAATCCGTAATCGGCCAGGGTGGGAACTCTGTGGTGAGGCATCCAACGCCATCGATGGGCTCCGAGTGGTCCAGGACACTCTTCCTCATCTGGCAGTTCTCGACCTCCGGCTCGGCTTCACTGATGGTTTGGATCTGATCAAGAACATCCGTGAAGTGGCACCTGCCTGCCGAATGCTCGTCTTGTCTTCTTTGGATGAGGACATCTTTGCCGAGCGGTCCTTGCGGGCCGGAGCTCATGGGTTCCTCAGCAAGGTAGAGCCAGTGCCGACGTTGATAGCGGCGATTGAAAAGGTCCTCGACGGGAAACTCTACCTCAGCCCTCGCGCAACGGACCGTGTTCTAATGAGTCAAGCCGGCGCCAATGTGGACGAACGCTCACCCCTCGAACGCCTCTCGGACCGAGAGATGGACGTTTACCAGCGGCTGGGGCAGGGAATGGGAACGAAGCAGATCGCGCAGGAACTGCACCTGAGCCCGAAGACGGTCGAATACCATCGATTCAACATCAAGAAGAAGCTACGTCTAGACACGGCCGCCGCCCTCGTGCGACATGCCACAGCCCACGTCTTGGGCAAAGAGAACGACGCTCGATAGGCATCGGTCCAGACGGGGGCCGCTACTGCGAAGACCGATTTTGTCATCGAGGACCATGAGACATTGGCCAGAGGAGTGTTGTTGCGGTCCCCGGGGCTCTCTCTACGTGCCGTTCCAACTTTGCCGTCAATTCGGTTGAACAGGTTCCGGCGCGTGGCCGGCACCTTCCACCGGGTTTTCCTGGCGGGGCGTTTCTGCGGGCACTTGAAACAAAACGCTTGAACGGGATTTCCTTCCATCTGCAGGATACGAGGTCGGCAATGGTCCTGCCGCGCTCTCTGCTTTCACGCCCATTCTGCCATCAGTTGACACTGATGGATCGGCGCGAGACGATCAAGCTCCTTTCTGCCGGACACTTCGTCCTCTCGTTCTGGAGGTTCGCATGCGGGCTTGTGCTTTCGGCTCTCGCGGGTTCACGCTCATTGAGCTACTCGTCGTCATCGCCATCATCGCTGTCCTAGTCGCCATCTTGCTTCCGGCAGTCCAGCAGGCCCGTGAGGCCGCTCGCAAATCTCAATGTCTCAACAATTTGAAACAGATGGGGGTTGCTCTACACAACTACCACGAGACACACGGAATTTTTCCGTTTTCGGTGGCTCACCCTGGAGCCTGCACTGCGACGTTCATTCCTCCCTTCGCGAAGAACACGCGGGGGTGGACGATGCTTCTGCCGTACGTCGATCAGCAGACGCTTTACAACAAGTACGACCACGACGCGCCGGCCTCGAATTACACAAGATCCGGTGGGGGGCCACTTGTCGGGACATGCGTCCCGCGAAACGAGGAGGTCGTTTCCACTTCAATCCCAACGTTCCTGTGCCCCTCAGACTTCGGCGATCGCTTCTTCCGCTCGACTACCGATACCAACTACTCCATCACTCCAACCGGCGCGACGGCCGGTCGCTTTGGAGCGAAGGCCAGCTACGAGTTCAGCACACATGCTTGGTCGAGTACGTGCACCAATTACGAGGCTGTCGCCAGCACCGACAAGCGAATGTTCGGCGTCAACAGTGCTGCTCGTATCCGGGACGTCCCCGATGGAATGAGCAATTCGGTCGCCATCAGTGAAACGACCCTAGACATCCGGGACGGTATCACTGGAACGTGGGGCTATTCGAAGTGGGTCGGAATGGGTGTCGACTTCGCGAGAGGTGTTCCAATCAATGATTGGAACTGCTGCGCTTGGGCGTTGCCGATTACTCAGCAACCCCCAAAGCTCGGCACATGGAGCGCTCCCGGCAGCGTGCATGCAGGAGGCGCGACCGTTCTCCTCGGGGATGGTGCAGCTCGGTTCGTGACAGATTCGCTTGACCTAGTGATCCGTCAACGTCTCTCGCGCGTCTCGGACGGCCTGCCTCCCGGAGAATTCTGAACACCCTTGCCGCTACACGGGTGTTCCCGTGTGACATCCAGGTCTCGCTTATCAGAAGCGGGCGTACCGTTCGGGCCGCGCTACGTCCGCTCCATCTCTCATCGCCACACACATTTTTCAGGCTGCCAAAATGCCTCGCTCGTTCGCTGTTCTACTCGTAGTCTGCCTGCTGGGTTGCGGCGGTGGCTCAAAGCCACCGTCAACACTCGTTCCCGTGTCCGGAAAGATCGTGATGGACGGGAAACCGCTCACGTCGGCTGCGGTGACCTACGTCGCCGACGGTCAGAAAGGAGGGCTAGGGGCGGTAGGGTTTACCGACGACCAAGGAAAGTATGAATTGAAATGGCGTGGGCAAGAGACGGGGGTTCAACCCGGCAAATACAAGGTGATCATCTCTCGGATGGGGATGAAAGATGGGTCGCCGGTTCCTCCAGACAAATCAGCGGCCGACGTTGGCGCCGTTGAAATGATGCCTCGGAGGTACAACGACTTCGACGTTTCGGAGCTCTACGTCGACGTGCCTGCGGGCGGGACGACGAAGGATTTTGAGCTCAAGTCGAAATAGCTCAATGAAGCGGTCCCGACCGAATTACCAGGGGTTTTCCCTAGAGCCTGTTATGCACTATCGGCGACGAGATTCATCATTCTGCGGAGTATGAGAGTGGCGAAGGCCAGCCAGTGCCAGCTGGCCAGCGTGGAGTCGAGACGTTCGTAGTCCCGGGCCAGACGTCGGAAGCGGGCCAGCCACCCGAAGGTTCGATCCACTATCCATCGCCGAGGCAGTAGAACGAAGCCTTTCTTGGCCTCGGTGTGCTTCACCACCTCCAGGTCGATTCCCTTCGCGCGAGCCGCCTCGGCTGGGGCCTCCCCCGTGTAACCCTGGTCGACATAGGCCAGCGTCACGGTTCGCCCCGTTGCCTGCTGGACCTGTTCTGCCAGCTCGGCCACCTGAGCCCGCTCCTGCTCGCTGGCGGGTGTCACCGTCAGAGCCAGGAGATGACCGAGCGGATCCACAGCGGCGTGGACCTTGGAGCCGTTCCGCCGCTTGTGTCCGTCGTACCCCGCTCGCGATCCGCTCTCCGGCGTCGACTGGATCGTTCGGGCGTCGAGGATGACCGCCGAGGGACTCGCCTTCCGATCTCCCGCCAGACGCAGCAGTTCCCGGACATCATGGACGATGGCCTCGAAAACGCCGGCAGCCACCCATCTTCTGGCCTGCTGATAGACGACCTGCCAGGGAGGGAAGTCTCCGGGGAGATATCGCCACTGACCGCCGGTCTTGACCAACCAGCGGAGGGCGTCGAAGACGTCCCGCAGGGAATGCTCCCTTTGAGGGGCGTCCTCCCGCATGAGAGTGAGATAGGGAACGACGAACTCCCACTCTTCGTCGCTGACATCGCTGGGATAGACCTTCCGTGGCTTTTCCATCGACGCAAACTAGCGCCAGGCCATGACAAAACTCCACAACAGGCTCTAGTTCGTCTTGTGGAGCCAGGCGCCGCGTTCGTTTCGCGTTCGACGGCCGGTATCAACAACGGCCGAGAGCGAAGGGGTGGTGGGTAGGTTGGCCCCAGCCTACCGTCCCTTCGTCGCCGCAACTTTTCATGTGCTAGGCGATCTGGTGAGATGCGAGCGATCCAGTAAGCGCTCTCGATCGACGTCGATGCCGCTGCTGGGCCTGACCATTTTGCCTACCTCGCCCGTCGCGCCCGCCGCCGGCTCTATGGCGACTTCCTGCTCTGCAGCGTCGGATCATTCTTAATCCGTGTCCTTGGCCGGAGCGGCTTTCTTCCTGGGGACCTGCGTCTTCGTCTCCTTGGGCGGCGGAGGCAGTTCGGATCCAGACGGTCCCTTCTCGATACACGCCGGCCCTTGGTGCTCCTTGTCACACTTATTCACGAATCCCGTGGTCACGTAGTAGTCGAGCCATTCATCCGGGCAGGGCCGCAACAGCTGGTCCGCCGCCGCGTTCTCCGGATCCAGCCAGGCGTCGATGTCCTTCCGATCGAGAATGCAGAGCATGCGGTCGTGTGGGATCGACTTGAGAACGCCGTTTGGCTCGCAGGTGTTCATGGTGAAGGTCGGCAGCACGGCCTCCGTGCCGTCCGGTGCTTTGTGCTTCCAGTCCCACCAGAGTCCAGCGATCAGCATCGGCTCCCCGTCCTGTCGGAAGATGTACCGGGCCGGCGTGCCCGGGCCCCAGGTTGGCTTCGGCCACTCGTAGACGCCCGGGACGGGAATGATCAAACGGTTGCCGCGACTCCAGGCCGTCTTGAAGGAGGGCTTCTCCTTCATGGTCTCGGAACGGACGTTGTGCGTCGCCGGTGCATCCTTGGGATCACGACACCAGTGGGGAACTAGACCCCACCGCCGAACGTCCGCAACACGCTCACCGTCGCGCTGCCGGATCGTGATGATCTGCGGCTCCTTCGTGTTGATGGCGTTGTTGTGATGAGCTGGAAACGAGGGGATTCGATCACTGGCAATGTCGAACCACTCCTG
Organism: Planctomyces sp. SH-PL14; assembly: GCF_001610835.1. Taxonomy (NCBI): domain Bacteria; kingdom Pseudomonadati; phylum Planctomycetota; class Planctomycetia; order Planctomycetales; family Planctomycetaceae; genus Planctomyces; species Planctomyces sp. SH-PL14. Next base: position 1,445,546 of record NZ_CP011270.1, on the reverse strand, counting down.
GATGTTGCCAGGCGTAACGAATTGATTGATCCGCGTGCACATTCTTCCGCCCTCCGACTTCAGTCTCCGAAAACACCCTTGACGCCGCCAGCCCGTCGAAAGTAAACATTTGAACACTTCCCGTGGAGCAGCACCATGACCCGGCCGGAGATCGAAGCGCTTCGCAAACAGCTGAAGAAGATCGCGGCTCCGGTCGCCGTCGATGCTGACCCGCTGAAGGCTCCGCCACCCGGATCGCTTGTGGAATGGAACAGCTGCGAAGGAAGCGGAGCGGCCACGGTCAGCTTGTCAGTTGTCCGAGACGTCTTGGCGTCGCGGCCGGGTGTCTGGGCGGTTGTGGACGCCAGCGGAGAGTTCGTCCCGGCGGCGGCTTGGGGATGGGGGATCCCGCTCGAGCGCACGGTGGTGATTCGACCGCGGAGTGACGAGGACGTCGCCTGGGCCGTCGAGCACTGCTTGCGATCGCCGGCGGTCGCCGTGACCTGGTGCCAGGTCGGTCGCCACGCGGACCGTTGGCTCCGGCGATGGAAGCGAGCCGCCGAGATCGGCGGCGGCTTAGGAGTGCTGTTCCGTTCGGAGCAGTCGAGCACTGGAACCGGCGTCGACCAACGGTGGTGCAGTCGAGGAGGCCAGCAGGATCTGGCAGGTCGGACAGTTGAGGTGGGATTGGATTACTGCCGCGGATTCCATGAGGGAACGTTCCACGTGCAGGTGTGTGATGCAGAGGGTTCTCTCACTTTGGTTCCCCAATTGGCCCATACAGCGACTGTTGAACGAGCGGCCGGAGCTTGAGAGGTCGGCCGTTCTGCTCTTTGGCGAGCGACGGCAGCGACTGGTCGTAATCGCCTGCTCGCTAGGTCTCAATCGCTACGGAGTCCACGCGGGACTGCCGCTGGCTGAGGCAAAGGCACTGCTTGGAGCAGGCGATGGCCGAAGGCTGAAGGTCGTTTCCCTTGAGCACGACGCCGAGGGCGACCTCGCCCGGCTGAAGAGCCTGGCTCAGTTCCTGCAGGTCTTCAGCCCGCTCGTGGGATTGATGCCGGTCGAGCCACCGGATGGCCTCCTGCTCGACATCTCCGGTTGCGTGCATCTGTACGGCGGGGAGGAAGCCCTTTGTCGAGCTGTATTGAAGGAGCTCTCGGAGCGGCGGCTATCAGCGGTGGCGTGCATTGCCGAGACGCTGGGAACGGCTTGGGCCGTCTCGCGGTATGGCTCCGGCCGGCACACGATCGTTCCGACGGGACGGGCGGCCGTGGGCCTCGGCCCTCTTCATCCTGCGGCGCTGCGACTGCCTCCAGCCTGTCTCGACAAGTTGGCCGCCCTGGAGGTCAACACGATCACCCGGTTGCGATCCCTGCCGCGGGAGTCGCTGCCGTCTCGGTTCGGTCCGGAGCTCCTTCGGCGGCTCGATCAGGCCCTGGGGTGTGTGTCGGAGTCATTCACGACGGAACGGCTCGCGGAACCCGTTTCCGCAACCTGGGCGAGCGAAGAGGCTCTCAATGGCCTGACCTACCTCGAGAATCTGTGGGAGAAGCTTCTAAGCGAGGTCCTGGCAAAGCTGGCTCAACAGCGGCTCGGTATCCGCGAGCTGGAGATCCTGCACGTCACTGAGAACAAGCGGCAGGTCCGGTTGGAGCTGCGACTGCACCGACCGGCGTTTGAGACCCGCTACCTGCTCGACCTTCTCGACCTCCAGCGGGAGCGGCACCCGATTCCGGAAGGCGTCGTTTTGGTCCGCGTTCTCGTGACCGCCCCCGGTCGAACGTACCCTCGTCAGATCACGCTCTTCGATGAGCCGGAGGACCGAGCCCAGCGTCTGCTGGCGCCGTGGTTGGACCGGCTCATCAGCCGTCTCGGAAGCGAAGCGGTGGGACGGCCGGTTCTGGTCTCGGATCCGCAACCAGAGCTCTCCTACGAACTCCGTTCGATCGAGGACTGCCCGTTAGACCTTCGGATCGGTCCGGCCGACTCAGGCCTACCAGAACGGGGAGCTGCCCGGTGCCGTCCTCTCCGCTTGCTCGCGCGTCCGGAACGCCTCCGACAGAAAGCCGATGGAACGCGCCGCCTGCTCTGGAAAGGGCAGGAGCTCGGGATCACGAACGCGTCGTCCGCCGAACGGATTGAGACGGGCTGGCAGCGAACGGAGGACGTCCAGCGGGACTACTACCGCGTCAGCACGGACCGCGGGCAGTTTCTGTGGATCTTCCGGTGTCTGACCACGGGCGACTGGTTCGTCCATGGCCTCTTTGATTGAGCATGCCATGCCGATGCCGCCTCCCGAGAAGCAACAGGCTGACGCTCCCGTTGTCCCAGCGGTAGCCGGCAGGGTTGTGCCCTATGCGGAACTCTGCTGCCAGACGAACTACTCGTTCCTGACAGGGGCATCGCATCCGGACGAGCTGGTGAACCGGGCCGTGGAACTCGGCCTCGCGGCGTTGGCCGTGACTGACGATCACAGTGTGGCGGGTGTCGTGCGGGCTCACGTCGCAGCCAAAGCGACCGGTCTCAAACTGCTGGTCGGTGCTGAGATTCAGCCGGTGGGACATTCCCGCGTCACGCTGCTGGCCATGAATCGGCGAGGCTACGGGAACCTGTGCCGCCTGCTCACCCGCGGGCGAACCTCGGCTCCAAAGGGTCAGTGCCTGCTTCGGTGGGAGGATGTCGCCGAGTATTCGGACGGGCTCTTGGCCGGCGTCCTGCTCGACCCCGGAAAGTCGGTGAATCACGCGGACGAACTCTGCAAATGGCGGGACCTGTTCGGCGATCGGGCCTATGCCTTGGGAGCTCTGCACCGCGGCCCCCATGACGCATGGATTCTCGCCCGCATGCAGCAGATGTCGGCGGACGCCCGTGTCCCGCTCGTCGCCGCGAACCGGGTTCTGTACCACCACCGGCAGCGCCGCTACCTGCAGGACGTACTGACAGGGATTCGCCTCGGCAGGCCGGTCACGGATCTTGGAGACGATCGCCAGCCGAATGCCGAGCGGGCCCTGAAGGCCGGTCGGCAGATGTGGGAGATCTGGTCGGGGTGCCCTGACGCTGTCGCCCGGACTGTGGAGATCGCCGACCGCTGCTCATTTTCACTCGACGAACTGCGGTACGACTATCCGGAGGAGCTCTGCCCGGCCGGTGATACACCGCTGTCGTTCCTGTCCCGGCTGGCCTGGGAAGGGGCTCAGGGCCGCTATCCGGCGGGAGTGCCGGACAAGGTGCACCACCAGATCGAACACGAACTCTCCCTGATCGAGGAACTGCATTACGAGGCCTACTTCCTGACGGTCTGGGACCTCGTCCACTTCGCCCGCGGGAGAGGGATACTCTGCCAAGGTCGAGGCAGCGCGGCCAACTCGGCAGTGTGCTACTGCCTCGGCGTCACCTCGGTCGATCCAGACCGCATCGACGTGCTCTTTGAGCGGTTCATCAGCAAGGAGCGTTCGGAAGCCCCGGACATCGACATCGACTTTGAGCACCAGCGGCGGGAAGAGGTCCTGCAGTACATCTACGAGAAGTACGGCCGGGAACGGGCCGGCATGACGGCCGAGGTGATCACGTACCGGCCTCGCTCGGCTGTTCGCGACGTGGGCAAGGCATTGGGATTGTCGCTCGACCGCGTCGATACGCTGGCCAAATCGGTCGATCACGTCGACACGCCCGAGGAGCTCACTCGTCGGTTCCGCGAGGCGGGAGTGAACCCAACGACGCGAACCATCCGGCAACTGATTCACCTCGTTCGCGAGATGATGGGCTTTCCGCGGCATCTGAGTCAGCACGTCGGCGGGATGGTGCTGACGAACAGCCCGCTGTGCGAGCTCGTCCCTATTGAGAACGCGGCGATGGAGGGCCGGACCGTCATCCAGTGGGACAAGAACGACCTCGACGCCCTGGGAATCCTGAAAGTCGACTGCCTGGCCCTGGGGATGCTCTCCGCGATCCGCCGAGGCTTCGACTTAATCCACAAGCACGCTGGACAGTCCCTCAGCCTGGCGACCATCCCCGCCGAGGATCCGAGCGTGTACGGCATGATCCAGAAGGCGGACACCGTGGGCGTGTTCCAGATCGAGAGCCGGGCCCAGATGTCGATGCTGCCGCGGCTCAAACCCAAGTGCTTCTACGATCTCGTCATTGAAGTGGCGATCGTTCGCCCGGGGCCGATCCAGGGTGACATGGTCCATCCCTACCTGAAGCGGCGGACCGGGCAGGAGGAGATCACCTATCCCAGCAAGGAAGTCGAGTCCGTTCTGAGCCGAACGCTCGGTGTTCCGCTGTTTCAGGAGCAGGCGATGAAGCTGGCGGTCGTCGCCGCCGGCTTCACTCCGGGCGAGGCGGACCAGCTGCGACGGGCGATGGGTGCCTGGCGCAAGACCGGCATCATCGAGAAGTTCAAGATCCAGATGCGGGACGGCATGCTGGCGAACGGCTACTCCGCCGAGTTCGCCGAGCAGTTGTACCGGCAGATCGAAGGGTTCGGTTCTTACGGATTCCCAGAGTCCCACGCAGCGTCGTTCGCGCTGCTCGTCTACGCCAGCGCGTGGATCAAGTGTTACCACCCGGCGGTGTTCCTGGCGGCCCTGCTCAACAGCCAGCCGATGGGATTCTACGAGCCCTCACAGCTCGTCCGGGATGCCCGTCAGCACGGCGTCGAGGTTCTACCTGTTGACGTTCAGTGCAGCGACTGGGACTGCACTCTGGAGTGGACGGAGGCGGGGGCGCTGGCCGTGCGTCTGGGGATCCGCATGGTCTTTGGGATGTCCGAGTCCCATGGAGGGGCGATCCCGGAGCGTCGGGCGGAAGGGGCCTTCGCGTCGTACCGCGACTTCGTGACGCGGACGCGGCTGCCGGCGAACGCCCTTTCGGCCCTGGCTCGAGCGGATGCGTTTCGATCGCTGACCGACTCCCGGCGCGGTGCTGTGTGGGAATCGATGCAGAGTCGTCAGCGGGCACCGCTGTTTGACCACTTGGAAGACTTCGAGGCGAAGGCCGCACTGCCGGAAATGAGCGATCACGAAGAGATGGTCGCCGACTACAAGACGACCGGCCTCTCGCTGAATGCCCACCCGCTTTCGTTCCTGAGGCCCCAGCTTCAGCGGCGTCGCATTGTGACAACCGCCGCTTTGGCCAAGCTCGAGCCCGATCGGAGGTATACCGTCGCCGGCATCGTCATCCTGCGTCAGCGGCCCGGGACGGCGAAGGGGATCACCTTCATGACACTGGAGGATGAAACGGGAGTCGCCAACCTCATCGTTCGGATCGAGGTGTGGGAGCGATTCCACCGAGTCGCCCGCCACGCCACGGGGATGATCGTCTCAGGGCGGCTTCAGAATCATGCCGATGTCATCCACCTGCTCGTTGACCGGATGGAAGACCTCACACCGATGATGTCCGGCGTGGATCCAAAGGCCAGGGACTTTCGATAGATGCCGCCCGGTCCTATAACCAGCGGCAGTCGCCATGTCCGAGCCAGAATCCACTCCGCCGCGCATCTTCCGGCTGCAAGACGTCACAAAGCGTCTTCGGGAAGTGCTGTTGCCGGTGACGACAAAACAGTTCTGGCTACGTGCGCAACTCGTCCCCGAAAAGACGCGATCCTCCGGGGGCCATTATTTCGGTCAGTTGGTCGAGAAGGATGACAAGGGACGGGACGTCGCCAAGATCCGCGTCATGATCTGGAAGAACGATGTCGAGCGAATCGAAGACACTCTGCGGGCCCGCGGCGAGGAGCATCTGCAGATCCTTCGAAAGGGCGGCGACGTCTGTGCCTCCTGCTCGGTTCGTTTCCACCCGATCTTTGGGCTCTCACTGACGATTTGGGACCTCGACCCTGACCTCGGCGAATCACAGATTGAGCGTGCCCGCCGTTTGATCCTGGAGGGCCTCCAAAAGGACGGGTTGCTGGATCGGAACAAAGAACGCAGCGTTCCAGTAGCGCCTCTCAAGGTCGGCCTCATCACGGCCACCGACTCCGCAGCCTACGCCGACTTCCTACGAACACTCACAACTTCGGGCTTCGCATTCCAAATCGTTCACGTGGCCGCGGCAGTACAAGGTGCAGCGACGGTTCGTTCTGTAGTCGCCGCGATCAATCGGCTGGAGAAAGAGCCTCTCGACCTCATCTGCATCATTCGCGGTGGCGGTTCTCCCCTGGATCTGGTTTGGTTCGACAACGAAGAGATTGCCCGCGCCGTTGTGAATTGCCGAGTGCCGATCTGGGTCGGCATTGGCCACGAGATCGATTTTGGTGTGCTGGATCACATCGCCCACACCAGCCACAAGACGCCGACGGCCGTGGCCGAGGCGCTGGTCGCTCAGCTCCGCGACGTCCACAACAGGCTGATGTCGGCCAGGGAGCGGCTGGAAGACTCGCTGAACCGGGCGGTCGATCTTGCTGAGCGGCGACTCGCCCAATCGGAGAACGGTTTCCGGCAGGGAACGCGAAAACACCTGCTCATCCAGACGGAACGATTCGAGCGATACCTCAGCCGCCTTGAGACCGAACTCGCACAACAGGCTGAGAAGTACGGACGCCGTTTCCAAGAGGCGGTGACCCGTCTGGCGGAGCGGACGCGCGCCATCGTTGAGGAGCATGCGGTACGCCTGATTTCGGTAGGACAAGCAATCTTGCGGTCGACGGACCATCGGCAGCAGAGGGCAGCGGAGAAGCTCGGTCGGTCGCTCACCGGGTTACAACAGGGCGGCCGAAAACACCTTTCGCTGTCGGACGGTCGACTGCGGCACGCACTGGAGCGGCTTCGTGGGGTTGCCGATCGACAGGTGGGACGCCGCGCCACGGCATTGGCATCGCGACAGGTCCAGATTGTGGCCAAGGCCACTGCTGCAATCGCCACGGCCAGTCAAGCGGTGGCTTGGAGAGGACGGGTTCTCCATCAGACTGAGGCAGCCGTATCTCGAATCGAAACTGAGTTGCGGCGCCGGGCCTTGAGGATCCGGCTGGAGACGTACGAGGCTCGTCACTCGACGGCCGAAGCTCGGCTCTCTGAGAAGCAGAAGCGGCTCGACGCACTCTCCCCAGAGCGGCTGCTGGAGAGAGGGTATAGCGTCAGTCGAGCAGCTGACGGTCGGCTCATTCGGAGCGTTGCAGACGTCCAGGTTGGCGAAATCATTTACACGCAGGTCCAGGACGGGATCGTCCAGAGCAGAGTTGAGGAATCGCATGACTGACGAGATGACCTACGAAGACAAAGAGAAGCGACTCGATGAGATCCTCGACCGCCTCGACAAGTCAGAGACCCCAATGGATCAGCTTGCTGCCGAAGCGAAGGAGGCCTCTGGCTTGATCATGAGCATGCAGGCGACACTTCGGGCTACGAAGGCCGAGCTGACGAAGGTCTTTGCTGAGATGGATGCCCAGAACGAAGCGCAGACATGAGAGGATTTGAGACAGTCTCAGGTTTTCTAGGTGCGTCTGGTTTGACCTTGCCATTCGGTCGGATTAGGGTCCGGCCACGTTTCCGGAAGCACATCTACAGGCGAAAGCATGGCCAAAAAGGCAACGACCGAAACTGAAATCGAAGGTTACGCGAAGGAACCCCAGGGAGCGGGATGGAAGCGGTGCCCGCAGTGCGAAGGCTTCGTCAAAGGGCCAGTGACGAAGGAGTGCCCCGCATGCCACCACAAGTTCGAGTTCAAGTTCCGTACAGTTCGCCGGCCGCTTCCGGACATCGCCGACCGTGAACAACAGATGGAGCAGCAAGTCATGCTGCTTGCTCTCAAGATGGGCGGGCTTCCCGCCGTCTCGAAGGCCGTTCAGAAGCTGCAGGCGGATCCGCTCATCGCGTTCACGATCCGTTGCGGCGGTGTCGAGAACACCCTGCGGATCGTGGGGGCGATCGAGGGAAAGCTGAGCAGCTTCGAGCCGGGGACGTAACAAGCTAGTCGCGGCGATCCTGTCGCCAGTGAGATGCCCTCGATCTCCAATGGCTAAAAAAGAGAAGGTGCTGGCCCGATGGCCAGCACCTTCTTTCATGACAAGCAAGGAAGATACGGATTACTGTTGAATCACATTTGGATGCGGGCCCTTGAATAATGATTCAGTTAGACGAAGCGCACAGGAACGTGGTTCATTCAACCGCCGGAAGGCCAGTGCAGTGGCAATCAGCAGAATCAGGCTGGAAGCCACTGCCAGATAGCTCCAACAACTCATCATTGTGACAATCGGGATGAACGATGGCTGCCAACGCAAAGCGACCATGAGTGCCACCTGGCTCAGTATCAACATCGGCAGCAGAACAACGATCAGAGGCCAAGACAGCAACGATTCAGCCGCTTCCACCGTTGGAAGGAGGCACCATCCCAAAGCGCCGAAAAGACCGGCAATTGCCCAGACGCAGTAAGCGATGTGATTTGACTCGCGACGCGAATTGTCGGGGAACGCAGAGGGTATCCATTTCTGTATACCCTCGCCATCCGCCCGCGAGGTCCACAAGTCGGACAACTGGTCCGCTGATTGCCACGACTCGCCCCCGGCGGCACGTAGTCGGTCGGTTCGAGCGAGCGTCCCTTCGGCTGCCAACTGCCGAATCTCGTTCAGCTCCAATACGCCCTGAGGCACGCCGCCGATCTCAACTTCATACTCGGACGTCATTGTTTTGAGCCTCCTTCGAAGAGTGAGCCAGTGGGAGCGGCAACGAGCGTTCACGTTCATGCCAGAGAATCGCGAGTCCGACGCCCTCAAACAGGAAGCACACGATGGATAGGATCTGAGACAGGTGAAGGAACTGATTTGCTCGCGCATTAAAGTGAACGACATCTGCCAGTACCTGTCCGTCCGGTGCGGCCCATTCCGCTCCCCTGGTCAAAAGCTGAATCCCAAGCAGGAGAATCCACCGGGCAGCGACGATGGCTGTCGCGGCAACGACGCCTAGACGCTTGCGACGCAGCAAAAGCATTCCGATGTAAACTCCGATGAACGCAATAAGCCAATTGAGATCACGAGACACCACAATGATGCGGGCCATGAAACGCGCGAATCGAGTCCCTTCAACCCAGGATTCCGGAGCTACGAACTGGTAAAGCATTCCGAGCAGGGTAGCCGCGGGGATGATCGCTACGAGATAGGCTCCGAACAGGATGGGCCACAACCCGTGCAGACTCCCCGGTGGAGGAGCGAACAGGGTGTCGATCATATCGGGATCTTCATCAGGATGAGGATTCCAGAAGGGAGATTGCCGCAACGGGACCCAAGTCTTCAGATCATCGCTGACCATCAGGTCCGCAAAGCGGGGACGATCCTGCAAAACGCCACGAAACACTTGATCGCGGCGATAGGGACCGATCGGGTGCCCGCGCTGGCAGAGCCAGACAAGGCCGGAATAGTTTCTATCTGTACTGACTGTCACCTTGGGCTCCTCTCAGCAAGCAGGGCGGGAGAGTCAATTGGTACGATTCCTCGAGTTCCTTCCGCAGAGTTTCAGACTCCTCGACCAGGTCTTTGAATCGAGAACGCAAGTCACTCGCGGTCTGTTGTTGCTTCATCATCGAATCCATCTCGTGCTGCCCAATTCCATTAAGGAGAGTGGTGAGAAATTGCTCCGGGTTGAAAGTGGCATTCGCCTGCGTCTCCACATCACGGAACCAAGTCTTCAGCTTCTTCTTGAATTCCGTCGCTTCGCCTGGAGAGACGGCGAACTCCCCCGGATGCTGATCGGGTAGCGCTTCAGGAAACGAGAGGAACTCGGACGGGGACACATTCTTCGAGAGCAAACGGAGCAGGACGAACTGGATCTCGCTCCAGTGCAACCGTTTGTCCTCGCGCAACGCGGTAGACCTGTCCAACAGGTTCCACTCTGCCGCCAGACTTGGTGAGACATACCGGATGATCCTGGTCGTTGTGACCCAAGTTCCACCTGGCAGCAGCGGCAGGCCGATCACAGCAATGGCGGTCAGCGCAAGGCCCAACGCGCGCCACTGTTGACGCTGCAGCGCCTCAAGTGGCTCCCTCAGAACGGGCAGATGAAGTGCGGGAAACCAGTGATATTGGTCCCGGCTGAGCGAGTTGGCGACGGAGAACTTCTTCTCGCCGATGAGCCGGAGGAGATGGCCGGTCGACACGGGGCCGATGACCTTTCCCTGCTCCACGTAGTACCAGATCGCGTCGCCTTCAACGGGCATGACGTTCTCCCGTTGGCAAGGGCGACTTCAGCACTAACGGGCGCGTTACCCCCTGTGAAGTCCGTCCAGACAAAGATCGTCGACGGCCCGACTTGCGAAGGTCCCAATGCGCCGTGACATGAGCTGCGGGCCAGATTGCAGCTCGGAAGCGTAGCCCGTCCAAACAGAAGAACATCCGAATCACCCCGCGGGAAAAAATCAGGAGCGCCGAACCACGGCCGCTCCCGCAACCCCCGCCAAGGGGCCAGACGAAACAGCACATGGCCGACGCCCCCTTGCGGGGGCGCGGTCCAAGTACTGCAATCGTCTGCAAAGAGCCTTGCGGCTCAGTTTGGCGGTATTTGCGGGAAGCAGTGCTTGACGCTCGCGCGTCATCCGGGTTGGCGAGGTGGAACTACTGCCCACCTCGAGAAAATCAACAAACGGCTCCAGAGAGAACAGAAACGACGTTGCCCCTCATCGAAGGGCAACGTCGTACTGTACCGACCCCCAGAGGCAGGTTCCACCGGAACAAAACCGCCGTCAGTTCAGCGATGGATCACTCCACCGACGCGGGATCACGGGCTCACAGGCTCGATAGAGCTCTCCGCTGTCAGCTTTGAGAGCTCGGCCAGACGCGGCAAGCCGCAGCCGATTCAAGGGCTCCCTGCTCAACTCTGAATATGGAGTGATCCGGTTCACACTCTCGCTGATGGTCAGGCCCAGCTGTGACGCCGTGCGGCAGCAGTGGTAGATCTCCGAGGCGGTCCACTCCTGAAACGTTGGACGCGGCAGCACCTCTGGCAAGCCGAAGTCCATCCTTCCCCGTTGCCAGACCTGCTCACGCTGCGACGCCTCCGGTAAATCGACGAAGTAGGCGGCATCTAGGAACTCTCGTTGCCAGAACTCCTTGGGAACGTGTCCTGCGTTCTCGGCTGTTGCCGCGACGTAAACGCCCGGCTTGGAGCACTGAAGCCATTCCAAGAAAACCGCCCACAAGCGGGCAGCAAGCGGGGCATTCCAGAATCCCATCTCGGTCAGTCCCCGATCGCCCGTGTCACATGCTAGGACCACGGGACTCAGCGCTTCCACAACCGATAGCGTCTTTCGGAGCTCGTGCTCAAGATCCTGAGCGACCAGGCCCAGGAATCCGTCCCAGCGGATCCTAACGACGGGCCGCCCGACCGTGTTGCCGAGCGCCTGGCAGAAAGACCTCTTGCCCGAACCCGGAGGCCCGAGGACCAACAGACCCCGCCGCGCGGGTGATCGCCCCGGCTGGGTTCCGATGAGCGCGTGGTGCTTCAGATGGCTCATCCCGACGAGGCTCTCGATCGCAACCGTCTGGCGAACAAACCGGACGAGGGAGTTCTGCTCAACATGCCAGGCCTTGTACGACCAGATGCCGGCGATCCGTTCGACGGGAGTCATCGAATGGGTCAGTGCCAGAGCGTGGCGGGCTTCGGAACGCGTCAGTCCTGCCAGTCCATGTGCGACCATCTCACGTTCGATCGATCCTACCATCGATCCGTGAAGACCAAGGAGTTCGTTCCGCTTCGGGAGATCGTGGCTCACGAGATTGAAGGCATGACGGAGCTCATCAGGAACATGGGGATCCGGTGCGAGCACCACAATCGTGAGTCGATGCGCTGCTCCGAACTCCACCGCCCGCCGAAGAGCCGCTCGGATGCGGGTATCGTCGAGATACATATGAATGTGCCGCAGGACGAGCACTGTGTGACAGAATTGAGAGACGAATGACGGGAGCATCTCCAATAGCTGTTCCGGACGTCCCCGGCAGTTGGTTTGCCAATCATTCGGGGTGAGACCGTCCGCGGGATTCCATTCAATGATCCTGAGTCCGTTCTCCCGGCCCAGTCGTTGGATGAGAAGTTCCGCTTCAAGAGGGTCGGAGGTTTCTGTCCAAGTGCCCAATTGGGGACACTGAAGGCACGAGACGAAAAAGTCGATAGGCATAAGATTCCTAATATGGTTGGTTTGGCAGAGTCCGGCGGAGTGCCGGCTCTGAATTGCAGACAGCGACGCAGCCTTTGAGATGGCGCATTTCGTGTGAGGCCAGCCGCTGCTTCGATTGCGAGACCTCGCCGAAGCCGCAACGGCTGGCCGGGCTCAAGCGGACTGGGATTCTCGATTCGAAACCGCCGAGAGTACATGCAGCTTGGAAAGCAGGCCCGAGAGATGGCCGAGAGTCGACGTGACGAAGGGAACCACGACACCCCTGTTGAGCCGATTCACAAACTCGCATGACCCCAATGTCGCGCTAAATCAGAGCCATAAATCCTCCTCCTTAAATGAAGAAGCCCCGGCCAACGGGCCGGGGCTGGTAACTCACCATCGCGAGGTTGTTGACGGCAACAAAGCCTTTGCCGTGGAAGGCATGCCGCATTTCAACGGCTTGCCCCGCGTCGCCGATCCTGGAAGAACTGGCTACGCCATCGATTTCCCGGGCGGCCGGGGATCTCCAGGATCGCTTCGCGGTTCGGGAGTACCACCTTGCAGTGACTGCTTTCGCCACCGAGGCGCTCTCTCGGGGGCCACAGTCAGAACGCGATAGGGAACAGCGAGCCCCGCGGCCTGCATGAGCGTGTGGTACTTCAATGCATCACAGACGACCTTTTTATGGAGGCCGAGTGCGTCTCCGATCTGCTTCAGCGTCCACGTGGAATTGGACGACTTCAGATCGGCAGCCGCCCTTGCGAAGCGTATCTGCAACGGCTCTTCGAAGGCGTCGATAATCAGCTCCGTCGCGTCCGCGCCATCTCCGGCTGGTACGTGGAGACGGACCCGCGGACGAACCTGCCCGGAATCGAGGGCCTGAACCGGAATGAGCTCAAACTCGGGAAGCATCTGCCTCAGAAGCTCATCGAAGGAGTAGGAGGTCCTTGAGAGTTCAAGCAGCACTGTTTCGAGGTTCTCTTCGATCATCTCCATCGTCGGCAGCACAGTCGGCGAATCGCCGTCAGCATCCAAGGCTTTTAGCTCCGAGCGCAGCCGCTTCAGATGCAATTCCGCCTCGGTGAGCCGCCCCATGAGACTCTCGGACTTCAACTTGAGGAGCAAGTCGGTGACCTCTTTGACCTGCCGCTCCTGTTCACGAATCTCTGTCATGAGCGACTCGCGTCGGCCCGAAGCCCGCTGCAGAGCGCGACGCGATTCGTCCCAAGCGGCACTGACAATCTGCCGGTAAACCGTTGGTCGCCGACGAAGCTCCTCAAGGAGAGCGGGAAGAACCTTCGTTCGAATCATCTCCGCCTGGACCACGGTCTGATTCCAACACCTACGGGGGCGTCCCGGTCCCGCATTGCAGCACCTCAGCTGGCCGCGGCTCAACCAGTACATCGGCTCGCTGCAAATGGCGCAGAGCAGATGTTGCCCCGGCCAATACGTCCGCTTCCGGCTGACGTCCTTTCGGGAGCTCTCGCCGCGCCGGCGTTTGCGAGCGTCCATGTAGTCGAGGAGTTCCTGATGCTCCTCCAAGGTGAAGTGAGCAAGCTCCGGAACGACACGAAACAGCGGATCGCGGTTCTTCTCGCGACGATGATCGCCGGTGGCATAGATGAGCTGGTGGATCGTCTCCCGAAAACGCCGCTCCCCATGCAGCATCGGGTTCCTCAATGTCGTCTCGACCAGCTTTCCGGTCCATTGACCGTTGACGGAGTATTGGCCGGGGAGAATCCTCTCGTCATCGAGCCAATCGGCAACGGCTTCATACGTTGCCCCCCGCAGAACCTGGTTCCGCATTTCAGACAGCACTGGTGAGTCGGTCGGCACCTTTGCGACCCGCTCTCCGCTGCCCTGTGCTGCCTCCTCGGCCGACACGCGCCGGTATCCGAAGCCGACCTTTCCAACCATCCCGCCGCGCTGGAATGTGTGGTCCGCGGTTCTTCGGACGCGACGTCGCACTTCTGGTACGGTCGCCGAGTGCCGCATGACGGCAACGTTCAGCATGATCTCCCATTGCTCGTCGGCCGTGTCGATCGCGTCGCCATAGCAGATCAACCTGGTGCCGTGATCGACGCACAGATGTGCAAAGCTGAACTGAAATGCCGGGTTGCGATAGGCGCGGCTGAGGTCTTCCAAGATGACCAGATCAACCGTACGGGTCGCAATGAGCCGCTTGGCTTCATTGATCGCGATGCGGCTGAGTTTGTTCCCACTCCCGCGCTCACCAAGGCGGACGATCTTCGTTTCGCCGGTGTAGAGTTCCCTCAAGTACTTCTCGCAAGCAGCGTGAGAGGCATCGATATTGTGCATGTCCTGATGTGGCGTGGAGATCCGTCCGGTCATCACGACCATCAGCGGGGATCCTGGAATTCGAGGGACGAAAGGCTTACGGATGCTCATTAGTTAGTACCTCCGTGTACAAGAGAGGAAATGGAATCGGGTCAAAGTCATTCAGTATTGGGGCAGTCCATCGCCTCCCTCAGTGATGCGATCGTTCGGAGCCTGAATCAGGAGACGAATGCCTCTCGTTCTGAGCGTCTCCACAAAGGCGTCCTGGTCATCCGGATTTCGAGACACCCGCGTCAGGTCTTCAACGGCAACGATGTCGAGCCCACGTTGCTCCAATTCTGGGAGCCTTCGCTCCCAGGGGATCCAGTCGGGCCCATAATTGGGGCTAAGACAAAGCCGCCTGAGAAACCGCACGGGCGGGGAGATAATCGACTGGACGTACTGCTTTAGATCTTCGACGGCCTGGAGTACCGACGATCCGTCCTGCGGAGGAACTGAGCTCCGGAGCAGCAGCAGGACGTTCAACGGTCGGACTTGTGGTTGACGAGACTCTTTCATCGAGACGCATCCTTTGCCCATTGGGCAGCAAGAGTGAGGGTTTCTGGCCACGTCCGGAGTGCTCGCTCGATCTCACGAGCCTGTGTCTCCGGACGCGAATGGCTGTAGATCGAAGTCATGCCCAACGCGCCGGTGGCGCCTGCTGGCTTGTGCCCGAGTGTGATCTGCCGCAGCAGTGGATCCACATTGGCATCTTGAAGCAGCGTGGCAAAACTGTGCCGCCAACTCTTGGGGCAGGTAGCATCTTCCAAGCCAATGCCGTTAGAAATGCGTATGAACGATGTGCGGATCTGGTTCGGAGACAGGATCCCAATTCCTGCCCAAAGTGCTTTGGCAATCCGTGCCCGCTCCTGCCGTGTCAGTGGCTGTTTCTTGAGAGCCTCGCTGTATTCCAACCGCCGGGCAAATGTAGCGCGGAGTTCTTTAAGGCTCCCTCTCCGGTCCGAAGGGAGGTCCTCGAATCGGGGACGACGAAAGACGAGCCCGTTCCCCCGATCTCCGATCACCCGAGAGAGAACGGCCCTGACTTCCCACGGGATCGGAATAGAACGCTCGTTCCGGGTCTTGACCGACCATCCGAGGTCCGGCTTGTTGCGGATATGGATCCACCCGCTGCAGAGCTCAACCTCCTCAATGAGGAGATGGCAGAGTTCCCCGGGCCGCATCCCGGTCTTGCTCAGAATGAGGTGCACGGGGAACTCCCACTCCTTGGCAGCCCGCAAGAAGGCCAGCTCGGCTTTTGCGTCAAACACAAAGACCGGCTTGGCGTCCTCAACGGTTAGACGATCGATCGGGAGCTCTGCAAACGGATTCGGAGCGTAGGGAGGTAGGTGGCGTTTGGTCTGAGCGTAGGCATACGCAGACCGGCAGACCTCCAGGATGTACCGCAGGCCCTTGTCCCGAAGTGTTCGCTTTCGCGTGTTCGGATGCCCGTTGGGGGAAATCTGCCGGGTCCGCAGAAATGCCACGAAGTCATTGATTGAAACCCGATGGACCTCCTGCGCGCCATCCGCCGCGAATGCGACGAGATGTTCCAGAGCCGTGCGATACCGGTTCACTGTCGCCAGTGAGGAGCGAAGTACGGTCTCGTGGTATGCGATGAACCGGTCACGGAGCGTCAGAACAGAAACGGGTTCAAATGAGAACAGTGTCGGAGCGCTGACCGTGACCTGAGCGTTCAACTCCGCGGCGACACGCTCTGCTTCCGCCTGATCGCAACCAACCCGACGCCGAATCGGTGTGGACTGGTCATCCCGGTAGTAGACCCACCACGCCCCGTGATGCTGATAGAGAGAGACTTTCCCGACGCGGGTGCGATGTGCACCGCTACGTCTCGACTTGCGAGACATCCGCCGTCCATTCTGGGCACCGAGTGTGCACCATTTGTGCACCAACGACGGCTTCTCGCGCGGGCGGCGTCACCGTAAGTGGTGACGTCGCAGTCGATTACAGCAGCGTGCTGAAAGAAGGAGCGGAGAGGGAGAGATTCGAACTCTCGATACCCTTGCGGGTATACCGGTTTTCGAGACCGGCGCATTCGGCCACTCTGCCACCTCTCCGGGTGGGGCGGAACTGTATCGCGACAAATGAGACAAGTCGAGCGATTCTCGTGCGATTCTGACCGGACCGGCGACATCCGATTGATGGCCCCTGCGGCCGCCGTCTCGCGTCGGTCCGGCCTGCCCGAAGACCGCCATACTGGAAGGCCGGATTGCCCTTCACTCGTCGAGATTGTCCAATCCAGGCGACTTGGCGGAGCCGAACTCTGATCCGGATTTTTCTCTTTCTGTCGCTCATCGTCTTCGTGACCCCGGCGTCGTGGGGAGCGGACCTCGTGACGGTGCGGTCCGAGACGGCGGGCCTGCCGGCAACGGTCTCCGGTGCCGTGATTCTGGAGGATCCGCAGGGTGGGGTGCTGCTGCTGGATCGAGGGGGGCGGTACTGGTCGCTGCCGGCGGATCAGATTCGGGAGAAGACGACCGCTGGCGAGACGTTTGGTCCATTGACCGGGGAGAAGCTCGGCGAGGAGTTGCGGCGGGAACTCGGGAGTTCGTTCGAGGTTGTCCGGACCGAGCACTATGTCCTCTGCACGGACGCGGGGCGGAAGTTTGCCGAGTGGACGGGGCGGCTGCTGGAGCGTCTCTACGTTGGCTTCGAGGAGGAGTGGACGAAGGCTGGGGTGGAACTGGCGGAGGCTCCGTTCCCGTTGCCGGTGATTCTCTTCGCCCGGGAGGCGGACTATCGCGAGTACGCCCGGCGGGATGTCGGTTCGGTGCCGGTCGACATGGGGTACTACTCGTCGCTGACGAACCGCGTCGCACTGCGTGACCTGACCCCGGCTTCGAACCGCAACCCGGACAGCGACCTCTCCAAAATCGTCAGCCCGGCCAACGTCACGACATTGGTCCATGAGGCGACGCACCAGCTCGCGTTCAACCGGGGGCTGCATGTCCGGCTGGCGGACAATCCGATGTGGCTGACCGAAGGGGTGGCGATGTACTTCGAGTCGCCCGACCTGCGGAACTCCTCCGGCTGGAAGACGACCGGCAACGTCAATCGGACGCGGATCCAGCGGTTCCGGGACTATGCCCGCAACCGGCGTCGGCGGGACTCGCTTGAGACGCTCGTGAGAGCCAACGACCGTTTCGCGAAGCCCGACACGGCGGCGGATGCGTATGCGGAAGGGTGGCTGCTGGTGCATTTTCTCCGGCACAAGCATCCCGAGGAGTACGTCGCCTTTTTGAAGACGCTCGCCACGAAACAGCCGCTCGACATCGGGACCGACGAGGACCGGCTGGCTGCCTTCCGGACCGCGTTCGGCGGGGATCTGTCGAAGCTGGACAAAGAGCTTCAGGCCTACGCCTCGCGACTCGCCCGCTGAGCGGCCGCTCGCCGATGTCCCCGGCTTCGGCGTATGCTGTCGAGACATGTGCGGCTGGCTGTCGTGTCCCGTCGCCAGCAGACGGTTTTGCTCCCTGGCCCGGCTCGATTCCCATGAACGCTCAGCACCTGACGCCGATCCTGAACGTCTCCGACATGGAGCAGAGCTTCGACTGGTTCACGCGGCTGGGGTGGACGAAGCGTTGGGACTGGCAGGCGACCCCTGACGCTCCGGTCACGTTCGGGGCGGTCGGCTCCGGCCAGTGCGAAATCTTTCTCTGCCTGGGTGCCCAGGGCGGAAGCGGGCAGGTGGGGGACCGCGAGATGGGAATGTGGATGTCGATGTGGGTCGCGAAGGTCGATGCCGAGTTTGCGAACTGCCAGGCCAACGGGATCGAAGTCACCCGGCCTCCGAAGGACGAGCCCTGGGGCGTCCGCGAGATGCACGTTCGCCATCCGGACGGGCACATCTTCCGGATCAGCCAGTCATCGGATTGCCCCGAACCGGCCTGATCGTTCGGTTGCGGGATTGGGCGATTCCGGATCGGGGTGTGTTCGCCGATGATCCGATGTCGTCTCCCTTCCGTTTCTCTGGCCGCGGTCGATCCGCATTTCGGACGATGGAGCAGAGCATTGGTCAATTCTTTGAAGAGCCTTCGAGTGTTCGCCGCGGCGACGCTGCTCGTTCTTGGTCTCGCCTCCTCGGCGAGGGCGCTCGAGATCACTCTGGAGCGGCCCGGCGAGCGGGAGTTCGTCCGGGATCTGGCGGGACTGATCGATGATGACGACCGGAAGCAGATCCGCGCGATCGCTGACAAGCTCCTGACCGACAAGGCGACGCCGATCATCGTCGTGACGATCGACTCGATGGCGGAATGGGGCGGCGAGGGGATGACGATCGAGTCGTTCTCGACGATCCTTTTCAACCAGTGGCAGATCGGCCACGCCAAGCTCGGGAACCAGGACTGGAACACCGGGATGCTGCTGCTGGTCTCAAAGGGGGACCGGCGGGCGCGGATCGAGCTGGGAGGTGGCTGGGGGCGGCGGGAGGACGCGGCCGCGCGGAGAGTCATGGACAGCCTGATCGTTCCCCGCTTCAAACAAGGAGAGTTCTCGAAGGGGATTCTGGCGGGGGTCGAAGGGCTGGATGCGATGGCACGGAAGCTGGAACTCCCGACGGCTCCCCGGCCCGCTTCGCACTATCTGATGGGAGCGGCGTTTCTGGGACTGGCGGTTTTCACCGGGGTCTCGTTGTATCGGCGGGGGAGCAGCGGCTGGGCCTGGCTGCTGTGGGGCGTCGTCTTCTCCATTCTAGGGACGATTCTGTATCAGATGCTGAACAACCGTGGCAGCGGCGGAGGCGGCTTCGGCGGTGGGTCGTTTGGGGGCGGGTCGTCCGGCGGGGGCGGGGCGTCCGGATCGTGGTGACGGATTGATTGCCGCGAAAGAATTGGGAAGCGGTCGTGTCGAAGGGGCAGGCAAAGCGAAGATGAATAATCGGATCGACGATCAGTTCTCCAGCACCCAGCGGCAGGCCGTCGAAGAGGCGGTCCGCCGCGCCGAGGAGACGACCGCCTGCGAGATCATTCCGGTCGTGGCGGAGGCGTCCGGCCGATATGACCGCGGCGAGGACATGATCGGCCTGTGGTGTGGCGTCCTCGCCGCCATCGCGATCTGGACGTGGTTCCCCGCTCGCTCGGTCGAGGCCGGAAGCGGGGCCTGGGGAGCCGGAACCGGTGCTCTCGGCCTGGTCCTGCTCGTGGCCGGGATCGTGGGAGGGTTTCTCGTGGGGGCCGTCATTGCGTCGCGGACCGCCTGGCTCCGGCGGCTGGCCGTCCCGCGGAAGCAGCAGCACGAAGAGGTCGCCCGCCGGGCCCGCGAGGTGTTTTTCGACCAGCGGGTACATCACACGGCGGGGCGGAACGGGCTGTTGATCTACGTCTCGCTCCTGGAGCACGAAGTCACCGTGCTGGCGGATCAGGAAATTCTCGCCCATCCGGCTCTTGGGACTCTCTTGCTGGAACGGACACGGGACCTGCTCGTAGGGCGCCTGAAGACCGGGGACGTAGCGGAGGCACTCGCGTCCACGATCCGGGAGATCGCGCCAACGCTCGCGGCCGCGCTCCCCATCCGTCCAGACGACACGAATGAACATCCGGACGCGCTGGTGCTGCTCCCCTCTCCGTAATGGGGCAGAACCGAGCGACTGGCCGGACCGGTCAGAACCCTTCGGGCTCGGAGATCGGGCTCTTGTCGCCGAACTTGAGGGCGTGCTTGAGCCAGACGAGCTCAGCGGTGCCGATCGGACCGTGACGGTTCTTGGCGACGATCAGGTCCGCTTCTCCCGGGCGATCGTCCGGCTCGTAGGCGTCCGGGCGGTGCAGGAACATGACGATGTCGGCGTCCTGCTCGATCGCGCCGGATTCTCGAAGGTCGGCGAGACGGGGCCGCTTGTCTTCCCGCTGCTCGACGCCGCGGTTGAGCTGGCCGAGGGCGATCACCGGAATGTGCAGTTCCTTGGCGAGGAATTTGAGGCGCCGCGTGATGGACGAGATCTGCTGTTCGCGGGGGAGGTTCTTGTCTTCCGCTTCGATGAGCTGCAGGTAGTCGATGATCACGATGCCGATGTCGTTGCTTCGCTTGAGACGCCGCGAGACGGCGGCGATGCGGGTCATGGTCTGGCCCGCCTGATCGTCAATGAAGATCGGAAAATGCCGGAGCTCGTTGGAGCCCTCGGTCAGGGCGTATTGCTCCATTTCGTCGAGCGTTCCCTGCCGGAGCTTGTGGCCGTTGAGCTTGGCGTGGATGCACAGGAGACGCTCGGCGAGTTCCAGCTTGGACTGTTCCAGGCTGAAGAGCAGGACGCCGCCGCCGGGGGCGTTGCGGGTCGGTTTGCCGGCAGCCTGGTCGTTTTCCCAGACCCCATGCGCGTACTTGGAGATCGCGAGGGCGAAGTTACAGACGAGGGCGGTTTTCCCCATCGCGGGGCGGGCGGCGAGGACAATCAGTTCCGAGGGCTGGAAGCCGCTCAGCATGTCGTCGAGGCTGTTGAACCCGGTCGGGATGCCGCTGATGGCCCCTTCCTTGTCCATGCGTTCGAAGATGCGGGCGAAGGTCTCTTCGAGGATGTCGGCGATGGCGTTCTTCGAGATCCCGGTCTGGTTCTCGACGATCTCGAAGATGTTCTTTTCGGCCCGGGCGAGGATGTCCTCGATGTCGTCGTGGCCGTGGTAGGCCTCGCGGAGGGAGTCGGTGCAGACGTCGATCAGGGACCGCTGGAGCGCCTTGTTGCGGACGATCTTGGCGTAATATTCCGCGTGGGCCGCGTGCGGGACGGTCTCGAGGACCTTGAGGATGTAGGGGACACCGCCGACGGCGTCGATGTCTCCACGGCGGTCGAGTTCGTCGCGGAGGGTGACGGCGTCGATTCCGCGGATGCCTCCTTCGTACATGGCATGGATGGCATCGAACATTTTGCGATGCGCATCGGCGTAGAAGTGGTCCTTCTGGACGTGTCCGACGACGTCGTCCATGGCCTGGTTGTGGATCAGGACGCTGCCGAGGACGCAGCGTTCGGCTTCCAGGTCTTGTGGGGGGACCTTGTCGAAGAGTTCGGCGGGGGAGGAGGCAGCGGGCATAGAGCAATATTGTAACGCCCGGGGCTGCGAGGATGAGTGTGTGACGCTCAGGACGCCGGAGGGAAGGATTTCTTGGGAATCCTGATGTGGAGAACCTGTCAGAACATCGGTGAGAACCACGTCCTTGCCGGCACGGCGCCGCTACGTCAAACCCAACGTGCGACGGCAGCCGGGGTCAAGGGGGCAACCCCTTGCCGCCGGAGGCATTTCGATGAGGAACCGTGGGACACAACGGACGTTCGCTTTGTGGAACCAGCTATGCGGACTCCCCCACAGCACACCGCTCGCTTTGCAATTCCCGCGGGTTGGTGAGGGTGCATCCGACACGTTGTCGGAGTTTGGACGCGCACTCCTTTCGATCGTTTCCGACGAGACGGCCTCCGGCGGGCAAGAGGGCGTTGCCCCCTTGCATCCCCCACCAGGGGTGACCCCCTGGACCCCGGTTGGCCAGGGACATCACGGGAACATCCCGCTGCCGAGCGCCGTCCTACTCCGAACCGTGCAATCCGAATAGACTTGGGAAACCTTTTCCTCGCAGGGATTCGCATGTCCTCCTGGTCTGGCGTTCAACGGCTCGGCGCATGCATGGCAATCATGCTGACGCTGGCCTCCCCGGCTCCACCCCCCGCCCTCGCTCAGTCCACCTCGCTCGACCTCCAGGAAGAGGCCGCCTTCAAGCAGGCCGCGACCCTGGCTGAACCCTCGATCGTCCAGATCCAGACCGTCGGCGGCCTCGATGTCGTCGACCAGATCCTCGTCGCCTCGGGACCAACGACCGGCGTGATCGTCTCCGACGACGGATACGTCATCACCAGCTCCTTCAACTTCCTCAACAAGCCCAGCTCCGTCATCGTCCTGACCGCCGACGGAAAGAAGTACCCCGCCGAGATCATCGCCGCCGACAAAGCCCGCAAACTGACGCTCCTCCGGATCGAGGCCCGGGGGCTCACTCCCCTCCCCGCCGCCCCCAAATCCGAGTTCCGCGTTGGCCAGTGGAGCATCGCCCTCGGCCGGACCTTCGATTTGTCCTTCCCGAGCCTGTCGGTCGGCGTCCTCAGCGCGCTGGACCGGATCTACGGCCGGGCGGTCCAGACCGACGCCAAGATCTCCCCCGTCAACTACGGCGGACCGATTGTCGACGTTCAGGGGCGGGGCATCGGCCTCTTGGTCCCCATGTCCCCGCAGGAAGACGCCGAGACCGCCGGCGTGGAGTGGTATGACGGCGGGATCGGTTTTGCCGTCCCGATGGAAGACATCTACCGCGTCCTCCCCCGGCTCAAGACGGGCGAGACGCTGATGCCCGGCCTGATGGGGGTCAGCTTCTCGGACATCAGTCCGCTGGCGGGCGAAGCCCGCGTGGACCGGGTCCGGCCCGAGTCCCCCGGAGCCAAGGCGGGGCTCAAGGTGGGTGACGTCATCGTTGAGATCGACGGCCACAGGACTGAGCGGATCCCGGCTCTGCGGCACTATCTGGGGAATAAGAACGCCGGCGAGACGATACGCGTCGTCGCCCGCCGCGGCGAGGAATCGATCACGGCGGAGATCAAGCTGGCCGATGTCCTGCTGCCGTACGAGTCCGGATACCTGGGTGTCCTGCCGGAACGGGTCGAACGCGACGCGGGAGCCTTCAGTGGCGCCGGAGTTCGCGACGTCCTTCCGGGCTCCCCCGCCGAGGGCCAGATTGCACGGGGCGACCGGATTGTCGGTTTCGGCGACGCGAAGATCGCCACGGCGGAAGAACTGCTCGATCGCGTCAGCCGCGTCAAACCGGGAGAGACGGCGAGCGTTCGCCTCCTCCGCGGCGGTCAGGAGCGGACGGTCGAGCTGAAGCTGAAATCGATTCCGAACGAGGTCCCGGCCGAACTCTCCCCCTCGCCGATCCCATCACGGCCCGCTGAAGTCGGGCTCGACGGACGGCAGATCGGCCGCTTCGAGGCCCAGATAGCCGGCGAAGAGCGGAAGTTCTGGATGTACGTTCCGGACGACTACAACCCGCGTCACGAGTACGCCGTCCTCGTCTGGATCCACCCGCCGGGCGACACGCTGGAGGCGGACTTTCTCAAGGCGTGGCAGGTCGAGGCGAACCGCCGCGGCGTGATCCTGGTCGGGCCCCGGGCGGAGGACCTGGCGCGATGGACGCCGGACGAGGCGGACTATGTCAAAGGGATCATGGAGTGGGTCCGCGAGCAGTATTCGGTCGACGAGAAGCGGATCGTGGTCCACGGCCATCGGGATGGCGGCTTCGCCTGGCTCGTCGGCTTCCGGCAGCGGGAGACCTTCGGCGGGCTGATGATCTCCGGGACGCCGCTCAAGCAGGCCCCCGCCGACAACGACCCCGCCACCCGCCAGCAGATTCTCCTCATCGCCAGCGGCACCGAGCCGGTCGTGAAGGCGATTCAGCAGACCGCGGCAGGACTCCAGCGACTCAAGTTCCCGGCAACATTGATCGAAGGGACGGACGGCAACGCGTACCCCACGGACCAGGTGGAAGCGATGGCTCGCTGGATCGATCTCCTGGACCGGATCTAGAGGCGTTTCGCTTTCGCACCCTGATCGCTCTCCGTCCCGTCCCTTCCGCGACAGCTGGCCTCCTGCGGCTCCTTGTCATCATGACCGACCCGACCGACGATCAAGTCCCCGCCTCCGCGCCATCGCCATTTTCCGCTCCCGGGGCTCCGCGGCCGACGATCGAGACGCTCCTGGGACGGGCGCTCCGCTTGAAGTGTCCCCGCTGCGGGAACGGGCCACTGTTCGTCGGATGGTTCACGATGCCGGAACGCTGCCCGAACTGCAACATGAAGTACGAGCGGGCTCCCGGTTACTTTCTCGGGTCGGCCTACGTGAACTACGGCATCACGGCGGTGGTGCTCATGTTCGCCTACTTCGTCCTGCACTTCGGCTTCCGCTGGTCGAACCGCCAGCTCGCCCTCCCGCTGTCGGCGTTCTGCGTCCTCTTTCCGCTCTGGGCCTTCCGCTACGCCCGCGCGGTCTGGCTGGCGCTCGATTGCCACTTCGACCGCTACGTCATGACCGACGAATCGACGGAGTGAGCGCGATGCCGGACTTCTTCACCGACGTGGCGATCGTGGGGGGCGGGATCGTCGGACTGGCGACGGCGTTCCAGCTCCTGCGGCGGTTTTCCGGAACCCGCGTCGTCGTCCTCGAGAAGGAAGACCGGGTCGCTCCCCACCAGTCCAGCCACAACTCCGGCGTCCTGCACACCGGGATCTACTACCGGCCGGGGTCGCTGCGGGCCCAGAACTGCCGCGCGGGAAAACTCGCGATGCAGGCGTTCTGCGACCAGGAGGAGATTCCCTACCGGATCTGCGGCAAGGTGATCGTGGCGGTCTCCGAAGCAGAGCTCCCGCAGCTCGACGTTCTCTTTCAGCGCGGTCAGGCGAACGGCGTCCGCTGTTCGATGCTGACGCAGGAGGAGCTGCGGGAGATCGAGCCGCACACGGCCGGGATCCGCGCCATCCACGTCCCTGAAGCAGGAATTGTGGATTACCCCGCGGTCAGCCGAAGGCTGGCGGAACGGATCCAGGAGGTCGGCGGGACGATCCGGCTCGGCGCGCGGGTCACGGCGATCCGGGAATCCAGCGACCGGATCATCATTGAGTCCACGAAGGGGGCGGTTGAGTCGCGGTTCCTGATGACCTGCGCGGGGCTCCACGCGGACCGCGTCACGAAGCTCAGCGGGCGCGTTCCCGAAGCGCCGATCGTTCCCTTCCGCGGGGAGTACTACCAGCTGGTTCCCGAGGCAGAGCATCTCTGCCGCGGGCTGATCTACCCGGTTCCCGATCCGAAGTTCCCGTTCCTGGGCGTCCACTTCACGCGGATGATCCACGGCGGGGTCGACTGCGGGCCGAATGCCGTGCTCGCCTTCGCCCGGGAAGGGTATCGCCGGACGGACCTCAACCCCGCGGACCTCTGGGAGGCCCTCGCCCATCCGGGCTTTCGCCGTCTCGCGCTGCGAAACTGGCGGACGGGAGCGGGCGAGATGTGGCGGTCGTGGAACAAGGCGGCCTTCGTGAAGGCCCTCCAGCGGCTCGTCCCCGCGATCCAGGCAAAGCATCTCATTCCCGCCCCGGCGGGCGTCCGGGCGCAGGCCTTGCGTCTCGATGGGACGCTGGTCGACGACTTCGTCATCCAGCAGTCCGGCCGGGTCGTCAACGTGGGAAACGCCCCCTCCCCCGCGGCGACGTCGTCCCTCAATATCGGAAACCTGCTGGTCGACCGACTCGCCCCTCAGCTCGAGGAGACACGATCATGAAGGAAGAGGCCAGCTATATCTGCGACGCCTGCGGAGAGGAGATCGTCGTTCCGATCGACTTCTCGGGCGGAGAGAGCCAGGAGTACGTCGAAGACTGCCCGGTCTGCTGTCGCCCGAACATCGTCCACGTCGAGATCGACGACGGGGACGTCCGGGTCTGGGCCGAGCCGGAGTAGAGCCTTTCCCGTCGCTTCGATTCCGGCGGGGACCGTACGGGCTTGACCGGGGCCCATGCCAACAAGGTGTCGCGTTGGACTCATGCGACGAGGTCCCGTTGGGAGAAACCCATTTCAGCGAAAGCCTGTATTCGCGGGGTCTGCGGACCAGTTTGGGAAGGGGATTTGCCCCTTTAGCTGGCGTGTCCGAGGTTCCCGGAGCCGAAAGCCATGCGAAAAATCACTCTTGTTGCTGATCAGTGGAGCTGCCTGAATCGACTGCACTTTGCCCCGATGCGCCGTGTCTTCGCCGAGGACGAATGCGGCGACGACATCATCGGGACGCTTATCCACGAAGGCCTCGCCCGAGAGGAGGGGGATCACGCCGTCGTGACCTCCCTCGGAGAGAAAGTTCTCGAGGCAAACCCGCCCTCGTTCGCTTCCGGCATCCGTGTGTGGATGGCTCCAGGAGGCCCCGAGGAGCCCGGGGCCGAAGAGTAGATCCCGCTCCCGACCGAGCCGGAGTCACTTCTCTCTGTATCCCCTTCGCGCCTTGGTGCCTGACTCAAAAACGAAAACGCCCGGTGAGGTCACCGGGCGTTTCGAACTCGAATGTCGATCGCTTCGATCAGGCCTTGGCGGCCTTGTCGAGGGCGGCCTTGACCACGGCCGTGATCTCGTCGAAGACCTCGGTGTTGTGGATCGCCAGTTCGCTGAGCATCTTCCGGTTGAGGTCGATGTTGGCGAGCTTGAGGCCGTGGATGAGCTGCGAGTACCGCAGGCCGCGCATTTCGGCGGCGGCGGTCAGACGCATGATCCAGAGCTGGCGGAAGTCACGCTTGCGCACCTTGCGGTCGCGGAAGGCGTAAACGCGGGCGCGGCGGACGTGCTCCTGAACCGTACGCCAGAGCCGGCGCAAACCGCCGACCCGTCCCTTGGCTTCCGCGAAAATCCGCTTCTTCTTCTTGTGGCGGGACTTCCCGTACTTAACTCGCATGGCTCACGTCCAGACGACCTGCTGACAGGTCCGACAGTAGAAAACAGGAGACTGACTGACGAAAACTGAAGACGGGCTGACGTCCCGCGATCGGAAGAATCGCCCCCGAATCCGGCGTCCACCCCGTCGCAGGAAACTACACACCCGGCGCCAGGCAGGCCGCAATCTTGATGGCGTTCGTTCCGGTCAGGACGCCGTCCTGACGGAGGTGACGCTTGCGGTTGCCGCTCTTCTTCCCGAGGATGTGGCCACGGAAAGCTTTACGGTGCTTGACTTTGCCGGTGGCGGTCACTTTGAACCGCTTGGCCAGTCCTTTGTGGGTCTTATTGGGCTTGGGCATCGTCCGCTCTCAGCCAAAAATCGGAAAGGGAAAAGTATAACGGCGCGTTCTGGGTTCCGCCACTCAACATTCATGGAAGTTCGCAACCGCTTCTTGCCCCCCTTCCCGTCGTGTGGCAGACTGTCTTGGCTTGCGACTTTTTTCCCCGAAATGCCGGCCACCGCGCTAGTTCGGAAACTGACATGACCGTTCGTTCACTCCTTTCCCTCCCGGTCCGCCTTATTGTTGCCGGTTGCCTTCTCCTCGCCGGCGGCACGACCGCCAGCGCCCAGGGGCTCCTGTGGAAGCTTCCGAAGGAAGAGGGAAAATGGGTTCGGTTTGAGGGGACTTACAAGCAGACGGTCCACCGGCCGAACAACGCCGAAGGGGACCTGAACGTCGAGTGGACGAAGCACATTACGATCAAGTCCCTCAAGTCGGAAGAAGTCGAGTGGCGGGGCGAGAAGCAGCCGGGCTGGTGGATCGAGATCAAGGCGGTCACCGGGCAGGTGAAGGAAGGGATCCTGGAAGCGGGCCCGGGCGGAAGCCGAATCTACAAGCTCCTCGTTCCGGAAAAGGCGATCCGCGGGACCGTGACGGAAGAGGTCGGCCCGGGACGCGAGATCTTCGTCTCCTATATTCCGATCGTCCGCGGCTTCCGGAAGACCGGCGATGAAGCGGCCGTCGCGATCGACTCCGGGACCTTCGACCTCTATCCCGTCGTTGCCCAGCTCCGGCACTACCGCGACCTGATGGCCGGTGCTGAAGAAACCGTCCAGACGCCACTCGGCGATGCTGCCGGGACGACCTGGACCGCCACCGCCACCTCGGAAACGCCGACCTCCCGCATCACGACGTCGACCGAACTGGTCCGGACCGACGATCCGAAGTTCCTGTTCGGCGTCGCCAAGTGGACGGCGAAGTCCGCTTCGGAAACGAAGCCGTCGACCGCCTCCCGGGACGAGTTCCAGCCGGATGTCGAGATCGAGGAGACGATGACCGCTACCGAAGCGGGAGCCGGAGCGGAATCGGAGATCGCCGACGCCGTCGCGGCCGCGGAGTCTTCGCTCAAGACCCGATGAATTGCATGCGGAAGCCGCCGCGGCGCGCTTGAAGGGGGCGGACGAGGCGGGGAGACTGGCGGGACACCCCACTCCCCGATTTTCCGGCGGATCTGATTATGCGCACCGTGATTGGCGTCGTGCTGGCGTGTCTGTTTCTCGGGCCTGGTTCCAGCTCCGGAGCGGCGGCCGAGCTGATCCTGCGGTCCTGCAAGTTCTTTGACTATCTCACGGGGCGGCAGCCGGCGACGATGATCGCCTACACGCCGGCGGAGCTGGATCCCCGGAATGCGGCCAACCAGCGGGCCCTCAAGACGAGCTCCGTCCGGGCGGACCTGGAGGCTCTGCGGCCCGCCTTCGACGGTCTCATCCTCTACGGCTATCACGAAGCCTGTACGCCCCGCATCCTGGCAGTGGCGAAGGACCTCAAGTACCGGGCCGTGCTCCTGGCGATCTGGGATCCTCGGTCGCAGGACGAAGTGGACGGGGTCGCGGATCTGGCGAACACGTTCGCCGGGGACATGGCGGTTGGCGTCCTGATCGGCAACGAGGGACTGACGTTCAACCGCTATGAGGAGGAGGACCTCTTCATCGCTGCCCGTCGACTGCGGGCGAAGCTCCCGGTCGGAATCCCCTATTCCACGAGCGAGCCGCTCGTCGGCTATCAGCGGGAGTCGCTCGTCGACTTCGGCGACTTCCTCGCTCCCAATATTCACCCGGTGTTCGACCGCCCGAACATGGCGGCGAAAGAGGCGGCCGAGTGGGTGCATCAGGAGGCGGCCGCCCTGGCCCGCCGGTCCGACCGTCCGGTCCTGGTCAAGGAGACCGGCTTTCCGCACGCGGGCCGCAACAAGTACACGCCGGAGCTTCAGGCCGATTTCTGGCGGGAGTACACCGCGCCGGGATTGCTGGCGCGATCGGGAACCGGGGCCGGAGCGTGGCGCTATCACGGTGTGTCGTTCGAGGCGTTCGACCTCCCTTGGAAGAGCGAGGAGAGCAAGCTCGACATCGAGAAGTCCTGGGGGATGCTGAACCCGCAGCGACAGCCGTATCCCGCCTTTGACGTCTGGGTCAGGCTCAGCCGGTAGTGGCCCGGCGCCGCAGGATTTGAAACACAGAGGACACAGAGAGGCGGAGGATGGGAGCCACAGATGAATACGGATGAACGCAGATGATGGGGAGACACTCTCCCAGTTCGCCGTCCGATCCGGTCTTTCTCTGCGTCCTCTGCGCCTCCGTGTTTCAAAAAACCGGCCCCGCTTGAAACTCGGAAGCGTCATTCTTTCAATTCGGCCCAGCCTCCTGCCTTGGCCGCGGCAGACCGGCGACTTGTCTTTCTCCGTATCTCTGTAGTTCAGACCGCTTGGGACACCCACGTTCTGCCCGGGGCCCTTCTCCTGAACGGCTTCTTCGCTGTTCGTTCGCGGAGCCTTTACTGAATTCCAGTGTTCTTACGGCATCGGAGAGCTGAGCGCTACTTTGTCTGCCGGTGATGTCCAGAAACCGTATCCTAGTCGTCGACGACGAACATTCGATTGTTGAGGTCCTCTCGTACCATCTGTTGCGGGAAGGGTTCGACGTTCAGACCGCCGGCGATGGCCTGGAGGCGCTCCAGAAGTGCCAGCTCCGCGCCCCCGATGTCGTGGTACTCGATCGGATGCTTCCCGGGATCGATGGACTGGAAGTCCTCCGTCGGCTGCGGGCGGACCGGCGGACATGCGATATCCGGATCCTCATGCTGACCGCCATGGCGAGCGAAGAGGATGAGATGGTCGGGTTCCTGGCCGGGGCCGACGACTATGTCGTCAAGCCGTTCCGCATCAAGGCGCTCGTGGCGCGGATCCAGTCGCTCTCCCGCCGCCAGGATCCGACCGAAGACAGTCAGGTGATTCATCACGGTCCGCTGAGGATCGACCGCGTCAATCACGTGGCGACCGTCGACGACAAGGAAGTGTGGCTGACGCTGACGGAGTTCCGCCTGCTGTGGGCCCTGGCGAGCCATCCGGGGCGGTGGATTTCCCGCGGCGAGCTGCTGACGCACTGCCGCGGTGAGAATGCCATGACGATGGAGCGGACGGTCGACGTTCACATCCGGAGTCTGCGCGGCAAGCTCGGGGCAGCCGCGGCGCTGCTGGAGACGCTCCGCACCGTGGGGTACCGGCTGCGGCGGATGGAAGATCCGGTCTTCAACAGCTGAGTTCGCGGCGGCGGGGCCGTTTGTCCGGGCGGGGACTACCGTTGCTCGGCGTCGCGCGTTTCGAGATCGAAGAGGTGGTGGGCGCTGCGTCCGCTGATGACGCGTCGCTCAAGCAGTTCCCGGGCGATGCGTTCGACAGCCCGCCAGTTCTCGGCGCGGGAGAGGATCGAGTCCGCCTTGCTCATGAGCCGCCGTTGGAGTTTTTCGACCTGTTTCGGTCCGGCGGCCCGCATCTCGGCCAGTTCCTGGACTTCGCGGAGATCCTGTCGCGCTCCGACCTCGCAGTAGTCTCCCTGGTGGAGGGCTTCGGCAGCGGGGCCACCCAGGAGGATCAGGATTGCGGTTTCGAGGGCGTCGGGATTGGGGCGGAAGGTTCCTTTGCGGATTTCGCAGTGGCCCAGGCGGACCCGGTCGGGCTCGATGCTCACCGCGTGGACCGGCCGTCCGAGGGCGAGGGCCATGACGGCGTGGCCGGCCTCGTGGTAGGCGGTGACGATCTCTTCGGTAGAGTGGGTCATGGAGCCGGAGGGTACTGGCTGGAGGCCGATCTGTCCTGCGGCCCGAACCGCGTCCTCGCCGGCACGGCTCTGCCACGTCAAACCCAACGTGCGACGGCAGCCGGGGTCAAGGGGGTCTCACCCCCTTGCCGCCGGAGGCGCTTCTGTGAGGAACCGTGGTACACAACGGGCGACCACTTTGTGGTGTCGGCGTTGAGGACTCCACTCTCGGTCTGCAATACAGGCGGGTTGGTGAGGGGGCATCCGGTACGTTGTCCTCGCTTGGATACGCACTCCTTCAGACGTCTCTCGACGGCCAGGCCTCCGGCGGGCAATGGGCCAGAAAAACAACACAGGCCCCTCTGCACTCCCCACCAGGGTGCCCCTGGACCCGGTGAGGGCGGGCCACATTCCACCTTCCAGAGATTGCGAATCACCCCCCATCGCTTCCCTCACCTCCCACACCCCCCCTAATCTGGCAGACCAAGATCCGGGGCGCCCAACCGCGCCCCATTCCCTCACGGAAGCGCCGGACCTGTCATGCGGGTGGGGTTGTTCATTCCCTGTTACGTCGACCAGCTCTACCCCGATGTCGGGATGGCCACCGTCGAAATCCTCGAACGCCTCGGCTGCACAGTCGACTACCCCGAGGAACAGACCTGTTGCGGCCAACCGATGGCCAACACCGGCTGCTGGGCCGAAGCCCGCCCCCTCGCGGAACGGTTCGTCGAACTCTTCGCCCCCTACGACGCCATCGTCTGCCCGTCCGGCAGCTGCGTGGCCATGGTCACGCACCACTACCACGACCTCTTCCCCCACGGCCACGAGGCCTACGAGGCGGTCCGGAAAAAGACCTACGAGCTCTGCGAATTCCTGACCGACGTGATGAAGATCGACCGCTGGGAGGGACGCTTTCCCTACCGCGTCGGGCTGCACAACAGTTGCCACGGGCTGCGGGAGCTGCGACTGGGAAAGGCGTCCGAGCGGATGGAACCGGACTTCAGCAAGGCGCGGCAACTGCTGCAACTGCTGGACGGGATCGAGCTCGTGCCGCTAGAGCGGCCTGACGAATGCTGCGGCTTCGGCGGGACGTTCGCCGTCTCCGAGGAAGCGGTCTCCTGCATGATGGGGAACGACCGGATCCACGATCACGAGAAAGCGGGAGCCCAGGTCATGACCGCAGGGGACATGTCCTGCCTCATGCACCTCAGCGGCCTGCTCCGCCGCCAGAAGAAGCCGCTCCAGGTGATGCACATCGCCGAGATCCTTGCGGGCCGGCAGCCGAAAGAGGTCAGTCCGCTGGTCGCTCCGGCTTGAGCCGTCGGGCGAGATATCGGATGACCGAGTCGAATGTCCCGTCAATGGTTCCTTGCGGCGCCGCTTCGTCGCCGCACGTCAGCGGCGGCTTGAGGTTCTCGGCCAAGGGGATCCGGACCCGGAATTCCCGCTCAATCCGGTAGATGACGTCCGCAAAGTCGAGGCCGTCGTAGATGGCGGCGATATTGTCGTCGGGCCACAACCCCGCCAGGTCTTCACCGAGGATCGCTTCGAGCAGCCGCCGGTATCGAATCGGAATGTCTCGCGGAATCTCGGTGCCGGCGTAAAACTTGTCGTAGAACGCCGCGTCGTTGAGCTGAGGACGGGCAGCCCGCTCGGTCTTGTAGACCCGCTCGGTGGGGATGTTCCCAAGTTCCAACTTGCCGGCGATGGCACAAAGTGGACTCAGCAGCATGGCGAGCATTCGCTGAAACATGACGACTTTTCCGACGCTGACCGGCGGGCCCTCGCGATTTGAATGCGTCCGAAGTCCACATTAGCATTCCGCGTCGGGTTGCACGATTTCTCTCACGTTCTTTTCGCCAGTCGAGCCGAGTCAGCTATGGACCAATCAGCTTTGAAGCCGGGGACGCTCTGTCTGCATGGGGGGCAGGTGCCCGATCCCGCCACCAACTCGCGGGCCGTGCCGATCTACCAGACGACTTCGTACGTCTTCAACAGCGCCGACCACGCGGCGAATCTGTTCGCGCTGAAAGAGTTCGGGAACATCTACACCCGGCTCATGAACCCCACGACCGACGTCCTCGAGAAGCGGGTCGCGCTGCTCGAAGGGGGGAGCGGGGCGCTGGCGGTCGCGTCCGGACAGGCGGCGGAGTCGCTGGCGATCCTCAACATCGCCCAGGCGGGCCAGAACATCGTTTCGTCCGCCAGCCTCTACGGCGGGACCTACAACCTGTTCCACTACACGTTCCCCAAGATGGGGATCGGCTGTCAGTTCGTCGATCAGTCGGACCCGGAGAACATCCGGAAGGCGATCAACGACAAGACCCGCTGCATCTTCCTGGAGACGATCGGCAACCCCCGCTGCGACATTCCGGACTTCGAGGCAATCAGCTCGATCGCCAAGGAAGCCGGGATCCCGGTGATCGTGGACAATACGACCGCTTCGCCGTACCTCTGCCAGCCGTTCAAGCACGGGGCGGACGTCGTCGTTCACTCCTGCACGAAGTTCCTCGGCGGCCACGGGACGTCGATTGGCGGGGCGATCATCGAGAAGGGGGACTTCCCCTGGAACAACGGCAAGTTCCCGGAGCTGACGGAGCCCGATCCGAGTTACCACGGGATGAAGTTCTTCGAGACCTTCGGCGGGATGAAGCTGGCCTACATCCTCAAGGTCCGGACGCAGCTGCTTCGCGACCTCGGTCCGGCGATCAGCCCGTTCAACGCCTTCCAGATTCTCCAGGGGATCGAGACGCTGCACCTGCGGATGCCGCGGCACTGCGAGAACGCTCTCGCCGTCGCCAACTTCCTCGGCAGCCACCCCAAGGTCTCCTGGGTCAACTACGCCGGACTGGAATCGCACCCGTCGTACAAGCTCGGCAAGAAGTACCTCCCCAAGGGGTGCGGTTCGGTCTTCGGCTTCGGGATCAAAGGGGCGACGCCGACGCAGCAGCGGGACAACGGCATCAAGCTCATCAACAGCGTGAAGCTCTTCTCGCACCTGGCGAACATAGGCGACAGCAAGTCGCTGATCATTCACCCCAACAGCACGACGCACCAGCAGCTCACCGCCGAAGAGCAGAAGGCGACCGGTGTGACGCCGGACTTTGTGCGGCTGTCGATCGGGACCGAGGACATCGAAGACATCCTCGCCGACCTCAAGCAGGCGCTCGAGCAGGTGTGACGATCTCGTTCCTGGGAGATGAGCTTGCGGGCTGGGAAGCCGAGTTCAAGCGGGTCTTCGCGTCATGCGGGGTCCCGCTTTTTTTGTTGACTGGGCCACGGAGGGCACGGAGGAAGAGAAGCGGGCCACAGATGAACACAGATCGACACAGATAAAGGCCAAAAGCCGGGGTCCAGGGGGCGCCCCTGGTTGGGGATGCAAGGGGGCAACGCCCTCTTGCCCGCCGGAGGCCCTCTCGTCGAGAGACTTCTGAAGGAGTGGGTGTCCAATCGCGGACACTATGTCGTATGCCCCCTAACTAACCCGTGCGGATTCCAGGGCGAGCGGCGAGTCCTCAACGCCGGTCCCACAAAGCGGCATCCGTTGTGTCCCACGGTTCCGCGACGAAAATGCCTCCGGCGGCAAGGGGGTGCCCCCTTGACCCCGGCTGCCGTGGCACGTTGGGTTTGAGATATCGAGTCGTGCCGGCAAGGACAACGTTTGGCTCCGTCGCTAGGGCCGGGACTTCGATTTCGCCGCCCGCGGGCTCATCCTGCGGAGCGGGATGGCTACACTGG
Organism: Planctomyces sp. SH-PL14; assembly: GCF_001610835.1. Taxonomy (NCBI): domain Bacteria; kingdom Pseudomonadati; phylum Planctomycetota; class Planctomycetia; order Planctomycetales; family Planctomycetaceae; genus Planctomyces; species Planctomyces sp. SH-PL14. The sequence goes on along the minus strand of NZ_CP011270.1, from coordinate 1,410,878 downwards.
CTCCATGTCCGACGTCGTCAATATCGCCGCCTATCGCTTCGCGTCTCTCTGCGATCTCAAGCCCCTGCGCGAACGCCTGCTGACCTTCAGCAAGGAACAGGCCCTGAAAGGGACGATTCTGCTGAGCCCGGAAGGGATCAATCTCTTCGTGGCCGGCGAGCGGACCGCGGTCGATTCTCTGGTCGCGCTCCTCCGGGCGATCCCGGGTCTCGAAGACCTCGCTCCGAAATACAGCGAGAGCGAAGGTCAGCCGTTCCGGCGGATGCTCGTCCGGATCAAAAAGGAGATCATCGCCTTCGGTGTTCCGGGGATCGATCCGGCGCGGCGGACTTCGCCCAAGCTGCCGGCGAAGGAACTGAAGCAGTGGCTCGACGAAGGCCGCCCTGTCACGCTGCTCGACACGCGGAACGACTACGAGGTGAAGCTCGGAACGTTTACGAACGCCGTCACGCTCGGTCTCGACCACTTCCGGAATTTTCCGAAGGCGGTCGACTCGCTCCCTCCCGACTGGAAGGAGCGGCCGATCGTCATGTTCTGCACGGGCGGCATCCGCTGTGAGAAGGCGGGGCCGTACATGGAACAGGCGGGGTTCCAGCAGATCTATCAGCTCGACGGCGGGATCCTGAAGTACTTCGAGGAAGTCGGCGGGGATCACTATCAGGGAGAGTGTTTTGTCTTCGACCAGCGGGTCGGCGTCGATCCGGCCCTCTCGGAGACCGACAACACGCAGTGCTTCGAGTGCCTGACCCCGCTCACGGCCGAGGACCAGGCCGACCCGCGGTACGTCCCCGGCACGTCGTGCCCGTACTGCTTCCTGACGACCGAAGAGCAGATGACCCGGCGGATTGCCGAGCGGCAGGCGGCGATTGTTGCGATCGCCGTCCATCCTCCGGGAAGCGTCCCGTACGAGAATGTCCGGCCCTTCAACATTCCGCTCGACCAGGACGGGCGGACGCTGCTGGAGGCGCTGACGGCGACGTTCGACCATGTTCCGACGGAGAACTGGGCGGCGGTCTTTGCGGAGGGGCGGTTTGTCGACGCCGGCGGACAACCGGTCCATCCTGACCGAATCGTCCGGGCGGGGGACCGGTATGAGCAGCGGATGCCGGCGACCGTCGAGCCGCCGGTCTCCCTCGACATCCGGATCCTGCATGAGGACGAAGCGATCGTTGTCGTCGACAAGCCCGCGCCGCTGCCGGTCCATCCCTGCGGCCGGTTCCACCGCCACACGCTGCAGAATGTTCTGAACGACGTCTACGCGCCGCAGAAGGTCCGCCCCGTCCACCGGCTCGACGCCAACACCACCGGCGTTCTGGTTCTGGCTCGCAGCCGGCATTTCGCCAGCCGGATCCAGCCTCAGTTCGAAGACGGTCGCGTCGAGAAGCGATACCTCGCCCGGGTCGAGGGACATCCTTCGCAGGACCGGTTCGCCTGCGATGCCCCGATCAGCGCGGAGGCGGGAGAGTTCGGAGGACGGACGGTCGACGAAGGGGGCCTGCCGGCCCGGACGGAGTTCGAGGTTCTCGAACGGTTTGCCGACGGCACATCGCTCGTCAGCGTTCGCCCGCTGACGGGCCGGACGAACCAGATCCGGATCCACCTATGGCACCTCGGGCACTCGATCGTCGGGGAACAGAGCTATCTCCCCGGCCGCCGGCTCGGCGAAGTTCAGACTCGCGGGATCGACGATGCCCCGCTGTGCCTGCACGCCAGCGAGATCGCCTTCGTCCATCCCCTCACCCGCGAGCTGGTCACGTTCCGCGCGGCGAGTCCGGCCTGGGCCGTCCAGTAGAGCTCGCTTCCCTTTCCGGCTTGAGTGTGGCATATCTGGATGCTGAGCGGATCCGGTCGGTCTCTGTTGCGCCGCAGGCACTCTCTCTGGAATCTCGACCATGCTTACTTCGTGGGGCCGGCCATCGATTCTGGGCTGTCTCGTATTCCTGGCCCTGCTGTGGGGGCTGTACGGGGCGGGCCGGGCGTATGCAGACGACAAGCCCCCTGCGGCACCCGGTGGCGACGCCGGAAAGCGGAGGGGGGAGGGGGAGGCCGCCGTCGACCGGCTGCTGGCGAAGCTCAAGGAACAGAACGCGGGGCAGGAGCTCTTCAAAGACCCTTGGTGCCGGACGCTCAAGGAGATCGTCGACCTGGGCCCGGACGCCGTTCCCGGTCTGGTCCGCGAACTCGACGCGACCCACGACAACCTGATGCTCCGCAGCCTCGGCTTCACGCTGCGGGCGATCGGCGACAAGCGGGCGGTTCCGGCCCTGATCCGGGCCGTCCCGAAAACGCTCCTGCCGCCGGGGTCCGATATGGGGCTCGAGGCAACCGACCCGGAACTGGTCGCGTTCGCCCAGAAGTACGACCTCGATAAGGAGCATCGGGGGAAGGAGTACGGCTTCGGGCGGCCGGTCCGGGAGATCTGCGGCGCCCTGGAGGTGCTGACGGGGCAGGACCTTGGAAAGGATGATCTGATCCATGTCATGCTGGAAGGCTCCCCCTCACAGCAGCAGCTCCGGCGGCGGCTCTATCGACGAGTCACCGATCAATGGGCCGAGTGGTGGAATCAGAACGGCAAGGGGCTGGTGGGAGACAAGCACTTCGCCGCCGTCCGGCTTCCTCCGTCCGAGGACGAGGAGGACATCCCGCCCCCCTCGCCCGACAGCCGGTTCAAGACGGACGCAGCCGGGGGCCACCGGGGATGGTTCCTGGAATCGGTGGAGAGCCCCAAGGCGGAGTACGTGTTTTATGACTTCGATATCGGCCGTGTCGGTCCGCTGCCGCCAAAGTGGAGGAACCTCGAGCGAGAAGAGATCGCCAAGCGCCAGGACGAGATCGCCTTCTGGGCCGTTCGGGAAGGGTTCGACCTGATGGGAACGGAGTACGAGACCCAGGGTGGCGAGAAAGTCTATGCCCTGCGCTCACTGGGGATGCATGTCTGGGAGCTGGCGCCGGAGCGGTGGAAGACCGCCTTCAATGATGAGACGCTCAAGGAGCTGCAGGAGCAGGGGCGTCCGGTCGGCAAGTTTCTTCTGCACCAGACCGGCAAAGGAGAGGAGGTCGCGCCGCGGGAGCGGGGGACGTTCCTGTTCATCACCCGCCACGGCACGCCCGGGATCCTCTACGTCGGTGTCGAGATCTTGGACGACACGCAGAAGCCCGGCGGCATCATCATGGGGGACACGGAGCTGGACGCCATCGGGTTCCGGAAAGGGCGCCGATTCGCGTACGACCCCCTGATGCCGATCGAGCCATGACCGGCATCAAGGCGTCGCGGAGTAGCTCCGGTCGAGGAGCTCCATTGGATGGAGGACTTCGACCGCCGCATTGTGTTTCCGCAGCGTCGAGATGAGCTGCAGCGTGCAGCCGGCGTTTCCGCTCACGACCGCCTGGGCCCCGGTGGCGAGGATGTTGCGGATCTTCCGCTCGCCGAGCCGGTCCGCCATCTCCCCTTCGGTCAGGTTGTAGCTCCCCGCCGCGCCGCAGCAGATGTCCGACTCCGCCAGCGGGACAAGCGTGAGTCCCGGGATCATCTCCAGGAGCTGCCGCGGCTGGGCCCGGATCTTCTGGGCGTGCGCGAGGTGGCAGGCGTCGTGGTAGGTCGCGGTGAGCTTCACTTCACCGGTCGGCTTTACTGGGCCGAGAGCGGCCAGGAACTCCGAGACGTCCTTCACTTTGTGGGAGAACGCATCGAGCCGCGTGTGGAGATCTTCGCGGCCCGGCGACAACTCCTCCGCCATGTGACCGTAGTCCTTCAGCATCGCCCCGCAGCCGGCGACGTTGACGATCACGGCGTCGACGTCCTTCGGGAACGCCTCGGCGTTGGCCTCGGCCATGTGCAGTGCGGGAGTCCCGGCGCCGCTGTGGTAGTGGATCGCTCCGCAGCAGCCCTGCGTCTTGGGGATGACGACGTCGCATCCGTTCCGCTGCAGGACCCGGGCGGTCGCCCAGTGGACGTGGTGGAACATCGCGTCGGCGACGCAGCCGGTGAAGAGGGCCACCCGCGCGCGGCGGGGGCCGATCGCGGGGAGGAGATCCGGGAGCTGCGGGCCGCGGGGCTGAAGCGGCGGGAGCAGGTTCTGCATCCGCTGCAGCTTTTGAGGGAGGAGCCGCGTGATGCCCAGACGGTCGGCGAGGCGGTCGAGGCCGAGCTGCTGCATGAGCCGCGCGGGGAAAAGCGCCAGCCGCAGCCGGTCGGCGTAGGGGAACATGCCGTACAGGATGAACCGTTCGAACCAGCCGACTCCCTGGCCGCCGGCCCGCTCCAGGTTCTGCATGTTGACCCGGAACGGCTCGATCAGCCGCCCGTATTGGACTCCGGACGGGCAGGCGGTCTCGCAGCTTCGGCAGTCGAGGCAGAGCTCCAGGTGCCGGGAGACTTTTTCGGTCAGGTCGAGGCGGCCGTCGGTCACGGCCCGCATGAGGTAGATGCGGCCGCGGGGGCTGTCGTTCTCGTTGCCGGTTTCGAGGTAGGTCGGGCAGGCGGCGGTGCAGAGTCCGCAGTGGACGCAGTCGAGGAACTTCTCGTAGTCGATCCCTTCGCCGGGGTTTCCGGGGGTGGGCGACTTGGCCGCCGGAGGCGATTTGAGGACGGGGAGTTCCGGCAGCGGAGCGACGGCGGTCACGGCGGTGGGGCGTCCGTTGAGCAGGGCGGGAAAGCCGGAACGGCGTCGTGCCGCTCCCTTCGGACAAAATCCCACACTCTGGTTCGCAAGACAACCCCGCGACGCGATGGGGGCGATCCCGGTCGATGTTCTTGCCGGCCCGGCTCGATAGCTCAAACCCAACGTGCGACGGCAGCCGGGGTCAAGGGGGTCACCCCTTGCCGCCGGAGGCGCTTCTGAGAGGAACCGTGGGACACAACGGGCGTCCGCTTTGTGGAACCGGCGTTGAGGACTCACCGCTCGCTCTGTACTCCCCATGTGTTGGTGAGGGGGCATACGGCACGGTGTCCGCTATTGGACACGTGCTCTTTCAGACATCTCTCGACGGCCAAGCCTCCGGCGGGCAAAGGGGCATTGCCCCTCTGCACTCCCCACCAGGGTGCCCCTGGACCCGGATCAAGACTGTCCCGAAATGGAGCGAGGCCGGGCGCACTACGCCCGGCCTCGTCTCCGCTTCATTCGCTCTCAGCCTCTGGCACTACTCCGCCAGCGCCTTGTTCACGACCGGCAGAATGTCCTTGGCATAGGTGAACTCGTCCGGATTCTTCGGATCCGGGAACATCGCAATCCGCTCCCCCGCCTTGTTGTAAACCATCACCACCGGCACCGAACTGACACCGATCTGCTTCGCAAAGTCCTCGCTGTTCACGCTCAGCAGAACATTGTCGAAGGTCGCCCCGAACTTCTGAAGCTGCTCCAGCACCGGCCCCTTCACCTCGTCCAGCGGGGCGATGTTGTCCCCCTCGTAGTCCGCCGACACGGAAATGCACGCGATCTTGTCGCCATGCTTCTTGTGGAGCTGCACCAGGTTCGGAAACTCCTTCACGCACGGCGGACAGTACGTCGCCCAGAAGTCGACGACGACGACCGTCCCCTTCTTGGAGGCGATCAGCTTCTCCGTCCCCGGCCAGTCCAGAACCTTCACGCTCACATTCGACGGCGCTTCCGTCGAGACCGGCTCCGTCTGCTCGGGCAGTGGTGGCATCTCCTCCTGAGCCGTCTTCCGCTCGGTCTTGGCGACCGGTCCCGAGCCGCTCGCGGCCGGAGGATTCGACTCCCCACATCCCTGACACAGGACCAGCGACAGGCACGCCGCGGCACAGACTCGCATGACCATATTGGCAGCTCCTTCCCAGTATCACACGTAAGCACGAAGCGTAGCTTTCGGGGCTGGGTGGGGAAAGCGCGGTCCTGTGGAGCAGGGGAGCGTCCGTTGCACCCCCGCCCCTCCGTTCGCAAGCTCGCCGAGAATCGATCAAGGCCGCCGAGCGGTTGCATCGCGGAATGGGGCAGTTCACCATAAAGCCTCCTCCCGGACGCGACGGCCTCGATCCCGGCAGCCCGTCCCCCTTCCCATGCCTCCCTCGCCCGCCTCGCTCCTCCGCACACCCGCGGGGCAAGCAAAGGACTCATCTCCATGTTCCGCAATCTCGTTCTGTCCGGCCTGGCGCTCTTCGCCGGAGCGGCGACATCCTTCGCCGGCGACTACTGGTTCGACCTCCAGACGCAGGCGGTCGAAAAGGGGGCGGCGGACTTCGGTCACTGGGGGAACGACAGGAAGAACTACACCGCCTGGGCGACCCACTCCAACCGCCTGATCCCCGTGTACGCCTTCGGCACCCGCGGCTCGGCGGCGGGCGTCGACCTGGAGACCTATACCGGCGCGCACAGCCCCTACCGGGACGAGAGCGCGATCCGCCGTCTCTACGGCTACCTCCCGCCGCGGACCCTCAATCCCGAGGCGGACTACATGGACCAGACGAACCTCTTCGACATCCAGAAGGCGGCCCTGGACGCGGGGAAGAAGCACGTCTTCCTCATCATCTTCGACGGGATGGACTGGCAGACGACGCGGGCCGCCGCGATCGCCAGGACGGGCGCGGTCAAGTACGAGTCGGGCCGCGGGACCGGCCTCCACTTTCAGGACTACCAGGCGGGCGGAAACACGCAGTTCGCCATGATGGTCACCAGCCCCCACAACAACGGGACCGACGTCGACGTCGACACCCAGACGGTCAAGAACCCCGGCGGCACCCTTCGGGGCGGCTACTGCGCCGAGCGGGGAGGAAAGTTCTGCTGGGACAGCCCGACCGACATCGACTACCTCATCTCCGGCCCGAAGCTGGGCTCCGACCTCCACGCCTATACCGACTCGTCCTGCTCGGCCAGCAACATGACGACGGGGATCAAGTCCTATAACAACGCCGTGAACGTCGACCCGACCGGGCAGCCGCTGCGGACGATCGCCATGATCGCCCAGGACCGCGGCATGGGAGCCGGCGCGGTGACGAGCGTGCCGATCAGCCACGCCACTCCCGCTGCCGCCATGGCCCACAACGTCCACCGGGACGACTACCAGGACATCACCCGGGACCTGATCGGCCTCCCGTCGATCAGTCATCCGGAGAAGCCGCTTAATGGGCTCGACGTCCTGATCGGGACCGGATGGGGGGCGACCCGCAAGGAGGACAGCGGCGGAGGGAAGAACTTCGTTCCGGGGAACGCCTACCTGACGGACAAGGACATGGCCGCGGCCGATGTCCGCAACGGCGGGCGATACGTCGTCGCCGAGCGGACCGAGGGAGTCGCCGGTTCACGAGGGCTGGCCGCCGCCGCCGAGAGTGCGCGGGAAGGGCACCACCGCCTGCTGGGCTTCTACGGCGTCGCCTCGACGATGCACCTCCCGTTCGCGACCGCCAACGGGGACTACACCCCGGCGGTCGGCCGGAAGAAGAAGAACCCGGAGGAGTACACCAAGGGGGACCTCGTCGAGAACCCGACGCTGACCGACATGACGAAAGCGGCCATCAGCGTCCTCTCGGCCAATCCGAAGGGCTTCTGGCTGATGATCGAAGCGGGGGACGTCGACTGGGCGAACCACGACAACAACATCGACAGCTCGATCGGCGCGGTCTTCTCCGGTGACGCGGCGGTCAAGGCGGCGACCGATTGGGTCGAGAAGAACAGCAACTGGAACGAGTCGCTGGTGATCGTCACCGCCGACCATGGCCACTACCTGTTCCTCGACAACCCGGCGCTGCTGATCAAGCCGGCGATGACGGCGAAGCGGTAGTCCCTCGATTGGAGATCGATCGAGCGTCAGTCGAGGCTCTGTCGTCCGGCCGACTCGCCCTGCGACGGTGGGGCAGGTCGCCGGACGACCGGTTGTTCAGTCGCTGGCGCGACCGGCACCACGGAGGTCGACACCTCTCCCGTGGCGAAATCAAAGTCGACTCCGATCGCTTCGAATTGGGGCCCGGGGCGGGAAACGGTCTCGATCGTGAGGTCGACGGGGGCGTAGTCCGCCGGCGGCGGCTCGACGACGCGGACGTCTCCGATTTCGTCCAGCGGAATCCAGACGACCGGAACCGTGAAGGCGGCGACGCCCGTGTTGCGGAACAGCCGGCTGATGTACGGGATCCGGTTGAGCTGCCGGTTGATACCGCCGAGACCGGCCCGCTGTTCCACGGTGCAGTTGATCAGGGCCACACCCTCGGGACTCGACTTCAGGACGGTGCCGACCCGCTGGGTGCGATACTGCCGCTCGGTGACGAGGCCGAACTCATTCCACGTCTTCGTCAGCTCGACGCGGGCTCCCTCGGGGAGCGTGGCCGCCTGCTCCGGCGAGCAGGCGCGGGTGACCTGCGGACCGCTGCCGGAGGCGAGTGACATGCAGCCGCTCATTCCGATCGAAGCGATCGCGATCCAGAGTCGAGTCATCTCGGGCCTCGTCCTGCTCCGTCGCCCGGAAATGGCCGGCAGCGCGGAGCGGGCGAGACCTTACCTCGAAACGCAGTAGGACGAAGAGACGACGCCTGAGCGGACAGGCTCTGACGGCCGCTCCCGACGGAAAACGGCCGTTCTTCGGCGAAAGCTGCCGCGCCGCTCAGGTGAGCGACCACCCCTTGCGGTACTCGCGGCCGAGGTACTGCTCCGCCTCAGGAGCGTTCGGGATCCGCATTCCCTTGGCGTCCCACTCGATCTTCTTCCCCGCCCGGTAGGCGACGTTGCCGAGGTGGTTCGCCTCCGTGAGCGGGCCGCTGTAGCCGAAGTGGCACGTTGTCGGTGCGCCGGTCTTGCAGGCATGGATCCACTCGGCGTAGTGGCCGATCGACGGGGGAATCCGGTCCTTGATCTCGGGGAGCGCCGGCAGGTCCTTCCCTGCGAGCGGGAGGAGGAGGTTCTTTCCGTAGTCGGAGAGGAGCATCCCCTTATCCCCCACGAACAGGACACCGCTGTCCCACTGCGGGATCTCCTTCTTCTCCCACCGCTCGGGCTTCATCGCCCCTTGATACCACGTCAGCGTCAGCGGTCCGCGGCTTCCGCGGGCGGCGTACTCGTACACCGCTTTCATTGAGGCCGGGGCCAGCTCCGAATGCGGCGGCGGGCCGGAGGCTTCGATCGTCTTCGGCGCGTCGAGATCGAGCGCCCAGAACGGCAGGTCGATCCAGTGGCTTCCGAGGTCGGACATCGTCCCGTTCGCGAAATCCCACCAGCGGTACCACTTGGGGCCGGGGAAGTAGACCGAGTTGAAGGGGCGGGACGGAGCGGGGCCGAGCCACAGGTCCCAGTCGAGTTCCGCCGGGATCGGCGACGTCTCGGTCGGCCGATCCATGACCCACACGATGTCGTGGTTCTTCCTGGCGTCCTCTTCCGACTGCCGGCCCCAGGCCCGCCCGACCCAGACGTGGCACTCTTTCACGGAACCGATCGTCCCGGCCCGGATCAGCTCGACGACGCGGCGGTAGTTGTCCGTGGCGTGGATCTGCGTCCCCATCTGGGTCGCGACCCCGGCGGTTTTGGCCGTCTCCGTGATGAGCCGGGCCTCCTTCACGTTGTGGGTCAGCGGCTTTTCGCAGTAGACGTGCTTCTTGCGCTTGAGAGCCGGAAGCGTCGCGAAGGCGTGCGTGTGCTCCGGCGTGCTGACCACGACCGCGTCGAAGTCGTTGTCGCCGAGCGCGTCGTACAGCTTGCGGAAGTCGGTGAACTTCCGGGCGCTCGGATGCTTTTCCCCCGCGGCTCCCAGGGCGTTCGCGTTCACGTCGCAGAGGGCGACGATCGACTCCCCGCCGACGCCCTGGAGGTTCGCCCCCCCTCGCCCGCCGCAGGCGATCACGGCGATCCGGAGTTTTTCATTGGGAGACTGAGACCGGCCGACGGAGGGCCAGAGGGCGGCTCCGGTCAGAGCGGCAGAGGTAGCAAGAAAACGGCGGCGGGACTGACGATGCACCACAAAGAACCTCGTGTGAGGGGACTTGGATGCATCGGAGTCTACCAATCGATAGCGATCTTTTTCTCCTCCGCCCGGCGGCGAAGTTCGGCGACCGTCTCGGGAGCGAGCGGAATCGTCTCCTGCCACTGCCGGGCCCGTTCGGCTTCTCGCTCACCGGGGAGGCGGACCCGATCGATGCCGGGGGCGGGGGGAAGCGACTTCAGCTCCGCCGTCGTCATCCCGACTTCCCGCTCGAACCGCATCATGTCCGCAAAGTGGTTGGGATCGATGAGGTAGAGGAAGTGCTGGGAACCGTCCGCCGAGGCGGTGCGGGTCTTGTGGAGCGGCATCCGGCCCGCGGAGAGGGGCCCGGCCAGGACCGACATGACGAACGAGAGTCCGAACCCGAGCATGTTCCCTTCGGGATCCTCGTCGATCAGCTCGCAGGTCGTTCCCTCGGTGACGACCGGACCGTGCTTGGTGGGGATCGCCCAGGAGAGCGGGTGGCTGGCGGTTCCCGGTTCCTGGCAGCCGCAGGGGGCGACGGTTGCGCCGCCGGTGCTGGTTGTGCAGAAAGCGATGAACCCTTCGGCCACGGCGAGCCGGGTGTAGAGGCTGGGGGCCCCGATCGCCTGGCTGTTGCTGACGGCGACGGTGGCGGTGCCGATCTGGCGGGCTTTTGCGGCGGCGACCTGGACCGCTTTGGTCATGGCGACCTGTCCCAGGGCGCGGCTGCCGTCCAGGACGGCGATGGCGGGCGTTTCCTGGAGCGTGAGGACGCGGGCGCGGGGGTCGACATCTCCGGCCGCCATGCAGTCGAGAGTGCCGGGAAGGGTTGCGATTCCCGCCTGCGGCAGTCCGAACTGGTCCGCTTCGATCATCCGCTGGGCGACGGTCCCGGCGTCGAACTCGAAGACGCTGCGGGCCACGAGGAGCCGGACGGCCAGGTCGCGGACTCCCTGAACGGGAACGGCGACGTGCTCCGGGGGGGGAGCGGCGGCGGTGCACGAAGGGGAGAGAAGGCTCATGGTGGACTCGGTGTCGCGTGGCGGGCGAGGCCGGGGTGAGGAACACGCGGTCGGAATCGATCCACGGGAATCATGTCCGCTCCCGGGGGGAGTGGAGTCGTGTTTCGGTCCTTGCGGGACCGATTCCCGAAATGTTGCGTCGCCCCGCGTGCCGCAGCGGAATTATCGGCAAGGGGGTGTTCTGTGGACAAGGGGGGAACGGGTTCGGATTGCCGTACGGCGGGCCGGCTCGAACCAAGTTCCTGCCGGCGCGGCTCTCATAGCTCAAACCCGACGTGCCACGGCAGCCGGGGTCAAGGGGGTCACCCCTTGCCGCCGGAGGCGCTTCCATGAGGAACCGCGGTAAGCAACGGACGTCCGCCTTGTGGGACCAGCGTTGAGGACTCCCTCACACCTCACCGCTTGCTTTGCAATCCCCGCGGGTTGGTGAGGGGGGGCATACGGCACGTGGTCGGCGCTTGGACAAGTGCTCCTTCAGAATGAGCCGTACGAGACGGGCCTCCGGCGGGCAAAGGGCCAAAAAAACAACTCAGGCCCCTCTGCATCCCCCACCAGGGTGCCCCTGGACCCGGTCGGCCGGTGAGACACCTTGGACGCCCGACGATTCCACGTCCTGAGACTCGCGCCGGACGACTGGCCAACCCACCAAACCAGTCGCGACAATCACCCCATGCACGTCCGCTGCGCCTGTCCTGCCTGCGAGCAGCCCGTTCTCGACCATCTCCCCTCCGAAGGGGGAGAGCTGCGCTGCGCGCAGTGCGGCTGGCAACGTCCCGTCCCGAAGGAACTCATCGTCGACGACGCTCCCGTGCGATGCCTCGTGTGCGACAGCCCCGACCTCTGGCGACAGAAGGACTTCCCACAGAGCGTGGGAGTCCTTTGCGTGGCCGCCGGAGCGATCCTCAGCAGCATCGCGTGGTACTACCACGAGCCGGTCTGGGCACTCGGAATTCTGATGGCCTTTGCCGCGGCCGACATGGTTCTCTTTGTCGTCATGCCGGACGTCCTCGTCTGCTACCGCTGCCGCGCGCGACATGGCGGCGTGAAGCTGACGCACGAGCATGAGACGTACGACCACGAGACCGGCGAACGCTACCGCCAGGAAGCGATCCGGATGCGGCAGCCATAGAACGCCCGCCGGCGAACGATCTCGTTAAGGGCCCACCGCTTCTCTAACCGGATTCTTACTGCGCAAACGGTGAAGCGCGTGGCGTCGTGTTGAACGCCAGTCGATCAAACGCTTTCGGGCGTGGATCCGGACAGCAAACAGGACCTTCAAACCTCCGTTAGCAGGTCCGGCGAGAAAATCGACCGTTCTGCTTATCGCTGCTCAAGAAACCGTCGCTGAATGCCAGCCGATCTTTCGCGAATCGCCGAACCGGAATGCGACTTGCAATCGGAGTCTGCCAACTCGATTGACCAGCGAAGCCGACTTCCCGACCGGTCAGGAGAACGTCTTGACGTTGCTCCTGGCGGATCGAGGCGCCCGGCTTCGCTGTTTTTGGGCCGTTGGCTCATCCCGCTTCCGTAGGTCTGTGCGCGAGCGCGGCAATCATCGGACATTCTGCTGCAGACTTATCAGGGGGGAATCCAATGAAGCGGTCCATGTGGGCTGTGCTCGTCGCTGCCGCCGTTGCAGTCGCCGGGACGGCCCAATCACAAGATCGTCCGGGACGTGGAGGGGGTGAAGGTGGAGGCCGCGGGAACGCCGGCCCAGGGCCGGGCGGAGGAGGCAACATTCCGTCTCCGCCTCGAGGCGGAGGAGCACCAGCGGCTCCGTCCGCGCCGCGTGGCGGGGGCGCGCCCGCCGCGCCATCGGTTCCGCGAGGGGGAGCGGCTCCGTCCGTCCCCTCCGTTCCGCGTGGCGGGGGGGCTCCATCGGCCCCGACACCGCCGCCTCGCGCCGGAGGCGATGCTCCCCGGGCAGGAGGCGCACCGCCGAGCGTGACGCCCCCGCGGGCGCCTCGTGGTGACAGCACCCCCAACGTGACGCCGCCCCGCGCCCCCCGTGGTGACAGCACGCCGAACGTGACTCCGCCCCGCCCCCCCCGTGGCGACAGCACGCCGAACGTGACTCCGCCCCGCGCCCCCCGTGGCGACAGCACGCCGAACGTCACTCCGCCGCGGACACCGCGACCGGACAATGTTCCGGGAGCCACTCCCCCGCGCAATCCGTCGACCGACGCGCCGCGCGGACAGCGCCCGCTCGACCCGAATCTGAACACGCCCCGCACTCCGGGACGCGACAACGCGCCGGGTGCCGGCGGACAGTCGATCGAGACTCGCAAGCCGATCGTTCCGGATGCCGGTCGCGACACGCCGGGGAACCGGATGGACGAGGCACCGCGCCCCGGCCGAGCGGCTGATCGGGCGCGAGACGCCGCCGGTCGCGCGGCCGATCCGAACCGCCCGGGGTCGATTCCCGACCGGGCTCGCGACGCCGCCGATCGCGCCACCGATCCCACCCGTCCCGGCTCCGTTCCGGACCGGGCACGGGACGCCGCCGACCGGGCCCGCGATGCTGCCGGTCGGGCGACCGACCCGAACCGTCCCGGCTCCATTCCGGACCGGGCGCGAGATGCCGCGGATCGAGCCCGCGATGCCGCTGATCGGGCAACCGATCCGAACCGTCCGGGAGCGATTCCGGACCGCGCTCGCGACGCCGCCGATCGGGCGCGGGACACCACGGGACGGGCCCGCGATGCCGCCAATCAGGCCCGCGACGCCGCCCGGGGAAACCTGGACAACGTTCCGCCGGGACTGACCCGTCCCCGCGATCCGGGTGACACGGCGAACCGCCCCGTGCGGCAGGTCCAGATCGACCCGCAGCGGCTGCAGAACGACGCCACCGTCGGTGCGGCGATGCGCGACCTCGGCAATGTCCGGAGCGAGGCGCAGCTTCAGCAGGCGTTCTCCCGGCTGGGGAACGTCGATGGAAATGCGCGACTCCAGGCGCTTCCGCTCGATCGCGTCTCCGGACGGTTCCAGCTCCGCGCCCGCAATAATGACTTCGCACCGCTGGCCCAGACGCGCTTTGGACAGCGGCTCAACCTCGGCCGGCAGTTCAGCCTCGCGACGCAGGGGGATATCGCCCGGCAGTTGCAGCTGAACAACACGCTCGTGACCGGCGGGGGATGGCGGAACCGCTTCGTCGGACCGATCTTCCCCGGCTACACGCAGTCGGCGTTCAGCGCCTGGTACCCCGGTCCGACGTGGTACCCCTCCTACGCCTGGGCGCCGCAGTGGAGCCCGTGGGTCGCGTGGTCGTTCTGGAACAACGTGCTGCCGATCTACGATCCGCGGCCGTTCGCCGTCCGGCCGTACTACTACGATCAGGCTCCGCTCGTGACGGTCTACGACAGCTACCCGGTCTGGCAGGACCTTCCGGTCGTCGCCTCCGGGACGTGGGTGGATGTTCCGGCGGTTCCGGTTTCGACCGGCTCGGACCTCCAGCTCCTGGCGGTCCGGTTCGTCGATCCTGGACACCCGGATGAACACCTGGGACCGCGGTATCGCGTCTGGCTGCGGAACAACGCCGACGCCGACGTCCGCGATCCGATCGACGTGACCCTGTTCGCTTCGGCGAACGAGAAGCTGTCCGATCAGGTCGTGCAGGCGGGGGTCCATGTTCCGGAAGTCCCGGCGAACGACACGATCGCCGTCGACATCCGGCTTCCCGAAGAAGCCAACCAGCTCGTCACCAACGACCAGCAGGACCGTGTTCCGTTCGAGTTCCTCCACGCCGTTGTCGACAGCCGCAACGCGCTGAAGGAAGCGAGCGAAGAGAACAACGGGACGATCCTGGCCCGCGGCGAGATCTACCAGGTCGACCCGGCGGCGTTCTCCACGAACGTCACCGCGGCCGCTCCGGGGTCGGTCATCTCGCTGGCCGGTGAAGGCTTCGGCCCCGAGCCGGGCGAAGTGATGGTCGTGGTCGATGGCAAGGAACACCCGGCGGAAATCCGCGGGTGGTACGACCTGGGGATTCAGCTCACCGTTCCCGACGTCGACGTGAACTCGGCCCTGAACGCCGAAGTCCTCGTCGTCCGCGGCGACGGTGCGGCGAGCAATCCGGTTCCCCTCGAGATCGCGCCGGAGAACTCGATCGGGACGCTCTCGGAAGCCCCGATCCCGACGCAGCGGTAACCCGCGCGTTGTGATTGTGGCCGACTGCGACAGGCGGGAGATCGACGAGGTCTCCCGCCTGCTTTTTTGCGCCTGCCCAGAGGCGGAAGAGGATTGAAACACAGAGACACAGAGGACACTGAGAGGGAAGCAGACGGTCGTGGAGCGTTGTCAGGGCGAGGGAGGGGAGCCACAGATAAACACAGATGGACGCAGATAAAGCCGCGATGCGACTCCCACGGCCCGGTGCTCTCTCGGCCTTTTAACTCTCTGTGTCCTCTGCGCCTCCGTGTTTCAAAATTCAAAGGCTTAGGAAACCGAGGACTCGGCGGCGAGGCTTCGATATCCGCGTTCCCCCTATTATCTGTGTCCATCCGTGTTCATCTGTGGCCCCTCTTCCTCCTCCCTGTCTCTGTGGTTCCCGAGGTCATCAGTGGCGTAGCCATTCGCCGACGATCTCCCGGACCTCTTCCGTTTCGAGCGTCTCGTGGGCCAGGAGATGATCGGCAAGAGCCGCGACGGCGGACCAGTTCGGCTCGGAATCGAGGAGCCGGTGCAGCCGAAGCGTGATCGTTTCCAACAGCTCCAGCCGCTTTCGCTCGTCTGGGGCCAGCGTCGCCGCGAGTTCCCAGGCGAGCCGCCAGTCGGCGGCCCACTCGGCCACGAAGCCCGGGTGATAGGCGTCGCCGGTGTAGAGCATCTCGGCGACGGGACCCGCCAGGATCACCTGGATCGCCTTCTCGTAATACTCCCGCTCGGACATCCGCGAGCGCCGCCAGAGGACCTGGGTGTCGCCGTGCCGCTCCGGCCCGTCGTCCCGGTCCGGATCGATCGTCACGGAACGGACCTTGGCCCCGAGGTACGTCGCCATGAAGGCGTGTCCGGATTCGTGGTAGGCAGTTTCTTCCAAGGCACGACCGGGTTGATGAGGCGACGCCGCGCGGCGCGACGGGGGACCGAACGGAGGGCCCGGACGATACCGGACGCCGGTGCACGGAGAAACCTGATCGACGGGCGATCAGCCTGGGATGGCATCTTCGGACTTTCCGCTTTGCATCACTTCGGTGGTTGTTCCGGGTAACTCCACCGCGAGTTGGCAACCAATGATTTCCTTTGGATTTACGACGCCGGCACCGGCTTGGGAGTCGACTGGAAGTCCGCAGTTCGGCACGGGACCTGCTTTCTGCCCACGTCACGCGAAGACGGTCCTTCGCGAATCTCTTCAGTCCTCAACGGGTGCAGCGGCAATGAACACGATCATGGCAGTCATCGGCTGGATTTTCTTCGGACTCATCGCGGGGGCCCTCGGTCGGCTCCTCGTTCCCGGTCGTCAGGCAATCGGTCTCGGCTCGACGATCGCCCTGGGGATCGCCGGCTCGTTCGCCGGTGGATTCGTGCACTACCTGATCCGCGGGGGAGATCCCCTTCAGCCGTCGGGGATGCTGATGTCCATCGCCGGGGCAGTCGTTGTGCTGCTGATCGCCCTTTCGATGGGAAGCCGGCAGCGGATCTGAGGTCCGAGGCCTGCGACTCCAAACTCTGAATGGCGGATTGAGCTCACGTCGAGTGACGGAGCCGCGAACGAGGCGAGACGTCCGATCTCCTCCTCCGCGACCCCTCACTCCGCGTGAGCTTCCGTTTTCTCCCCCCCCCCCCTTCCCTCCCGCCCCGACCCGAAGGAGGTTCTCGTGGTCGACACTCGCAAATCGTACGTGGCCCCTGCGGCCGATGAGACCGTCGTGCAGGAGCGACGAAGCCCGCAGGTCGATCCGCAGCCGGTCATGATCGCCGGGGCGCTGGTCCCGATCGGTGTCTCCGCCGCAGCCGCCGTGACCTCGATCTTTTCCGCCTCGGAACGTGTCGCCATCACGGCATGGGTTTGCTCCGCCATCATCGGCACGGCCGCGGTCATCAGCGCCGGGGCAATCCTCAGAGGTCGTCGCCCACGCCGGACGAGGGAAAAGACCCAGGAGCGAACGGTCGAGGGAGACCGGAAAACCGCCTCCCGGTCGACGTCGCTCCAGTGAGCGTCCCGTTCTCGCGGAGTGACCGACCGCGGCGGGCTGCCCGCCTCCGCCGCGGACTCGCGTTGCAATTGCCGCTGACGAGACAAACAATGGCCATGTGAACACCTCTCCGAGAAACGGCCCGGAAAGTCCGCTCGCGCACGGCTCGCTGTTGAGCGGTGACGCCGACCGCTTCGGTTCGATTTCACCTGATCCGGCACCGTTCCGGCTTCCTCTCGACGGGATTCGCCTAAGGATTCGACGATCTGCCGCGGCGCGGGGACTGGCGATTGTGATCGCCGTTCTTGCGACAGAACTGGCGGTGTGGGTCCTGCTGGACCGGACGGCCCATCTGAATTCGTCCGCCCTGCGGGGCGCGGCGCTGCTGGCGATAATCGCTTCCACGGTCTGGCTCGTCTGGTGGAACGTCTCTCGGCCCTGGAGGTCGGACCTCAGCGACGTCGATCTGGCGCTGCTGCTGGAGCGGAACTCCGATTCGCTCTCGGGCGATCTGGCCAGCGCCGTGCAGTTCACGCAGGCGGGTGCTCGTCCCCTGACGCCGCTGGAGCGGGAGCTTGTTGCGCAGACGGTCGAGCACTTCCCGAGTTCGGCGGGGGACGGCCTCGTCAACGGGCGGGCGATCCGGTCGAGCTGGCTGTGGGCCGCTGCGGCCTGCGCTCTCCTCGCCGGCCTGACCCTCTGGAATCCGGGGGATGTGGGCCTGGCCCTGTCCCGGCTTGCAACGCCGTGGCGGTCGATCGAGTGGCCGCGGCGGTTCACCCTCGAGTTCCGCGACGCCGGCTTCGGGCCGATCGACCCCGCCGCGGCGTGGCGGGTCGCCAAGGGCGAAACGCTCACGGTCTACGTCACGGAACGGAACCGCCGGCTGCCGGAACGGCTGATCTCGAAGATCGAGTTTCCCGACGGTTCGGTCACCGAAACGCTCCTCCCCCAGTCGGACCTGCGGGACGACGCGGGACAGGCCCAGACGGTGGGGGTCGTCAGCCTCCTCCCGCAGTCGGGCCCGCTCCGGATCCAGGTGAGCGGGGGGGACGACGACCGGCTCCCTCCGCTGGTCGTCGATGTCGCCACGCCCCCCGCCGTCGAGTCGTTCCAGATCACCGTCACTCCGCCCCCCTATTCCGGTCTCAAGCCCGAGACAACGACAAGCGGTGTCGGACATGTGCAGGGGCTCGTCGGGTCGCGAGTCGACCTGATCGCCGTCGCGAACGGACCGCTCGAGAAGGCGTCGCTCCATCTGGGACGTCAGCCGACGGCGCGGCTCGAGATGGAGCCCGACGGCCGGACGATCCGGGCCTCGTTCGAGATCACCGGGGCTGAACGGAGCTCCTACTGGCTGGAACTCGTCGACACCCAGGGGCTGCGGCATGCCGCGCCGCCGCGATACGAGATCCGCGGCGCCCTCGATCGTCCTCCCGCCGTCCTGATCCTCCAGCCGGAGACCGACCTCCGGGTCGTGCCGACCGCCCGCATTCCGGTCCGGATCGAAGCGACGGATGACCTCGGGCTCGCGGACGTCGACCTCGTCCTGAGCCCCGCCGACGGAACGACCGATCGCACGCTCCCCGGTCCCGCGGTCGCGGCCCTGGCTCGAACCGTTCAGTCGGATATCGAGGTCGACCTGGGGACGCTCCAGGCGAATCCGGGGGACGAATGGACCATCCGCGCCCAGGCCCGCGACCTTTACGAGGGGCCGGGGAAGGGGGCACACGTCGCCCGCAGCGCGCCGCGGCGGATCATAGTCGTCACGCCGGACGAGAAGCGGAACGAGCTCACCCGTCGGCGGGCGGGGGTGGCCGAGGCACTGCGGCAGACCCGATCCCTTCAGAAGGGGATCCGGGACCAAGTGCGGGATCTGGAGAGCCAGTGGAAGGGGACGGGGGCCCTGTCCGACGCGGACCGGGCCGAACTGGCCCGGTCCGCGATGGCCCAGGCCGAGGTCCGGAGCGGACTGACGGATCCGCGGCGGGGCGCGCTCCAGCAACTGGGGGAAATCGTTCGCGATGGCGAGCAGAACGGGCTCGCTCCGGAACCGGGGACCGATCCCCTTCCGGCGCTGCGGGAGGAGATCGAGCGTCTCGACGGGAGCGCGGCCGCGGCGGTCGAGGCGAACCTTGGGCAGTTGCAGCGCGAGGCCGAAAACTCCGCCCCGAGCTCCGGCGCGATGACCGAACGGTTCGAGAAGATCGGGACGGAGCAGGACCGGATTGTTTCTACGCTCGACGGCCTGCTCCGCCGGATCGGCGAATGGGGAGCCCAGGAGGACCTGCGTTCCAAGGTCGCGGGAGCGGCCGACGCCCAGCAGAAACTCCTCGACGACACGCGGCAACTCGCCGGCCAGACTCTCTCCCGCTCCGTCGACGAGCTGTCGGCCCAGGACCGGGCGACGCTCGAGCGGCTCGCCAACCGGCAGGCGCGGCTGGCGGATGACGTCCGGGCTCTCGACTCCGCGATCAAGGCGTCGCAGACCTCGGAAAAGGATCCTCCCTCGGGACCGGAGGCTTCCGGAGCGAGCGGCGACCGGCGGGATGCCGCAGGGGGAGAGCAATCGGCCGCTGGAGAAAAGAAAACCGACGTTGCCGGCGCGGCGGGAAAGATGCAACAGATCGCCTCGCTCCTTCAAGCCAACCGCGTGCAGCGGGCCGGCGAGCTTCAGGAGGAGGTCGTCGAGACGCTCCGGAAATGGAACGAGCGGCTTGCCGGGACGGAGTCCGCCTCCGGGGAGAATCTGAGCAAAGCCCTGGCGCAGAGCCGCGAGGAAGCGGCGGGACTGCGGTCGGAACAGGACGAGCTTCGCAAACAGGCGGAAGAGGCTTCCGCCAAGGGATCGCCCGCCGAACGGGAGGAAACGCTCCAGCGATTGAGCAAGCGTCAGGCGGAGCTGCAGGACCGGACCGAGGAACTGGCCCGCCGGCTTCAGAAACGGAACCAGTCGCAGCCGGCCGCTTCGGCGCAGCGGAGCGCGGATCGGATGCAGGGGGCCGCCGACGCGCTCGACAAGCAGGACTCCGGAGAGGCGAGCCAGCAGCAGCGGGAAGCGCTCGACGACCTGCTCCAGACGGAGCGGGAGCTCGCCCGGCAGGAGGCGCGGGCCCGGCTTCAGGAGGCGGCGGACCGCTTGAAGAACCTGGCCGCCCGGGTTGAGGCGCTGGCGGTCCGGCAGGAGGGGGTTCGCGACGAGACGGCCAAGCTCCACGAACAGCAGTCGGCAGAGGGACGCCTCTCCCGAACGGAACTGCGGACGCTGCAGCGGATCCGCGAGTCACAGAAGGAACTGGGCAACGAGGTCCAGCAGATGGTTCCAGACGTGGCCGGCCAGACGGTGCTGGAAATGGCGTTTCAGGAGGCTGTCTCAGGGATTGCCGATATCGGCTCGCGGCTCGAGCAGCGGACGGTCGACGCCGAGACGCAGCGGCGGCAGACGCAGATCGCGGGCCGGCTCCGGGCCGTGGCGAAGGCGTTCGCTCCCTCGGAGCCAGATGTCGCCTCGAATTCCCCGGGGGGAGCGAAGCCGGGCGGAGAGTCGCCGGAGGAGTCGGGGGACCGGCTCGTTCTGATTGCCGAACTGAAACTGCTGAAGTCGATGCAGGAACAGCTCCTCGAAACGACGACCGAGCTCCTTCAGCGAAAGAACGCCGGCGGCCCCGAGGCGCAGATCGCGGCTGAGGAGCTCCGGCAGCTCGTCCGGCAGCAGAACGAGCTGGCGCGGCTGGCGGCAGACCTGATTCAACGCGGACAAGGTAGGGCGGGCGGGGCGGCCCCCTTCGATGCGGAGCCCGAGGAAAAAGCCCCGAAGGCGGCTCCGGCCGGGAACTGACGACGAACCGCCGCTGCTCGAAAGTGTCTCACAATCGGGAGTTCGAGCCGGCTTGGTTGCGACGACCTGCCCCCCACCTATAATCGGAATTGGACTGCGTAAAGGGTTGGCTTGGCCTGAGTTCGACTTCGCGCGAGGACGGCATGAGCGGATTTGGTGAGTGGCTCCGCAACATCTATGTGGCCGTGACGACCGTCCTGGAAGGACTGTGGGTCACGCTCGGGACGATGTTCGCGACGTACCGGCGGAAGACGTTCGCTGAGATCTACGAGTACCCGGAGACGCCGGTCCCCGTGAAGGCTCGATACCGCGGGTTCCACCGCTTTGACCTCACGACCTGCATCGGTTGTGAGAAGTGCGCCGCGGCCTGTCCGGTGGACTGCATCTACATCGACAAGGTCAAGAGCCCCGTCGGCAAGGGCTTCCGCATCGACGGGTTCACGATCGACTACACCAAGTGCATGTTTTGCGCGCTCTGCGTCGAACCATGCCCGGTGGACTGCATCTTCATGGGCTCCAACCACGACCTGAGCTGTTTCAGCCGCGACGGGTGTATCGTGGACTATGCCAAGGTCCCGCTGGAAGTGGCGTGGGGGCAGGCGACTCTCAATCCCACGGCCGTTGCGGAATCAAAGGTGCTCCACCAGCCGGTCTGGGTCAAAGGGGAAGCCTCTCCGTACGAGTTCGCCGCCCCGGAAGATCATTAGCTGGAAACACGGTGCCGATTTCGAGAGTCCCATGACTGCCACGCCTCCACCTCCCAACGCTGCCCGAAAGTTTTTCACTGTCGCTCAGGCGAACAGCACCCTCCCGCTCGTGAAGGCGGTCGTGGCGGACATTGTCACCCTCTCCCAGGACGTGAAAGACCGGCAGGATCGGCTCCGGGAAATCCGCGGTCGCCGCGGCGCGGGCCGCAAGACGAGCGACGCCTACTCCGAAGAAGTCCAGCAGATGGAGGACGAGCTGGAGGCAGACGTCGAACGCATCCGGGGCTTCGTCGAGGAACTCCGCCGGATCGGGGTCGAGCTCAAGGATCCGCTGATGGGCCTCGTCGACTTCCGGTCGATGATGGATGGCCGCGAGGTGTACCTCTGCTGGCGGCACGGCGAGAACGAAGTGGAATTCTGGCACGAACTGGACGCCGGCTACTCGGGCCGGCACAGCCTCCTGGAGCGGGCGGAACATTGATCCGCCTCGATGATCAGCACGTAAGGCGGGATCAGCACGTGACGCGGGGCCTGTCCCCGGAACCGACCAGCCTCAGGTCCTAAAAGCACGACGCGCTCATGACAGACCTCAATATCCACTTCCTGCTGTCGATCCTGGCCGGCTCGACGCTCGTGCTTCTGCCGCTCCTGATCGGCTACTTCGTCCGGCCCAGCCTGCCGACCGAAGAAAAGGACGCTCCCTACGAGTGCGGCGAGCCGGCGATCGGCTCCAGCTACATCCAGTTCGACGTCCGGTTCTACGTCGTCGCCCTGCTGTTCATCATCTTCGACGTCGAAGTCGCCTTCTTCTTCCCCTGGGCCCTGATCTTCGGCGGAGCGACGCAGCTCGCCGACACCTCGCTCCCGCCCGTCGTCCGCTCGAACCTGACGGACCGGCTCCTCGACCTCCCCCCCGGCACGACGACCGCCGACACCGTGATCTCCGCCGTGGACGCCCACACGATCGCCAAGCTCGGCTTCCTGGACATCGCCGTCTTCTTCGGGGTCCTGGTCCTCGGCTTCGCCTACGTCTGGAAGCGGGGCGACCTCGACTGGGTGCGGGCCATGGTCGAACAGGCCCGTCAGAACGCAGCTCGCGCCCGGCCGACGATGCCGATCCCGGCCCTTGAGCAGAAGCCCGCGGCGGCGGCCGCCACCACCGCGTCGTAGCGTCTCCTCTTCGCCGGCCCGCCGGCTGCCGTCGAACTCGGAAAGCGGCCCCCCTCGCACTCTGGCTCCAGCCCCATGACGATTCAGCAGATCTTCGAGCGGCTCACCAACACCTTCGGGTCGGAGCGCATCGTCACGGTCCACGAGGCGGCCAAGGATCCGTGGATCGAAGTCGCCCCGTCGGCGATCCATGAAGTCGGCCTCTTCCTGCGGGACGACCCGCAGCTTCAGCTCGACCACCTGTGCGACCTGACCGGCGTCGACTATCTCGAGCCGGACGCCAAGCTCGCCAAGAACTTTCCGTACACTCCGCACCTCGAGGTTGTCTACCACCTCTACAGCTACAACCAGAAGCACTCCTGCGTCATCAAGGTGAAGCTGCCGCGGTGGAAGGGGGACCAGACGGGACAGCTCCCGGAAGTCTCGACCGTCTCGGACATCTGGCCGATCGCCAACTGGCACGAGCGGGAAGCCTATGACCTGATGGGGATCCGCTTCGTCGGCCATCCCAACCTCGTCCGCATCCTGTGCGTGGAGGACTGGGAGGGGCATCCCCTGCGGAAAGACTACGTGTTCCCGAAGGAATACCACGGGATGAGGGGTTAGGACCGGGACATTTGTTCCGAACCACGGTGATGCAGAAGTATCAGGTGCCAGGTATCCAGTATCAGTCAGAGGTTGGATCCGGCCCGTTTTGATACTTGAAACCTGATACTTGATCCTTCTTCCGAAGCGCAGCGAAGGAAGCCATGAGCCTTGCCGAAATCGACGACCAGCGTGTGATCGAGTTCGACGTCCGGACGGACGAGATGCTCGTCAACATGGGGCCGCAGCACCCCAGCACCCACGGCGTGCTCCGGCTCCTGCTGCGGACCGACGGCGAAATCGTCCATGAAGTGACGCCGCACATCGGCTACCTGCATCGCTGCGCGGAGAAGATCGGCGAGAACCTCACCGGGCCGCAGTGGATTCCCTACAGCGACCGGATGGACTATCTGGCCGCGATGAACATGAACCTCGGTCAGGCGCTCGTCTTCGAGAAGCTGATCGGGATGGAAGTCCCCGAGAAGGCGATGGTCCTGCGGCTCATCATCGGTGAGATGAACCGCATCGCCAGCCATCTCGTCGGGATGGGGGCGTACGGGCTCGACCTCGGCTCGTTCAGCCCGTTCCTGTACGCCTTCCGCGAGCGGGAGATCGTCCTCGACCTCTTCGAAGAGGTCTGCGGCGCCCGGCTCACCTACAGCTACATCACAATCGGTGGCGTGACGCACGACCTGCCGAAGACGATCACGATCCCCCCCGGCCTCGCGTCGCTGACCGGCAAGAGCCCCAACCTGCAGCTCTCCTGGATCGACGCCTGCCTGATGTTCCTCGAGTGGCTCGAGAAGCGGATCGTCGAGTACCACACGCTGCTGACCCGCAACTCGATCTTCATCAAGCGGACCGCCGGCATCGGGATCCTGCCGCGGGAGATGGCGATCGGCTACGGCTGCACGGGCCCTGTCCTTCGCGGAAGCGGCGTCGATTTCGACCTCCGCCGCGACGGCGAGAAGATCTACACCCGGATGTACGACGGGTTCCAGTTCGAGATCCCGGTCGCTCCGTTCAAGGACGCCCCGCCCGAGGCGATCCTCGGCGACAACTGGTGCCGGTTCTACGTCCGGATGATGGAAGTGGTCCAGTCGATCCGGCTCGTTCGGCAGGGGATCGCCAAGTACCCCGCGGCCGCCGGCACGCACCGCGTCCCGTACAAGATGACGCAGAAGCTTCCGGTCGACGAAGCGTACCTGGAGACCGAGTGCCCCCGGGGCCAGATGGGGTTCTACATTGTCGGCGACGGCCAGCCGGAGCCGCTCCGGGCCCGGGCCAAGAGCTCCTGCTTCTGCAACCTCTCAGTGACGGGGCCTCTCTGCACCGGCGTCCTGATCGCCGACATCCCCGCGATCGTCGGCTCGCTCGACATCGTGATGGGCGAGATCGACCGCTGACCGGCGGACTTCGGGCCTGGCCGCGGCCGCGTGCGCAAGGCACCGGTTGCGGCGGCTGTCCGGGCTGGGCCGGGCTCTCCTGTTCGGTCGCTCCTTTCCGGTCGCCGCAGTCGCAAGGCTGACTTCCGGACAATCCCCAAGTTCGACCGCGCCGCAACTGGACAGACGCGCGCTCGACCTGCATAGTCCGAAGTCCACAGCGTAAGGCCGGATCGGTCGCGGGGACGGGGCGTCGCGTGCGGAAACAGGAGCCGTTTCCGAACGTTCCCGGATGTCGCGTCCGCGCTTCGGCCGCGGGAGGGACGCGAGGTGCCGGAACTGAAGTCCTGCGGAATTCTGATCGTTCGCGGGAATCCCCTCTCCGACTTCCTGCTGATGAAGCATCCCAAGCGGTGGGACCTTCCGAAGGGGCACATCGACGACGGCGAGACCGAACTCGAATGCGCCCTGCGGGAGACGTGGGAGGAAACGGGCATCGCCAAGGAGGCGATCCGCCTCGACCCGGACTTCCGCTACACGCAGCAGTACTACGTCAAGTACGCCCGGACGGACGGCAAGCGGCAGCTCAAGACCCTCGTGATCTACCTGGGCTGGATCGAAGGGGATCCGACGATCAAGCTGACGGAGCACGACGGCTACAAGTGGTTCAAGTGGAAGCCGCCGCACCGCATCCAGGACTTCACGATCGATCCGCTCCTGGCGGCGGTCCAGAAGCATCTCGTTCCCGGAAGTCCGCCGACCGCGAGCAAGGGGAACAAGAAGTGATCCGCGGCGGGTAGCCCCGGCGCCCGGGGCCATCGCTCCTTTCGACGAACACCAGGTTCTTCCCATGAAGATTGCCGGCGCCCAGATCGATATCCGGATCTCCGAGCCTGCCGCGAACGTCGCGCGGATGAGCGACGTCCTGCGGGAGACGCACCGCGGCGGAGCCGAGCTGACGATTTTTCCGGAGTGCGCGATCTCCGGGTACTGCTTCGGCAGCCGGGAGGAGGCCCAGGAGGCCGCGGAAACGATGCCGGGGCCGTCGACCTTCGCCCTGGCGGCGGTCTGCCGGGAGCTGGGAACGCATGCTGTCGTCGGGGGGCTGGAGCGGGACGAGGATCGGCTGTTCAACGTCGCCGTGCTGATCGGTCCCGGCGGAGTGCTGGCCCGTTACCGCAAGGTGCATCTGCCGTATCTGGGGGTCGACATGCTGACGACCCACGGGGACGAGCCGCTGGCGGTTCACACCATGGGCGGTCTCAACCTCGGAATGCAGATCTGTTACGACGCGGCGTTCCCCGAGGCGAGCCGCGTGCAGACGCTCCTTGGGGCGGACCTGATCGCGCTGCCGACGAACTGGCCTCCGGGGGCGGAGACGACGGCCCGCCACGCGATTCCGACGCGGGCCTTGGAGAACGCCGTCTATTTCGTCGCGGTCAACCGGGTCGGCGTCGAGCGGGGCGTCCGGTTCATCGGTCTCAGCAGCATTTGCGGGCCGACCGGCGAGACCCTGGCGGCGAGCAACGACGCTGAGCCGACGATTCTTTACGCCGAGATTGACCCGGCGCGGTCCCGGCAGAAGCGGATCATCCGTGTGCCGGACAAGCACGAGATCGACCGTCTTGCCGACCGCCGGCCGGAGTTTTACGGGCTGCTGACGGAGCCGCATTCGCTGACGATGCCGCGCGACTTGCACCGGTAGAGAAATGACCTTGCCGGACGGGCTCTCTTAGCTCAAACCCAACGTGCCACGGTCGCTGGGGTCAAGGGGGCCTCGCCCCCTTGCCGCCGGAGGCACCTCCATGAGGAACCGTGGTGAACGACGGATGTCCCCCTTGTGGGACCGGCGTTGAGGACTCCACCGCTCGCTTTGCAATCCCCGCGGGTTGGTGAGGGGCATACGACACGTTGTCCGCGCTCGGACGCTCACTCCTTCAGACATCTCTCGACGGCCAGGCCTCCGGCGGGCAAAGGGGCGTTGCCCCTCTGCACTCCCCACCAGGGTGCCCCTGGACCCGGTGGAGCCGCGTGCTGACCACCAGGTGGCGAATACATCGCCGTCACTCGACCGATTGCCGGGGCGAAGGGGGCGAATATACTTTCACAACGCCCCTGTCCCGCCTTCGCCGTGGAGTTCGACGTGCTTGTCGAGATGCAGCTCGCCCGGATCATCATCAGCGAGATCAACGATCAGCAGGTGGTTTTCCTCAAAGAGGTGGATGGCGGCCGTTCGTTCCCGATCCTGATCGGGATCTTCGAGGCGACGAGCATCGACCGCCGGGTGCAGGGGAACGTACCGCCGCGTCCTCTCACGCATGACCTGGTCAAATCGGTGATCGAGGAGCTGGGGGCGGAGGCGGAGGACGTGGTGATCACGCGGCTGGTCGAGCATACGTACTATGCCGCGATCCGTGTGCGGCATCGAGGGGAGCTGCACGAGATTGACTGCCGGCCGAGCGACGCGATCGCTCTGGCGGTGCATTATGAACCGCATCTCCCGATCTACGTCGACGAGGATGTCCTCTCGCAAGTGAGCTAGTTGAGTGCGCAGTTCGAGTGGTGAGTCAAGGTCTCCGATCCGTCCCTCAACGCTGCTAATCGACCGGGTCCAGGGGCACCCTGGTGGGGAGTGCAGAGGGGCAACGCCCCTTTGCCCGCCGGAGGCTTGGCCGTCGAGAGATGTCTGAAGAAGTGAGCGTCCAGGCTCGGACAACGTGCCGGATGCCCCCTTACCAACCCGCAGGGACTGCAGACCGAGCGTGGAGTCCTCAACGCCGGTTTCACCAAGGGGACGCCCGTTACAGACAACGGTTCCTCACGGAAGCGCCTCCGGCGGCGAGGGGGCCGGTGTTGTTTTTCGGCCTCCTTGACCCCGGCTGCCGTCGCACAATGGGTTTGAGCAGGCAGAGCCGTGCTGGCGAGGACGGCGTTCGACGAGACCGTCCCAACTGGTCGTCCTCGCTCCCGCCGTCGACTACGATCTCATGACGCTCAGGTGTCCGCGATCTCCTGGAGTTGCTCCGTGACGATGTTCCGATCCGTGTGGCTGCTGCTCGCCCTCCTCTTTCCCCTCACGCTGCCCGCCCAGGAAGAAGGAACCGCCGCCGCCCGCCGACTGCGGAACCGCCAGTTCGAATCCGCCGCCCAGCAGCGGACCGGCCTCCTGATCCCGCTGTACATCTACCCCGCAGACATCGAGACCCACCCGGCCTACAACCGCCTCATCGACCTCAAACGCCGCTACGAGACTGTTCCGTTCCGCGTCATCGTCAACCCCGCCTCGGGGCCCGGCACCCGCGTCGACCCCAACTACACACGGGCCATCGACCGCCTCATCGGCGCCGGATGCACCGTCATCGGCTACGTCTCGACGGACTACGCCAAGCGCCCCGCCGAAGAGATCCAGGAGGACATCGAACGCTGGGTCGCGTTCTACCCCCGCGTCCACGGCCTGTTCTTCGACGAGATGAACTACGAGGACCGCGACGCCGCGGTCGATTTCCAGCTCTCCCTGAAGGAAGCCGGCGAGCGGTCCGGGTTCTGGCCCATCGTCGCCAATCCCGGAACGGACACCCCCGGCCGGTTCTTTGCCGCCGAAGCCGCGGACTGCTTCGTCGTCCATGAAGGCGAAACGTGGCCCGAGGAACGGAGGATTCAGGGGGACCGCCCCGGCGGCTACGGCGATTTTCCGCCATGGACGCGGGCGGTGCTCGTGCACTCGACGACGCGGTTCGACAAGAACTCGCTTCACGTCGTCCGCCGCTACGCCCGCTGGGTCTACGTCACAGAGGATCCCTATCGGCCAGGACGAGAGGGGGAGGAAAACCCCTGGGACACGCTCTCCCGCCACATGGAAGCGATGTGCGAAGAGCTGGCCCGCTGACTTGGCCAGCCTCGCGGCTCCCGCAAGAGACGAACCGCCGAACCTTACGAATTGGACGCTCCGTTAAGGTTCGCTCAACGGCGACGTATATCACTCGTGGAGGGCAGTTTCGGGCGGTCGACGTGACCGACATCCGTGCCCACGGAGTTGATTGAGGACTGACGGAGTTTACGCGGGAAGTCGGGCAAACGAGCGCGCGGACCGTCCGCACTGCGGAGAGGTTCCGCCCATGGCGTCCCTTCCGTCCAGGCAGCGCACGCGCTGCCGGACTGGTTCCCCTATGGACTTCTAAGCTGGAGAAGTTCCCATGTCCCCGAAAGCGATGGAGTATTCAACGCTGGACGGGCCGGTATGCGGCTCGTTCCTTCCCATCCCGGATACGGACCACGCCCTGTCCGGCGGCGTCAGCACGCTCGCGACCTCGGGACACATGCGGCGGCCTCAACCCGGCGGGCTCTCCGCGCTGCCGGCGGTCTGGGGGGGCGTTTCGCCGGATGACTGTTCGCAGGACCGCGTCACCCGGCTCCTGGATCGGCTCGCCCCCGGACGCCTCGAGAATTCCCTGGGACGTCTCGCACACTTTGAGGTCATGGGAGTTCTCGGGCGGGGCGCCTTCGGGGTCGTCCTCAAGGCGTTCGACACGCCTCTCCGCCGCTACGTGGCGATCAAGGTCCTGAACCCGGACCTCCCCCCGGACTGCCCGTCGCGACGGCGGTTCGTCCGCGAGGCCCGGACGGCGGCGGCGGTCCGACATCCGCACATCGTCGGGATCCATGGCGTCGGCGAGAACCCGTACCCCTACCTGGTCATGGAGTTCGTTCCCGGCCGGACGCTGCAGGACATGCTCGAGGAATCGGGTCCGCTCCCGATCCACGACGTCCTCCGGTACGGACACCAGATGGCCACCGGCCTCGCCGCGGCCCATGCCAAGGGGGTCATCCACCGCGACGTCAAACCGGCCAACATCCTCGTGGAGCATCAGGGGGAGCGACGGGCCCGGATCACGGACTTCGGCCTCGCGCGGGCGGTCGACGACACGAGCCTGACGCAGAGCGGAATCATCCTGGGGACGCCGCTCTACATGTCCCCCGAGCAGGTCCGCGGCGATGCGCTCGACCAGCGCGTAGACCTCTTCAGCCTGGGGAGCGTGCTGTACGCCCTCTGCAGCGGCCACCCGCCGTTTGCCGCGCCGACCGCCGCCGCCGTCCTGAAGCGGGTCGCCGACGAACCGGCCGCTCCGATTCACAGCCACCGCGCGGACGTTCCGGATGCGCTGGCGAGGCTGATCTCCGATCTCCATCAGAAGTGGCCGGCGGACCGGCCTCAGACGGCGCGGGAGGTCGCCGACCGCCTCGCCCGCTGTCGGATGGACCTGCGTGACGAGGCCCGCAGCGACCGCCGCCGTGGGCGGGACCCGCGGCTCCTGGCCTGTTCAACGCGCGATCCGGAGTGGCGGCGGAGCGACCGGAACTGTGCCGCGTTTTACCGACCCCGCATGGCCACTGTGATCGCGACGCATCTGCTGCAGTTCCTGACCGTGGCCGCGGGGGCGGCCCTGACGCTCAAGGTCTTCCTCGGATAACGGACCGGCCGACCGAGTCGGCAGCGAGTGAAAACCCCCGGGTCGGCCGGACAGTTCCGTCGTGGACATGGATGCCACGGGAGCACGGGATGGAAAGGCCGGCCCGGCGGGTTTTGCCCAGTGAGCGACGGTGAAACGAAAGACGCCGGGGATGTCCCGGCGTCTTTGGCCACTCGGCTGGTCCGTGCTGTTAGTACACTCCGACGACCGTCGTCTTGGCGAACTCGTGGAACGGGCGGGTGCCGCTGATGCCGTCCCACGGGAACTTCTCGTAGGGCTTCTCCCGCTCTCCTTCATCCCGCTCCATGAAGCCGGGGATGAACAGCTCTTCGGTGAGCGTGTAGAGCTTCACGCGGCCCGTGCCGCCGTAGGGGACGACCTGGTTGTAGTCCTTGAAGTCGACCACCTCGACCGCCGCGCGGGGCTGCGGAGCGTAGTAGCTGATCTTGTAGTTCTCCTCGGGCGAAACGTCCTTGCCGCAGGCCAGGCCCATCAGCGTGTTGCCGTAGGTCGGCGTGATGTAGACGTTCTCGCCGAGGAGCTCTTCCTTGGCGAACCGCATCCACTGTGAGGTCATTTCGGTGCCGCCGCAGAAGACCCCCTTGATCCCCGCCTCTTCAAGGCTCGATCCCTTGTCGATCAGCCGCAGGGCGAGGGCTTCGAGGAGCTTCGGCGTGGCGAACGCGCACTGGATGTTGTGGCCGGCCGAGAGGATCGTCATCGCCTGATCGATGACGTGGTCGGCGTAGCCCTTGGCGTGGTTGACGTCCCCCTTCTTGAGGACCTTCACGACCCACCGCGGATCGAGATCGACGCAGAAGCAGATCCCGCCGCGGAACTGGCAGAGGTGCTCGATCGCCAGCCGCAGCCGCCGCGGTCCCGAAGGACCGAGCATCAGCCAGTTCGCCCCTCGGGGGAAGGCGGCGTCCGGGATCGTGTGGGAGAACTGCTCGTAATCGATCCAGTGGTCGCGGACGACGCAGCGGGACTTGGGAATCCCGGTTGTTCCGCCGGTCTCGAAGACGTACTTCGGCTCGTCCTTCCACTTCATCGGGAGCATCCGCGTCACCGGCCCGCCGCGGAGGTCCTCGTCATCGAAGAGGGGGAACTTCTTCAGGTCGTCGAAGGAGTTGACTTCCTTGAGCGGGTTGAACTTGAGAGTCTTCGCCTTCTCGAGCCAGTAGGGAGCGCCCAGTTCGGGGTGGAAGTGGAGCTGCACGGTCTCGACGGTGTGCTTGTCGAGGGCGGCCTTCTTGTCAGCGATCAACTGGTCGAGAGAACTCACGGAAAACCTCGGGTGGGATCAACAGGGCGGGCCGGCGACGCTTTCCTCCCCGCCGTGCCGGCCCTCCGACGACGGCCAGGCCTCTGCCGGAAGGACCGATCTCCGCAGGCAGGTGCGGAAAGGGAAGAATCATACTCGAATCGTTTCTGGCGGTCTTCGCAAGGGATTGAAGGGCCGGCTCGTCGCGCCTGCCCGCGCCCGGCCGCAGGCGAACCCGGCAGCCTCCCTGGTGTCTTCCCGCCACCGTCCCCGCGGTCCCGTCCCTCCCCCTCCCCCGCCCCCGCCACGTGCCGAAGGAACCCGCCATGCTGATTCGCCCGCTCCATCCCGATGACGCCGAGACGTACCGGAGACTGCGGCTGGAGGGACTCCGCGACTCCCCGGCGTCGTTCGCGTCGAGCTTCGAGGAAGAACGGTCCCTCACCCTGGCCGAGGTCGCAGAGCGGCTCAGTCCCGGTCCGGACCAGGTGGTTCTGGGGGCGTTCGTCGCGGACGATCTGGCCGGAGTGGTCGGACTCCGCCGTGAGCCCAAGCGCAAGCTGGCTCACAAGGCCTTTCTGTGGGGTGTCTATGTGACCCCCAGCCACCGCCGCCGGGGCGTGGCCCGCGAACTCATGACCCGGGCGATCGAGGAAGCGGAACGCTGGCCGGGGCTGCGGCAGATCAATCTCGGCGTCAACGCGGCAAACGGCGGGGCCCTCGCTCTCTACGAATCGCTGGGCTTCCGGGCGTTCGGCACTGAGCGAGGCTTTATGCTGGTCGACGGCGTTCTGCACGACGAACACCACATGGTTCGGATCCTGTCGGCCGCGAATGCGTGACCCGGACCGCTCCTGAGCCACGCTGCCACGAGGGCCCGTTCCTCGACTTTTCCCTGGCCGAGGCTCCTCTTTTCCCAGGGATGAGGGCCGCGGTCACCCGGGCTTCGCGACAAGGGGATGGGAAGTTGGTAGAATCCGCCGCGAGCGCTTCTCTTCTCCCCCCGCCTTGCGGCAGCAGTTGCGAATGAGTGTCGACACACGTTACGTCCGCGCGCAGCGGCACGACCTCCTCGCCGAGGTCATCCATCGCGAGTCGGCAACCATCATTTCCCGCTGGGCCGACCGCGCACTGGCCGAACAGGGAGACCGGGAGCGGATCCACCACGCGGAGCTGATCGACCATCTCCCGCAGTTTCTCGACGACCTCAGCCGCTCCCTGGCGGAGAGCCGCGAGGACTCCAGCCGCGACCGCTGGGCCCGCGAGCATGGCCAGCAGCGCTGGCACGCCGGATGGTCGCTGCCGGAAGTCGTCCGTGACTACCAGCTGCTCCAGGTCATTCTGCTGGATCATCTGGAAGACTGCCTGGGACGCCCCCTCAGCAGCCGCGAGTTCATGGCGGTCGGCGTTGCCCTCGACGATGCCATCGCGACCAGCGTCTCGGCTTATGTCGATGAAACGGAGGGCCGGCATCGCCTCTCCGCCGACGCCCTCCGCGATCAGACACAGCGTCTCAAGGAACTCGACCGCCGCAGGAGCGAGTTTCTGGCGGTTCTCGGACACGAACTTCGCAACCCGCTCGGCCCGATCAAGACGGCGCTCGACCTGATGTCGCTCGCCTCGGACGCGGAAACGATCGGCTGGAGCCGGGACGTCCTGACCCGTCAGGTCGATCAGATGATGCGGCTGGTCGACGACCTGCTCGACTTCTCGCGGCTTTCGCAGGGGAAGCTCAACCTGCAGCGGGACCGCGTCGACTTCGCGCGGGTCGTCCGGGAAGCGGTCTCGGATCTCCGCGCCGTCTTCCAGCAGTCGGAGCTGACTCTCGATTGCGATGTGGAGGGCGCGCCAGTCTGGATCGAAGGGGACGCGGTCCGGCTGCGACAGGTCGTGACGAATCTCCTCCTGAACGCCCGGAAGTTTACGGACCCCCAGGGGCGGGTTACGGTCCGCCTCGCCGCGGACGGGAACGACGGCGGCCCCGGGACGGCGACACTCCGCATCCGCGACACCGGGATCGGGATCGAGCCGGAACTGCTCCCCCGGATCTTCGAGACGTTCACGCAGGGACGGGCCAGCCTGGAGGATGGGCGGTCCGGACTGGGGCTCGGACTGGCGCTCGTCAAGCAGCTTCTCGATCATCATTCCGGCGAGGTCGCCGCTGCGAGCGACGGGCCGGGGTGTGGCTCGGAGTTCGTCGTTCGCCTGCCGCTGCTGCCGGCGTGAGCGGGGCGCCACGGCGGGGACCCGCTTCGCTCACGGAGAGCCGGTCCAGGCGATGCGGGATGTTGGTTGCGGAGCGAGGCTGCTCCACCGATGCTGGTGAGAGCTTCCCATGTCTGCCTCCACCCCTCTTCCATCGGCAACGGTTCCCCCGGTCTCCCTGCAGAGGCTGGCCGCGGTCTACGCCGTCATCGCCGAAGCGGCGGTCGTCGCCTTCCCCTCGGAAGAGTGGTATCTCGCCTTCGGACTGATGGTCCTCTCGCTCGGAAGCATCCTGGCGGCCAGCCGGCGGACGCTGGTGGACGCCTCCTTCTTCTGGCAGGTCGTGGCGATCATCGTCCTGTACGTCATCAAGTACACGGCGTTCTTCGACGAGTACCCGTTCGAGACGTCGTACATCAACAGCGAG
The DNA here is from genome assembly GCF_001610835.1 of Planctomyces sp. SH-PL14. Classification (NCBI taxonomy): domain Bacteria; kingdom Pseudomonadati; phylum Planctomycetota; class Planctomycetia; order Planctomycetales; family Planctomycetaceae; genus Planctomyces; species Planctomyces sp. SH-PL14. The sequence goes on along the minus strand of NZ_CP011270.1, from coordinate 1,376,797 downwards.
ATGACGCGCGACATCGCCTACGGATTGATTACGACGCAGATCGTCATGCTCTACCAGGCGCGGTACGCCGCGCGGCTCCCCGCGACCTTCGCCGTCCTGGGAGGGATGGCGGCGGTCTTCGGCAGCAATGCCCGCATCTACGGGATCCGGCTGGGACGGATCTCGCTGATCCTCACGCTGCTGGTCCTCCTCGGCCTGGCCCTGTTCGCCATGACCTCCCGCCGCCCCCGCCCACAGGTCCGGGGAGAGCGAAGAAAGGTGTCGGTCGCCCGCCTGCTGCTGACCGCGGCGGTCTTCTCCACGTTCGTGATCGCCGCCTCCGCCGGATCGCTCACACTCCGTCGCTACGAGCGGGACCTCGAGTCTCTCGTTCTGAGCTACCTGGCGGGGAAGGATGGGGAGGGGGCGCACCGCACGGGGTATGAGCACTCCGGAACGCTCTCGCAGGTCTCCAACTGGAAGACGGAAGACGACGAACGGATCCGGCTCCGCGTCGAGTCCGATGTCCCCCCCGGGTATCTCCGGGGGAGCGTCTTCACGTCCTATGCGCCCTACGCGGGACGGTGGAGCAATGGGCAGGGGACCCAGTCGGTCGGGATCGGAGGACCCCGGAACGCCGGACGCCCCGCGTTCCCGGGCAACTTCTTCCGGCTCGCCCCGATCGAGGCGCCGCTGTGGCGGCAGATGGTGTTCCGCGCCGATGCGGACAACATCGCCACCACGTTTCTCCCACTGGAGACCGCCTACCTCTACATCAACGAGCCGAACCTCTCGATGGACGAGAGCCGCGCCATCCTCCGCCGGCCCGCCACGGCGGACAAGGGACCGTACGCGGCGCTCCTGCCCCTTGAGCGGCCGCGCGAGGTTCCGACCGATTCCCAGCGCGACGCCGCGCTGGAGCTGGTCGTCCCGCTCGATCCGCGGGTCCGGGATCTGGCGGACGAGATCTTCGCCGGCTCCCGCTCCGTCCGGGAGAAGGTGAACGCCGTGATGGCGTACTTTCACCGGAACCACCAGTACCAGCTCGGGATCGACATTCCTCCGGACGAGGAGCCGATCGTTCATTTTCTGACGACGAAGGCCGCGGCTCACTGCGAGTACTTTGCCGCCGCCACGGCGCTCCTGCTCAAGCACGCCGGCGTTCCGGCCCGTTATGTCACGGGGTACGTCGCGGTGGAGCGCAACGAACTCGGCGGCCTCTGGCTGGCGCGGAGCAAGGATGCGCATGCCTGGGTCGAAGCCTACGATGACGAGGAAGGGCGGTGGGTGATCGTCGAGTCGACCCCCTCTTCGGGGGTCCCGGCCCGCCGCGGCTCCGGCATCGCCTCGGAACTCTCGATCGGCCTGACCCAGGCGCTCCAGACGCTGTGGGCCCGCCTCCAGGACCCGGGGCTGCCGGCTCTGTTACTCGATCTCCTGCAGAAGCCAGTCGTCCAGGCGCTCGCGGCGGGAGGAGTCCTTGTGCTCCTGATCTGGCTGGGACGCCGTCGCCCCCGGAACGAAGCCGGCCCAGCTCTTCTGCACGACCTGCGGAGCTGGCACCGGCTGCTCCACCGGATGGATCGCCGGATGAAGCGGGCCGGTCTGCCGCGCCGGCCCGAGGAACCTCCACTGACCTTCGCCGAACGGATCGAGGCCACCTGGAGCGGGACGACCGCAAAAGAGACAACAGGGGACGGCGAGACGAGATCAATCGGGGCAACGGGCGCGTCTCATCCGGCCGCAGCGTGGTATCGCACCTATGCCGCAGCGCGATACGCGCCTGAGCGCTCGGCGCCACCGCCGGACGTGACGGCCACTCCCGCCGTCACGCCTCCGGCCGCAGCCCCATCCGTCCTGTCCCCCGCCGTCCCGGATCCGTAAGGACGGCGGAGGGTACGGGACTCCTTCAGCCAACAGTCTTCCCGAGGGCCGCTGCGACGACCTTCGACTGCTCCATGATCTGCTGGAAGACCGCGGGCGAGACCGTCTGCTGGGCGTCGCTCATCGCCTTCCGCGGATCGGGATGCATCTCGATGATGAGGCCGTCGGTCCCGCAGGCGACGGAGGCCAGGCCCATCGGCAGGACGAGCGAAGCGATCCCCGTTCCGTGGCTCGGGTCGACCACGACCGGCAGGTGCGTCTTCTCCTGCAGGTAGGGGACGGTCGCCAGCGGAAGCGTGAACCGCGTGTGGGTCTCGAACGTCCGGATCCCCCGCTCGCACAGCACGACGTCCTTGTTCCCCTGGTCGAGGATGTACTCGGCGGCCAGCAGAAACTCTTCGATCGTGGCGGAGGGACCGCGCTTCAGCAGCACCGGCGTCCGGGTCTCGCCGACCGCCTGCAGCAGATGATAGTTCTGCATGTTGCGGGCCCCGATCTGGAGGACGTCCGCGTACTTGGCAACCATCTCGACGTGATGCGGCGTCATGACCTCCGTCACCACCGCCAGCCCCGTCGCGTCGCGGGCCGCCGCCAGGAGCTTGAGCCCCTCTTCCTTCATCCCCTGGAAGGCGTAAGGGCTCGTCCGCGGCTTGAAGGCTCCGCCGCGAAGGCCCGTCGCCCCCGCCGCCTTGACCAGCTTGGCCGATTCCAGAATCTGCGCCTCGGATTCAACCGAGCACGGACCGGCGATGACGCCGATGTGGCCGCCGCCGATCACGAGGTCCCGCGCCCGGACGACCGTCGCCTCGGGCTTGGTCTCCTTGCTGGCGACCTTGTAGGAGGCCAGGATCGGGACGACCTTCTCGACCTCCTCGCAGGACTCGAGCGTCTCGCGGACCGTCTCGGCCCGCTTCTCTCCGACGGCGGCGATGACGGTCCGCTCGGTCCCTTCGATCACGTGGGCCTTGAGCCCCAGATCTTCGACGCGGCGGATCATCCGCTGGATCATTTCGGCGGTGGCGCCGCGCTTGAGTACGACAATCATGGCATCCTCGATCTCTTCCTGGGCGATGGTTCGGTGGAAAGTGGTCTCAACCGCCTCTCCGGAGAACTCACCTCCAGAAATGGCGAAAGGCCCTGAATTCCACTTGGGATTTCAGGGCCTTTGAGTGTTGGGTTGATAGACGGCAGTCGCTCACCCGGCCCGGAAATCCCGGAACAGATACCAAAAGGCATACCCAAACCGCGCGCCCGAAACCGGGGCGGAGCAGAAAGCCAGTTGATAGGAGGAGACAGTCGTCATGGTGGTTCTTGTACCCATGCAAATCGGCAGTGTCAACGGGCGGAGTTGAGAGCAACAGCGAGGATCGGCTCGACACGCGGGAGAGACACGACCTCGTCCGTGCCGGAATCCATGGGGCGGAATGGGATTCCGACGCGAACCTGCGGTTCCGGCCGGTTGTCTAGAGGGACGATTCCGCACCTTGACCATCGGGGGGTGTTCCGATAGCCTTCGCCCTCCGAGATTTCGATCTCGGGCCCATCGGGCTGTAGCGCAGCCTGGCTAGCGCGCTTGCTTGGGGTGCAAGAGGTCGTGGGTTCAAATCCCGCCAGCCCGACTTGATGGAACGAGAAGCCCTTCGGCAGTAACGTCGAAGGGCTTTCTCATTTGCCGGCACAGACTTCCGTTATCAACGCGGCCGTTCAGGTCGCGATTTCCGGGATTCGTCGCCATTCTGTTTGGAAAGACGGGCCGTACTGCTCGAACGCAAGAACGGCCTCCAACGCGAGATACGGCCGCCCCCCGGAAGACTTTCAGAACAATGGGTATATGAACGGTGCCAAAGCCGTCGTGCTCAGGAGGGAGAGCAGGCCGATCAGGAGCAGCATCACCATGATCGGGATGAGCCACCATTTCTTATTGAAGCGAAGGAAGTCGATGAACTCCCTCGCAATACCCGGAGACGCCTCTTCCGCCCGATTGAGGAACTCAACGGGACCGCGGTCCTGATCAGACATGGAAATCAGAATTGTCGGAGGTAGTGGTCGGCGGGGGGAGCCGGGGGCCGTTCTTCCCAGAAAGTCGTTCCGGCGTTCGGACGGCGGTGAAGCGGATCATGCCCCGCCAGGCGCATCATGAGTCCGATCGGAGTCAGGATCAAGTAGAAGGTTGCGGCCAGGAGACCGTACGACACGCACCATCCGATTGGGAAGGCGATCCGCATCCAACCGCGATAGATCCAGACGATTCGCTGCGGCGAGATCGCTCCTACGGCAGCGATTACGCTTGAGGCGGCTACCCCTCCGATGACGGCCCAGGAAGGGACGCCGTGGATCAGCTTCGTCAGGCCGATCGCGCAGAACGGGAGCTGGAGAACCGCGAACACCCGCAGGTCCCTGGAAGTCGGCTCCTTCTTGAGCGAGATCATGTCATCGGCCTCGGACGGACTTGGGATGTCGTGACGCGGAACCGGGAGCGTGTCAGTCGGGCGGAAACGCTTGGCGAAAACGCTCGGCATCCTGGGAGGGGAGCGAAAGCTGATCGCATTTCCGCAGGATGAAGCGGTCCAGAACGAGGATGTCGATATTCGTGGCCATGAAGCAGCGGTAGGCGTCCTCCGCGGTGCAGACGATCGGCTCGCCACGGACGTTGAAGCTCGTATTGATGAGCAGCGGCGTCCCCGTCAGTCGGGCGAAGTGCTCCACCAGTCTGGCGTATCGACCGTGACGGGCGGCGTCGACCGTTTGAAGACGGGCGGAGCCGTCGACGTGCGTGACGGCGGGGAGGGCGGCGCCTGTTCCACGCAGCCGCTCCAGTGGAGGGAGGCTGCAGTCGTCGACTCGGGCTACTGCGGGACGATCGCGGACGCCGGTCACGAACATCATGTAGGGGGACGACCGGCCGGCTGGCCAATCGAAGAACTCGGCCGCGCGATGTTCGAGAACGGAGGGCGCAAAGGGCCGGAACGATTCGCGAAACTTCGTCTTGAGATTGAGGGCGGACTGCATCCCGGGGTTTCGCGCATCCCCCAGAATACTCCGGCTGCCGAGCGCCCGCGGTCCAAACTCCATTCGTCCTTGGACCCAGCCGACAACCTCGCCCGCGGCAATCGACTCGGCGACGCTCCGGCACAGCTCGTCGTCGTCCGGGACAGACCGATACACTGCCTGGACGCGGTCCAGGCAGCGCCGGGCGTCTGCCTCCGTCACGCCGGGGCCCAGCAAGGACCCCTTCTGGCTGTCACGGGGGTTCGCCGTCCGCGGCTCCCCCAGCAGGTGATGCCAGGCGAAGAGAGCCGCTCCCAGGGCCCCGCCGGCATCCCCCGCGGCCGGTTGGACCCAGACATCAGCAAAGGGGCCCTCGCGAAGGAGGCGGCCATTGGCGACGCAGTTGAGCGCCACCCCTCCGGCGAGACAGAGATTCCGCTCCCCGGTGAGATCGGCCGCGTATCGGGCCATTCTCAGCAGGACGTCTTCGAGGACTTCCTGGATCGATGCGGCCAGATCCATCTGCCGCTCGGAGAGCGGCTGCTCCGGCGTCCGCGGCGCCCCGCCGAACAGTCGGTGAAAGGCCGGGGACGTCATCACGAGCCCCTGGCAATACCGGAAGAACTTGAGGTTCAGTCGAAACGATCCGTCGTCCCGGACCTCGATCAGCTGATCCCGGATGGCGGTGGCGTACCGCGGACTCCCGTAGGGGGCGAGCCCCATCAACTTGTACTCTCCGGAGTTGATCCGGAAACCGCAGTACGAGGTGAACGCGGAATACAGAAGTCCCAGCGAGTGCGGAAAGCGGATCTCGCGAAGCAGGCGGATGCGGTTGCCCTCTCCCACGCCGATGGTCGTGGTGGCCCACTCTCCGACTCCGTCCACGGTCAGAATGGCGGCGGACTCAAAGGGGGAGGGGAAGAAGGCGCTCGCGGCGTGCGATTCGTGATGCTCCGGAAAGGCGAACTGCCGCCGATACGCATGTCCCAGCGCGGCGCTCAGCTCACGTCGAAGAAACAGCTTCTTTGTCAGCCAGACGGGCATCGCGCGGCAGAAGGACCGCAGTCCGATCGGGGCATACGCCAGATAGGTTTCCAGCAGCCGCTCGAATTTCCGGAAGGGCTTCTCGTAGAAGCAGACCAGCGACAAGTCCGCCGGCGTCAGACCGGCTTCCTTGAGGCAGTATTCCACGGCCCGATGGGGGAAGTCCGCGTCGTGTTTGACCCGCGAGAATCGCTCCTCCTGGGCGGCCGCCACGATCTCGCCATCGACCACGAGGGCCGCGGCGGAATCGTGATAAAACGCGGAGATGCCGAGGATCGATGTCATTTCGATTTGCTTCGCAGGGGGCGGCCACGCCAGGCGCCGCTTCAGCCCGTCGGGAGGGGGACCCTGCTACGGTACGACATCCGGCTCGGCAGACGAAGTCGAAGCCGTAGTTCGGACATCGACCAGACGGCGCTCCAAGCCCTCCGCCTCCGCCCGCCCCGCCGAACGCGCCACTCTGGCAAACACTCGGGCGAACCGCGGCTCGTATCCCCATCCGGCATCGAAGGGGGCGAGAAGCTCGAAGGCATCGCCCGGCCTCGTGAGGTCGAGGAGGATCTCCGCCTGCAGGATCGCCAGCACGACGTTCGAGGAGTCCTTCCGCCGGCTTCGCTGGATCGCCGTTAAGGCCTCTTCCGGTCTCCCCTGCCGCCGCCGAACCAGGGCGAGCACTTTGTTCCCCTGCACGCTCTCCGGCCGTTCCGCCAGAAACCGCTCGGCATGCGGCAGCGCGTCGTCCGGACGGCCGCTTTTTTCCAGCGAGTAAGCCAGATTGAGATGCGCGGGAAGAAGGGCCGGATCCAGTTGAAGGGCCTGCCGGAGCGGCTCGACCATCTCCGCGGAGCGATCCAGGTTGTCCAGGCAGTCCGCGATCAGGAGGCAGATCTCCGTTGAAGCCGGAGCGAGACGCCGGGCGGTCTGCGCTTCGCCGAGCGCCTGACGGTAGTCGCCCGCCCGGAAGGCAACCTCGCTGATCGCCTGATGCACGCCGGCATCGTCAGGGAACGCCGCAGCCAGGGCCTTGAGAGGAGCGAGAGCGTCGTAGTCGCGCCCGAGCTGGAGATTGTCGACCGCCGCGAGTCGAGCGGCGCGCAGCCAAGCAGTTGAATCGGGGGAGATGTGCCGCAATTCCTGAAGCCCTGCCCGCGGGTCGGAGCTCCTGAGACGCTCGGCCAACTCGATTCGCCGAGCGTCCTCCGAGTCTTCAGCAGGTCGCGAGACCGTTTCCCGTTTCCCGCGCCGATCTCCAGAGGCCCGGGAGACGGTATCGCGCCAGGTCGTGGAGGAACTGGCGTCCCGACTTCGCCGCCCTACCCACCATCCACCGGCCAGAGCGACAACAACGAGAACGGCCAGAACACAGACCGGGCGGATCACCGCGGAAAACATGACTGACTTTCGGATGCCGGACTCCCGAGAGGACGCGATCACTCACGCCCGTTCGCCGGAAGCGGTCCGCATCCCCGTGTGAATGAACAGCATGGCGACTGAGGCACAGGTCTCACCGTGCCCCGCCTCACCCGGACGATTCACTTCAGGTTGATGTCGACCAGCTTCCCTTTGGCGGTCTGGAGCTCCTGAACGACCTTCCGGAGGTCTCCCTTACCCTCGATCAGTTCACGGTAGTGCTTCACGACGTCCGCCTTGGCCGCATCGCGGGCGGGTGACGCGAACGGGGCGGGGATCGGGTCTTTCTCAAATGCGTCGACCGCCTCCTTCATCTTAGGGTCGGACGCGGCCTTCTTGGCGCCGGCCAGGTCTCCCGTCTGTACGCTCATCACGATGAACATGTTGCGCTCCGGCTCCATGAGCGTATCCAGGGTCGGCCAGGTCACGACCTTTGGAGCGACACTCATCTCGGCCACTTTGCCGCTCGGACCGCAACCGACAAAGTTCAACAGCGAAAAGCCCAGGAGGAGAATTCCAAGCTGACGGATCATAAGAGTTGTTCAGCGAAAATTGAGGACAAAACGAAGGCGAGGTCGGCAGCCCCGGATGACGGAGGTCCCCGGAGTCCTCGCGGTGAGACGCCGAAAGAACGGACCATCGTGCCGTTCTCTCCAGTCATTTTGAAAAGAAGCGGCGGGCGCCTGCCCACCGCTTCCCGACAATCAGAACCGCCTCCGTGGTTGATCGAGGCGGCTGCTTAAGCCCACTATTCTATGCCGCCTTTCACGATGTCTTTGCCGGCAGCACTTCCCATGGCCCGCCACATCGTGATGTCGACTTCGTTGCTGGCGAACTTCACCGATCCATCGGCCAGCAGAACGCCTGCACCGCCGGCATGCGTGCTGGAGACCGGACGGGCGCCAGGACGTCCGCCGGCCGCGATCTGGTCGGCCCAGTCGATTTCATCGCGGAGCGAATTGTTCGGGCCACGAGACGTGTCGGCGGAACACCAACCGGACTCTTCGATCCAGCGATGGCAGCGCTGGCCCGTCATGTCGGCGTTACCGCACAGGTTGTAGAAAGACTTTCCGCGGTAGACTTCGCCAACCAGGAGGGTGTTGCTCGCCCCGTCGAGAAACTCACCGATCCTGCGGCCCTTGTAGTTCAATCCTCCGGAGTTGTCGGCCATCGTTGGCAGACCGGCCATGCCGCACGCTCCCTGGAAGGGGTCTAGGGCCGTTCCCACGGCAGCTCCGGCCATGGCGGCGTAGTTCGTTCCCGCGTAGCCTCCTCGAACCTTGTCGGTCGGATCGGACGGACAGAAGAAGCCCCCGATCTCCTTGCCGCGGACAAGCGCCAACGTGTTGTTGAGTGTTCGGGTCTGGATCCACTCGCTCATGTCGATCTGGCTGTACAGCCCCGTCTGGTCCATGTACGGCAGGAGCATCACCCGCCAGCTCCAGCCGCTGCCGGTGATCCACGCGGAACCCTGCGATTCGGTCCCGTAGACCTTGGCCTGAGGGAAGATCCCGTGGGCTTCGTGATAGCTATGGAGAGCGACTCCGAACTGCTTGAGGTTGTTCTGGCACTGCGACCGACGGGCCGCCTCGCGGGCCTGCTGCACGGCCGGGAGGAGAATGGCCACGAGTACTGCGATGATCGCGATGACCACCAGCAACTCGATCAGAGTGAAGCCCATCAGCGGCAGCCGCCACCGCGATACGGAAGGAGACGAACGCATAATGACACCCGCAAACAGAAAGACGCTGGCCAGAACGGTAAACGGGAGAACCCCGGAAATGTGGTCCTGAGCCTACGTCTAGACGGAAACTGTGTCAATGATTTCCGATGCGTCCTTGCAGAATCGTTGTGAGCTCCACTGCCGTTAACGACGCCATTCCATGTCACAGCGGCCGACCGTCGATCCTCGCTGCAACGCGCCGATCAGTTGGTGGCGCCATTGAGAGGGTCACATTCCGGGGGCACCGGGCAGACGGTCGAGTTCGTCCCGCCAAGAGTGGTTCCACGGTCGGCGGCGAAGCCCCGCTCTCAGAAATGTCGTCCGGAGTTCCGTGTCATCGGGGGCGGAGGCACGGGACAGCAGAGTGCTCAGGAGGTCGGTCGACATCGCGGAGGTCGGTACCTGATCGATGAGAGCTTTTCGGCGATCCGGCAGGGCGGAGTACACAGCGGCCGCCTCTTCCGCCAGCCGCTTCCCGAGCCGTTCCGCGTCCGCACCTTCGCGAAAGGGAGTCCGCTGATAGACGGCGGAGGACAGCACGAGGGCGGCCAGCAGATCCTCCGGCAGCGTTCCGAGCCGCTCGAACAGCTCTCCGCGTGTCGGTTCCCTCGATTCCTCCCACGTGCGCCCCATCTGCTGCCAGACGCCGCGGGCGATCCTCTTTCCGACCGCCTCGTTCCCTTCCCACGTCAGATGCACATGCTCGACGAGCGATCGCCGGCCTGGCGCACCGCAGACTTCCAACTCCCCCAGCATGGGATACAGGTCCAGCGTCGCCACCCCGTCGCCATCCCCCGATGCAACTTCGGTCAGAACGATTTCGCGAAACGCCCGGGGAGCCCGGAATCGACAGCCGTCGATTTCGAGAGCCTCTTGATAGAGGTCACGGGCCATCGCAAAGTCATCGGTCCTCTCCAGGGCTTGCGCGTATCGGTAGGCAACCAGGGGGTGGGCCGGATTCGCCTGATGAAAGGCTTTCAGGATCCGGACCGCATCATGCGTGTCCCCACTGGCAGGTTTGCCGTCGAAGGACTTAAACTCGTACCGCTGCCCGTCAATGACCAGCGGCGCGATCTGACTCGGATCGAGGCGCTCGATCGGCGGTTGATCTCGTTCGTTGGCAACCGGTGTCGCGAATAGCATCGGCACTCTCCGCTCTGCAGCGAGGGCCGCCATCTGCCGCAAGTTGTCGCGATAGCGATGACACGCCACGGCGAAGGTTGGACTCGCGAGCGGGATGTGCACATCCCCGGGAAGCACCTCCAGGAGATCGCGCGAAGGTGTGTCGGCGGGTCGCCGTCGGAACACCTGCCGCAGGAACTGGACGGTCCTCAAGCCGCGGACTCTGGCCAACGCCCGAAACCATCCGGGCGAGAGAGACCCGCTGGACGAGGCTACTCCGCCGGGACCGTAAAACTCATTGTGTCCCGTGTAGACGACGACAATGTCGGGATCGACCGCCAGCCCTTCTCGGACAACGTCGACCTCCGTCGAGGAGCCGATCGCGGTGATTCCGGCGTTGAGGACTTCGATGGTCTCGCCGGAATCCGCCTGCGCCTGCAGGTAGGCTTCAATATAGCGAGGAAATGCGAGTTCCGACGGGAACGGGAATCCCGCCACCGTGGATCCGCCGACAACGAGGATCCGTCGCACCCCTGCCGGCTTGGGCAATCGAAACGGCCGCAGCTCGGGCCCGGAGAGGTCGGTCTCCCCGTAGTAAGCCCGGTCGAAGTCCGAGTTGAACTGAAACGTCCCCGGCTCCTGCGGACTTGGAATGACCAGGGCGGGATCGCGCCCGATGCCAAGCCACCTCAGTCCGCCTTCGAGAACCAGGAATGGCACGAGAGCCAGCAGGACCGCGAGCCCTCGAAACAGCCACAACCGCCGACCGGCGGGCGGACGCGTGGCGGACCGGTTTCGGTCGAAAGGAAGAACCTCCGGCGCCGAGGAGAGTTCCGGTGGGGGCGTCGGGGGCTCGATCATGGACGGCGTTTCTCCCGTGTCTCGTCCGCTTGATCGCTACGTACCCGGATCCAGTGATCGTGGAACGCGATGTGGGGATGCACCTCCACGGGCGGCATGTGGCACTCAACGCACCGATCCTGAGCGGACTGCGGGCAGATGCGCGCCTGGGGAACGCCGGTGGAGTGGCACTTCAGGCAGATTGCCGCGTAGTACGCGGGGTCGCGCTCCGTCGCGGCATGAGGATCGTGGCACGTGGTGCAGCGAAGCTGGCCACGGGCTTTCTGAAAGCAGGCGGAGTTGAGCAGACCGACCGGTTGGAAGCGGGCCAGCTTCGGTTCGCTGATCGGCTCCGGCGGAACGATCATCTCCGGCAGCCGGTGACATCGCCCGCACATGCGGACTTCCCCCAGGGCCGACGCCTGCCCCTTTGCGAAGAGGATGGTCGAAGCCTCCCCGCCTTCCGTCATCGAAGCCGCATGTTCACGGCCGGGGCCGTGGCAGCTCTCGCAGCCGACTCCGGGACGAAGGTCGTCGACGGTCGTCCCCTGGATCTGCCCCGTCACGCTGTGGCAGCCGAGGCATCCCTGCACATCGCGCCCGTGATGCAATCGCCCGAAACGCTCCATCGGCTCGCGGACCTCCTCCCGCCGGTGGCTTGGCGTCAGGGCCAGGATCTTTCCCTGGTCAAAAAGGGAGAATCGATGCTCAAGCCCCTTGGGGGTGTCATCCGGGGACGCGAGCAATGTCAGGAAGGTCACGGCATGCGTCCCCGACCCGACGGCGAACTGAATCGGCAGCGATTCCACGTTAGAGCCGTTCCGGTACTCCGCGACGAGATCATTCCCCTGCCGGACAAATCGAATCCGCCCCTCCCGCTCGGGATTGTTCTCTTCCCGCCCGGCGAGATCGGGAAAAGCGAGCGCGAGGTCGCGGGCCAGAAGCGTCCTGGAATGGCCGCTTCCGCGGTGTCGCTTCGCTTCCTCGGCATGGCACGTCGCGCAGCCGCCATCTCCGAGATAGGCGGGGGACAGCGGGTTCATCCAGCCTTGTTCCGGATCCGACGGGAGGTGAAACGCGGCGGGATCCGGCGGCTTCGATCCGACATCCGGGTTCCGCAGCCCGAGACCCAGTCCCAGCACAAAAGCGAGCCCGACCGATACGACTCCCAGACGGAGCCAGGTTCGAGTCGGTCGAGGGAATTCTGATTGACCACTCGAAGACGTTGTCACGGAACCGGCCTGCTGGGATGGGCGACTCCCATGATAGGGCGAGGACCGGGCGGTTCACAGGAGCGGGCTGCTCGCTCGAAGCAGTTCCGGATTCCGTCCCCTTCGAGTCCCGTGTCCCTGACGTTCCGCGTTCATGGACGCACCTGCGGAACGGAACCACCCAGACGCTCCGTGATCCGCCGTGCCGCGGCATGTTCCGGATCGCGCCGGAGGATTTCCGCGAGCTCATTCCGCGCGGCGTCCTCTTCCCTCTGGCCGAGCAGCGTCCCGGCGAGCGACAGCCTGACATCGAGTCGGTCCGGATCCAGTTCGAGCGCCGACCGGAAGCTGGAGGTGGCTTCCGCAAGTTTCCCTTGACCCAGCTCCGCCTGTCCGAGTGAGTAGTAGACGTCCGCCCATCGAGTCTTGGCGTGCCGAGTGTTTTTCGGGTTGGGGTCTCCGGCGAAGAGCCGCCGCCGCTCCCATCGCGTGCGGTCCCAGTGGACCGCCTGTCGGAGATGCCTCAAGCCCACCTCGGGATCCCCCTGGGCAAGGGCTCGCGACCCGAGGATGTAGTGGGCGGAGTCGTTCGTGGGATCCATCTCCAGCGCATGGCCGAACAACGTGTCGGTGTTTCTCCAGACTCCCACCTGCGACCAGCACTTCGTCGCGAGCAGGCCGAGAACGAGGCAACCGACACCGGCGAGGGCCCGCGCCGTCCGCCGCGGCCGATTCGGCAGGCACCACAGCACGCCGATCAGGACGCCGATCATGGGGAGGTACATGTACCGGTCCGCCATCGGCTGCTTGCCGACCTGCACGAGGCCGCTGACGGGAACCAGCATACCGAGGAACCACAGCCATCCGACCAGCGGCGCCAGACTGCGGCGGCGATACGCGAACAGGCCAACGGAGACCGCCAGAATGAGCCCCACGGCACCGGCGACCCACAGGCGGCTCGACGGCGGGTCGTACATGTAGGGGACGTAGAGCGGCGAGGGCCACACCATCTTCGCCAGATAGTTCCAGACCTGGATCGGCGCGTTGGCCAACCGGAGAGCCAGCGGCCAGTCTCCCGCATCCCGCGACAGCCGTCCCATCCGCTGGGCCGACATCGTGATCGCCGAAGTCAGCGCGACCAGTCCGAACCACGGCAGTTTTTCGAGGACCAGCCGCCAGCACCGCCGGACGACGGTCGCTCCGAGCCGGAGATCGCCCAAGCGATGGAACGGCCAGAGGTCGAGCAGAAGCAGCAGGCACGGCAGGACGACAACGGTCGGCTTCGCCAGCAGGCCCAGCGTCACGAACAGCGTGACGAGCCACCACCACCCTGGCTCCCGCGTCTTGGCCCAGCCGCCGTAGGCCCAGAAGCTCAATACGACAAACAGGCCGCTGAGCACGTCCTTCCGGGAGGCGACCCAGGCTACGGATTCAACGTGCAGCGGGTGGACGGCAAAGACTCCGGCCAGCAGAAAGCTCCTCCACACGTCTCCGGTCCAGGAGCGGAAGACGTGAAACAGAAGCAGGACATTGGCGAGGTGAAGACCGAGGTTGACGAGATGGAACGGCCCGGCTCGGAGCCCGAACACCTCGAAGTCCAGCATCAGGCTCCACCAGGTGAGCGGATGCCAGTTGTCGGCGTGGAACTCGGTGAGGGCTCCCCAAAGAGCCAGCGGATCGAGCCCGCGGCGGACCAGCTCGGAATCCACAACGTACTGCGGATCGTCCAACAGCACAAAATCGAAGTTTGCGACCTGAAGATACGGGAGCAGGGTCAGGACGATCAGCCCCAGGACAAACGGCCAGACCTTCACCCTGCCCCGCTCGCTCTCCTGCTCCGGTCGCAATACCTCGCCAGCCGCAGCCAAGCGCCTACTCGCTCAAGACCAATCGTTGAAGAACTGTCACGCCCCGCAGAGCTTACTAGCTGAGCCGTCGGACTTGAACGCTTCAACAAGAGAATTCACGGGGCTTTACGCCGCGATGCGATGACTGAGACAAAGGAGGAAAACATGCTACGCCCAACACGAAGAGTCCTCACTGTGTCATGTCACCCCGACTTGATGGAACGAGAAGCCCTTCGACGGGAACGTCGAAGGGCTTTTTCATTTGTGGGCTGAGACTTACGTCATCGAGGCGGCGGTTCAGACTGACGATTTCGAGGCTCCGCCGCTCCGTGACGCAGTCTGCTGTAGGCCACTTCTCGGACAGCGCTCGCGAACGTTCAACCACCTTGACCGCCAGGTCGGCCAGTTCAGATTGCGAGCGGTCGACCGCTTCGAGTTGCAGAGTGATCGAGGCCAGCCGATCCCGTAGCTCGGTCTGCTTCCGAGCGAACGTCTCCTGGTCGACCTCCGCGGCGATCCGCATGTCGATGAGGCGGCTCTGCTGGGTGATGAGGAGCGTTCGTTGGCCTTGGAGCTCGGGGTATCGAGGATTGACCTTCTGCGAATGCTCCCTGCGTATCTGTGAAGTCCTTTCACTCGTTGGGGGTGAATCCTTCTGTGGAGATGGTGCGGACGTCTGACGGCAAATGAGGCGCTGGTGAGCGTCATCACGGTCAGCCGCCTCCGATTGCACATTGTCGCCGTAGGCCTCACTATTGCCTCCAAGCTGTGGTACTGGGCAGGCGACCAAGTCGTCCACCAAGAACGCTTTCGGCATTCCGCTGATGGCACTCCTGCGCATGAACTCTCGCGAACTTGTGAGCTGGGTCTGTCAGCGGACGTCGCAGCGCTTTCGCGCGGCGGTGCCGTTTTCGTTGTCGTTCAGACTTCTTCAGGCGGCACTGGTCATACCGATCGTGGCGGGCAGTCTGCGGCTGCTGCTGCAACGCTGGGGAAGAGCTTCAGTCGGCAATTTCGAGATCGCGGCGTTTCTGCTGTCGCCTCCCGGGCTGGCCGCTCTGATCGGCGTCGGCACGATCTCGCTGGGCTCCCTCTATCTGGAGCTTGCCGGGTTGATGCGGCTCCTGGCCGACGGACGTCTCAGGTGGTGGCAGGCATTGCTTGCCTCGGGGCGACTGATTCCGCGTTTACTTCAGCTCGGCGCCAGACAGTTCGTGTTCTTTCTCCTCATGGCAGTCCCGTTCGTGCTGGGAATCGCCCTGGCCTACTGGATGCTGTGGCGCGGGCGTGATCTGAACGGCTTGATCCATCTGAGACCGCCGGTTTTCTGGTGGGGAGTCCTGCTGGCCGGCGGATTGCTCCTCACCTACGCCGTCATGGCAGCGCGCTGGTTTCTGAAGTGGATCCTGGCAGTCCCGGCGACGTTGTTCGACTCCAGCATCTCCCCACCTGCGGCACTGCAGTGGAGTGTCACGCGGACCGCGGGCCAGGAACTCCGCCTGCTCGGATTGGTTCTTGCCTGGTCGCTGATGCAGCTGCTGCTCAATCTCGCTGTCTTCCTGGCGCTAAGGTGGGGAGCATCGATTGCAATCAACCTTGCGGGGGAATCCCTGAAAACGGCTCTGCCTGTGACGGCAGCCCTGTTGGTCATCTTCGCAGTGGCGGGCGCCCTGCTGGCTCTGGTCGCCTCATTGACGTTCGCAGGGCTGACACTGGCATTGTTTCGAGAAGCTGCCGGGAACTCGTCGTTCGACGACAACGACCAGGCGCTGCAGGGGACGATGCGTGCCCCCGTTCTGCCGTGGATTGTGTCAGGAGGACTGCTGCTGCTCGCCATCGCGACTGGAGCCTTGAGTCATCGCCTGCTGGCTGCCGTCACGCTTGACGACCGGCTGGAGATCACGGCTCACCGGGCTGGCGCCAGCCATGCACCGGAGAATTCCGTGGCCGCGCTGCGGCAGGCGATCATGGACCGTGCGGACTGGGCGGAAATCGACGTGCAACTCACCCGGGACAATGCTCTGGTGATCCTGCATGACATCGATCTGGCACGGATCGGGGGCGGGAACAGACGCGTTGATTCCGTCACTTTCGAGGAGCTTCGCGCACTCGAAATCGGCACCGTCGTGAATGAGAAATTCGCCGGAGAAAGAGTGCCAACCCTGGAAGAGATGCTGGCAGCGGCGGGACAGGAGATTCGAATGAATGTCGAACTCAAGCCGCACGGCAAAGCGGACGAGACGGCGTTGACCGAAGCCGTCGTCACGGCCATTCGCAAAGCGAACATGGTCGATCGCTGTCGGATCTGCTCGCAATCCTACCCGAGCCTGCAGCTGGCGCGGCGGCTTGAGCCCTCGCTGCCGATCGGGTTCATCGCGGCGACTTCGATCGGAGATCTCGCTGAGCTGGATGTCGATTTTCTGATGGTCAAATCCGAGCTCATCTCACGCAACCTGGTCGAACGGGCGGCCGCTCACGGAATGCAGGTCCATGCGTGGACGGTCAACGATTCCGCATGGATGTCGCCGTTAATCGATCGAGGGGTTGCCAATGTCATTACCGACGATCCTGTGCTGATGCGATCGCGACTGGAAGAAATCCGCAGCTTGAGTCCTCTCGATCGGCTTCTGCTTCGAGCACGTAGCGAGTTCACCAACGGACGACCGTGAGTTCCTGATCGTGGGCACCCGTTAGAACGGCGACTTGACACCAGTGTTGTCCGCCCTGCCTGACACCCATGATCGAATCGTCCGCGCCTCCGTCGCTCGGCCGTTCCCGCCGCACGAATTCCCCCGAACGCTCTCTTGAAATGGGGTCACGCGGGGTATGATGACGGCATTCCGCGAAGCGTTGTTCCGGATCGGGCCGGAGCAACGCCCCGCAAGCATGGGCAGTCTCTCGAGACGGAGCGACGGTCACGCCAGGTTCGGCGAATTGAGGCCTGGTCAGCTCTCAGGTCAAACGAGGATTGTCAGACGCCGCGTCGGCAAACGACGACGTCGAGCGGGCGTCTCATTCCGCAATGGCACGTCCGTGCAGCGGCCGTGAGTTCGAACTCGGTCAGGCAAAGGTGAGGCCATGAGCCAACAGGCTGCTGCCAGTCCACCGGAACCCAAGCCGCGAAGAGGCAGGATCATACAGATCCTTGGCGTGGCTGTGGTCTGCGTGTTGATGCTGGTCGGATTCGCTCCGTCGATCGTGTCTCACACCGGCCTTCGCAACTCGGTCATCACGGCAATCGTCGCGATGCCGGGTGTCACAGTCTCCTGCGACGAGGCCTCGTTCAGCTGGTTTTTGCCTCTTTCCGTTCGCGGGCTGCGCCTGGCCGACGCGAATAACCAACTCGACATTCGTGTGCAGAGAATCGCGTCACAGCAGTCTCTGCTTCAGCTCTGGCTCGCATCCACCGACCTGGGCGCCATCGAGATCGAACAGCCCCAGCTGATCCTGGATCTGCCATTCGACGGTCAACTTCCGGAACGACAGGGTGGTTCTCTGCCGAACTTCACGGCGGTCGTCAAAGACGCCCGTGCGATCGTACGAATGGCAGGGCAGGAGGAACCTCTGATCGACGTCGATGACGTCGACATGACGGCCCGAGTCGAGAAGTCCGAGGAAGGTCGTATCGTCTCGGTGGATCCCGTCGTCCTCTTTGACCGTCGGGCCGTATCGGCAGCGAAGGTTAACAGGCTGCTTCGGCTGATTGATCCCACGATCCCTGACGACTCGGATATCAGCGGAGAATTCACGTTGGCTCTGAATGAGCTGCGGGTTCCTCTCGGACTGCCCTACGACGAAGCGAAGAAGAAGCTGACGTGTGAAGGAAGACTCGTCGTCCATCAGATTTCGACAGCGGTCACGAGTCAGACCGGGCAGGCGCTGGTCCGGGTCGTGGCGGACCTGAACGGAAAGCAGGCGGCCACCGAGGCGATGCACCTGGCAAGGGACACCGAGATCCTGTTTCAGGTCCGCGACGGTCGACTGCATCATCAAGAGCTACGAATCGGCCTCCCGGATATCGACCCGGCTCTGCAGATCACATCCAGCGGCTCGATCGGGATGGATCAGACGCTCGACCTGGCTCTGGAACTGCCTCGGCTGGATGAAGCTCTCCGCCAGAAAAAGGCCCCGGCTCGGTGTCGCGTGACCGGCACACTGTCCAACCCCAGGATTACGGTGGAAGACGGTTCGCTGGTCTTCCGGCAACCCGATCGCCAGGAACCGATGTTCGCTGCCGACGGAATTGATCTGGATATGCAGGTCGAGACATTCCCGTCAGGCCGTGTGCTGGTGGTGAAGCCTGTCGAGGTCTTCAAGCAGCGGAGGTTGAACCTTGTGGCGGCGAGCGGCCTGTTGAAGTTGCTCTCCCCGGACGTCGCGGAAACGCAGCGTGAAGTCAACGGCGAGATCTCACTCGCGTTCTCCAGATTGCAGATCCCGCTCATGACAGACCGGGACGAAGCGGCGAAACAGCTGCATGCGGAAGGGACGCTGACTCTGCACCAGATCGCCAGCCACGTCCAAAGTCCGATGTGGCAGGCACTGATGACGATGCTGGCCGACATCAACGGTCAACAGCCGCCTCGTATCCATCGGCTGGTGGCCGATGCAGAGATCCCATTTCAAATTCGGGACGGGCGGCTTCATCACGAAGGAATGCGGTTCGGATTCCCGGACATCGACGAGGAACTGGTGATCACGACTCGTGGGTCGATCGGACTGGACGAGACCGTTGATCTGCATGTGGACTTGCCCCGTCTGGACAAAGCCCTGCGGAAAGACAAGAAGCCGGCCCACTGCCATATCACCGGGACCATTGCCAATCCGAGAATTCACGTTGAAGACGGAACGTTCGTCCTGCGCGAGCAGGGGCGCGAGCAGCCGATCATCGCCGTCGACGGGGTCGATCTGGACATGCTGGTCGAGGAGACCGACACGGGCCGAGTGCTGGTCGTCGCGCCGGTGGAGCTGTTTAAGAATACGAAGCTCGATCTGGCCGTCGTGAGCGGGCTGTTGAAGTTGCTGGCGCCGGACGTGGCCGAGACGGAACGACGCGTCACGGGCGAGATCACGCTCGCGATGACGAAAGTGCGGATTCCGATCGGCGTTGACCGCGACCAGGTCCTTCAGAAAGTCGAAGCGGAAGGGACGCTGACGCTGCACGAAGTGTCCGCCGAAGTCAAAAGCCCCATGTGGCAGAGCCTGATCCGCGTTATCGCGGAAATGAACGGCAAGAAGACGTCGAACGTCATTCACCTCGTCGAAGAGTCCGAGATCCACTTCCGCGTCGCCGACGGTCGCCTGTATCACGCGGGACAAAAAATCGGCTTTCCCGAGATCGACCCCGATCTCGTCATCACTTCCCGCGGATCGATCGGCCTTGATGAGTCGGTCGATCTCGATCTGGAAGTCCCCTGGTTGAGCAAGAACAAATCGGGGAGGGACTCAGTTCAGTGCCACGTTACCGGCACCATCTTTCAGCCCAGTATTGCCATGCAGAACGGCCGGCTGGTCGTGCGGCTGAAGGATGGCGACAAGGCCGCTTTGAGCGTCGACAACGTCAATCTGAACTTCGGCCTGGAAGAGACCGAACGTGGAAGGATGCTGACGCTGGCTCCGGTCACTCTTTTCGAGAACCAGCGTCTGACGCCCGAACTGGGCGAAGAACTGTTTCATCTGATCGCGCCGACTCTGTCGGACCTGGCCAGTGTGCAGGGCGAGGTCTCGCTCTCCCTGGAGACGTTCCGCGTCCCGTTGGGGGTCGGCCAGAGCGAACTGGAGAAGGGGATCGAAATGTCAGGCCGACTTCAACTGCATCAGATCTCGGCGTCGACCAAGACTCCTCTACTGCAGACGATGGTCAAGATGGTGGCCGACATGCACGGGAAGCCAGCGTCCGAGGTGGTGCGCGTCGTCGAGGATGCGGATGTCCGTTTCCGGGTTCGGAACGGTCGGATGTATCACGAGGGGCTGCGTCTGGGCTTTCCGGAGATCGCCGCCGAGCTGCTGGTGGCGTCGAAGGGGTCCGTGGGCTTCGACCAGACGCTGGACTTCGAACTGGAAGTCCCAGGGGTCCTGCTGGACAAGAAGGCTCTGGAGATCAAGAAGGCGGCTCCAGTGCGTTTTCGCGTCACAGGGACCGTCGACCAGCCGGTTGTGACCGAGATCAAATCGGATGAAAAGACGACCCAGCTCAAGGAGCCAACATGAGTTCCCTGTTCGTCGCCAGGCGTCCGTTTCGAATGCTGTTTGCGGTCTCAGCGTGTCTGCTGACGTTGACGCCGTTGTACGGCCAGACTCTGCCCGTCCAACAGGGCGAGGTCCAGGCGATCGCCCGTCTTTCGAAGCAGTTCATTGAGGACGAAGCCGCGCGCCAGGAAATCGTCGCAGCCGTCCCCTACAACGCTCAGGTGCAGGGCTTCAATACTCGAGGCGTGATCGACGCTCGCGGCAAGATCTCGATTGAAATGCGGGACCAGGCCACCTTCGTCCTCCAGAGCCGGGGGTCGGCCTGGACCTCTCCGCGGGGTGTGCGCGGGCCGTTTGTGGCCAGCGGCGTGGCGTATGGTCCATTTTCGAGCGAGACGCTGATTCGATTCGACGGCAGACAATTCATTCCGGTGCAGACGACGCCATGGGCCCAGGTCCATGGCGAACTGCATCGCATCGAGGGACGACGCGGCAGGCCGATCGGACGAATCATCGGACGATTGATGCTTCCCGTGGCCCAGAGACTGGTCCCGAGTGCGGAAGTGCAGGCGACTCCAATCGCCCGGTCGTACCTGAAGAACTATGTCGACGACCTGAGCCGGCAGATCGCCGCAAAACTGAACCGCCGGACGCCGGTCGAAAAATCCTTGAATCGTCTGTTCCCTGAAACCAGGGAGTGGGCGTTTCAGATGTCCAGCGATCCTCAGTTCCTCCAGGCGGCTTATGGGCCACAGGGGAGTCAGGTTCCCAAACTGCCCGACCACCCGTTTCGTCTGAAAGACGTGCGTATGGAGCTGTGGCTGCGATCCACGGCGACCGAAGCACGCGACCTGGAGAAGATCAGCAAACTCCCGCTCGCCAAAGCCCTCGTCGATAAGTACATCGAAACACAGCTTCCCGAGTTGGCCGATCTCGGCGAGAACCGATCTCTCGATGCGGTTCAGTCCTGGCTCGTCATCAGCGTCGGAGGGGCGAAGCCAAAGTAGGCACGTTGGAGAGTGAGCGTCAAGGAACGCCGGGTACCTACGAGGATCAGCGGTATGAGCAGCGTCACAGCTGAGTTGGAGGCCCGTTCCTCCGCCTTCTGCCGTCGCTTGTGACGGATCGACTTCTCCATGTCTCTTAAGGCCGTGGAGATTGCCGTTCCAAATCGATCCGCCTGCAGCAGGACGTTCGCCAGCGAGTTCAGATCGTCGACGCCCGCTCGCCTGCCGAAGTTGTGCAGCGCTTTTCTCCGGTTGCTGCCGAGGCGCATTTCGTTCCCGTAGACCTCGAACAGGCCTTCAGGTGCGGAACGTGAGCTAGCCCTCGACGGCGAAGTGATCGCTGTGCGTATTCACTTCGAGATGGTCGCCGCGGACATGGCGGTCCAGTTCGCCAAGCAGGCGGGACGGCGAGATCTCGTCGAGAAAGGGGCCGAACAGGAAGCGGAGCAGCTTCAGCCGGTTCTCGACCGTGTCGGGAAAGCGGAGCTGGTAGTCCGCCCGGGACTTTCGAAAGCGGGCGCCCTGCCGGGACAGTAGCGTTTCGACTTCCTCCGCCGCGCGGTAGGGGACCGGCCGGCCCAGGGAGGCGAAGCCGACCTTCCAGAGCTGGAGGAGGGGATTGTCCCACCCGGCGATCGCCAGGAGCAGGCGGCCGCCGGGACGGAGCGACTCCTGCATTTCCCGGAGCGTCGCGGCCAGATCGTCGACGTAGTAGAGGACGTGGTTCGACAGTACCAGGTCGAAGGATCGCTCCGACGCGGGAGGGAGGCGCTCGAAGCTCTCGATCGCGTGCCGGCTGAACGGGGCGAGTCGTCGCGCCGCCTCCTCGCGCTGGTGCCGCACCGGTTCGACGAGTCCCCAGTGCAGCCGCTCGGGGGGCCAGTTCAACGCCGACGCCAGCCGCCGCGAGAACTCCCCGGTGCCGCAGCCGAAATCGAGCACGTGGATCGACGTTCGTTCGGCGGCAAAGCCCGCCAGGTTCCGGACGTACTCGGCGACGTCGCTCTCCGCCTCCGTCGCATGCGCCATGAAGAACGCGTAGTCGCTCTCGATCGCCCCGAAGTCCTTGGCCGCCGTCATCCCGTCGTTCCTCCTCGCGTGCTCGCCGATCCGCGAAGGCCGCGCACGGGGGAGTGTGTGCCGACCGGCCTCGCGGAGTCCAGCAAGGGATGCCTGACGCGCGAAGCGGTGATGGGGGAGAGCGGCGAGGCTCGGGCGTTGGCAACCCGTGCCAACCCCGGGGACGAAGACTTGAACGAGGCGCGGCGATACCATCAGCCTCGTCGCCGGCGACAGTCCGCGAGACCCCCGTCCCCTCCGAGAACGTTCGCACTCATGTCCGCCTCTGATCTCTTCCGCGGTTGCATGCCCGCCCTGATGACCCCCTGCCGGGCCGACGGGACCATTGAGTACGACCCCCTCGTTCGCAAGGGACGGGAACTCGTCGCCGCCGGGATGCGGGCGGTCGTCTACTGCGGGTCGATGGGAGACTGGCCTCTTCTGACCGACGCCCAGCGGCAGGAAGGGGTGCGCCGGCTCGTCGAAGCGGGGGTGCCGGTCGTCGTCGGGACGGGAGCCCAGAACACTCGCCTCGCCGCCGAACATGCGGCCCACGCCCGGAAGGTCGGAGCCGCGGGACTGATGGTCATTCCCCGCGTCCTCTCACGCGGGATTTCCGAATCGGCCCAGCGGGCACACTTCTCCGAGGTCCTCCGCGCCGGCGGGGACCTTCCCGCCGTGATCTACAACAGCCCCTATTACGGCTACCAGACCCGGGCGGGACTGTTCGCCGAGCTGCGGCGGGACCACCGCAATCTCGTGGGCTTCAAGGAATTCGGCGGCGCGGACTCGCTCAGTTACGCCGCGGAGTTCATCACGAGCGGCGACCCGGACCTGGCGCTGATGGTCGGCGTCGACACGCAGGTCTACCACGGCTTTGTCCGGTGCGGGGCGGTCGGCGCGATCACGGGCATCGGCAACGCGCTCCCCGGGCCGGTGCTGCGGCTCGTGAGCCTCTGCGAGAAAGCGGCCGCGGGTGATCCCGAGTCGCGGAGGCGGGCGCAGGAGCTCGAAGAAGCCCTGCAGGTCCTTTCGAAATACGACGAAGGGCCGGACCTCGTCCTCTACTACAAGTACCTGATGGTCCTCGAAGGGAATCCCGAGTACGAGCACCACTTCCAGGCGACCGACGCCCTGAGTCCCACGCAGCGGGAATTCGTCCGCAGCCAGTGGACGCTGTTCAAGAGCTGGTGGAGCGCCTGGCCGGGACGGGGGGAGACGAAGTGAGCCTCTCCGACCTCCCGATTCGCGTGATCGACTCTCACACCGAGGGGGAGCCGACGCGGGTCGTCCTCAGTGGCGGGCCGGATCTCGGGGCCGGCCCGCTCAAGGACCGGCTGAGCCGCTTCCGCGAGACGGCGGACGACTTCCGCCGGACCTGCATCCTGGAGCCCCGCGGCTCGGAAGCGCTCGTCGGGGCGCTCCTGTGCGAGCCCGAAGACCCGTCGTGCGCGGCGGGGGTGATCTTCTTCAACAACGCCGGCTATCTCGGGATGTGCGGTCACGGGGCGATCGGCGTCGCGGTGACGCTGGCCTATCTCGGCCGGATCGGTCCGGGGATGCACCGGCTCGAAACCCCCGTCGGGGTCGTCGACGTCGAACTGATCGATCCCAACCAGGCGGCGATCGGCAACGTGCCGAGCTATCGCTACCGCAGCCAGATGGCGGTCGACGTCGAAGGGCTGGGGACCGTCGTGGGGGATGTCGCCTGGGGAGGGAACTGGTTCTTCCTGGTGGAGCAGTCCCCCTGCCCGCTGACCCCGGCGAACCTCCGCCGCCTGAACGATGCCGCCGACAGCGTTCGTGCCGCGCTCCGGCGGCAGCAGATCACGGGGGCCGAGGGGCAGGAGATCGACCACATCGAGTTCTTCGGCCCCGCTCAGGCTCCCGACGCCCATAGCCGCAACTTCGTCTACTGTCCGGGAGGAGCCTATGACCGCTCCCCGTGCGGGACGGGAACGAGCGCCAAGCTCGCCTGTCTGGCGGCGGCGGGGAAGCTGGGACCGGGGGAGACGTGGGTCCAGGAAAGCATCATTGGCAGCCGGTTCACCGCCCGTTACCGGGAAGGGACCGCCGGCCGGATCCATCCGACGATCACCGGCCGCGCCTATATCTGCGGGGAGTCGACCCTGATCCGGCAACCGGCCGATCCCTTCCGCCACGGAATCTCGCTGGGAAGCTGATCCGGTTTCCGGATCACCCCGCGGATTGACCGGACAAGACGGAGTCCCGCACGAGCGATTCGTAGAGCGCCGCATGCCGCTCGACCATCTGGTCAATCCGGAACTCCGCCGCCATCCGCTGCCGGCCGGCCTGACCGAGGCGATCGGCGAGGGGAAGATCCTCGAGGATACGGCTCGTGAACTGGGCGAAGCCGACGCTGTCGCCCGGATTGATGCAGTAGCCCGTCTCGCCGTGGAGGACGAGCTCGCGGTTGGGGGGGATGTCGCTCACGACGCACGGCTTTCCGCACGCCATCGCCTCCATCAGGCTGTTCGACATCCCTTCAAAATCGCTCGCCAGCCAGAAGACGTCGGCATGATGCAGGAGCGACGCGGCGTCCGGGCGATGGCCCAGGAATCGGACGAACTCGGAGACTTCCACGTTGCGGGCATGCTCCTCCAGAGCCGCCCGTTCGGGGCCGTCGCCGACGAGGAGGAACCGGAATCGGGGATCCTTCTGGCGGACGAGCTGCGCGGCCCACAGCAGATCCGTGAGCCGCTTCTGCTTCGCCAGCCGTCCGACGTACAGGGCGACCCGGGCATCGGCGGGAATGCCGACCGTCGCGAAGAATTCGGCGCGGGTCTGGCCTGGATCCGCGGGGACCGTCACGCCGTTCGGGATGACGCTCATCGGGACCGACGCGATTCCCTGCGCGCGGTAGAAGTCGACGACGCTCTGCGAGTTTCCGACGAGGTGGTCCGTCCGCCGGGCGAGCCGGCGGTCGAGCCACAGCTGCCAGCTCGATTTCCAGCTGTCGACGCAGCGCTCGCTCACGACGACTTTGACCGGCGAGCGGGAGGGGACCGCCATCCGGACCGCGGAGTTCGCCGCGAAGAGCCAGGAGTGGACGATGCCGGGGCGGCGCTCGCGGATCCACTGCCGCAGCCGGAGGACCGGAAATGGGTCGAACCGCCAGCGCTTTCCGATGACGTGGACTGGGATTCCCGCCTCGCGAAGAACCGCTTCGAGAGGTCCCGAGCGGGTCAGGGCGACGACATCGACCTGGAAACGGTCCCGGGGGAGCCCCGTCGCCAGCAGGGAGAGCTGCTTCTCCGCCCCGGACTGGTCGAGCGTGGGAATGACGAGAGCGAGGCGAATGCGGCCATCCTGCTCCGCAGGCGGGGCCTCAGCGGGTTGGGACGTCAGACTGTCATCGGGGATCGCCATCGGGATGGGGGATTCTGATGCCAGCCGAGGCCAAGTTCAACGCGTCCCCCGGCCTGCGGCTCGGCAGGAGCCTCGCCTTCCCGGACGAAGGTGACAACGGACCGGATCTCACTCCGCCGGCACCCAGGCGCGGCGGCGTTCGAGGCGGGCGAGGAAGCACGCCATGATCCGGTGGTACAGGTCGTCGCGGAGGATCGAGTCCTCGACACCCTGCTCGATGTTCGGGTTGTCGTTCACTTCGATGACGTAGAAGTTTCCACCCGACTGCTTGACGTCGACCCCGTAGAGGCCGTCGCCGATCAGGTTCGCCGCCTTGAGGGCCACGCTGACCGCCTTGCGGGGGGCGAGCTCGACCGGGAGGGTTTCGTACTTGCCGTAACGGCCGTCGCCCGTCTTTTCCTGCTGGATGATCTGCCAGTGGCCGGGGGCCATGAAGTACTTGCAGGCGAAGAGCGGCCGGCGGTCGAGGATCCCGATCCGCCAGTCGAATTCCGTCGGCAGGAACTCTTGGGCGACGAGCAGCTCGGACTCCTCGAAGAACTCCTTCAGGCGCTCGCGGAGTTCGTCCTCGGTCTTCATTTTGACCACGCCCTGCGAGAAGGCGCTGTCCGGCTTCTTGAGGACCATCGGGAAGCCGAGCTTGGCGACCACCTCGTCGACGTTGTCCTCGTGGAGGACGAGTGTCTTGGGGGTCGGGATCTCGTGCCGCTCCATCAGCTCGGCGAGGAACACCTTGTTGGTGCAGCGGGCGATTGACTGCGGGTCGTCCATGACGACGAGCCCTTCGTTCGCCGCCGTGCGGGAGAAGCGATAGGTGTGGTCGTTGATCCCGGTCGTTTCGCGGATGAACAGGGCGTCGAATTCGAGGAGCCGGCCGTAGTCATCCTTGGAGATGACTTCGACCTCGATCCCCATGCTCGTGCCGGCCTTGATGAACTTCTTGAGGGCCGCTTCGTCCGACGGGGTGTTCTGGGCGGTGGCGTCCCACAGGATCGCCATGTCGTAGCGGCTGCGGGCCTTTTTAGGCTTCGAGACCGCGCGGCCGGAGAAATGCTTCGCGGCCGCCTCGGCGACGAACGGGCGGTGCGACTCCGGGACGTCCTGGCCGCTGATCGCCTTGACGCTGCGGATCGACCACTTTTTGTTCTTGCCGAACTTGACCCGGATCAGCGGGGCCTGGAAGAGGTTGAACAGCTGCAGGGCGAGCCGGTCGTACTTCTTGGCCATGTTCCGGCCGAAGTAGACGCTGAGCTCGAACTCCTCCGAGTGCAGGCTGCCGAGGCACTCCTGGACGAGGTCGTCGAGGTCGTCCGAGACGACCCGGACGATCGATTGGGAGCGGATGTCCTGCAGCGTCTGGATGCTGGGGATCGGCTTGTGGCCGCGGGCCTCCGCCAGCAGGGAGACGTAGTAGCCCGTGCTCTGGTAGCTGTAGGAGCGGCAGAGGTTGAGGACCTTGGCCCCCCGCAGATCGCTGTATTCCGACTGGGTGAGGTAGTCCCAGGCGTCGACGATTTCGACGCCGGGGATCTCGAAGGGCCAGTCCTTCGGGGAATTGGCGACGATCAACGTCGACATCGCTCCGTCCTTGCGCTGCAGTGGCTTTTCGTCCGTACCGTTGTTCGTCGCGACAATCACGTTCCCGTCCCTGGGGGTTCAGTCCGGTCGAGGCGCATCGACCGCGGGTCTCGCTCCGGACCCGTCCGAGTCCGGTGCGGCAATCCAGTCTTTCCGACCTTTCGGTTGGATCACCAGCAGGTTGCTGTCGTAGGTGACCACGCCGAGCATGATTGCACACATCAGCCGGTCGAGGTCAACATCATATTTGCCGTTCGGCGCCGCCAGCGGGTTCGGCTGAAGGGGATCGGCCACCAGGACAGAGCGTTCAATGGCGTCATAACCGCACAGGACCACAAAATGGCCTTGCGGTGTCCCGCCGACGTCGTCCGGTCCGCCGTCCATCGATTCGCGGGGCTCGTTGTACAGATAGGTGGCGCTGAGGCCGGAAATGATCGGGATTGCCCGCTTGAGGTAGCGGCGGAGCAGGTTTCCCGTCATGTCCTCCATCCGGAGGCTCCCCCCCAGGCGGAGGAACTCAAGGTACGCCTGCGACGCGAGTCGCAGCTTGGGAATGTCCTTCAGCTCCATCTGCTTCCGAAGTCGATCGGCGATCGGCGGGCCGCCGGGCTGGAACCACGTCGGGTCGAATACCGTCAGGTTGTAGGTGTAGAGCTTGACCGTGTAGCCGCGGGCCAGGGCGTGGCAGCCGAGGAGCACCGCCAGCGTCCCCCCTTCCGACAGGGCCGGGACTTCGCGGATGAGTTGCGGGAGCGGGACCTCGTCACCGTAGTAATTGTAGATCGCGTGCAGGCACGTCGGACCGCAGGTGTTGTTGTCCGGTTGCGGTGCGATGTCCAGGTGCAGACGACTCTCCATGCGGGGATCGTATTTTGAAATCTCCGTCCCGCAAAGAGCGGTCGTATCGGGATTCGCCAGTATGAAGGAGATGAGAGGCGGGTGGCCGAGGCGATTTCGGCCTGTATTCCCCGTCCGGGCTCCCTAGACTTGATCGGACATCCGGCCTTTGCCCGCCGTTTTGTCGCTCGCGTCTGCTCCTCGTCCCGTACCCGCCCCGACTGACCCCTGTTGTGCCGACGTATGTTCCGCTTTGCCATCGGGAATCTTCGCAGCCGCCCTGTCCGATCCGCCCTGTCGATCCTGGGGCTGACGGTCGCCATTGCCGGGATGGTGGGGCTGTTCTCGATCGCCGGCGGGATCCAGAGCCTGGTCGTTTCGACGTTTGACCAGATCCCGGGGATCCTGGTGCAGCAGCGCGGGGCGCCGTTCCCCCTCTTTTCCAACATGCCCAGCAGTTGGAAGCAGGAGATCGAAAAAGTCCCCGGCGTTCGAGTGGTCAACGCCGAAGTGATGGGGCGGGCCAACATCATCGACGGCAAAAACATCATCAGTCCGCCGCGGTTCCTGATCGGTTTCGACGTCGAGAGCCGGCTGAAGCTGAAGAAAGACGTCTTCCGGGAGGGGCTCAAAAAGGGGCGGTTCCTGGAGCCGGGGGACCGCGGGACCAACCGCTGCGTCGTGAGCCGCCAGATTGCCGACGAATTTCAGAAGGGAATCGGCGACGCTCTGGCGGTGAACGGCGAGAATGTGCTGATCATCGGGATCTACGAATGCGGCTCCCTGCTGCTGGACGTCAACATCCTGTGCGATATCGGGACCTGCCGGAGCATTGCCCGGATCCCGCCCGAGAACGTCTGCTCCTACTACGTCGAGCAGGACGGGACCGTACCGGACAAGGTGCTGACGAAGGCGATCGAGGCCCTGTTCGTCGGCCGCGGGCACTCGCACTGGACTCCGTCGCTGCTGGGGGCCGCTCAGACGAATCCCTTCCAGGACCTGTTCCGCTCGATCGACCTGTGGATCCGGACCGGTGGGCAGGCTGGGACGCCCGTTTCACCTCGAAGCGGCGGCGCACCCGGCTCGAAAGGGGCTACGCCGGCCTCGGCCAGGACGGCGACGGGGGGAGGGACGGAGGGGGCGTCCGCGGTCGAAGTCCGTTCGGCGAACGACTGGGCGGACCGGTTCAATGAGTTCAGCGGAGACCTGAACCTGTTCCTGGGGATCATGACGACGATCGGGCTGGTCATCGCCAGCCTGAGCATCGTGAACACGATGCTGATGAGCGTCACGGAACGGACGATCGAGTTTGGAGTCCTGCGGGCGAACGGCTGGACGCGGAACGACATCGTCAAGCTGGTGACGCTCGAGAGTGCGCTGCTGGGGGCGTGGGGCGGCGTGCTGGGGGCGATCTGCGGATTCATCGCCACCCGCGTGCTGAACTCGATCTGGCCCGACCGTCTGCACCTTCACGCCGGTCCGGGACTGATCCTGCTGGGGCTGGGATGCAGCGTGCTCCTGGGGGTTCTGGGCGGGGCTTACCCGGCGTGGTACGCGGCCCGAATGTCGCCCATGGCGGCGATTCGCCGCGCGGCATAGTGGTGCGACTCTCCGAGTCGCATACCGCCGTTCGGGCGACAGCGGGACTTGTCACTTGGCACGGTGGCGGTTTCGTCTCGTGCGGTTCGGAGAACTGCACCACTATGGGAGCCGCAAGCGCTCGTCCGCCAGATCGAGCCGGTACAGCATCTGGTTGTAGTTGTACCGCTGCGTCGCCGGCGCGGTCGTGAACGTGTTGCAGTAGGTCCCCTCGAAGTAGATCGTCTTCCCGCCGTCCTGGTCGAAGAAGACGTGATGGCAGGGGTTGTAGAACGTCTGCTTGTCGTGCGAGAGAATTTTCACTGCCTTCCGGAAGGGGCCGTGCGGCTCGTCCGCCTCGGAGTAGTAGACCTCTCCGAGCATCGAGGGGCTCTTCTTGTCCTTCGCCAGTTCGACGACGATCAGGATCCATTTCTTCCGGTAAGCGTTCCACTGCACGGTGCCGGTGTGCGGGAAAACCTGCGTCCCGGGCTGGCCGGCGTGTTCGGGGAGGAAATAGGCCTCTTCGGCACGGATCGACTTTTCCTTGAGCCACCGCTGCTCGATGGCGACCGTCACCGGCGGACCGTCCTGCCACTGCCAGTCGAGCGTGCCGTCCGCCCTGCGGCGCGGCGGAACCGACTTGGGATCGGCGGCGGGGTCCATGCAGGACCAGGACCGGAACGCGGCCGGCTTGAGCGCCTCCTCGAGTGTCTTGCGGACTCTCGTCACCGGGA
The DNA here is from genome assembly GCF_001610835.1 of Planctomyces sp. SH-PL14. NCBI lineage: Bacteria > Pseudomonadati > Planctomycetota > Planctomycetia > Planctomycetales > Planctomycetaceae > Planctomyces > Planctomyces sp. SH-PL14. Next base: position 1,346,374 of record NZ_CP011270.1, on the reverse strand, counting down.
ACGGATTGCCGCTGGCCAGGTAGGTCTCGCCGCCGTCTTCGACCGTGATCGGATGATCGCGGAGGAACCGCCATTCTTCGGTCAGCGGGATCTCGGTCCGGACTTCGAACAGGTCCCGGTCGTCGTTATAGACGACCATCCCCTGCTGGAGGGCGTCGGCCAGGCCCTTGCGGCGGGAGAAGCGGGCGACGAGTCGTTCCCGTCCCCCGTTGTCCGGGACGGTCGTCACGCCGTCGATCCAGACGACCCCTTCGGGATTCGCGACTTCGACCATGTCGCGGGCGAATCCGTCCGCGCCGACGAAGTAGTCGTAGTTGATCCCGACCTCCGGCTGGAGGTCCGGGCCCGGGAGCGGCGTTGTCGCGCCCGTCGTCCGGAACCGTCCGAGTGGATACGCAAGACGGTTCGTGTCTCCCCAGAACCAGTGAAGTTTTCCTCGATACGGAACGGCGAGTACCGAGTCCTGGCCGGCGACCTGGGCCGGGCCGCCGGGGGCTTTGAGCGGCGTCTCGTGCCCCAGGAGGACGGAGTCGCGATAGAGATCCCGGCCGGTCAGGCGGTAGAGCCGCTCGGCGATGTTCTGCCGCGGGAGGCGGATCTCCCTCTTTCCGCCAGCTTCGATCCGGATTCGCACTCCGCGAATCCCCAAGCCGTCTTTGGGGGCTTCGTAGCCGTGGCAGTGGATGTCGAAGAAGATCTCTTCGCCGTTGTGGGCCGGTTCGTCGTAGGCGATGCGGCCGGCGTTGTCCGTGATGTGCCGGACGTTGTGGACCGTCTCCAGTTCGACGAGGGGGAGGCCGCGTCCGGAGCTGTCGTCGACGACGCGGATCTCCATGGGAGCCGGTCGCGACTGGGCGGAGACGTGCTGGGCCTGGGCCGAAGCCAGAAGGAGGAGGAATGCGAGCAGGGGCCGGAGCATGGGAGAGCGCATGGAGGAGTTATATGTGTGGAGTCGGGACCGGATCGACCCTGCAAGGGACAAGAACCGGTCCAGGGGCACCCTGGTGGGGAGTGCAGAGGGGCCTGTGTATGTTTTTGGCCCTTTGCCCGCCGGAGGCCGTCTCGCCGGACACCATGGGAAACAGCACGTATCCAAGCGCGGACACCGTGCCGTATGCCCCCTCACCAACGCGCGGTGAGCGCGGAGCGAGTGGGGAGTCCTCAACGCTGGTCCCACAAAGGGGACGTCCGTTGCCTACCACGGTTCCTCGTGGAAGCGCCTCCGGCGGCAAGGGGGCGTGGCCCCCTTGACCCCTGGCTGCCGTGGCACGTTGGGTTTGAGCTATGGGAGTCGCACCGGCAAGTACGCCATCGGCGCGAGCCTGTTTCCCTCCTCTTGAAGTTCCAGTTGCATCCCTCTCCCTCCCGGACTTACGCTCAATCCCGTCTCTGGCCAATGATTTCGAGAGCGGATATGCGCCGAACCGTCCTTTGCCTTTCACTGCTGCTCGTCCTGGTCTCGGTGGCCACCACCGCCGCGCACGCGGCCGATCCACTCCCCAAACCGAACATCGTCCTGTTCCTGGCGGATGACCTCGGCTACGGCGACGTCGGCTGCTACGGCCAGAAACGGATCCCCACCCCGAACATCGACAAACTTGCCGCCGAAGGAATGCGGTTCACGAACTACTACGCGGGTGCGACAGTCTGCGCCCCCTCCCGCTGCGTCCTGATGACCGGGTTCCACGGCGGCCGGACCCTCATCCGCGGGAACTCCAAGCTCAGCCTGCGGGCGGGGGACGTGACGATCGCGGAACTTCTCGGAAAGGCCGGATACCTCAGCGGAATGTTCGGCAAGTGGGGCCTGGGGCAGGAGAACACCTCGGGCCTTCCGACCCAGCAGGGGTTCGACAAGTTCTACGGCTACCTCGACCAGCACCATGCCCACAACTACTACCCGTCGTTCCTGGTCGAAGACCGAAGCCGCGTGAAGCTCAGGAATGTGGTCCCCGGAGACATGGACACCCTCTACGGGACCGGCGTGGCGAGCGAAAAGGTCGACTACGCGCCGGACCTGATCCAGGCCCAGGCGCTGCAGTTCCTGGAGCAGCACCAGAAGGAGCGGTTCTTCCTCTACCTGCCGACCACCCTGCCGCACGCCAACAACGAGGGGAAGAACGCCGGGATGGAGATCCCGGACTTGGGCGAGTTCAAGGACAAGGACTGGCCCGAAAACGAGAAGGCGTTCGCCGCCATGGTCGCCCGGATGGACCGCGACCTCGGGCAGGTGATGCAGAAGCTCAAGGATCTGGGGATCGACGACCAGACGATCGTGATCTTCACCTCGGACAACGGGCCGCACCGCGAAGGGGGGCACGATCCCGACTTCTTCCAGTCGAATGGCGGCCTGCGGGGGATCAAGCGGGCGATGTATGACGGCGGGCTGCGCGTCCCGTTCGTCGTCCGCTGGCCCGGCAAGATCGCTCCCGGAACGGTTTCGCACCACATCAGCTACCACGGTGACGTTGCCGCGACCGCCTGCGAGCTGGCGGGTGTCCCTCCGCTCAACGACTGGGATAGCCTGAGCCTGGTCCCGACGCTCGTTCAGGACCCGACCCGCCAGCGGGAGCACGAGTACCTGTATTGGGAGTTCTACGAGGGGAAGGTCGCGCAGGCCGCCCGGATGGGGAAATGGAAGGGAGTCCGCTACGAAGGCGCGGACAACCCGATCGAGTTGTATGACCTGGAGAGCGACCCGCAGGAGTCGCGGGACGTCGCCAAGTCGACGCCGGACATTGTCCGCCACATGGCGGGGATCTTTTACGAGGCTCACGAGCCGGGCCTCTACTGGTCGCTCGACGGCAAGCGGCCGCCAAACATTCCCGATCCGCGTCCGGAACGCGAGCCGACACCGGCCGGCGCGCCTTCTCCGCCGGGGAAGAAGCCGATCGGGCCGGAACCGGCGCCTGCGGGCAAACCGAAGACGCCGATGCCGCCGGAACCCCGTCCCGGCGCGACTCCGCAGCCGAGCATGCCGCTCCGACCGAAGGCGAAGCCGGCGGAATCCAAGCCCGAGCCGGACGCCGAGAAGCCCGTTGAGGCGGAGAAGGCGAAGCCCAAGGCGGGAACGGCGAAGCCCCGGTGAGGCGGCTGTCGCATCGCTGCATTGGCTCGAACTGCGTCCTTGCCGGCACGGTTCCCATGGCTCAATCCCGACGTGCGACGGTAGCCGGGGTCAAAGGGGCCAAAGAAACAACACAGCCCCCCTTGACCCCGGAGGCACTTCCATGAGGAACCGTGGTAAGCAACGGATGTCCCCTTTGTGGTACCGGCGATGAGGACTCACCGCTCGCTCTAGGATCCCAGCGGGTTGGTGAGGGGGCATTCGGCACGTTGTCCGCGCTTGGAGACGGACTCCTTCAGACATCTCTCGACGGTCAGGCCTCCGGCGGGCAAGGGGGATTCTCCCCCTTGCAACCCCTGACCAGGGTCCCTCTGGACCCAGCTGGCCGAATGACATCGGTTGCGCATTGAGGATCCGTCCGCCTCGACACAATTTCCGCCAATCGGCGAATGCCCCCGAAATCCCCGGCAGCCATCGATGCGGCTTGCCCGTCTCCGGCCGCTTTGCCAGAATCGCCCTGCCTCAAGGAGGTTCGCTCGCTGCGTTGGGGCACAGACAGTTCGCGTATTCGTGTTAAGGATTCGGCTCGATGCGAATGATGAGACGGCGGCTCGTTGCTCTCGGACTTCTCTCCGGTTTTCTCGTCCCGCTCATCGGCTGCGACTCGCCGTCCCCTCCGGCAGCTCCCCCTTCTTCGTCCGCTCTGTCGGACAAGGAGCCCTCCGCCGCTCCCCCCAAGTCCGGGGATTCGCCGCCGCCCGCCGCCCCGATGTCCGAGACCGCGGCTCCCGCGGCTGACCCGTCGGGCGGAAAGGTGACGATCTTCAAACAGACCGAGAAGGTTCCCCCTCTCGAAGAACTGGAAAAGAGGGTCGAGTGGGGCGACAGCCCGATCGTCGACTACCGCAAGCATCTCGCGGACTACCTCGCGACGAAGCCCCAGAAGACCTCGGCGGCGGACGCCCTCAAGCTGCGGAACACGAGCGCCGAGATCAACGCCCAGATCTTGGACGGCCTGGGACGCCCCCCGGCCGCGGAAGGAGACCTCGACGACACAACGCCGTTCAACCGGCATATTCCGGCGGACATCAAGTCGACCAATCCGCTGATGCAGAGTTCGGTCTACGAAGGCTATCTCCTGAACCTGACCGGGATCGGGTTCTTCTCCTTCGACTGGAAACTTGAGCCCGGCGCGGTCTCCGACACGGTCGTCTCCTGGCAGACCAGCAAGGACAAGCTGTACGACAAGGTCGTGATGCGGAGCGACCTGACTTGGAGCGACGGCAAGCCGATCACGGCTCATGACGTCGTCTTCACCTACGAAGTCATCATGACGGACGACATTCCGATTCCGGCGGTCCGGACCGGGATGGAGAAGATCAAGTGGGTCCACGCCTATGACGACCACACGTTCGTCATCGCCCACCGGGAGTCGCTCGTCACGAACGTCTGGAACATGAACTTCCCCGTCATCCCGAAGCACGTCTATGAGAAGACGATTCCGGAAGACAAGACGCTCGTCAGCTCTCCGGCCCATGTGAAGCTGGAAGACGAGCCGGTTGTCGGCGGCGCCTACCGCATCGTCAAGCGGCTCAAGGGGCAGGAGATCCTCCTGGAGCGCCGCGAAGAGTACTACATGCAGAATGGCAAGCAGATCCGCGAGAAGCCCCGCTTCAAGACGGTCCGGCTCCGCGTTCTGGAGGACCGCAACACCGCTCTCCTGGCGTTCAAGAACGGCGACATCGAAGACATCGAGTTGCAGCCCAACCAGTGGGTGACGCAGACGACGGACGACGAGTTCTACCGGCTGGGGACCAAGGTCCGCGGCACGGAATGGACGTACTACTACTTCGGCTGGAACACCAAGACCCCCTTCTTCTCCGACGCCCGGGTCCGTAAGGCGATGTCCTATGCGATGGACTACCGCGAGCTGCTCGAGGACCTGACCTACGGGCTCTACGAACAGTCGGTCGGCGAGTTCCACCCGACGTCGTGGATGGCCCCCGCGACGCCGCGGACGCCCTACAAACAGGACCTCGACAAGGCGGAAGACCTGCTCGATGAAGCGGGCTGGGTCGACAACGACAACGACGGCGTCCGCGAGAAAGTGATCGGCGGCAAGAAGGTGAAGTTCGAGTTTGAGATCATGTGCGCGAACGACGATCTGCGGATCAAGACCTGCACGATCCTCAAGAAGAACCTGGAGAACATCGGCGTCCGCTGCAACGTCCGTCCGACCGAGTTCACCGTCCTGCAGGAGAAGGCCCAGAAGCACGAATTCGAGGCCCAGTTTGCCGGATGGGGAACCGGGACCGATCCCAGCACCACCGAGAACCTCTGGAAGACCGGCGAGCAGCGGAACTACACGCAGTACTCGAATCCCGAAGTCGACAAGCTGTTCGACGAAGGGCGGAAGGAGTTCGACCTCGAGAAGCGGAAGGCGGTGTACCGCAAGATCGACGAGATCCTCTGGGAAGAGCAGCCTTACACCTGGCTCTACTACCGCAGCTCCTTCTACGGCTTCAACAAGCGGCTCCGGGGGTACATGTTCAGTCCCCGCGGTCCCTACAGCTACAGCCCCGGCGTCGATGCGTTCTGGGCGGTGAAGTGAGGCGGCTGTACTGGGGATGCGGGAAAATGGCACTCGTCCCGTGGCCAGCCGCGTTCCGGTAACCCTGCTGACGTCCCTCCTCCATTTCCGGCGTCCGGTTTTGCTCCGACTTATCGTTTGAACCCGCCTTCATGTTCGAGTTCCTTGTCCGACGTCTGCTGATCGGGGTCTTCACCCTGCTTTGCATCACGTTCCTGCTGTACGCCCTGCTGCGGTTCATGCCGGGGACCCCCCTGACACTGAGCCTCTCCGAGGTTGACCCGACCAAGACGATCAGCCTCGAGCAGCTCGAGCAGCTCAAGAAGGTCTATGGCCTCGACAAGCCGTTCTACGAAGCGTACTTCGACTGGCTGAAGCAGCTGGCGCAGGGGGACCTGGGAAGCTCGTTCTCCCACAAGAAGCCGGTCGCCCGCCTGATCGGAGAGCGGATCGGGCCGACGCTCTTCCTGTCGATCACGTCGCTGCTCGTCGCCTACTTTGGCGCAATCCCGATCGGACTGTTTGTCGCGGCCCGGTCGGGAACCCGCGTGGAACGGGGGATCAGCACCGGACTCTACATGCTCTATTCGTTTCCCAACTTCGTGGCCGCCCTGCTGCTGCAGATGTGGGTGGCCCTCAAGATGGGATGGTTTCCGCTGTTCGGCATCGTGAGCGACAACTACGAGTCGCTCTCCACGTTCGGCAAGGTCAAGGACCAGTTCTGGCACCTCATGCTGCCGATGGTCTGCTACACGTACGCGACCCTGGCCTACGACTCCCGGTTCATCAACGCCAATCTCCAGGAAGTGGTCCGGCAGGACTACATCCGGACCGCCAAGGCCAAGGGGCTCACAGGCTGGACGATCATGTTCCGGCACGCCTTTCGGAACACCCTGATTCCGCTCATCACGTCGATCGGCCTGATGCTTCCCTCTCTCGTGAGCGGGGCGGTCATCATCGAGCAGATCTTCAACTGGCCCGGCATCGGACGCATGTTTTTCGAGTCGATCACGGCCCGCGACTATCCGCTTCTGATGGGACTGCTCCTGATGTTCTCGGTCATGACCGTCATCGGTCAGCTCATGGCAGACATCCTGTATGCCATGGTCGATCCCCGTGTCCGTCTGGGGGATCGCTGAGCCATGAGTCCCACCGCCACTTCTCCTGTCACTGCCCCCCCGGCCTCGACCGCCGGTTCGATCGTCGTTCACAAGTCCCCCGGCTTCTGGGCGGAGACCTGGAAACGTTTTCGTCGCCGCAAGCTCGCGATGGCGGCGCTCGTCAGCGTCATTCTCCTGTGCCTCGTCGCGATCCTGTCGCCGGCGATCGCGGGCACGCGGCCGGTCGTCTGCAAATACAAGGGGCAGCTTTACTTCCCCTGCCTGTACTACTTCAACACGAGCTGGCAGAACCCGATCTTCACCAAGGACCGCTTCCGCGGGAAGTTCCATCAGGCACTGAAGGACAAGGACCCCGAGAGCTGGGCGATCTGGCCCCTCTCGTTCAACGATCCGTACTATGCCGTTCAGGGGGACATGTGGCCCGACCGGCCCGCCAACCCCAACCAGAACAACGGCCACCCCAGCGCCCAGAACTGGCTCGGGACGGACCAGACGGGTGTCGACGTCTTCGCGAAGCTCGTTCACGGGACCCGCACGGCGCTCGTGGTCGGATTCATTTCGATGGGGATTGCGGCGGCGATCGGGATTACGCTGGGGGCCATCGGCGGGTACGCCGGCGGCTGGACCGACATGATTATCAGCCGCTTCACCGAAGTGGTGATCTGCATTCCGACACTGGTCCTGATCATCGCCCTGATGGCGCTGCTCAAGGAGCCTACGATCTGGCACATGATGGCCATCATCGGCCTGACCGGCTGGACGAGCATCTCGCGCCTGACGCGGGCCGAGTTTCTACGTCTGCGGGAATCGGATTTCGTCGCGGCGGCCCGCGTGGTCGGCGCCGGGCATCTGCGGATCATCTTCCGCCACATCCTGCCGAACGCGATGGCTCCCGTCCTTGTGCCGATCACGTTCGGCATTGCGGGCGCGATCTTCATCGAGAACGCCCTGACGTTTCTCGGTTTCGGCCCGCCGCCGCCGACGACGAGTTGGGGAGACCTCCTGAAGGACGGCCGGTCCAACTACGACTTGTGGTGGCTGATCGTCTTCCCGGGGATGGCCGTCTTCTTTACGGTCCTTTGTTACAACCTGATTGGCGAAGGGATCCAGGCGGCGACGGATCCGCGGCTCCGGGATGGGCGGAAGTGACAGGAAGGAAGGCGGACCGCCACGGGTGCGTTCGCTGAATGGCGGTGGCGTGCCGGCGGACAGTTGAAACCGGGTCCAGGGGCACCCTGGTGGGGAGTGCAGAGGGGCAACGCCCCTTTGCCCGCCGGAGGCTGTCTCGTCGAGAGATGTCTGAAGGAGAGCGTGTCCAAACGCGGACAACGTGTCGTATGCCCCCTCACCAACCCGCGGTGATTGCAGGGCGAGGGTGGGAGTCCTCAACGCCGATACCACAAAGCGGACATCCGTTGTGTCCCACGGTGCAGCGAGGAAGAGGCCTCCGGCGGCAAGGGGGCCAAGAAAACAACACAGGCCCCCTTGACCCCAGGTGCCGTAGCACGATGGGTTTGAGCTAGCAGCGTCGTGCCGGCAAGGACGTGATTCGAGCGGTCCCACCCGCGGCCGCCTGGCTGCGACTGGATACTTCCGTGCTACCCGAACCGTGTCACCCGGTAGGGCTCCGGATCAATGTGCGGCTTCTCTCCCAGCACCAGCTCCGAAACGAGCTTCCCGGTCGCCGGCGCGAGCGTCACGCCGAGCATACTGTGGCCTGTCGCCAGATACGTGTTGTCGAGGCCCGGCGTGCGGCCGATGATCGGCACGCTGTCGGCGCACATCGGACGCCAGCCGAACCACTCCTCCTGGACCGGCTCGGCTGTCGGGGCTACGAGGTACTCCTTCGCCCCGCGGCGGAGCATGTCGAGCCGGCCGCGGTTCAGTTTGTCGTTGTAGCCGGCAAACTCCATCGTCGAGCCCAGGCGGTAGCCGGAGGCGAACGGCGTCACGGCAACGTGGTACTCCTCCAGGATCATCGGATACGCCGGGCAGGGCTCCGGACGGGCCATCGTGATCGAGTATCCCTTCCCCGGCTGAACCGGGATCGCGCAGCCGAGCTCCGTGCTCAGCTTGGGGGTCCAGGCCCCCATCGCGAAGATGAAGGTGTCCCCTTCGATCTCCCCCTGGTCGGTGACGATCGCCCGGGCGGAACCGTTCTCCTTGCGGATCTGCTTCACCGGGCGGTTCTCGAGGATCGTGACCCCGTGGCTTTCGAGCGTCCGCCGCCAGGCCCCCATCAGGCGGTCCGGCCGCAGGTGCGAGTCGATGTCGTAGAAGTAGGCCCCCGCGAGACCCGGCTGAAGGGCCGGCTCCATGCGGTGCAGCTCGTCCCCGCCGATCCGCCGGGCGCCGACGCCGAAGTGCTCCCGCAGCAGGGCGTCGACGGCGTCGTACTCGGCCAGCATCTTCTCCGTCTTGAAGACGAACAGCATCCCCTTCGCCTCGTGCTCGGTCTCCTGGAGTTCGGAGGCAAGGAGCTCTTTGTAAAGCTCGGCGGAAGACTGGAGGATCGGGTTCAGGGCGTGCCCCGCCTCGATCATGTCCTTCTTGTTGCACTTGGAGGCGAACCGCATCATCCAGCCGAAGAGCGAAAAATCGATCCGCGGCTTGAGGTAGAAGGCCGACGTCCTGTCGAACATCGACTTCAGCGTCTTCTGGATCGCGCCCGGCTTGTTGAGCGGCAGGACGTGGCTGGGGCTGACGTACCCGCAGTTGGCGTGCGACGCGCCGCGGCCGAACTGGGCCCGCTCGACGATCGTCACCTCTTTGCCCGCCTGCCGCAGGTAGTAGGCACAGGCCGAGCCGACCACGCCCCCGCCGACGATCACGACCCGGTTCCCCGGATCGCGGTGGCGAACGATCGCGGGACCGTGGCCGTGACCGCCGTGGCCATGCCCCCCATTCCCGTGACCGTTGTGCTGATCGTGCCCGTGTCCGCCCCCGGATGCGTGTGCTGCACCGCCCATGTCCAGTGTTCCCAATGCCGTCGAATCGAGTGTCCCCGGTCGTCCGGACCGGAGGGCCACCCTCGTGTGGAAGTTCAGGCGGACCGCTCCGAGCTGCCGAGCGCTCTCTCGCCTGCCGCGGCGGTCGCGCCATCATTGGCGCCTCCGCTTCGCGGCGTGATCTCGTTGTTCACGGGAGCGGGCGTCCCGCGGGAGCCAAAACGCGGTCCGTCCTGGCACGCTCCTCGGCTTGGGGGGCGATCATAAGCCGCGGGGGAGCAAACCACAAAAACGCGGCGTGAGTTCTCGCGTCTGACAGTCTGGATTCCCGCCGTCAGGCGGATCGCCGGACGCGGCAGGCAAAGAAAAAGGGAGACCGACGCATGCCGGCCTCCCCTGACGTTCTCTCGCCGACTTTCGGCGGCCCGGTCGTTCTCGTCGAGCCCGACCTACTTCGGCGTCACCTTGATCTCCGCCTTCTCGATCTTCTGGTCCTGCAGCGGACGGTCGTCGGCGTTCGTCTTCGACTTGCCGATCTTGAGGACCGCCTGGAGGCTGGCGTCGTCCGCCGTCTTGCCGAAGCCGGTGTACTGGTTGTCGAGGTGCGGCACGCGCCCCAGGCAGAGGAAGAACTGCGAGCCGGCGGAGTTCGGGTCGCTCGTGCGGGCCATCGACAGGACCCCCGCCTCATGGAGCCTCTTGTTGAACTCCGCCTTCACGTTGTAGCCGGGGCCGCCGGTCCCGGTCCCCTTCGGGCAGCCCGCCTGGATCACGAACCCGTCGATGACGCGGTGGAAGATGATCCCGTTGTAGAAGCCGCTCCGCACCAGGCCGATGATGTTCCGACAGTGCAGGGGGGCGACATCGGGCCAGAGGTCCAGGACGATCTTTCCGGCCGTGGTCGTGAACTCGACCTGATACGTGTTCTTGTCGAAGTCGACGTCCTTCGTGTTGGTCTCGACGTCGGCCTTGTAGTTCTTCGTCCCAAACATGAATCGTCCTGTGGCTGCCCCCGACCTCACAACCTGCCACGAAGCAGACGGAGCACGGAGTCGGTGCGTCAATGGGCGAGGATAACGGACGACTCCGGGAGCGTCATCGTCCACACGGTTCAAAGCGGGCAATCGCCGAAAGCAATTGGAGGCCCGTCTTCATCTCACGTTCAGGCGGTCATGATCGCCGCCGTGTCGCAAAAAGGAAAGGGGGCTCGTCCCCGGGAAAAAAGGCCGCTTCCGTCTCAGTCCGCCCGCGCGGTCTGGATGTCGTCGAAGGTGTGGGGAACACCCACCGGGGAGAACCGCCCCGCAGCTCGCGAGCGGCCCCGTTCCACCGAGCTCGTCTTCTTGTCGACGCTGTCACGGGGCTTCACCGGCTCCCACTTCAGCCCGCCTCCCGCTCCGCCGTTGTCGAGCGGCTCACCGAGGAGGCTGGTCCGGGGGGCGGTCGGCGGATTGGGGACGGAGATCGACGGCATCGTCTCCGGCTGGGCGGCGGTCTGCGGAACGTAGATCCCGCTCTGCACGTAGGTCATCTGCGGCTGCGGGACGACGACCGTGTGGTACTGCGGAATCCGCTCGACCGTCTGGACCGCGACGTCGCGATACTGGATCTGCGACTGCATGACCGTCTGGGGAACGACCTTCGTGACCGGCCGCGGCACCCAGACCTGCTGGTAGCTCCCCTGGTCGACGGTGACCTGGTTGTAGGTCGTCACCGGGACGTTGACCGACACCGCCTGCCGCTGGATCTGCGTTCGCGGCACGTCCTGGAACGAGACGACCGGCTGCACCGAGGGGCCGCAGGCGGAGGGGACCGGGGCCATGAGCATCGGCTGGGCGGGGGCGACGGGCATCGCCGGCGCGATGACGTTGCCGCAGCAACTGGGGCCGATCGACATCGGGACGCCGGCCTGCCAGGGGATCATCGGCGGAGCGACGGGACCGCAGCAGCCGCGGCCGCGCTGGCGGACCTTGTAGACCATCCGGTAGTTCGCGTCCGCGACCTGGACGGAACCGACAACAGCCAGAGAGAGAGCGATGTGGCTCAGCTTCGACATGACCGGCACTCGGGACGACTCGGGAGCGGCGCCCGTCGGGGGCGTCCGCATGTTCGTCCATCGGTGCCGGTCTCGGCACCGCTGCATTCTATCGCGGCACCCGGCCAAGGATGCCGATGGGACCCGGGACCGGGCCCTTTAACCCCTACCACCGGAACTTTCCGTACGGAGCGTAGTACTCGGGGGACAGGAACCAGTTGTACCGGTAGTCGGTGTAGCGGTAGATCCACTGCTCGGGGTGGGCGAACAGGAACGGCTGGTACAGCGACGGCGTCGGGTCGGGAACGACCTGTGGCGTGTATTCCTTGTGGACCGTCGTCGGACGCATCTGCCCGAAGAGGATCTCCATGGCCGCTTCATGGCGATAGCCAGGATTCGCCAGGTATTCCGTGTAGCTGAACGGGATCGAATCGTAGACCTCCCGGTAGGTCTTTCCGTTCGTCCGCGCGGCGTCGGCGGCGACCTTCGCCGGGACGATCAGGATGCCGTGGCCGGTATCGCGGACCGCCGTTCCCGGCATCGGGGGAGTCGGAAGGACCGGGGCGCTCGGCGGCGGCGGATCGCTGGGGAGATCCGCGGCGGTGGACGACGGGGCTGCCGGTTCCGGAAGGAACAGTTGCGCCTCTTCGGCGGTCCGCGGCTCCGGAACGGAACGGCTCGCGCCGCCGCGTCCCTGGGCCATCCGCGAGGATCCGGCGTTGATCGAGACCGTCCATTCCTGGCCGGACTTGTCCCGCACCGTCTGGTCGATCCCCTCCGCGGCTCCCGTTCCCGCGAGGAGGAGGCCGACGGCCCCCAGCGCTCTCCACGTTCCGTTGATGGCTGACTTCATCGCACGACTCCCTTGGATCGACTCATCTGAGCCGTTCACGCTAGGAGGGGGCCGTCACGAATGTCAAAACCGGAGTCTTTGGCCGTCCAGATTTTACAAAAATTCCGAAATCAATTTGCTCCAACCGGAACTGCCTCGCCTAACGAGGCGGCCGCCTTGCGGACGGCGGGCAGATCGATCGGCTTTCCGGCCTCCGGAGCAGGGAACGGGTGGACGCTCCACTCCTCGGTGAACGAGGCCGCTTCGCCCGCCGCCAGCCGCTCCCGCGGGCCGATCGGTTCGAGCTCGATCCGCGGTCCTTCGGGATACCAGACCGAGAGGGTCAGGCCGGCCGCTTCGTTGTAGACCCGGTCCGGCGAGACCGCGAAGCGCTTCACGAACAGGTTCCCCTTCGACATGACGTACGCCAGCCAGCCCGCCTGCGAGTCGAAGCCGAGCTTCGGCTTGCGGGGGGGAGAAACGATTTCCAGGAAGCCGTCCCGTTCGCGGATCTTTTCGTCCGTGTTCCGGACGTTGATGATCGCGCTCTCTTCATACATGGCGTAACGGCTCGGGAAGCGGCTCTGTCCGGCGAGGGGAATCAGGCAGACACCGCCCCCCGGTGAGAACGACCGGCCCCAGTGGCAGACCTCGCGGGTTTCACTGGAGATGTTCACCATCGTCTGCCGGCACAGGAGCCGCACCGGCGCCTTCGCGTCGCTCTGCACGAGCGAAAAATCGCGGAAGAGCTGGATCCCCGATGCCGCGTCCGGGCGGCTGGTCAGCCGGGCCGAGTGCGGACCGGTGATCTCCGCAGTCCACGGTCCGGACCACAGAATCGGATGCTGGGGGACCGTCAGCTCCGGACCGAAGTCGAACCGCCCCGCCGACGCCGGGGAGGGCTGGCCGGGCTTCCACTCCTTCTCGCGGTCTTCGAGGTACATCGATTCGACGCCGTCGACCGAGAACGACAGGACCCGCCCGCCGGCCTCGGGACACAGGATCGCCTTCGCACCGCCGAGCGTCAGCTCGACCGCGCCGCTGTAGTTGGCGAAGGGTTGGAAGCGGGCGTGTTCCGATTCCGCTCCCCGGTACGACGTCAGGACGGTTTCGTTGAACGCGTCGCGGACGTCCGATCCGTCGCTGTTGCCGAACTCCGACCGCTGGATCATCAGGACGAGGATCAGCCCCCGCCGCGGATCGGTCCAGCCCTGCGTGCCGTGCGCGCCCCCGTGGCCGTAGGTCCCCGGCATCAGGTGCCGCGTCACCCCCTGCGGCTGTTTGAGGTGGCACCACCCGAGAGCCCAGCCGTTCCCCGGCGTGAAGCCGGTCACGAGCGTCGGCGTCTGGTCGGCCAGCATCGCCCGGACGGTCTCGGCCTTGAGGATCCGGACTCCCTCGCGCTCGCCGTCGTTCAGGATCGCCTCATAAAAGCGGGCCATGTCGGCCGCGGTGGAGTAGAGGCCGCCCGATGGGTTCGGCGTCGACTTCGACGACGTCGGATCGGGGATCTCAACCTTCACGAGCGAGCCCTTTTCCTTCCCGGGTTTGTAAGTCGCGGCGAGCCGCGCGGCGCGGGGGGCATCGAGCCGGAAGGTGGTGTCGACCATCCCCAGCGGCTTGCAGATGTGAGCTTCGATGTAGTCCGCGAAGCTCTCGCCCGAGACGATCTCGACGATCCGCCCGGCGACCGTCAGCCCGCTGCTGTACTGCCACTGCGAATCGGGGCGGAAGACGAGCGGTTTGGAACCGATCCCGTCGCAGATCTGCTCCAGCGACCGGTCCTGGAACTCGCCGCGCTCCGGCTGGGCCAGTCCGGCGGTGTGCGTGAGAACCTGCCGGATCGTGACATCGGGGACCGCGTCGCCCGCCGCGGTCTTCTGTCCCTTGAAGGCGGGGATGTACTTGCTGACCGGATCATCGACGGAGACCTTTCCCTGTTCGACGAGCTGAATCAGGGCGACGGCGGTGACCGGCTTCGTCATCGAGGCGACGCGGAAGATCGTGTCCGCCGCCATCGGCCGGGCGCTCTCCCGGTCCGCCATTCCGACCGCGACGACGTGCGGCGTCCCGTCCCGCGTTGCGACGAGACCGACCGCTCCGGCGATCTGACCCCGGTCGATGAAGTCCTGGAACCTGGCCGTGAGCCGGGCGGGGAGTTCCGGGTCGAACTTCGGTTCTCCGGCCGAAGCGGGCCGTGGTCCGGCGAGGACCACCCAGACGATCGCGAGCAACCAACCGTAGCGCATGAGTTCTTGCTCCCTGAGGCGGTGATGTCCGCCGCATTCTGCGCGGGACTGGGACAAAACCAAAGCGAGAGTTACTGAGCCACAGAATGAGCCTTGCGCCGACGCCCTCTCTCCGCTCTGCGGGTTCCCCAGGAGAAGAGGTTGGAAACGCAGAGGCACAGAGGACACGGAGAGGAGAGAGCCCGGAGGAGAGGACGGGGGGGGGGGGGAATCGCCTTCTGGCCCTGATCTGTGTCCATCCGTGTTCATCTGTGGCTCCCACTCTCTCCCGAAGAACGGCGCGAACGTCTGCTTTCCCGCCGTCCCTCTCCGTGTCCTCTGTGTCTCTGTGTTTCAAAAACCCGAAGGCTTATGAAACTCAACAACCTTGGCGCGGCTGATCCGCGAGCCTGCCCTGGGGAAGCGCCAGACTCGGCTTCCCGCACCGTTCAATCGTTGGCTCAATCGCCACGGATGAACACAGATGCACGCAGGTCGAAGAGCCTCTCCTGGCTTCCGCGTTGGTCCTGGCCATTCCCCGTCAGCGAGTTCTCGATGGCGCCCTGTCTCGCGAAAGTTCGTTCCGGATGACCTCCAGAAGCGACGTCTCGGGCGAGGCGGAGTCCTGCGTGATCTCCCAGAACATGACTCCGCCCAGTTTTTTGTCCTGAATGAGCTGCAGCTTCCTGCGGATCGTCGCCGGGCTGTTGAAGGCGTAGCCGTCGATGACGTCACCGGTCGCCATCCGACGCGAGTTCGACATGAGTTCGCCGTACGTCCGCGCATCTCCCTTGGCGTTGCGCCCGTAGAACGGGACGCCGGCGACGATCTTCTCCGGTGGGCAGCCGCGCGCTGTGAGCCGCTCGATGTCCTTTTCGAGCTGCTCGACCGTCGACTGCGGAAATGGCTGGTCGTACGACATCAGGTGGACACGATCGACGGCGCGGTAAGCCTCTTCCGGCAGATCGAGCCAGGCTGGGACCGCCATCGTCACGAGGCGTTTGTCGTCCGCGAAAGCCTCGCGAGTCTCGCGGAGGAGCGTCGTCAGGGAGGCCAATTGATCGGGGCCTTCGGGATGTTCCCAGTCGTAGTCGACTCCGTCGAAGCCGTTCGTCCGGCAGTAGGCCGCCAGGGCCTGGATGAACGCCGCCCGTTCGGTCTTGTCCGCCGTGATCCGCGGGAAGGCGGTGGAGCGATCCCAACCCCCGACACAGACGAGAATCCGCTGCGGACCGAGCTTTCGAAGCTCCTTGAGCCGCTCGGCAACGCCCTCGGGAAGCGGCGGGAGCGGGAGGGCGGAAGGCCCGTTCAGCGCCAGGCCGAAATAGACGAGATCGGTCACCGCTCCGAGTCGGTCCGGTTTCCATCCGTCGACCTTGTACTCAGGGAGGTATCCGACGACGACCGGCCGGGGAGCGGCAGGCGGATCGGCCGCGGGCACACCGAGAGGAGCCAGGGCGGCGATGAGAAGCGCCAGGACCGGAAACGTTCTTCGGATCGCCATGGAAATCTCCGCGGGGCTGTCTGAGCGGGCGCGCGTCTCGTGTAGTTTCGAACCGCTCCCGCCGCAAGACAGGCGGCCGTAGGTCCCCGCGGGAAGGGGCGTGCCTTATCATGCCGGCACCCAGTCCCATCCAGCCCCTCCTTCGATCCTCAGGAACCTGTTCCGTGGACGCACGCCAGGCGATTCGCACGCAACTGGAACTCTCGCAGTTCGTCTGCCTCGGCTATCTCGAGGACTTGTCGGACGGCGACCTGCTGCTCCGGCCCCACCCGGGGGCGAACCACATCAACTGGCAGGTGGGCCACCTCGTCGGCTCCGAGCACAACCACATCGGCCGGTTCGCTCCCGGCCAGATGCCCCAGCTTCCGGACCGGCTTCCTGAGCTGTATTCCCGCGAGGCGGTCCAGGTGGACGACCCGGCCCTTCTGCTGCCCAAGGCGGTTCTGCTCGATGCGTTCCGGCAGCAGCGGGCCGCCACGCTCCGTCTTCTTGAAGCCGCGAGCGATGCGGACCTCGATATCCCGACGGGCGTCCCTTACGCCCCGACGCGGGGGGCGATGTTCGCCATGCAGGGGAGCCACTGGCTGATGCACAGCGGCCAGTGGGTCATCGTCCGCCGGATGCTGGGGAAGGGGGCGATGTTCTGAACGAGGCGAGGGGCTTCCGAGGAAGCGTACCGGGCCGCAGCAGAAAGACTTGTGTTTCGCCACAGATGAACACAGATGAACACAGATGAACACAGATGAACACAGATGAACACAGATCAGATTGCGCTGGCGGTGTGGGTCGGCGCGATGTCCTGATTGTCGGTCTTGGCCTGGCCGGGGCGGCGCTCGCCTGGACGCTGCGGCGGCGCGGGGCGTCGGTGTTCGTCGTCGATCGGGAAGAACAGGTGACGTCCTCGCGGATCGCCGCAGGGCTGATGACCTGCGTCACCGGGCAGCGGCTGGTGAAGTCCTGGCGATGGGATGAGCTGTGGCCGTTCGCCGTCGAGTTCTATCGCGGCATCGAAGCCGAGACCGGCACGTCGCTCCTCGACGTCGGACCGATGGTCCGGTTCCTCAACACCGATGCCGAACGGGAGATTTTCGAGAAGAAGCGGAAGGGCGAACTGGCCGGCTTGGTTTGCGCGGCGCCGAACTTAGAGGCGGATGGCCGTTTTCAGCCGTCCGCCGCCGAAGGGGCGATTGAGATCCTGCCGGGTGGGCGGCTCCGGGTGGCTGACTACCTCAATGTCACACGGGAGATGCTGCAGCGAACCGACAGCTATCGGTGCGCCGATCTCCGTCTCCCCGGCGATGTCGAGCTGGCAGCCGACGGCATCCGGATCCCGTCGCTCGATCTCGTGGTCAACCGCGTCGTTCTCTGTCTGGGATTCGCCGCGCGAGGTTGCCCCTGGCTCGACTGGCTCCGCTGGAATCCGGCCCGGGGGGAGATCCTGACGGTCGACATTCCGGACTTGGGCGAAGACCGCGTCGTCCACGCGGGCGTCTGGATCGCGCGGCAGCAGGGGACCCGGTATCGCGTCGGCGCGACTTATGACTGGAAGTCCATCGACAGCGGACCGACCGAGGCGGGCCGGGCGGATCTCGTCGGTCGGCTGGAGCGGGTTCTGCGCGTCCCGTTCGAAGTCGTGGGGCACGACTCCGCGGTCCGGCCCATCCTCCATGACCTCCCGCCGCTGATCGGCCCCGTTCCGGGAGTTCCGAACTTGGCGGTCTTCAACGGCCTCGGCTCAAAGGGAACGCTCCAGGCTCCGTTCTTCGCGGAGGAACTCCTTCGGAGCATCGGATTCGGGTGAAGCCGCCCTCGCCACGGTGAGGCACGGAAACACGAAGGTCCCGCCCTCTGATCCGTGTTTATCTGTGTTCATCTGTGGCTGCCCTTCCTTCCCCCCCCATGATTCAGGGGGAACGGGCCATCCGTGACAGCCAAAGCCGCTCAGACGGCCGTCGAGACACCCTCTTCCGCGGCCGGGGCGGGAGCAGACTTGGCGAACGGATTCACGGTCGAGGGATCCGGCTGCCAGTCGATGAGCTGGAGCTCGACCGATTCGTACCCCTTGTACCGGTTGAAACCCGGGGCGAAGCAGATCGAGATCGGTCCCGGACAGGCCGCCATCTCGTCCGCCCACTCGGCCCGCCCGAAGGCGATGCCGCGGATGATCTTGTTGAACTGGCGGACCTTGAACGAGAGGTGCCGCTCTCCGCCGCCGATCTTCTTCGGCGGCTCGACGAGCTCGCACCGCGTCGCCGCGAAGACCGGCTTCGAATGCTGCGATCCGAACGGCCCGAGCGTCTCCAGCTCCGTCATCGCCTTGTTGGTCAGGTCCGCCAGCGCGACCTCGGCGTCGACGTAAATCTCTTTCTCGGAGACCACGTTCGATTTATTGGCGGTCATGTGTTCGATGAACGCCAGCCGGAACGCGTCGAGGCGGTCCGCCTGGACCCGCAGACCGGCGGCGTACTTGTGCCCGCCGTATCCGACGAGGTGTTCGCCGCAGGCGGTCAGGCCGGCGTGCAGGTCGAAGCCGCCGTAGGACCGTCCGCTCCCCTGGCCGAGCTTCTCCGCGTCGTTCATGGCGATCATGATCGCCGGCTTGCGGTATTGTTCGACCATCCGGCTCGCCAGGACCCCGATCACACCGGGATGCCATTCCGGATGGGCTAGGACGAGGGCGGGATGGTCGGCCCACTCCGGGTGCTCGTCGACGAGTTCCCGCGCCTGCTTGAACATCTTCCGCTCGACCGTCTGTCGCTCCTTGTTGAGCTGGTCGAGGTAGTCCGCGAGCTGGGCGGCCCGCTGGCGGTTGTAGGTCGTCAGGAGCTCGACGGCGAGCCGCGCCTGGCCGAGCCGTCCGGCGGCGTTGATTCGGGGACCGATGCTGAAGCCGATGTCCTCGGCGGTGAACAGCGTGTTCTCCCCCAGGCCGGCGATCTTGATCAGCATCTCCAGGCCGGGGATCGGCTGCTCGACTTTCTTTGTCTTCTTGTCGTTGTACCGCCCGAGGACCTCCAGCCCGAACTTCACGAGGATCCGGTTCTCGCCGACGAGCGGAACGACGTCCGCCACGGTCCCGATCGCCGCCAGGGCGACGGCGGACTTGAGGAACTCCCGCATCGCCGGCGTCGCCCGCTCGCCGTCCCCCAGCCGCTGGCAGACTGCCCAGGCGAGCTTGAAGGCGACTCCCGCGCCGCACAGGTCCATGAAAGGATACGTGCTGCCGGGGAGCCGCGGATGGACGAGGACCGCCGCGTCCGGAAGCTGCTCCAGCATCGTGTGGTGGTCGGTGATAATCAGCTCGAGTCCGAGCTGACGGGCGAGGGCCGCCTCTTCGACGCTGCAGATCCCGCAGTCGACCGTGACCACCAGCCGCTCGGGGTCCTCTTCGTGGAGCTTGCGGATCGCCTCGCAATTGAGGCCGTAGCCTTCTTCGAGCCGGCAGGGGATGTAGTAGTCGACGCGTCCGCCGGCGAGCTTGAGGCAGTGCCAGAGGATGCTGGTGGCGGTGACACCGTCGACGTCGTAGTCGCCGTAGATCGTGATCCGGCGGTTGGCCTGGAGCGCGGCGACGACCCGGTCGGCCGCGGCGTCGATCCCGGGGAGCTGGGCCGGCGGATGAAGGTCGTTCATCTTCGCGTCGAGGAAGACCTTGGCGTCCTGTCCGTTCAGCACGCCGCGCGAGGCCAGCACGTGGGCCAGGAGCGGAGAGCAGCGCAGCTCCTGCACAATGCGCCCCACCACCGCCCGGTCGTGCGGGGCGAACTTCCAGCGATCCGGCATTGCTTACTCCCTTCCCAGCCGGGTCGGGCGACCACAGCTCATGGCCCTGATACTATAGCGATCGGGAGCGACGAGTTCCCGGCTGCCGGCGGAGGGATTCAAGCGTCTGCCGTCGACGGCGTGAAACCTGCCGCGTCGAAGCCGTCAGGCGGAAGCCGGCCTGGCAGTGCGAGACCCCAGCCTCCGGGAGAGTGAGCATGGCCCTGAAACGCGACGTGATTGTCGTCCCGATCGACTTTTCTCCGGCAACGGACAAGATCCTCGATGCGGCTCTCGACCTGGCGGAGGGGGATCACAGTCGGCTCCGCGCCCTGCACGTCCTTCCGCCGCTCGACACGCTGGCTCCCGGGGTCGCCTGGGGAGCGCCGTTTCCGGACACCCGTGAAGAAGGGGTCCGCAACCATGGCCGGACGGTGCTGCGGGAGAAGCGGCTGACCGATGTCCGCTTCGATGTGCGGCTGGGGCACCCGGCTCATGAGATCATTGAGTTCGCCAAGGCGGAGAAGGCGGATCTGGTCGTGATCGCGTCACACGGGTATTCCGGGATCAAGCGGTTCCTGCTGGGGTCCGTTGCCGAGATGATTCTGCGGCACGCGCCGTGTCCGGTTCTTGTGCTGCGGCGGGCGGAGTAGCAGCTCGCCCGAACCATGTCCTAGCCGGCACGACGTCGCTCGCTCAAACCCAACGTGCGACGGCAGCCTGGGGTCAAGGGGGCCACGCCCCCTTGCCGCCGGAGGCGCTTCTATGAGGAACCTTGGTAAGCGACGGACGTCCGCTTTGTAGGACCAGCGTTGAGGACTCCCTCACATCACACAGCTCGCATTGCAATCCCCGCGTGTTGGTGAGAGGGGCATACGGCACGCTGTCCGTGCTTGGACAGGTACTCCTTCCGACATCTCTCGACGGCCAGGCCTCCGGCGGGCAAAGGGGCGTTGCCCCTCTGCACTCCCCACCAGGGTGCCCCTGGACCCGGTGGGGAAATCACCGTGTCTCAGCTCATGGAGCTGCCACCGCGGCACCGTTGATGATGATCGATCCGGTCGCCTGGCCGACTCCCGGCAGGATGATCGCGTTCGTCGCCCCGGTGATCGTGTTGCTCGTCGTACTGAAGAGCTGGATCGTCGACGAGACATTGCTGAACACAATCCCCTGATCGACCGCCGGACTGCTCGACGCAAAGTTCAGGTAGTTGTTGTCGATCTGCAGCCGGGAGTTCGCCGCCACCGCATTGAACCGGATCCCGGTCCCGCTGCCGCCATTGTCGATCACACCGTTCGTGTGAATGAAGGAGTCGGTCGCGTCGGCGAAGTCGAACCAGAACCCGGTCCCGAAACCGCCGTTCATCGTCACGCCGTTCTGCGAGATCAGCATGCTGCTGGTGTCCTCCGCCTCGATGCGGTAGCCGATCCCGTTGTTTCCGCTCATCGTCAGGGCGTTGTTGCTGATCGTCCCCGAGAGCTGATCGGTCGTCGACAGGGCGTGCAGGTTCAAGCCGATCTGGTTGTTTCCGAGCATCGTCACCGTGTTGCCGGCATAGTTGATGCCAAGCGGGCCGTTCCACAGGACTTCGAAGGCCGACTCGTCGTTCTGGTTGATGCTGATCGTGTTCATCTGCGCGATGAGCGTGACGTCCGCCCCGACCGCCGCCCCCGAGTTCGAGATCGAGACCGCCGTTCCGCTGGTGTCCGTGATCGTGTTCGAGAGCAACTGGTACTGATACGTCCCATCGACATCCGCCCGGATCCGGATCGTGCCGTCGGTTCCGTTGTTGGTGAACGTTGAGTTCGCGATCGATACCAGTTCGTCGTTGAGAGAGTCGTAGGCGTAGTTCGTCGTCCCGGACACCGTCAGCCCGCTCAGCGAGACGAGCTCGTTCCCCGAGGTGACGATCCCGTTCGTGTTGTTCGTGAAGGTCATCCGCTGCAGGGCAATCGTCCCCGAGTTCTGGGCGATGACGGCGTTCGTCACGTTCTGGATCGTGCCGCCGCTCCCGGCGGACGCATTTCCGATGACGAAGAACACGCCGTCCGAATCGAGGACCCGGATCCCGACCGCCCCGCCGTTGGCGAAGACCGACTGGAGGCGGATGTCGATCGTCGAGTTGTCGATGTCCACCGCCGCGGAGCCGTTGGCGGTGATGCTGCCGTTGTCGATCTCGACGTCGTCCGAGTCCGTGATCACGAGGCCTCGGCTCGCGGCGTTGCTCGTGTTGACCGTCAGGCGGTTGAAGAAGACTTCGCCGGTCGCCTGGTCGATCTCGACCGCGTCGGAGGCGGAGGAACTGGTGACCGTCAGGTTGTTGACGCTGACGTTGGCGTCGGAGGCGTTCAGGACGAAGCCACTTCCCGTCGGGTCGGCGACGGTCGTGTCTCCGTTGAATTCCATCGTCCCGGTCCCGCCGACGATCTCGATCCCGTTCCCGCCGGTCCCGTCGATGCCGAGGTTGTTCGAGAAGAAGTTCCCCAGGAGGTTGCTCAGGAACAGGCCGCGGCCGCCGGCGTTCGTCACGTTGACGTCCGTCAGGGTCACCGAGCCGCCGGTCGTGTTCTGGACCACGATGCCGTCGCCGGTGACGTCCTGGAACGTCGCGGAGGCGGTGATGTTGGCCGAGCCGCCGCTGATCAGCAGGCCGTTGCCGCCGATCGTGTCAAAGCTGAGCCCCGAGAGGTCGATGTTCCCGGTCGCGTTCGTGAGGGCGATCCCGTTCCCGCTGATGTTGTTGAACGAGACGTTCTGGACCGAGGCGCCGTTGATGCCGCTGCCGACGATCGCATCCCCGGTGATGTTGTTGATGGTGAACCCGGCAATCCGGCTGCCGGAACCGAGCGTGACCGCCGGCCCCGCGACCCCCTGGATGATCGGCGTTCCTGCCCCTCCGCCGCCGGGCCCGAGCGTCGGCAGCGCGAGCGTGCCGTAACCCTGGACCGCAATGCTGGCCCCGGCTCCCTCGCCGATCAGCTGCTGACCGTTGGCGAGCGTGATCTGCTCGTTGAGCACCGAGCCGGAGCGGACGAAGAGCAGGTTGACTCCCGTCAGGTTGGCCTGGGCTTCCGCGACGCTTCCGAACGGATCGTTGACCGCCCCGGTCCCGCCGGCTCCGACGGTGCTGTCGATCTGGCCGACGACGAAGGCGTTGCCGTTGGCATCGCGGGCGACGACGCCGGACTCGAAGTCGACGGTCCGGTCGACGATC
The DNA here is from genome assembly GCF_001610835.1 of Planctomyces sp. SH-PL14. Taxonomy (NCBI): domain Bacteria; kingdom Pseudomonadati; phylum Planctomycetota; class Planctomycetia; order Planctomycetales; family Planctomycetaceae; genus Planctomyces; species Planctomyces sp. SH-PL14. Next base: position 1,323,076 of record NZ_CP011270.1, on the reverse strand, counting down.
ACGTTGTAGTTGCGTTCGACGTACCGGAACGGATTGGGAGCGTCTTCACGCCACTGCGAGGCGGGGTTGCTCTTGCCGAACGGCAGGTTGAGCTGGGCCCCCACCATGAGGTTCGTGCCGAACGTGTTGTCGTGCGTGAACTGCAGGTTCGTGGTGACGGTGCTGGAGAGCTCCAGCTCGACGCGGGCCTTCACGCCGTTGATGTCGTCGACGTTCTTGCCGGTGAAGTAGTAGTACCCCAGGAAACCGCGGAGCTGGTCGTTGACGCCGCGGAGGTCGACCGGCAGCGAGTAGCCCGCTTCGATGTCGAAGCCCCGCATTGCCGTCCCGGTGTAGCGGGTCGAGTCGAACAGGAGCTGCGTCCCGGCGAACCGGGCGTTCGAGTTGAAACTCCCGAGGTCTTTGGTCTCCGGGCCGACCGGCGCGTAGAAGTTCCCGCGGAACTCCCACCGCTCGACCATCGCTTCCAGGCTGATGCCGACGTCCTGGAAGTGGTATCCGGTGCTGTTGTCGATGTCGTACCAGAAGCTCGCCCCGTACCAGGCGTGAGCCGGGTTATCGAGGTAGCGGTAACCGAGGCCGAGGTTTCCGCCCCCCTGGCCGCGGTTCGAGAGGAAACCGCGGGCATCGCCGAAGAACATGTGCTCTTCGAGCATGAGGAACGGCATGAACTCGATCGGGCTGATCGACTCCTCCCGCCCGAAGGTCGGGGCGGCCAGGTGTCCGCCGCGGCCGATCGCTCCCATATACTGCGAGGAATCGACGGCGGGCTCGACGCGGGGGGCCCGGGTCGGAGTTGATGTCGACGTCGACGTGGCGGAGCCGGAGGCGGGCTTGCCGTTGGGAGACTCTTCCTCCCACTGGGTCCACTCCGGGTCCTCTTTGGCGAGAGCGGGAGCCGCTCCGGCGGAGACCATCCAGCCGCTCACACAGGTCCCCAGCAGGGCGGCCGTGATACGGGGGAAGCGGGACGACCGGCAGAAACTGCCGGAATGGGAATGGCGACGGGTGAGGCGGCGGACGAGCGCTTCCAGCGACGCAGACCGAAACATGCTCAGATTCCTTTCTGATCCCCGAAAATCGCTCAATTCGCCTTCGTGCGAATGACGAACTGAGTGACAGGTCCCACCGGACCGGGGCCATCGGTGCGCGGCTTATGAGCGCAGAAACCGATTCGGTCAAGACGCCGGGAAGGGACCAGCGGCGGACTGGGGCGAAATTCAGCTTCCCATCAGCGAATCGGGCTCAAGACCAGCAGATTCGACCGGTCACGCGTCTCCCCGCTTTCGCGTCCGCAGCGCAATTTGCATCAGTCGCGGGCGGTCCTCTCCGGGGATTTCCTGAGGCGGCGGATTCACCGATCGGACATTTCCGATTCTTAACCCGCGGCTGTGCGAGTCGCCATTGACGACCCGTGTGGGAACGTCCGCTCTCAGGTGCACCGAGGCCGGTTCGGCCCGGTCGAAAGCGGTCTGGACCAGTCGATTTCGGGGGGCGGAGGTCGCCGCCCCGATGGACAGGTTCCGCGGCCGTCTTCTACGATCGCCCCCGCTCGTCCTGCGCCCGCGTCCCCTCGACCTTCCCGGCCTTCCAGCGGAATTCTTATGGCCCACGCCTATCGCACGACTCCGGAAGACACGACGCAGATGCCTTCGGGCATCCCTTATATCGTCGGGAACGAGGCGGCCGAGCGGTTCAGTTATTACGGGATGACCGGCATCCTCATGACTTTCATGACGATGCACCTCGTGAATTCGCAGGGGCAGGCGGCCCGGATGAACGAGGCCGAGGCGAGCGCCGTCATCCATTACTTCAAGGCGGCGAACTACTTCTTCCCGTTTGTGGGGGCGGTGATCGCGGACGCCCTGACGGGCAAGTACCTCATGATCGTCAGCCTGTCCCTGGTGTACTGCCTGGGGCACGCCGTCCTGTTCCTGATGGACATGCCGGTCGGCATCGAGCCCAAGCACCTGCTGTACATGGGCCTGGGACTGATCGCCGTGGGGGCGGGGGGGATCAAGTCCTGCGTCTCGGCCCACGTCGGCGACCAGTTCGGGGAGAAGAACCAGCACCTCCTCGAAAAGGTCTACATGTGGTTCTACTTCGCCATCAACGTCGGGGCGGGCGTGTCGCTCTATCTCTGTCCGGAGCTTCTCGACCGCTACGGAGCGGGGGTCGCTTTCGGTGTTCCCGGATTCCTGATGGCGGCGGCGACGCTCGTCTTCTGGCTCGGGCGGAACAGGTATGCCCACATCCCGGCGTCGCGGGAGCGGTTCGTGAGATCGCTCGACCGCGAGGGGCTGCTCGCAGTGGCGCGGATCGTCCCGCTGTACCTGTTTGTTGCGGTCTTCTGGGCTCTGTTCGACCAGTCGTCATCCCGCTGGATCGATCAGGCGGAGAAGATGAACCGGACCCTGATTTCGATTCCGACCGGGGGGGCCGAGCCCTGGACCTTCACGATCAAGGCGGCCCAGACGCAGGCGGCCAATGCGATCTTCGTCCTGCTCCTGATCCCCCTGTTTTCGCTCGTGGTCTACCCGGCGATCAATAAGGTCTGGCGGCTCACGCCGCTGCGGAAGATTGGCCTGGGGCTGTTCGTGATGGTTCCGGTGTTCGTGATCTCCGCCTGGATCCAGGCCCGCATCGACGGCGGCGCGACGCCACACATCTATTGGCAGCTCCTTGCTTACGCGGTCCTGACGTCGGCCGAGGTCCTGGTCTCGATCACGGCGCTCGAATTCTCCTACACCCAGGCCCCGACCGCTCTCAAGTCGCTGGTCATGGGGGTGAACATGCTCTCGGTGACGCTGGGGAATCTCTTCGTCGGCGGGATCAACGACTACATCGCCAAGATGCGGGCGAGCGGTCAGACGGTCCTGGAGGGGGCGACGTATTACTGGTTCTTCGCCGGCTGTATGGCGGCCGCGGCGGTCGTCTATGTCCCCTGGGCTCTGACGTATCGCGGCAGAAGCCAGATGCAGACCGAGGCCCAGCCGCCTGCGGCGACGTGACGCTGAGAGCCTGAGCCGAGTCCTTGCCGGCACGGTTGTGCCACCTCAAACCCAACGTGCTACGGCAGCCTGGGGTCAAGGGGGGCTGTGTTGTTTTCCTGGCCTCCTTGCCGCCGGAGGCATTTTCGTCGCGGAACCGTGGGACACAACGGATGTCCCCTCTGTGGTACCAGCTATGAGGACTCCCTCACATCGCAGCGATGGCTCTGGAATCCCCGCGGGTTGGTGAGGGGGCATACGGCACTGTGTCCGCGCTTGGACACTGACTCCTTCAGATATCTCTCGACGGCCAGGCCTCCGGCGGGCAAAGGGGCGTTGCCCCTCTGCACTCCCCACCAGGGGTACCCCCTGGACCCCGGTGGGCCAGGGAGGTCGGGTTACGCTAAGGACGTCCGTTGGCCCAGGACGCTGTCAGAGCGGTCTCTCGAAGCCGCGCTCAGCAGGCGGTCTCTTCCTCAGCAGAACCAACACAACGGCGAAGGAAAAACAGAAGCTCAACCGGATTGAGCGGCTTGCTCAGAACCGCCGAAATCTGCAGCTCCTTCCGCAACGCCGCTTCGTCGAACTGGTGCCCGTAATCCCCCAGCAACAGGATCGGGAGATCGCGGAACCGGAAGTCGCTCCGCAGGCGGCGACACAGGTCCAGACCATCCATGTAGGGCATCTCGGAGTCGCAGATCAGCGCGGCAGGCGATTCCATCTGCAACGCGTCCCAGGTATCGAGCCCGTCTTCAAAAGTCGCGACGTCATAGCCGGAACGGCGAAGCCAGAGCGTCAGAACGCGGGTGACATGCTCATGGTTGTCGCAGACGAAAACGCGGGGAGCGGACGAGGAGATGGGGGACGGCATGAAGGCCTCCTGCTTGACCAGAGACGTTTTGCGGGGAGGGAGGGAAAGGCGACCGGCGGGAAAAAGGGTGGCGGGAAGGACGAGGCGGGATCAGAAATCGGGGTCAGACCGGAAGGTCAAGGATTCGACGGACCGAAGGGTTCGGGACTCGCCCGGCTGGCGAGCCATTCGCTCTCATCGGCAGGATGGTCCCCTCGTTCCACCTTACGTTACGGGGATGGAATGAAAGGTCGGGACTTTCGTAAAATTGCCGCGAGGGGACGCGATTCGCTGGAAAAACCTGCCGGTTCTCCCGGATAGGCAAGGAAAGTTGAGACGAACGTTGATGGGACCGGACGACGAAGTCTGCCTCTGCTTTCACGTGACGCGGCGGAAGATCGAAAACTACCTGCGGATCCACCGCCCTTCGCGGGTCAGCCAGCTCAGCGAGTGCGGCGGGGCCGGGACGGGGTGCGGCTGGTGTGTGCCGTTTCTGCGGCGGTACTTCGAAAGCTCGGAAGGGCGGCGGGAACTGACCCGAGAGGAATACGCCGCGGCCCGGACGGCCTACATCGACCGGGGCAAAGTCCACGAACCCGACCCGCCGTCGACTCCGACGTAAGTTGCTTCCCCGCATCTTCTTATCTGTGTGAATCTGTGTTCATCTGTGGCTGGCCTTGAATTCGTTTTAGCCACAGATAAACACAGATGGACACAGATCAGATGCCTATGAGCAGTGGCGCAACCCCTTCTTCAGAAATGTGTTGCGAACTTCCTGTGGGCTGGTGATCGTTTGTGGAATCTCAAGGAATATTCGCCGCCATGCGCGCATTGATTCAGGTGACTGCCAGGAGATGCAGCCTTTGTGAGTGACGCGGAGTCAACCCGGCGATCGGAGCTGGTCGCGGAGTTGTACGCGCAGCATGGGGAGAAACTCCGGGCATTCCTGTACGGCGTCCTGCGGAACGTGGAACTGGCCTCCGAGGCCCTGCAGAACACATTTCGGCAAGCCGTGCGGGCCCTCCCTGAGGGAACGCCGGACGGCATTCGGGGCTGGCTGTTTCGGGTGGCCTACAACGAGGCCATGCTGATCCGCCGGAAAGCCAGGGTTGCCAGCGACGCCCTCCAGCGGATGGTCGAAAGCCGCGCGGTGGAGACGCCGGGCGGAGGGAGCGGCGGCGAGACGGCCCAGCGGATCGCCGACGATCCCCTGGTGAAGCGGGAGACGATCGAACGGGTCCACCGGGCCCTGGAAAACCTGCCTCGCGACCAGCGGTATGTCGTGGAGCAGCGGATCTATGGAGAGAAAACCTTCGCCGCGATCGCCGAAGAGCTCGATGTTCCCCTGGGAACCGTCCTGACGCGAAACCGGCTGGCCCTCGAGAAACTGCGAGCCGCCCTGTCCGAAACGGAATCGTCGCCGCGGGAGTAGAGCGGCGGCTGGCTCGAACATCAAAACGGATGACCTCATACAAGTAGTCTGATCGAGATCCCCATGTCCTCCGACGCCCCCCTTTCATCCGACGACCGCCTGCAGTGGGCCCAGCGCTATCTGCTGGGAGAGCTGTCGTCCGCCGAGGTGGAGGCGTTCGAGACCCGGCTCGGCGAAGACGAGGAACTGGCGGCGGCCCTGGCCGATGTGGTGCTGATTCACCAGGCGGTGGGCGATGTGCCGTTCCCCGCGCCGCTTCACGAGGCTGTGCCGGATTCTCGGCAGCTCCTCCGCCGGTTCGGCTGGAGCGTGGCGGCCGTCGCGATGGTTGGCGTCGTGGCCCTCGTCCAGCAGACGCCTCGGCAGGTGGAAATGGCGAAGGGGAGCCTGGAGCTCTCCCACCCCGAAGTCCTCGACTCGCTCTTCGCTTCCTCGGCTGATGACGAAGACGGTCCGGAGTCGATGGGCGTCGATCCATCGGACGACGAGATCAACGCGCTCGACGTGCCCGACTGGCTGTTCGCCGCAGTCGAAGCCGAAGGCCGGATGGATGACTCCGGCCGCCCTCAGGAAGAGGAGCTCTGAAACATGACCAGAACCGTTTCCGCCACCCTGGAGAGCGTCGTTCGGATGGGCCGGCAGCCGGCTCGTTTCGCGTGGGGGCTGCTCGTCCTGGCTTCGCTCCCTCTCGCCACAGTGCGGGCCGACGGTCCGGAGAAGGGGAAGAGCAAGGTCTCGGTGACCGCCGCTCCGAAGGCGGAGACCAAAGCCGGCGCTGCCAGGTTGGACTCCGCGACCAAGATGAACGCGGAGCGGGAGCAGGCGGCCCTGGAGTTTGCCCGCGAACACCATGCGGAACTCGCGGACCTGCTGACGAACCTGAAGGGGTCGAACCGCGCCGCCTATGAGAAGGGGATCCACGCCCTGTTCCGCGACAGCGAACGTCTGGCCCGCACCCGGGTGAACAATCCCGGCCGGTACGAATTCGACCTGGAGCAGTGGAAGATCGAGTCCCGGATCCGCCTCACCGTCGCCCGGACGATGATGGACGACAGCTCCGGCTCGCTGAAGGAGGAGCTGCGGAACCTCGTCGCCCGGCGGGAGGACGTGAAGCTCCGTCTCCTGAAGTTCAACCGCGACCGGCTGACCACACAGCTGTCGAAAACCAAAGCCGAGCTGGCCGAGGCGGAGTCGAACCGGGACGAGCGGATCGACCGCGAGGTCGACAAGCTGCTGAAATCCGCACCGAAGAAGCGCGACGTCAAGGCGGCCAACGCCGCCCCGGCCGCGAAGGAAAAGCCGGTACCGGACAGGCCGGCCGCAGAAAAATCTGCATCAGAGAAGTCGGCACCCGAGAAGGCGGTCCCGGCGAAATCCGCCCCCGAGAAGGGGGCTCCCACGAAGGACGCGGCGGAGACGCCGAAGTCTGCAAAGAAAGACTGATTCTCCGACTCAATCGATCGAGCGCGGTCTTCAGAGACATCTCCGATGTCGATCGGAAGCCGCCGCCACGGACGCGAACATCCTCCCGTATTGCGGAAGTTCTGGAATGAAACTCACCCGATGGATTCTCCTGTCGACCGCCATCATTTCGTGGTCGCAGGCTGTCTTCGCCGCCGCCCCCCTTCCCCCCGCGCAGCAGCGGTTCCAGAAGGCGGGGGTTGAGGAGACGCCCGACTTCCAGCGGCACCTCGTTCCGCTGATGGGCAAGCTCGGCTGCAACGGCCGGGCCTGCCACGGGTCGTTCCAGGGACAGGGGGGCTTCCGGCTCTCGCTGTTCGGATACGACTTCAAGATGGACCACGAGGGGCTGGCGGAGCGGCTCGACCTCGATGAGCCCGCCAAGAGCTACGCGATGGAGAAGGCGACCCTCGCCACGCCGCACAAGGGAGGAAAGCGGTTCGACGTCGGGAGCTGGGAATACAACGTCTTCCTGAACTGGATCAAGGCGGGAGCCAAGGGGACCGAGGAGCCGATGGTGCTCACGGCTCTCGACGTCACTCCGAAGGAGATCCGCTTCGATACCAAGGGACAGACGCAGCCGCTGAAGGTGATCGCCCGCTGGGCGGATGGTACGAGCGAAGACGTTACCTGCCTGTGCCGGTTCCAGTCGAACGATCCGCAGGTCTGCGAGATCAGCCAGACCGGTCTCGTGACGGCGAGCGACGCCGGCGACACGCACGTCGTGGCCTTCTACGACCGGGCGGTCGTCCCGGTCCCCGTGATCCGGCCGGTCTCCGACAAGCTCGGTCCGAAGTATCCGAAGGTCGCGACGCCGACCCGCGTCGACGAACTGGTGGTCGCCAAGCTCAAGAAGCTCGGGATCGTCCCCTCGGACGCGGCGGATGACGCCGAGTTCCTGCGCCGGGTGAGCCTCGACATCACGGGGACGCTGCCGTCGGCCGACGAAGTCCGGAGCTTTCTGCAGGACAGCACGCCCGACAAGCGGGCGAAGAAGATCGACGCTCTCCTCGAGACCCCCGCCTACGCCGCGTGGTGGTCGACGAAGCTCAACGACTGGACCGGCAACTCGGACACGCAGCTCAACAACGTCGGCGTCTCCCGCGAGTCGCCCAGCGCCGAGTGGTATGCCTGGATCTACAAGCGCGTCGCCGACAATGTCCCCTACGACGATCTCGTGTCGGGGATCGTCCTGGCGAACAGCCGCAAGGAAGGGGAGAGCTACGCCGATTACTGCAAGCGGGAGAGCGACCGCATCCGGGCCGACGGGGCCGAAGGCTACGCCAAGAACGACGGCCTGACCTACTTCTGGGGACGCCGGAACTTCGTGAAGCCGGAGGACCGGGCGATCGGGTTTGCTTACACCTTCCTCAGCCTGCGGATCCAGTGCGCCCAGTGCCACAAGCACCCCTTCGACCAGTGGTCGCAGGACGACTTCAAGCAGTTCGAAAACTTCTTTACCCGCATTCGCTACTCCCAGAACGGCCAGGACCGGAAGGAGTATGAAGCGGTCCTGACGGCGGCGGGGATTCCCCAGAACTTGAAGGGGAACGACCTGCGGAAGGAGATCCCGAAGTACCTCAAGGAGGGGAAGGCCGTTCCGATGCCGGAGCTGTTTGTCAGCAAGGCCAAGACGAACGCCCGCCCCAAGAAGGAGCCCAAGGCGAACGCCAAGAAGTACAACGGACCGGACTACCCGACGGCGAAGCTCCTCGGCGGCGATGTCGTGGCGATCGAGGAGATCGCCGATCCGCGGGGGGCGATGATGGAGTGGCTGCGGACGAACCCGCTGTTCGCCCGGTCCTTCGTGAACCGCGTCTGGGCCGGTTACTTCAACCGGGGGATCGTCGAGCCGACGGACGACATGAACCTCGCGAACCCGGCCTGCAACGAGGAACTGCTCGACTACCTGGCGAAGGGCTTTGTCGAGAGCGGTTACGACATGAAGTGGGTCCACCGGACAATTGCCAACAGCCGGACCTACCAGACGTCGTGGAAGCCGAATGAGACCAACAAGCTCGACGAGCGGAACTTCGGCCGGGCGGTCCCCCGTCGGCTGCCGGCGGAAGTCGCGGTGGACGCGGTGGCGATGGCGACCGCCTCGTCCGACCGGGCCAAGACCTTCAAGGACGACCTGAAGGGGCGGTCGCTGACGATCCCCTCGAACCCGCGGAACAACAACCTCAACGGCTCGTTCTACGCCCTGAACGTCTTCGGTCGCTCGATCCGCGAGTCGAACTGCGACTGCGATCGTTCGTCCGATGCCAGCCTGCTCCAGACTCTTTATCTGCGGAACGACGGCGAGTTCCTCTCGTCGATCGACCGGACCAAGGAGGGGTGGCTGGCGAGCGTGGCGCAGGAGATGAAGGTCAAGTACACCCCGCAGACGGACCCGGCCAAGACCGACAAGGGGGGGAAGAAGGAAGACGCCAAGCGGCCCGCCGACTACGACCAGGTCGTGGCCCGGTTCAAGCAGCAGATCGAACGGGCGAAGAAGGAAGACAACAAGAAGCGGCAGGCCCGGGCGGAAGACCTCCTGGCGGAGTATCAGAAGAAGTATGCCGGCGGCGACAAGAAGCCGAAGGCCCGCGACGAGAAGACGACGGAAGCCCCGGCCGCCCCCGTGGCGGTCGCGGCGGCGGATGTCTCGCGGATCGTCGAAGAGGTGTACCTGCGGACGGTCAACCGGTACCCGACCGACGCGGAAAAGTCCCTCGCCGTCGGCTTCGTCCGCGACGCCAAGGACACGGTCTCCGGCACCCGCGACCTGCTGTGGACGCTGCTGAACACCAAAGAGTTCATTGTGAATCACTGAGTGGAAGGGGGAGAGGGATCAGGTGCCGGGGTCGGTTATCCGGCAAGGCATCGAACCTCTTCACCAGCCTCCTCTCGTCGTTCCTGATACCTGATACCTCACACCTGATACCTCTCCCACGGAGTTCCCATGTCCCTCAACATCACCTGCGACGGCGTTCGGCGGCGAGACTTCCTCAAGGTGGGAGTCCTCGGCGCGACCGGCCTGACGTTCGGCAGCTTCCTGCGGATGAGCCACGGGGCTCCGCAGGTCCCCGGTGCCAAGGCCAAGGCGGCGATCTTCATCAACCTGCCGGGCGGTCCGACCCACATGGACACGTTCGACCTCAAGCCGAACGCTCCGGACACCCATCGCGGCGAGTTCAAGCCGATCCAGACCAAGGTCTCCGGGATCGAGATCTGCGAGCACCTGCCGCTGCTCGCCTCGACGATGGACAAGTTCACGATCCTGCGGGGGGTGTCGCACTCGATCGCCGCCCACCAGCTCGGCTCGGAATACGTCAACACCGGCAACCGTCCGCTCCCGTCGCTCGAGTTCCCGGGCTTTGCCGCCGTGGCGAGCAAGGAACTTGGCGGACCGCGGGACCTGCCGAACAGCGTGGCCATTCCCAACAGCGCCCAGAAAGCGGGTTATCTCGGCGTCCAGTACAGCCCCCTCAACACCGGCAAGACTCCGGTCCAGGGGCAGTCGTTCAACGTCCGCGGGATCGCCCTCGGCAACGGCCTGACGATCGAGGACGTCGAGAAGCGGCAGGGGCTCCTCAAGCAGCTCGACACCGCCTTTGCCGGGTACGAGAAGAACAGCCAGCTTCTGGAGGGGCTCGACCGGTTCTCGCAGCAGGCGTATGAGATGATCACGTCGCCGCGGGCCCGGGCGGCGTTCGACATCAGCAAGGAGAAGCCGGAGGTTTCCGAGAAGTTCGGGAAGAGCGGCTTCGGCCAGAGCTGCCTGCTGGCGACACGGCTTGTCGAGTCCGGCGTGCGGTTCGTCACGATCTCGACGGGCGGCTGGGACACCCACAACGACAACTGGAACCGCCTCAAGACGAACCTCCTCCCGCCGATCGACCAGGGGCTGTCCTCGCTGCTCACCGCCCTTTCGGATCGGGGGCTCCTGGAGACGACGACGGTTTACGTGACCGGGGAGTTCGGCCGGACGCCGAAGATCAACAAGACCGCCGGCCGCGACCATTATCCGCGTGCGATGTTCCAGCTCATGGCGGGGGGCGGGATCAAGGGGGGCCAGGTGCTGGGGGCCTCGGACGACAAGGGCGAGTTCCCGGCGGACGGCAAGGGTTACTCGCCGGACAACATCGCCGCTTCGTTCTATCACACGCTCGGGATCGACCACACGAAGGAGTATCACACCTCCAGCGGCCGGCCGGTCATGATTGTCCGGGAAGGGCAGATCATTCCGGAGCTGTTTGCGTAGGGCAGACGACTTGCCATCGAGAGAGGCGGGGAGGCGGGTATCCCTGGAACTCTCGGTGTTTGACGGGCGGAATCGCGGCGGCGGTTCCGCCCGTTTTCGTTTTGGGGCTTTCCGAACCGCGTCCTGGCCGGCACGGTATGGCTACCTTAAACCCATTGTGCCACGGCAGCCGGGGTCAAGGGGGGCTGTGTTGTTTTCCTGGCCCCCTTGCCGCCGGAGGCGCTTCAACGAGGAACCGTGGTAAGCAACGGGCGCCCACTTTGTGGTATCGGCGATGAAGCCTCACCGCTCGCTCTGCAATCTACGCAGGTTTGGTGAGGGGCCATACGGCGCGCGGTCCGCGTTTGGATACGTGCTCCTTCAGACATCTCCCGACGGCCCGGCCTCCGGCGGGCAAAGGGGCTTTGCCCCTCTGCACTCCCCACCAGGGGGACCCTGGACCCGGTGGGGGCAGAATCCGGGCGCGGGGTGGATCGACGTAGCCGAGGCTGGCCACAATGCCCCAGATGTCCAGGGGCGGGCCGAAGTTCGAAAGTGGCCGACGCGGCCGTTCTCGCGCAAGAACTTCCCCGCCTTTACGTTATACTTGGGGAATCCCCTTCTCTCACGTCGCCGACTCAACCTATGGATTTCCGCAACTGCCCCTCGTGCAAGGCCTCCGTCCTCGAGGACGACGCCCAGGAATGCCCGTTCTGCGGAGCCTCCATGTCCGGGAAGCCGGGCGCCGCTCCCAAACCCGCCCCGCAGGCGGCCAAACCAGCGCAGAAGAAGTCCAGTCCCTCCGTCCCGGCCGCCTCCGGAGCACCTGCGGGCGCAGGGGCGAAACCGGCGGCCCGCGCGGAGAAGCCCGCCCCCAAGCCGCCTGAATCGAACGACCCGTTCGACGTCGACAACTCCGCCCTCCGCTCCACCTCTCCCGTCAGCCCCAAGCCGGCCAAGGGACGCTCGATCGAAGTCGTCTGCCCGATGTGCGAGACGAAGGGCTACATCACCGAAAAGCAGGCGGGCCGCGACGTCAAGTGCTGCAATCCCGACTGCATGGTCCCGGTCTTCCGGGCCCCGGCGCTCGCCAAGAAGGAAGAGGTCGTCGTCGACAAGGGGATGTCGGCCGCGACGCTCTCGATCCTGGGGGTCGTCGGCGCGGCGGTGATCGGCGGCGCGGTCTACTTCTTCGTCCTGAAGGGACCGGAGGTCAAGACGCCGGAAGTCGTGGACAGAAAAATCGAGCAACCGACCCCCGAGCAGAAGAAGAACGAGACGAACAACCTCATCCCCGATGGCAATGTGCAGGAGGTGACCGACAAGCCTCCCGCCAACGTGGGCGATCTGGAAACGAAGTCGCTCAAGGAGATTGTGAAAGACTCGCAGCAGCGGGGGGAAACCCGCAGCCAGCCGGTCACCAAGCAGTACGCCGCCGAGGCCCTGGCCCTCCGGGGCAAGACCGCCGAGGCCAAGGAGCAGATCACCCTCGTGAAGCAGATCGGGGGGAGCCGCGGAACGTATGAGATCGAGCCCCTCGTCCGCCTGGCGTGGGCCGACCTCAAGCGGGGGGACAAGACCGCCGCCACCGCCAGCGCCGACGCGGCCCTCAAGGCGTCGGAAAAGCTCGCCAAGGTCGGCCGGGAGGCGATCGACGCCGCGACGTCGCTCGCGGCTCTTCTGGTCGGTCTCGGGCGGGACGGCGAGGCGACCGTCCTCGTCCAGGAGATCCCGTCCGACGACCGCGCCCGGGCCTCGGCGATCTGGCTCGTCGCCCGCGAGACCGGGACGTTCGACGTCACCGCCGCCAGCCAGATGTCGTTCCTGTATGCCAATCCCCAGACCGCGATGTCGGCGACCGCCTTCAGCGCGGCTCTCAAGGGAGATCCGGCCCTGGCGATCAAGTGGGCCAAGTCCGCTCCCAACCCCGCGGTCCGGGATGCCGCCCTCGCGGCGTGTGCCGCCGCGGTCAGCTCGAACGTCCCGTCGCGGGCCGAGTCGGGCGTCCCCGAAGCCCTCGCCGCCGAGTTCGCCGCCGCCGAGCCGGCCGGCAAGATCCGGATGCTGGTCGCGGTGGCCGATGCCGAACTGCTCAAGAAGAACCAGGCAGGGGCCGCCGCGGCGCTCGCCAAGGCCGAAGCCCTCGCCTCCGGAATCGCTCCCGGAAAGGGGATGGCGATTCCGGAAATGACGGACATCTACTACAGCGAAGGCCGACCCTTCGCCGGACTTCCGGACCCGTTCGCGGCGCTCGACTCCGCGCTCGCTCTGGCGGACGTCGCCGACCTTCAGATGCGGCTGGCGAAGAAGCCCGAAGGCTGGACGAACCTTGAGAAGGGGCTGGCCGTCCTGCGGAGCGCGACGCCCTCCGCCGACGCCGTCCAGGCTCAGCTCGATCAGGCCGAGAAGCAGTCGGACGAGATCCAGACACGGCTGCGGACCGCCCTCAACCTTCCGAACGACGCGCCCAAGCTGCGGCTCGCCGCCACCCGCTACCGCCGGCAGCTCCAGGCACTCCTGGAGATCAGCCACCGCCGGAAGCACCTCGCCGAGCTCTTCCTGCAGCGGGCGGTCGACCGCGGGATGCTCGAGCAGGTGGTCCCGCTTGTGATCGAGCGGCAGAAGGCCCGCGGTAATGACCAGGAGAAGTACCTCGCCAGCCCGCTGGGGGGAATGCTGCTCCAGGCGGCCGAGCAGGCCGGCAAGACGGACCTCGTCGCGAGCCTCAAGGGGGCGGACGCCGGCCTCCAGGTCCCGGCGAACCTCACCGGGCTGGTGCAGGCCCGGGCCGCGTTCGACGCGGGGAACCCCGAAGGGGCGGCCGAAGCCCTGCGGGGGGTTTACGCGAATCCGAACATCGAGCGGTGGCGGACCGACATCCGCGTTCTCGGGGCGGTGACCGGGAACCTCGGAACGGCGAAGGCGTTTGACTTCGCCCATCGCCTTCGCGACCCGCTGATCCGCGAGGACGCGCTGCGGCTGATCGCGTCGCGTTCGATTCTTGACAACACCTGGCCCGAGATGTGGCGGCTGACGGCCGAGACCACGGCCCTCAACCACACGGACCGCGCGGCGATCCGGCTGGGGTTCGTCGAGGCGATGAAGAAATGAGAGGCGCCCGGGAGACTCGTTCCGCTTCTTCTGTCTCGCGGCGATCGTGATGCCTGAGAAACCGCAGGACTTGCCCTCCGCCGATCCGCGCGTGGCCTTTGCGGCGGAGCGGACGTTTCTAGCCTGGATCCGGACGGGGCTGGCCCTGATGGGATTCGGCTTTGTGGTCGCCCGCTTCGGCCTCTTCCTGCGGGAACTGGCGGCGGCGGAGCACATCCGGCCGCACGCATCGTCGGGCGTCTCGTTCTGGATCGGGACGCTGATGATCTTCCTGGGGGTCGGCGTCCTGGCCGGTTCGGCGGTGCAGCACGTTCAGACGATCCGCCGCCTCCGCAGCCCTGATCCGTGGCGGCTCGAGCCGTCGCAGGCCGGCATTGGCCTGGCGGCCATTCTCTGCGTCGCGGGAGCGGGCGTCGCCCTCTACCTCATTCTCTCGGCGCCGTAGCCGGTCATATGACCAAACCGCTGCAGACAGCCCACGTCCCAGCGGAGTCGCTTCGTCTGCCGTCCGATCAGGCCCGGCCGTCGACGCCGTCCGGGCGAGCGAGCGACGAGCTGTCCATGTTCATCTCCGGCTCGCGGCGGAACTCCATGACCCATTCCCGGAGTTCCTGCCCGACCGGGGTGATCGTGTCTTCCACAGTCGAGACGAGCGGGCTGAGGACCGGAATGTCTCGAAGGGCCCGGCCGTCGATCCCTTCGCGGACGGTGTCGGCCACGAACGCGGGAGCCCGAGCGGCGAGGTGAGCGGATGACATCCCCGGCCCGTCCGGGGACTCGATCGGCCGCACGGGAGCGCGGGCGACGCTCGAAGCGGGGCCGGAGGCAGAGGGACGCAGGCCGACGATCACGGCCATCATCAGCGCCGCGGCGGTGACGAAGCCCAGGCCCATCGCGGCGACCTGTGGCGACTTCCGGCGCGAGGCGGTGGAGGAAGTGGCGACGGCGACCGCCGGCCGCTGGGCCAGATCGGCCAGGGTCCGCTCGACCAGTTCCATCGAGACCGGCCGCTCCAGCGACCGGGCGACGTGGAGGAGCAGCTGCGCGTCATCCCACTCCCGGCGGCACGCCTCGCTCCCGCAGGCCGCGGCGTGCTCCGCCAGCTCCGCGCCGGCACGACGATGCTCGTCGAGGCAGGCCTCGAGCCGCTCGCGGAACTCCTCACAGGTCATCGGCATGTTCATGATCCGTCTCCCGGCTGGACTCCCAGCGTGCGGAGGATGTCGGCCAGTTCTTTGCGTGCCCGGTGCAGCCACACCTTGACGGTCCCGGTCGGGACCTGGAGCGAGTCGCTGACATCGGCGATGGACAGGTTTTCAATGTGAAACAGGATGAAGGCGACGCGGTAGTCGTCCCGGAGCTGGTGCAGCGCCTGCTGCACCAGCGGGGCGATGTCCCCGTTGGAGTGCGCCGGGACGCGGCCCTCAACCTCATGAACGAGGGGCTGGCTCGTCGCCTGCTGCCGCCGTTTCTGCCGCGCCGTCCGGCAGCGGTTGGCGGCGATCGCCATGACCCACGGCACGAACGCCCGCGACCGGTCCCACCCGTCGAGATACCGCACCATCCGGACAAGCGACTCCTGCGCCGCATCTTCCGCGTCCTGATAATGGGCCATCATCCGCAGGCAGAGACTGAGAACCGGCCGATGCAGCCGCTCCACCAGCTGACGCATCGCAATTGCGTCCCCGGCGCGGCAGCGTTCGGCAAGTTCAGTCAGGTCATCCGTCACGGCAGCATCCATGTTACCTGACGGATGGACCGGCGGTTTCAATCGCCGCTGAGATCAGCGAGGGCCGATCCCCTCGCCCCGTCTTCGGCAACGCTGGACCGCCCGGAAATCAGGCGCGCCCGCAAGTCCTTGATGAAAGAGGCCTTATGTCCCGGACTTGCCAGCCGGAGGGGCCGGCACCGCGACGTTGACGGAGAATTCGACGGGGTAATCCGGGTCCTTCTTGCCGGTCGTGGCCACGTTGGGCGGGACCTCGTACCCCTTGTCGCGGAGCCGCTGCTCCAGTTCCTGCTTGTCCTCCGCCGTCCGGGCCCGGGCGACACCCGAGATCCGCGGTCGTCCGCCGATCTTGAGGTCCGGCTCCAGGTGCAACTCGGCAAAGTACAGCCGGTCGGTCCCCGGCAGGACCTGCTGAAAGGAGTCCAGCGTCGTCAGCGGAGCGGCGACTCCGGTGTACCAGCGGTCGACCGCTTTCGTCTCCTTGAGGGCCGGCTCACCCTGTTTCAACGTGTCGCTGAGCGCCGCAATCGAATCGTTCAGCTCCTGGATCTGCGCGTCCCGGGCGAGGACCGCCCGCCACCACACGCCGAGCGCGATGATTGCGACAAGTCCCACTCCGCAGGCGGCCCGCAGGATCTGCTTCCGCCGCCCGTCGGTCTTGGGGGCGGGCTTGCGGGGATTGACGAGGTCGAGCCGCGGGACGGCCGGCGTTCCGAGCGAAAGGCCCGCCCCGACGAGCGTCGCCGGCGGGTTCCCGGACAGAGCCCCGGCGGCGGCCAGCGGCTTCGATCCCCGGACGATGCTCACCTTGGACGGGAACCGCTGTTCGAGCAGGCCGACGACGGTCTCATCCGGTTCGCCGTCGCAAAGGTAACTCACCTGGCCGATCTCGACCCCCGGATGGAGCTGCCCGAGCGAGACCGTGGTGCGGATGAGTTCCGCCTGGAGCGGCTGGACATGCGTCATCCCCGTGCCGGGAGGGAGCTGCGTGCCGTGGGAGAAGACGACCATCCGCTCGTCGACGAGCGTCAGTTCGATCTTGGCGCCCCGCTGGAAGACGAGGAGCCGGGTCTCGTCATCGGCGACGGTCCGGATCCGGTCGGCGAACTCCGCCATCGCGATCGGCGTGGCGAAGCATCCGGCGAGTTCCATCTCCTCGGCGGCGAGCCCCTTCTGCCATTCGGCGATGCGGGCGCGGTCGTGGGTGAAGACGAGGACTCGCCGGCCGGGATGCGGTCCGGCGGGGAGCGGGATGTAGTCCAGAGCGAGCGACTCGACCGGGGCGGCGGAGCGGACGGCGGCCTGGAAGCGGACGAGGTCGGGCAGTTCGTCGTCTGGGACGTCGGGAAGGTCGAGCTGGCGGGCGACGAGGGCTTCGCGGGGGAGGAGCAGGACGATCCGGTTTGCCTGGACGCCGGATTCCTTCCGGGTCCGGCGGATGTTTTCGATGGCGAGGGGGGTGTCGTGGTCCCAGTTCTTTCCGGGCTCGGTCGGTTGAGTCGAGCGGACGGCGCGCACGAGTTCGGCGGTCCCTTTGGAAACGCGGACCTCCAGGCCTGTCAGGGTTTCGGTGCCGCACTCGACGACGAAGTAGTCCGCCATGTCCGTCCACTTGCTCGACAATTGCCGCCCGCTGGGGGCGTTTGCTGGTCAGTGTACGGCGTTTTCCGACCGGCGACGAGAACGATTTGCGCTACGACGCCAACGGGACGGCAACCTGAAGGTCCGGTGATAACAAGAGATGCGTCACCAGCCGGGGTCCAGGGGGTACCCCTGGTGGGGAGTGCAGAGGGGCAACGCCCCTTTGCCCGCCGGAGGCCTGGCCGTCGAGAGATGTCTGAAGGAGGGCGTGTCCAAGCGCGGACAACGTGCCGTATGCCCCCTCACCAACCCGCAGGGATTGCAGAGCCAGCGGTGTGGTGTAGAGGAGTGCTCATAGCTGGTTCCACAAAAAGGACGCCCGTTGTGCACCACGGTTCCTCATAGAAGCGCCTCCGGCGGCAAGGGGTTGCCCCCTTGACCCCAGGCTGCCATCGCACGTTGGGTTTGAGCAAACAGAGCTGCGCCGGCAAGAACGCGATCCGGCGAGCAGCGATCACTTCCACTCGAACGCCGCACCCGTCAGCCGCTCGTACGCATCAATGTACTTGTCACGCGTCCCCGTCACGATCTCCGGCGGCAACTCCGGCGGAGGACTGTTCTTGTCCCACGTCGTCTGCTCCAGCCAGTCCCGCACAAACTGCTTGTCGAACGACGGCTGACCGCGGCCGGGAGCATACTGGTCCATCGGCCAGAACCGGGAACTGTCCGGAGTCATCACTTCGTCGATCAGGATCACCTCGCTGCCAACCAGCCCGAACTCGAACTTCGTGTCCGCAATGAGGATTCCCCGGCTGCGAGCATGCGCCGCACCGCGGGCATAGATCTCGAGACTCAGCTTGCGGAGCGTCTCCGCCAGCGGCGCGCCGACGATCTCCTGCATCCGCTCGAACGGGATGTTCTCGTCATGCCCCTCCTCGGCCTTCGTGGCGGGGGTGAAGATCGGCTCGGGAAGCTGACTGCTCTCCTGCAGGCCGGCGGGAAGCCGGATCCCGCACACCGTCCCGCTCTGGCGGTACTCCTTCCAACCGCTCCCCGCCAGGTATCCACGGACGACGCACTCGACCGGGACCACCTGCGTCTTGCGGCAGACCATGCTCCGCCCGTCGAGGGCCGCGGCGTCGACGCCGGCCGGCAGCGGAAGGTCGCGGGGGTTCATGCTCAGCAGGTGGTGCCGTACCTCCCTCAGGTGGGAGAACCAGAACTCGCTGATCTTGGTCAGCACACGCCCCTTGTCGGCGATCCCCGTCGGCAGGATCCAGTCGAAGGCGCTGATCCGGTCCGAGGCCACGAGCAGGAGCCGGTCCCCGAAATCGTACACCTCGCGGACCTTCCCCCGGCGGACCGGGATGCCGGGAAGAGAGCTTTCGAGCAGCGGGGCACGGGACATCGCGGGAAGACTCACGGGAAAGGGGCGCGGAGGGAGCCGGCCCCGGGCTGGGAGCGAGCCGCGATAGCGTGAGGCATGCGGGGCCGCGAATCAAGAAACCATCGCGTTGCGAACGCCGTTCGCCCGACCGCTCACAAGTGTCCGGGTCGAAGGACAGCCGCAAGCGACCGCAAAACCTCGTGGAAATGTGCCAATTCGGCACGTCGCCCCCGCAGGGTCAGTAAGGCCGGACCGGGCGGCTGCCATCCCGGCAACGGGGCTATGTCCGGCCGACGCGCGGCATAGCATTTTTTGACGACAGGTTTGCACCACGAAGTCAGACGCAGGACACTGCCATGAGCACGACTGGGGTTGTCATGGATTTTCAGCAGAGACTCGAGAAGGCGATCGCGCGGGGAGAGCGCTCCCGGACCGCGCGCGACCGGGCCGAACTGGCGCGGCAGCTCTCCGCGGAGGAAGTCCGTTCCCGGCACTCCTCGGCCCGGACCGAGCTCTCGGACAAGATCGAGACCTGCCTGCGGAAACTCGCCGACCACTTTCCCGGCTTCCAGTACCAGTCGCTGATCGGCTCCGACGGCTGGGGGGCGAAGGTCAGCCGCGACGACCTGCGGCTCCAGTCCGGACGCTCCTCCGAGTCGCTCTATTCGCGGCTGGAGATGCTCGTCACGCCGCTGGGGACCGCGCCGATCGTCGAGATCGTGGCCAAGGGGACGATCCGCAACCGGGAAGTCTTTCACCGCCGGCACTACCAGCAGCTCGAGACCCTGGACGTCACCGTCCTTGAGCAGATGATCGAGCAGTGGGTCCTCGAATACGCCGAGCAGTACGCCGCTCAGTGACCGTCGTCGGCCCCCTCGCCCGGGGCTGGGGCGGAGGGCGGGACCGGAAGCGACGAGAATTCGGCGGTTGTCTCCGACGAGGCGACGCGGACCTCTCTCCGGATCAGAAGAAACGCTGCGAAGTCGTAGAGCCCGTGCGCCAGGATCGCGGGCAACAGGTTCCGCTCACCAGGGAACCCTGAGAGCCAGCTCAGGTAAACGCCGATCACCGTGGCGAAGACGAAATACTGCCACGACAGGCTGTGGGCCAGGCCGAACAGCAGGTTCGCCAGGATCATGCCGCCCCAGAGATGGTACCGCTCCAGGGCCAGTTCGATCGTGCCGCGAAACAGGAGTTCCTCGCCGACGCCCGCCAGGAGGGCCAGGAGGAGAAGGTCGTACCAGCGACAGCGGATGAGGGTCGGGCCCAGGAGCTCCACGACACGATCCCGCAACTCTCCGCTGACGCGGTAGACGCCCAGCATCGGGAGAATTCCGCCCAGTCCCCACAAGACCGCCGCCGGCGTCCACCTCACGCACGAAAGGTCGACGCGGAAGAGCCACGCGCCGAGCAGCGCGAGAAGGACGAGCCCCCCTTCAATCAGCAGCCCCCACCGCAGCAGGTCACGACGGGAGGGTGCGGGCATGGCGAAGGCGTAAACGCCGGGGGGCGACCGCTACCGGAGGGAGATTCACAACGGACCGCCTTGGCCAGACGGCCGCCGGAAGATCAGCGGCGGGTCATGTACTGCTTGATGATCTCGTCAGCTGCCTTCGGGATCGCGGGCTTGTTGCCTGTCCCGCCTGAGCCCGGAACCTGCTCGGGAGCCCGGGCCCCCGTCGTCTCCGGATCAGGAAGCTTGACTTCGAGAGCGTTGCCGGCCGGCTTGGCAGCGGGGGCCGGCGTCGCCGATTCGATCGCGGCGGGGGCGGGAGCCGGATAGCCCTGCTGCGGATACCCCTGGGGATATCCTGGCTGCGGGTATCCCGGCATCGGGGGACCGCCGGGCATCATTCCCGGCATCGGATAGCCCATCTGCGGGTAATAGCCCGGCATCTGCGGATATTGCGGATAGCCATACTGCGGGTACTGGGGGGGATATCCAACCGGCACCTGATAGCCCGGCGGAACCTGCCCCTGGTAATACTGTGTGTCGCCCGCGGGAGGGGGAGCGATGGCAGCGGCCGGCATCTGGAATTCGGTCGAGCCGCCCAGGTCGACGGTCACCGTCGGGCTCTGCCCCTCCGGCGTATCGGTCGCCGATTCGACGGCGACGACGATCGGGTTGTCGAGCTGGGTCGCCTCTTCCGGGGGGGCGACGAGCTGAGTGTCGTCCCCGGCGGAGATGACGACGTCCACCTCCAGCTTCCCGATGACGATCCGGTCGCCGGGATTCAGAACGGCGGCGCCGCGAAGCCGCTCGCCATTGAGGAACGTTCCGTTGGTGCTTCCGAGGTCACGGAGCCGGAGCGTGAAGTCATCGAGCGTAAAGACGCAGTGATGACGGCTCACGAGGTCGCTGTTCGGGCGGAGATGGCAGTCCTCTTCCCGCCCTACCAGGAATTTTCCATGGGGGAGCGGAATCTCATTTCCCTGCTGCTTACCCGATGCAACGCGAAGCTTTGCCTGCAACATCTAGACTCTCCGCAGCCCGTCAGATCACCCTGGGCGCGACGGTCTCGTTCGGAGTGAACGAGAGGTGTGGTATTCTAGGCTGGGCACCCTGACATGAGGTGACGAATGGATGAAGTCACGTCCTACGATTCACCGAGTTGTGGTCCAGTCGAACGACCGACCTTCAACATCCGTCACACCCTGCTGCAGCAACCTCAATGAGAATGGATGAAGAGAAAGGCTGCGTCAAACGGGGTGATCAACGAGACTACCAGTCCCCTTGGTGGGTGTCAATTCTCTAGATGAAGGTTCGCTGAGCCTCTGATGGGGTCACGCTTGGAAGGGACCGGCGGCCTCCTGCAAAGTCCTTCGCCGCTCCGTCGGACCGCCGACTTTTATGAAGTGAAGCTGCCGAAAATTTAATCCGACACGCGCGGTCCGCGGCAACGGGACGACTATGGCAGGAGGGGCTGTTCTTCAAAACGCACCTCGCTCCGCCCTCTTCACGGGCAATCGTCAAACGGCCGCGAGAAAGCGGGGGTTCGTCCTTACATCCACTCCACCCGATCGGAATAATCCGGCCGGACTCTCCACTGTGGCGATGGGGCGCGAGGGGACAATGAGCATTCCGCGGTGTCTCGTGTGGTGCGCGACGGTCTGGTTGACCGCCTGCGGCCTGTCATCCCTTCGGGCCGACGCACCCCCGCCCCCCTCGGCACCGCCCGCCTCGACACCGGCCGCCCGCCCGGCCCCGGCCGTGCGAAACGTCATCGTCTTCGTCTGCGACGACCTGGGATTTCAGCTCGGCTGTTATGGCGACAAGGTGACCCGCACGCCGAACATCGACCGGCTCGCCGCGACCGGAACGCGGTTCACCCGCGCCCACTGCACCTCCGCAAGCTGCAGCGCCAGCCGCTCCGTGATCCTGACGGGCCTGCATAACCATGCGACGGGGCACTACGGCCACGCCCACGACTTCCACCACTTCAGCACGTTCGCGTCCGTCAAGAGCCTCCCGGTCTATCTCGCCGACGCGGGTTACCGGACCTGCTCGATCGGAAAGTATCACCTCGCCCCCGAGAAGGTGTACCACTTTGAAACGTATCGGAACCAGGGGGTCGGCGGGGCCCGCAATCCGGTCCAGATGGCGGATCGGGCGATCGAGTGGATGTCCGAGAAAGACGACCGTCCGTTCTTCCTCTATATCGCGACCGCCGACCCGCATCGCGGCGGCGGGCCGGGAGGGTTCGCCAACCCGGCCGACGACCAGCCGAACCAGTACCCCGGCTGCGAGAGAATCCGGTTCCGGCCGGAGGAGATGACTCCGCCGCCGTGGCTGCCGGACTCCCCTGAAGTGAAGCAGGAACTGGCGGAGTACTACGAGGCGATCACGCGGGTCGACCAGGGGGTTGGCCGCCTGCTGGACTACCTCGACCGGAGTGGGCGGGCCAAGGAGACGCTGATCCTGTTCCTCTCCGACAACGGGCCGCCGTTTCCGGGGGCCAAGACCTCGCTCTACCAGCCGGGGATGCACCTTCCGCTCCTCGTCCGCAGCCCGACCGCAACAAAGCCCGGCTCGACCTGCGACGCGCGGGTCTCCTGGGCGGACCTCGTCCCGACCGTTCTCGATTACTGCGGCGTCACGCCGCCCCCCGCACCGCCGATCCGCCGCGGCCCGGACGACGGCGGCCCCGAAGGAGGAAATGCCCGTCGACAGCCGAAGCCGGTCCCGGTGACATTCCACGGCCGGTCGTTCCTCTCTCTCCTCGATACGCCGCACCCCGAAGGGTGGGACGAGCTCTACGCCTCCCACACGTTCCACGAGATCACGATGTACTACCCGATGCGGGTCGTGATCGACGGAAAATGGAAGCTGATCTTCAACATCGCCCATCAGCTCCCCTACCCGTTCGCGACCGACATCTACGCCTCCCCCACCTGGCAGGGAGTGCTGAAGCGAAACGAGAAGATGTTTGCCGGTCGGACGGTCGAGAGTTTCCTCCAGCGGACGCGGTTCGAGCTGTACGATCTCGAGGCGGACCCTTGGGAGACCAACAATCTCTCGACCTCGGCCGAGCATGCGGCGACGCTGAAGCGCCTTCAGGAGAAGCTCCAGGCGTGGGAGAAGAGCACGGAAGACCCGTGGGAGCTGAAGTGGCGGTATGAGTAGCCGCGGGCCGCGGCGGGGCACGGAGGTTGAGACTGCTTGATCCGGGGCGGTGTTTTTGTCGTATTGTGGACCGTTTCCTGTTCCTTTCTTCTTCGCTGCGAGCGAACCGTGGATGTTCCAACTGTGGCTTTGATCGTGGTGATCGGGCTGGCGGGCGCGCTCGTCTGGGCGTCGCTCTACAACACGGTCGTCGGCCGACGGAACGCCGTTGACAATGCGTTCAGCTCCATCGACGTCATGCTCAAGCGGCGGACGGACCTCATCCCGAACCTCGTCGCCAGCGTCAAGCAGTACATGCGGCACGAGGCGAGCCTTCTCGAACGAATCACCAGTCTCCGAAACACAGCGGTCAGTCCGGTCTCCACCTCAGAGCAGCGGTTTCAGGCTGAAGGACTGCTGTTCGGGGCACTGGGGCACCTGAGGATCGCGATGGACGCCTACCCCAACCTGCGGGCGAACGATCACATCCAGCAGCTCCAGGCGGTGCTCTACGAGACGGAAGAGCAGATCTCCGCGGCGCGGCGGGCCTTCAATGCAACCGTGCTGGACTACAACAACGCCGTCGACATGTTCCCGTACAAAGTCATCGCGAACATGAACAACTTCCAGCGGCGGGCGTACTTCGAGATTCCCGAGGCGGATCGGCAGAACGTGGATGTCGGAAAGCTCTTTGCCTGAACCGCCGCGGGACTGGCGTCGGCGACCGTTTCGGGCCTTCTGTTTCTTCTCGGCGGATTTGCCTTCGGCCGGCCGCTCTTCTCATCTGTGTTCTGTCCATGCTCAGGCCGTTTCATGCAATCCTCCCGGAACTTCGGCGGGAACTGGCCGACCTGGAGAGACTGCGGGCCGCCCTCTATCAGAAGGTGATCCATGGCTGGCTGAAAGTCGCCGGATCGGTGGTGATCGGCGGAGCCCTCACCGCCATGTGCCTGTGGTTGAAATGGGGAGTCGTGGTCCCCTTCATCCTGATCTCGGCGGTGTGGACGATCGCCTCCGCGTGGACGTCTGACATTGTCGCGCCGCGGGCCACCTACGTCGTCGAATTCAAACGCCGCTTCATCGCGCCGATCGCCCAAAGCATCGGCGACGGGTTTCGGTATGCCCCGAACCGCATGGTGTTTCCAAAACTCTACGCCGCGAGCGCGATCTTCCAGCCTTCCCCGGACCGCTACGGCGGGGAGGACCGGCTCGAAGGAGTGATCGGCAAGACCTACGTGCAGATGTCCGAGCTCCACACGGAGTACAAGACGACGTCGAAGGACAGCAAGGGGCGCAAGAGCACGACCTGGCATACGATCTTCAAAGGGCTGTTCATTCACGCGGACTTTCACAAGAACTTCCATGGCCACACGCTCGTCCGGCCGGACTTTGCGGAGCGGACGTTCGGAATCCTCGGCCGGGCGATTCAGAAGAGAAGTCCCGGAGGAAATCGGCTTGTCCAGCTCGAGGATCCGGAGTTCGAGAGGGAGTTCGTGGTCAATGCGACGGACCAGATCGAGGCCCGCTACATCCTGACGCCGAACATGATGCGGCGGATGCTGGAGGTTCGGCGGAAGTTCAACGCCCCGGTGACGTTCTCGTTCATCCACTCCAGTCTGTTCATCGCGGTCCCGCTCGACCGGAATCTGTTCGAGCCGCGGTTCGGGACCAGTCTGTTCGACGAACAATATCTCCGCGGCTACTACGAACAGATCAACAGCTGTGTCGGGATCGTCGAGGCCCTGGGGCTGAATGTGCGGATCTGGGGGAAGGAGTAGGTGTTCATCGGGCCAAGCGCCGTCCTTGCCGGCTCTGTGCTGTTCGCTCAAGCGGCGGTTGCCGGCCCAAGCCTCCCACTCCTTTCAAATTCGGACGCGCTAAGTAACATGCCCAGCGACGCTTCGATGTCCCGGGAATCACCATGTTCGACCGTCCCCGCCTGCTCCAGCTCTTCCGCGAACGCGCCCTCAAGTTCGGCGACTTCACCCTCGCCTCGGGCAAAAAAGCCAAGTACTACCTCGACGGCAAACAGATCACCCTCCACTCCGAGGGACTGCGGCTCGTCAGCCAGGGGCTCCTCGAGCTGATGCAGGGGGTCGAGTGCT
The DNA here is from genome assembly GCF_001610835.1 of Planctomyces sp. SH-PL14. Lineage (NCBI taxonomy): Bacteria > Pseudomonadati > Planctomycetota > Planctomycetia > Planctomycetales > Planctomycetaceae > Planctomyces > Planctomyces sp. SH-PL14. Next base: position 1,297,602 of record NZ_CP011270.1, on the reverse strand, counting down.
CCGCCGTCGGCGGGATGTCGATCGGGGCCGATCCGATCGTCGCCGGGATCCTGACCGTCGCCGCGGAACAGGGAAAGAGCCTCGATGGATTCCTGGTCCGCAAGGAATCGAAGGGACATGGGACGCAGAAATACGTCGAAGGGCCGATCCAGCCCGGCGACAAGGTCGTGATCGTCGAAGACGTCGTGACCACCGGCGGCAGCTCGATCCTGGCAGTCGACCGGGTCCGTGAATTCGGAGCCGAAGTCGTTCTGGTCCTGGCGATCATCGACCGCATGGAAGGGGGCCGCCAGAACTTCGCCGACAAGAACCTGCCGTTCCAGTCGCTCCTGACGATCGAAGACTTCGGCCTTCAGCCGCCGCAGGCGTGACACCGCGGGTGATGAAGATTGCAGGAATAGACCGCGGCGGAATCGAGCGCGGACGTCCGGATCGATAACCTTTCCGGCAGAATGCGTTGTGTGTCGACGTCAGGGGCCGGTCCGATCGATCGTCCGCCGCCGCCCCTGGCCATTGGCCTCGTGATCGACAGTCCACAGCCTCCCAGCTTCCAGCCACAGCCTTAGAAGGACTCTCCCATGGCTTCTCCGCTGCAGTACAACTACTCCGCCGCCCAGCCTTACATCTCGGGGCCGGACTGGGACCGCGTGACCCCGGCCCTGGAGGCCGCCCGCAAGGAAGTCATCGCCGACGTCGAGATGCTCGACTCCAAGAAGGCGGTTCCGGCCGCGAAGGACCCGCTCGACTCCGGGTTCATCGAGCTCCCGCGGCGGCTGCTCGACGGCGGCGACAACAAGCTCCTCGACCGGATGCTCGACTCCGCCAAGCGGCTGCGGGACCAGATCGACATCCTCGTTTCGCTCGGGATCGGCGGCTCCTACATGGGCCTGCGGGCGATCTTCGAAGCCTGCTGCCATCCGTATCACAACGAGCTGACCCGCAGCGAGCGGAACGGCTCGCCGCGGCTCTACTTCGAAGGGGACAACCTCGACTCCGACGCCACGAGCGGACTGCTGGATCTGCTCCAGAAGCGGTGCCGGAACCCCAAGGAACTCACCGAGCGGTGGGGGACGGTCGTCATCAGCAAGTCGGGGGGAACGCTCGAAACGGCGGCCGCCTTCCGGATCTTCCGGCAGGCCCTCGAAAAGTACTACGGCCCGGATTCGGCCGAAGCCCGCAACCTGATCGTCCCGGTCACGGGCGAAAAGGGAAAACTCCGCGATCTGTCGAACGGCCGGAAGTATCCGGACACCTTCCCGATTCCGGACGGCGTGGGCGGCCGGTTCTCGGTCTTTACGGCGGTCGGTCTCTATCCGGCGGCGGTCCTCGGCGTCGACATCAAGGCGATGCTTGAAGGGGCGGCCGACATGACCGAGACCTTCAAGAAGACCGCCATCGGCGAGAACCCGGTCCTCGACTACACCGCGGTCTGCCACCTGCTCGAAAAGCATCGCGGCCTCAAGACCCGGATCCTGTCGACCTGGGGCAAGAAGCTGGAAGCGGCCGGCCTGTGGTACGACCAGCTCCTCGCCGAAAGCCTCGGCAAGCATGAACGCGGCGCCCTGCCGCTGACGATCGTCAACACCCGCGACCTGCACAGCCGCGGCCAGCAGCACCAGGAAGGGGCGCGGGACAAGCTCATCACGAACGTCATCGTCCGCAAGCCGAGCCTGCCGGGTATCGCGGTGCCGGTCGTCGCCGAGACCGAGGACCAGGATCAGCTCAATCGCCTCAAGGGGAAGACGCTCGACCAGCTTCTTGTGGCGGCGATCCAGGGGACGAACAAGGCCTATGCCGACGACGAGCGGCCGACCGCCGACATCGTCCTGCCGCAGCTCGACGCCTATGCGATCGGCCAGCTCCTCCAGATGCTGATGCTGGCGACGGTGGTCGAAGGCCGGCTGATCGGGATCAACCCCTACGGCCAGCCGGGCGTCGAGGCATACAAGAACAACATGGCGGCGATCCTGTACGGCAAGTGAGCCGGCCCGCCGCAGACTGAGTCCGAAGCCGGAGGGACGCTCGATCGCCCCTTCGGCTTCGTTCATTTCCGAAGTCTGGAACGGGGTGTGCAATTTCCGTCGCCTCGCTCGGACCTTCGGGCTTTCGCCCCTCCTTCCCGGACGCACCGCCATGACCGAGATCACCGCCCGCCTGAACGCCGCGCTCCGGGGATATGAAGGGGCTCGCGAACTGATTCTCCGGTACTACGAGGCGGACTCGCTGGTCGTCGACTGGAAGGGGGACCAGACGCCGGTCACGGCCGCGGACCGGGGGGCCGAAGAGCTGCTGCGGGATTTCCTCTCGAAGGAGTTCCCCGACGACGCCATCCTCGGGGAAGAGTTCGGCGAGCGAGCCGGCACCAGCGGGTACCGGTGGGTCCTCGATCCGGTTGACGGCACGAAGTCGTTCGTGGCCCGGGTGCCCCTCTTCGGGACGCTGATCGGGCTGGAGTTCGACGGGGAATCGGTCGCCGGAGTCTGCGGCCTGCCGGCGCAGAATGAAGTCATCTATGCCAGCCGGGGAGAAGGAACCTGGTGGCGGCGGAATTCGGCCGCGGCGACGCGGTGCCGCGTCACGAACTGTTCAAACCTGGCTGATGCGCTGCTGTGCTTCACGTCGCTCGGGACGTGGGAAGCGGTGGGACGGCTTCAGACGATGCAGCGGCTCACGAGGACGTGCCGGCTGACGCGGGGCTGGGGAGACTGCTTTGGCCACATTCTCGTCGCGACCGGCCGGGCCGACGTCATGATCGATCCCCAGCTCAGTCTGTGGGACGCCGCCGCCCTTGTGCCGATCCTCCAGGAGGCGGGGGGACACTTCGTCGACTTCTCCGGAGTTGCCCGGGCCGATGGCGGGAGCGGGATTTCCGTCAACGCGGCGCTCAAGAACGCCGTTCTCGCCTTCCTCCATGAGGACACGCCCGAGGTCGGGACGCGGACGCGAATTGATTGAGCGGGAGCGCGGCCATATCGTGCAGGATCAGCCCCGCCCGATCGGGCGGGCCGTTCAGCGGAGTGAGTGTTCCATGCGGATCGTGATGGTCGGGACCGGAGAGTTTGCGCTGCCGACGTTCGAGCGATTGCTCGGTTCGTCCCATGAGGTCGCGGCCCTCCTGACGCAGCCCGACCGAACCGGACCCGGCAAGCACAACCATCCGCACCCGATGAAAGAGCGGGCGGTCGCGGCCGGTCTCCCGGTCCTGCAGCCGGCAAGCTGTAACGCGCCGGAGTCGCTCGAGGCTCTGCGGGCCTTGGGGGCCGACCTGATGGTCGTCGCCGCCTATGGCCAGATCCTCTCGGCGGAGTTCCTGACGGTCACCCGGCTCGGTGCGATCAACCTGCATGCGTCGCTCCTCCCCAAGTATCGCGGCGCGGCTCCCATCCAGTACGCGGTCTGGAAGGGGGAGGCCGAGACCGGCGTGACGATCTTCCAGATCCAGCCCCGCCTCGACGCGGGCCCGATCCTCGGAATCGTCAAGACGCCGATCGGTCCGCGCGAGACCGCCGGGGAACTCGAAATCCGGCTGGCCGACCTGGGAGCGGATCTGGCGGTCACCGTCCTCGCGGAGATTGAATCGGGGACGACGCACCCGACGATGCAGGATGCCGCGGGGGTTACCAAGGCCCCCAAGATGCCCAAGTCGGCCGGGCTCGTCGACTGGTCGAAGACCTCCCGCGAGATCGACTGGCACCTCCGGGCGATGCAGCCGTGGCCCATGCCATTCACGTTTCTGCATGTGAAGGACCGGCCGCCAGCGCGGCTCCTCGTCCTGTCGACGGAAGAGGTCTCCGGTGGAGGGGGCGCTTCAGCGCTTCCGGGAAGCGTCGTGGCCAACGATGGAAAGTCGCTTCATGTCCGAACAGGGGACGGGGTTGTCGCCATCCAGCGGGTTCAGGCAGCCGGGAAGCGGGCGATGATGATCGACGAGTTTCTGCGCGGGAACAGCGTTCCCATCGGCGCCCGCTTCGGCGCTGAAAACGAAGCGGACTAAACGTTTCGGCTGACGACCACACCGCCGTCCGCCCTGTTTCTCCGATGGGCCCGGCGTCTCACGATCGACATGGCAGCCCTTCCCGGCCCAGCGGGACGGTATGCCGTTTGCCACCGTGTTCTTCCCCCGGGACACCTGTCCGTTCTCGCTCTGGGAGAGTCGGTTATGGAGAGTTCGTCGCTCTGGATGGAAGGTCATCAGCCACGGTTCGAGGCGGCCTCGCAGCCTCAGACCTTTGACGTCGCCATCGTTGGCGGGGGGATCACCGGGCTGACCGCCGGATATTTCCTGAAGCAGTCCGGTAAGAAAGTCTGCGTCATCGAGAAGGGGCAGATCGGGGGAGGCGAGACCGGTCACACGTCGGCTCATCTCGCTTATCCGATCGATCTGCGTCCAACGGAGTTATCGAGGACCTTCGGGAAGGACGGTCTGCGGCTGACGCTCGAGGCGGGGGTCACGGCGATCGATGCCATCGAGACGATCGTGATGGACCTGGGGATCGACTGTGGATTTCAGCGGGTTCCCGGGTTCCTCCATGCCAGCCTGAAGGAGGCTCGGGACGAGACGGCCGCTCTCAAGGCGGACTTCGAACTGGTCAAGGAGCTCGGATTCCCGGTCCGTTTCCTTCCGCAGGGGCCGGTCGAAGGGAAACCGGCGGTCGCCTTTGCCGACAACGCCATCTTTCATCCATTGCGGTACCTGACGGGACTCGCCCGCGCGATCGACCGCGATGGCAGCCGGGTCTTTGAGAACTCGGAGGTGACGGAGTTCCAGGAGGATCCGATCCGGCTCAAGGTCAACGGCGTGGAGATCCAGGCGGGGTCGGTGGTCATCGGCACACACGTCCCGCTCATGGGGAATACCGGCCTCGTCAGCGCGACGCTGTTTCAGACCAAGCTTTATCCCTATTCCAGCTATGTCGTGGGCGCCCGGATTCCCAAGGGGCGGTTCGCGGCCGGGCTCTACTGGGACACCTCGGATCCCTATTACTACTTGCGGGTCCATTCGAATGTGGACCATGACTACGCGATCTTCGGCGGCGAGGACCACAAGACGGGACAGGTCGACGACACGGAAGCCTGCTTCCAGCGGCTGGAGGCGATGTTCCGCCGGCTGGTGCCGGGGGCGGAGATCGATCGCCGCTGGTCGGGGCAGGTCGTGGAAACGAACGACGGTCTGCCGTTCATCGGCGAGACGGCGAAGAACCAGTTCGTCGGTACCGGCTACAGCGGAAACGGCCTGACATTCGGGACGATCGCCGGGATCATGGCCAAGGACGTCGCGCTCGGTCAGAGCAATCCGTGGCAGAAGATCTTCTCGCCGAGCCGCAAGAAGGTCCTGGGCGGCGCGTGGGACTTCCTGACTGAGAACATGGAGGTTCCTTACCACTTCATCACCGGCTGGCTGACGCAGGGGAAAGAGAAGAGCGTCCGCAGCGTGAAGGCGGGCGAGGGGAAGGTTCTGACGCTCGATGGCGAGAAGGTCGCCTGTCACCGGGACGAAGAGGGGACGCTCTATCGTTGCTCGGCGGTTTGCACCCATATGGGGTGCATTGTCCGGTTCAACTCGGCGGAGAAGACGTGGGACTGTCCTTGTCACGGTTCGCGGTTTCTGCCGACAGGGGAGGTCATTGGCGGGCCGGCGGAGACGCCGCTCAAAACGGTGGGCCGCAAGCCGACGCGACGGCGGACCGCTTCGAATTCCGGGTCGTAGCGGCCGGGTGTCCGGATGGAACATCCCTTGGCGAAGGTAACCGGGGTCCAGGGGGTACCCCTGGTAGGGGATGCAAGGGGGCAACGCCCCCTTGCCCGCCGGAGGCCTGGCCGTCGAGAGATGTTTGAAGGAGGGCGTGTCCAAACGCGGACAACGTGCCGTATGCCCCCCTCACCGATGACGCGGGGATTGCAAAGCGAGCGGTGTGGTGTGGGGGAGTCCTCAACGCGGGGACCACAAAACGGACGTCCGTTGTGTCCCACGGTTCCTCATGGAAGTGCCTCCGGCGGCAAGGGGGCGTGGCCCCCTTGACCCCAGGCTGCCGAGGCACGTTGGGTTTGAGCAATCAGAGTCGCGCCGGCAAGGACGTGCTCTGAAGCATCAGAATCAGCCTCCAGTACGACCGGCTCGAACGGACATGACGATCGTGTCATGTCCCGCGGCATACCAAGGAAAATCGCTCCCGCACGGCGGCGCAGCAGGTCGGGATCGGCGTTATCATCGCGCGGACGTGGTCATCACCGACGCTCCTGATGAAAAGCCACCCGAATGAGTGATGAGGTTCTCGCTTACGATCCCTATGCGCTCCCTCCCGACGCGATCCAGGAACCTCCCGCCACAACGTGGGAGGCACTGCGCAAAATCGGGCCGGGGATCATCCTGGCCGGGACGATCGTCGGCTCCGGGGAGCTGATCGTCACCACGGGCCTCGGCGCAAAACACGGCTTCGTGTTTCTGTGGCTGATTCTCTTCAGCTGCGTCATCAAGGTCTTCGTCCAGATCGAGCTCGGCCGCTACGCGATCTCGTCCGGCAAGCCGACGCTCGGAGCGCTCAACGAGGTCCCCGGCGGTAGCCGCTACGGCCACTGGCTCGTCTGGTGGTGGTTCCTGATGATGCTCTGCACCGTCTTCCAGCTCGGCGGGATGACGGGGGGGATCGGGCAGGCCCTGAACCTCGCCTTTCCGTCGCTCTCGGCGAAGGTCGTCAGCGTTGCGACACAAGCCTCCCCGGCGCTCGGGCAGTTTCTCACCGACGCTCCCGAGCTTCCGTGGGCAGTGCTGGTGTGCCTCGTCACGATGGCCCTCATCTACCACGGCAGCTATCGGCGGATCGAGTGGCTGACGACCGTGATCGTGGTCGGCGTGACGCTGATCACGATGGCCGCCGCGCTGGGACTCGTGTGGACCGACTTCCCGGTCCGAGGCGAGGATCTGCTCAAGGGGCTGGAGTTCCAGGTTCCGGCCGCGGGATTGTCGACGGCGTTCGCGGTCTTCGGCATCACCGGGGTCGGGGCGACGGAGCTCTTCTATTACCCGTACTGGTGTCTGGAGAAGGGCTACGCCCGCTTCACGGGCCGGGTCCAGCCGACCGAAGAATGGGAGCGGCGGGCCAAAGGCTGGATCCGGGTCATGCACCTGGACGCCTGGGTCAGCATGGTCGTGTTCACGATCTCGACGGTCGCCTTCTACGTCATGGGGGCGGCGGTGTTGCATCCGCAGGGACTGGACCCGAAGGGGGCGGCCCTGGTGAATACGCTGTCCAAGATGTTCATCGGGCCGTTCGGGGCCTGGACACGGATCCTGTTTCTGATCGGGGCGGGGGCGGTGCTGTTCAAGACCCTATATCTTTCGTGCGCGGCGAACAGCCGGCTGACCGCGGACTTTCTGACGCTCACCACGATCGCTCCTTCGCCGACCGCTCCGCAGCGGGTGCGGATGATTCAGCGGTTCTGTCTGTTCTTTCCGGCACTCGCGCTGTTCTTCTGTATTGTGGCCCGTGACCCGCAGCTGATGGTCAAGGTGGGGGGGATTGCCCAGGCGATGACGCTGCCGATGATCGCGCTGGTGACGATGTATTTCCGGTATACGCGAGTCGATAAGCGGCTCCAGCCGTGGGTGGTGACGGATGTGTTGTTATGGATCGCGGTGGTGTCGATCCTGATCGTTGCGGCCTACGCAGTCCCGACGCAGCTGCGCGATCTCATCGCCGCCTTCTCTTAGCCGGGGTCCAGGGGGTCACCCCTGGTGGGGAGTGCAGAGGGGCAACGCCCCTTTGCCCGCCGGAGGCCCTCTCGTCGAGAGATGTCTGAAGGAGATCGTGCTCAGGCGCGGACCACGTGCCGGATGCCCCCTCACCAACCCGCGGGGATTGCAAAGCGAGCGATGTGATGTGAGGGAGTCCTCTGCTTACCACGGTTCCTCATGGAAGTGCATCCGGCGGCAAGGGGGCGTGGCCCCCTTGACCCCAGGTTGCCGTGGCAAGTTGGGTTTGAGCTATGGGAGTCGCGACGGCCAGCGCGCTTCAAGGCCCTTGCGGAATCGGCGTTCGGCCTGGCTCGCTCCGGAGCTGCCCCTCCTTGAGGAAACGCAGACTCGCGTCGATCACCGCCGGGTTGTTCATCAGGAAGCTATGGATCGCCGGGACCGTCATGAAATCCGTCGCCCCCGGGAGACGGGTCTCCTCAACCCGCACCGTCCCGTCGTCGTCCCCGGGAATCAGCGGGTTGTAACCATCCGCCGTCCCCCGTGCGCCCGCAATGACCGCGAACTCGAACGCCGGAATCGGCAGCTCGGTGATAAACGGATTCGCCCGCCCCACAAGCTGCCCCCCCGCCCGGCCATAGATCAGCCGGTACAGCGGCTGCCGCTCAACCAGGTCCGCCATCCGGGCACCATGGTTGGGAACACCGAGCATGACCAGCCGCCGATACCGGGGATCAGGCTCGGGAGCGTCGGCTGTCTTCGCCAGCGAGGAACGGACAAGCAACCCCCCCATGCTGTGGACGACGAAGTCAATCTGATCGACCCCCTCGAGCGAACGGACGACCTGCCGCAGATAGTCGGCTGACTCTTCGATCGAGAGACGCGTGCTCGGATAATCGAACGGAACGACGAGGTAGCCCTCTCGCCGCAGAGGCTCCGCCAGGGGAGCCATCGACTTGGACGACCGCGAGATCCCGTGGATCAGGAGACACGCCTTGCCGGACATCGGCGGAAGGCCCCGTGTCCGGCGGATGTCAGCGAGTACGGCGTCGCACTCCTCCCGCGTTCCCCACGCCCGCCGGATATCGCCGGGATCGAGCAGTCGAAAGTGCTTCGTGAGGACGTTCTGCTGGACCCGCCACCCGCTGAAGAACCGCACGTCCCCCCACAGCTGTCGGCCGCCGAGCGTGGGAAGGGGAGCGTTGAAGGGCATTGTGGAACCTGCGTTCTCATCATCGGCGGAGTGGCACTGCTGACAGCTTCGCGCGAGGAGCGACTCCGGCGCCGCCACCGCCTGCCGCTGCTGGGTTTGGCACCAGGTCGGGATCGGCTCCCGGGTTTTCCCGGACTCATTCGGCCTGCGTCCAGCCGGCCGGTCCTCCGCCAGGGCGATCACGGCAACCAGGAGCGCCGCGCAGGCCGCAATCCTGTCGAATCCCCATCGCCATCGAGTCCGTTCGCCCATCCGGCACCTGCTGCTGGCTGCTCATCGTGGCCGGAAAGAACCAAGGCGGCAAGACGAGATGTCAGCGGAGACGATCTCTCGACTAACGCTCCGGTTCGTCCGCAAGACGTTTGAGCCACTCCTGAGCCCGCCCCACCTGGACATCCTGCTGTCCCGCGGCGCCGCGAAACTCCAGCTTCGTATTCGCCTGGGCGCGGGGCCGGAAGTCCGAAGCGGCGAGTTCCGGATTGAGACGCGTTTCGAGAAAGCGATAGCGCCACCGTCCCTGCGGACTGACCACGGTCCCCTCGGCGGGGAACGGGCGGGCCGTTCCCGTAGCCTCGTCCGCGAGAAACTCGAACCGGAGAACATCGAAGATGTAGTACGTCGACGTCGGGAGATATCCGGGCTCCCCCAGCCGGGCCAGGTCGGCATCGTCGGGGGCGACCACATATCGCCGCGGGAGGAAGCCGGCGTGCGGGTCGAGCCAGAACGTCAGACGCTTCCGCGCGCCGCTCGTCGCCAGCAGGTCCGGGAGCATGAACTTCCAGCAGGCCGCGTCGTGAAGGCGTTCTTCGCCCAGGAACTCGACCCGCTCCGCCGCGACCGCGTTCGCCGGGGTCATCGCCGTGAGCATGAACGGCCGGCCGATGAAGTGGGCCGGACGAACGAAGGACTGATACTGCGGCACGATCGCAGCGCTGACGACGACGAGTTCGATCTGCCGGGGATCGGCCTCCCTTGGCTTGAGCCAGAAGCCGCGGTCTCCGTCGGAACTCATCCAGGTGTAGGGGGACTTCAATCCTGCGCCCGAGGGGGTCCCGTTCCGCGTCAGCAGCGCCCGACGGCCCGACTCCATCGAGATCCAATGTTCCGGAGCGGCCGGTTCCGCCCCGGCCCTCAGCTCCTCGGAATCGAACCGGCAGGAGAGCGATTGCAGGGAGACCACGCTCTCTTCCAGGGCTTTCCGCGCGATCGCCCGCCGCGTGATCAGGTCCTGCGCGGCGCCGCACCGGCACCACACGACGACGATGAGCAGCACCAGAGCCCAGTGCCGCCCGACGTTCTGACATCCCCGCATCGACCGCCTCTCCCGACCGACAGGGCGCCCTGCCGCGGCGGCCAGTATAGGGACCTCCTCCGGAAAAGGGGCTACGATGTCCCGGCCCCGTCCAGAGGAGGTTTCCGTGGCCGAACCGAATCCCGTTTCTCCCCGCCGTCCCGTCGTCCTGGCTCCCGGAGCGGGGCGGTCCTATGACATGGGACGGATCACCGCTCTGTTCAAGGCGGATGGCGAAGAGACAGCCGGTGGGTATTCGATCTCGGAGTGGTGGCTGGAGCCGAACACGAAGGGGCCGGGAACGCACTCCCATCCCGAGGACGACATCTTCTATGTCCTGGCGGGAACCATGAGCATCCTCGTGGGGACGACCTGGACCGACGCCGCGCCGGGATCGTTCGTCCTGATTCCGGGCGGAACGACGCACGACTTCGAGAACCGCGGAACCGTGCGGGCCGGCGTCCTGAACTTCTCGACTCCTGGCACCTTCGAGCCGCACATGCCCGGCATCGTTCAGTGGTTCCGGGAAAACCCACCCGGAAACGCGGTCCCGTGAGAACCTCGGACGTGAGGCGGGTGTCATCACTCACGATCCCCGAACAGTTCTTACATTCGGCCCCAGTGCCCATCGCTGACTGGTCCCCGCTTCATGAGCCTCGAACGATCCACGGAGGATGACAACCGGGCCTTCCTGAACACGGTCGCCGACCGGCTGCTGCGAACGGTTGAAGCGGCCGAGCCCGTGCTGCGGGGATTGACCGACAACGTCGTGTCCGCCCGTCCGTCCCCCGACCGCTGGGCGATCCAGGAGGTCGTCGGACACCTGATCGACTCCGCCGCCAACAACCATCAGCGGTTCGTGCGGGCTCAGTCCCCGGGGGAGTTCGTCTTCCCCAAGTACGAGCAGAACGAGTGGGTTTCGCGGCAACGCTACGACACCGCCATCTGGTCCGATGTCATCACTCTCTGGGCTGCTTACAACCGCCATCTCGCCCACGTCATGCGGCAGGTCGCGCCGGCGTCCCTGGAGACTCGCTGCTTCATCGGCCCCTATGAGCCGGTGACGCTGGGATACCTCATTGAGGACTATGTCACACACCTGCGGCACCATCTGCAGAAGATCGGTGAGCGTCTCGGAACAGACCTGTCGGCGGATGCCTGAAAGAGAAGATCGGGCAGGGGGCCGAGGTGCTGTCAGGGTCGATTCCTGGCCCAGGAACCGTGGCGGAGTCATTCCGTCTCCTGAAGACTCCAGTCCAGGATCCACCCGATCTCTTCTTGAACTTCGGCGGAGTCGTCCCTGACCAGGGTGTCATGGAGAGCGAGAAGCTCCGCGTCGTCGTGTGTGCGGCAGTACTCGTCGAGCATTTCCGGCGACACGAGAATGATCGGCCCGGGAATCCCGTGGCCGCTCTCCATAGGTCGCCCGAGGAGATTTCGTCCCGTCCCGGCGTAGCTGACCCAGTCGGAAGTCGGTGGGGAACGGCGATATGCTCGGACCCACCGTTCGAGGAGGGACTGACGATACCACTCGCCCGTCCGCAGTCCGAACCACCACTGTCGAAAGCCCTTTCTCGATCCGGTGTGCCGATCCACGAACGCACGGTCGTGACAGACGGTCAGCGTTGAGAGAACCGCGAGGGCGACCAGAGAGACGACGATTCTCGTGACGCGACCATGCACCGGATCCGCCTCCGATCGAGGGTTGCTCCCCTCTCTATGCAGATCGTTCGCGGGATTGAGAACGCAAACGCTGAGTTAGAAGGACTTCATCCCTGAGCTGACTGTTGCAGGATCCGCCAGCAGGAACAGCAGGTGACCGTTGCAATACGGGCGACTGTAATCAGATCCACACAACCTTTGGGAATTCCTCCCCAAGCCAAAACATCCCCTGGTGCTCCAACAGCAACTCGAGGAACCGCTCAAGAGAATCCGCGATGACTGCGTGGGAGCCGGGTGTTCCGATCGTTTCGTGAAACAGATCGACGATCCGGCAATGATCCTCTGAATCCGTCATGCCCACCCAGTTACCGTCGCCACAGTCGAGAAACTGCCACCATCGCTCTAAACGACGAACCATTGGCGAATGACTGGGGCAGTAGCCTGCCTCCGCAACGGATTCGATCTGCCTCAACCGAGGGATCTGGAATCGGAAGCTCTGGCCATTCGGCGCGAGAAAGTCTTCACCGGGGATGACGTAGAGGCCATCCACCAATCGAAACAGTTCAAGCAGCGAGTCAGGGATGCCTCGCACTCGCGCAGCGTTCAAGTCCTCTGCGGAGGTCGGAGGATAAATGAAATCCGCTGCCCCGAAGCGACTCACGATGTCGGGCAAGTCCATTGTTCCCCTCCCCAGGCCATGTCGGCTACACTTGAGCGGGCTGCTCCAAGCTCCGCCAGCAGTACCAGCAGGCGACGGTTGCGTAGGGCCGCCAGGGCTCGGCGATGCGATCCATGTCATCGCGGCTCGGCATCGCTTCGAGTCCGTAGAGCTTCCGCATCGCGTTGCGGATTCCCAGATCGTCATGCGGCAGAATGTCCGCCCGGCCCAGCGCGAACATCAGGAACATCTGGGCCGTCCAGCGGCCGATCCCCTTCACTTCGGTCAGCCGTTCGATCACCTCGTCGTCGGGCAGTCGGCCGATCCGCTTCAGCTCCAGCCGCCCCGAGTCGACCCGCTCCGAGAGGTCCCGCAGGTACTTCGCCTTCTGCGGCGAGACGCCGACCGAGCGGTACTCCTCATCGGTGAGACCGGCCAGCCGCGTTGCCTCCAGTCCCCCGGTCAGGGCAATCAGGCGGTCCCTGATCGTCCGGGCGGCAGCCGTCGAAATCTGCTGCGACAGGATCGACCGGGCGAGCATTCCGAACCGATCCCGGTTCGGCCGCAGTACGCACGGCCCCGTGGCGAGGATCACGCGCCGCAGCACTTTGTCCGAGCGGTGAAGATGTTCGGTCGCGGCGTGGTGGCGGGAAGACATGAGGGGGAGGCGGAAGGGGTTAAGGCTGAAGGCGGAAGGTAGAGGAGACGTTTGAACGCGGTTCGAGCTCTTCGGGAGGCGCAGATCAAAGGCTAGGCGAAATCCGATCGTCGTCGAAGCGAACCGGCCCCCGGCCGGATGGCCCCCTCCACCTTCCGCCTTAAGCCTTCAGCCTTCCTCCTCTCTCCTACACTCCCTCCCGGATCCGGAACGTCAGCCGGAGGAACCGGACGAGGCGCTCGAAGAGCGAGCTTGTTCCGACTTCGATCTTGGCTTCGCCGGTGCCGCGGGAGACGAGATCGTGGGGGGGCGACGGGATTGTCACCCGGACTTCGTAGAGGACGTCGCGGCTGCGCGGGAAACCGCCGGTCGCCGCAGCCGGTTGGGCAGCGACTAGCTGACGGCGGAGGAGTTCCAGCGGTGGAGAGTCGACGTTCCGCGCGGCGACTTCGACGACCGTTCCTTCCAGGACGCGGTCGCTCACCTGGGGAAGACGCAAGCGGACCGGCTGATTCACGCGGACGAACGGGATCTCCGACTGCTCGACATAGACGCGGGCTTCCATCTCACCGGAGGTCGAGAGTTCGGCGATCGCCGTCCCGGCCGGGACCCAGGCGCCAAGCATCCGCGGATCGGACCAGCGGACCGACCGCAGCGCGCGGTCCCCCGGCGTCAGGGAGAGGAGCCGCGAGGTCCCTTCTCCCTCCTTTTCGACCGTCAGGGCCCGCCAGCGGCCTTCCGCAGGGGCGACGATCCGCAGCCGTTCCGCTTCCCGCTTCCGACCGGCGAGCCGTTCGCGGTGGTCGGCGAGCGAGGCCTGAGCCGCGGCGAGCTGCGCCGTGAGGTGCGGTTCGTTCACGACCCGTTCCGCCAGTGAGGCGACGATCCGTTCGTGCCGCGCGACGTTCCCTTCCAGCTTCTGAAGTTCGATTCCGACGTCGGGGTTGTCGAGAACGAACAGTTCGTCCCCTGCGTTGACGGCCCCTGGCTTCGCCACAGACTTCAGCAGGCCGGGGGTTGTGGCATAGAGCGTCTGGGATTCGCGCGGGGCCAGGAGGGCCGGGCCCCGGACGGTCTGCGGGAAGGGGGTTGTGCCTCCCCACCAGATCGCGGCGGCCAGAGCCGCCAGTCCGATGATCCCCCGGATCCAGCTCATTGATCCCTCGCGTCGCCATTGCCGGACGGCGGCGGCCGTCCGGAGTCCCCCGGTCAGCACCCGCGTCCCGAGCATCACGGTCCCCAGGACGATCACGAACGGATCGAGGCCGTAGGGACGCGTCAGATAGTACAGGAACCAGACGATCCCGATCAGCACGACCCACTGATAGACCCACGAGGCGATCCCGTATGCCAGGAGCACGCCGCGGCGGGCGCCCCGCTCTCCCGACGGCGGTCGGCGGACGCCGAGGATCACCGCGGCCGCCAGTGCTCCCGCTTCGCGCTGCGAACGGGCGCGGAAGTTCGAGATGTTCAGCAGGTCGGCCAGGACGTAGTAGCCGTCGTACCGCATCAGCGGGTTGCCGTTGACGAGGAGCGTGTTCACGGAGCCGATGACCATGCCCCACAGGCAGGCGTCGTGGAAGTGGCCCGGCTCGCTGAACCACCACAGGAAGGTGAAGATCGCCGAGAGGAACAGCTCTGTCACGATCCCGGCGCCGCTGATGGCGGCCCGTTTCCAGGGACTCGACAGGAGCCAGGAATCGGTCACGTTGCAGTAGAGGGCCGGCGTGACGACCAGCCACATCGCCCCCAGCTCCGTGCACTCCCCGCCGAAGTGTTTGCACGTCAGTCCGTGCCCCAGCTCGTGGAGGACCTTGATCCCTCCCAGCAGGATCGCCCCCGTCACGAGGTCGCGGACGTTGAGGAACGACTGCAGGTCGGGGAGCCGGCGCCAGAACGTGTCGAACTCCGTCACGACGAGGGTCGCGGCGGCGAGGATCGTCAGCAGCACGATCACGAGAACCGGCGGCGAGTAGATCCAGCCCATCCAGCCATGAAGCCAGCCGAGGAAGCGGTCGGGATTCACTCCCTTCCAGCGGAACGACAGCAGCCCGGCCAGCCGTGAGATCCACGAGCCCGCTCCGCGCTGCTCCCGACGCGCGAAGAGGGCGATGCCGGTTCCCGGGTTCAGATTGATGACCAACCCCTGCTGCCAGAGCCGGCCGAGGAATTCGAGTAGCTGCTGCCGGGGGAGCGTCTGTCCGAAGCGGCGGCGGAACCGCTCTTCGAGTTCGTCGACGTTGATGGCGTCGTCGAGCTGGCTCAGCAGGAACTGTTCGTGGTCCCCGATCTCGTAGAACCGGAGCGCGACCGGGTCCTTGACGGTCCAGCAGCGACGGCCGTCCATCACTCGCGAGACAAACACCAGATCGGCGCGCGGCCGCAGCGGAATCGGCGGAGCGGGGGCCGGCGGCGTGGCCGTGGGGGGAGCGGCCGTCAGACTGACAGGGGGAGTCGGCATGCCCCCGCAGCATACGGCGGGGGCATTTGCCGCGTCAGCTTCGATTCCTCAGCACGCACACGCATAGTGCCGGACGATCAGGTCGTTCTGGAGCCAGAGCAGCTTGCTGAACGCCCGCAGCGTCCGGTTCTGCTGCTCGGCCGGCAGGCCGAGTCCCAGGATCGTGGCGATCAGGGCGTCGGAGACGAATCCCATCAGGGCGTTCATCTGGACGAGCGGAACGTCGAGCGTGGGGGAGCCCGCCTTGGGGGTGTGGATCTTCCCGACGTTGTCGAGGTACTGGAACATCTTGGCGTCGTACGGCTTCGTGACGAGGTTCACGAGGTACCGCCCGAGGTGCTGCTTGCGGAACTGGATCTGCTCGTGGCTCATCTGCAGCGATTCCACGCTTTCCGGAACCGCGCCGGCGTAGCCCGACTGCCGGGGTACGAAATGCCGCTTGGTGCAGTCGTACTCGAACAGCTTGTCGTAGACAGCGTCGACGAGTCCCGAGACGAGGGGAGCCAGGAGCGGCGCGGCCCCATGGACCGCCGCCAGGTCCTCCGGTCCCAGTCCCATGAATCCGGCGAGGTAGCCGACGCGGTATTCGAGATCGGTTTCGAGACGCGGTTCATCAATCGTCTGCATGGCCTGCCCTTTCACGGAAACGGATGCGGTATGGAAAGTTGCCTGGAAGGTGCGTAAAGTGGACATCGACATCCACATTGAAAGTGTCATCGGTCGAATTGTGGATGTCAATGTCCACTTTTGAGGCGTGATCGTGTTTTCTCAGACCGTGGAATATGCCCTCCGGGCGATCGTCTATCTGGCGACCGACCCGTCCGCGGCCCGCACGACCGACCAGATTGCGAGCAAGACGCTTGTCCCGCGGGCCTATCTGTCGAAGGTCCTGCAGGGGCTGCGGGACGCGGGGCTGGTCACGTCTCAGCGAGGCGTCGGGGGAGGCGTGCTGCTGAACCGGTCGCCCAAGGAACTGACGATCCTTGAGGTTGTCAACGCCGTCGAGCCAATCCAGCGGATCCGGACCTGCCCGCTGGGGCTCGCCTCCCACGGCGTTCATCTCTGCCCGTTGCACCACCGGCTCGACAGCGCGCTGGAGATGGTGGAGAGTGCTTTCGCCAAGACGACGCTGGCCGAGATCCTGTCGGAGCCGACAACCAGCATCCCGCTCTGTCCCTATCCGCCGGGGGCGGCGATCGAACCGACTGCCTCCAGGTAAACCCCCTTACGGCCGCAGCGAGTCGCACGCGAATCGGAGCGCCGCCAGGACCGCTTCCCGCTGCCGCCGCTGTCGACCGTCGGCATCGCCGGCATTCCGCGGCGGAGGCTCCTGCAGGTGATGACGGGTGACCTGGACCTCGAGGCCGCCCGCGGTCCGCGAGGCGAATCCCAGGTAGACGAGCCCGTCCTGACCCGAGGGAGCATCGGGACCGAGGTGACCCGTCGTGGCCAGGGCGCAGTCCGCTTCCGGGGTCCGTTCCAGCACGCCGGCCGCCATCGCGCGGGCGACCGTTTCACTCACCGCAGTGATCGCCGGGTCGGCCAGATCCGCAGCGCTGACGCCGAGCCAGCGGTGCTTCGTATCGTCGCGGTACGTGACCGCCGATCCGCAGAACCACTGTGACACCCCGGGGACGCCAACGAGCGCGGAGGCGAACCCGCCCCCCGTGCAGCTCTCGGCCGCTGCGAGGCGGATGCGACGTGCATCCAGAAGGTTGAACAGCTCTCGCGCCGCTGCCTGAATCGGCTCTTCGAAGGGGATCACCGCGGCACCTGCTCCTTGAGGCGAAATCGAGCCCATCCGGTGAAACCCCGATGTTCACGATTCGAAAAGTCCGGTTCAACAAAGCGGAGAACCTCTTCCGATATTAACGGTTGTCGAGTTTCCCCCAGACCGGAGGAAACGGGACGACGCTGGTCCGCCGCGACAGCCGACGATGAGTCGGCCCCTTCGGGGAACGTGGCGGTGTCAGTCCGTAGCATGTGTGATGGCGGAGCGCTCGTGATTTACCACCGGCAGTTTCTGCAAGCTCGTCGAACCGCACGTGGCCGGCGTTCGACACTCGCCTTGCTCGTACTCTCTTCTCTCCGCCCCAACGCGGTGTCCCCCTCGCCCTCGTCCTCTCCGCCTCCGGCGCGACCGACCGCGCCCCTTCGCGGCTCCTGAATTCACTACGTTTTTGTTCCGGGGGCGATTCTCCCTCGCCGGACGCCGCCTAGCGGCGCGGAGGGAGAGCACTTCGGCAGGATGCAGGGTCGCTTTCGTCCGAGGCACTGTCTCGGGCCCCTGCATCCTGCCGCTTCGTGCTTGAGGCGGCCGCTTCTGTGCCGGAACGGGTAATGCCCAGAAGAACCTGGAGCAGCAGGAACGCGCCCAGCGGCGCGAAGAGCAGGATCCAGCCGGCGGCCAGACCCCGTGCGAACCATTGGCCTCGCAGCGGGCGGATCACGACCCGCGTCTCGGCGTCGGAATAGCCTGCCTTCAAGAGATCCGCGACGACGGCTTTGCGGCGGCTCTCGGCGGCGGCATCCTCGCTGGACATTCCTTCGACCAGGATTGCGGTCGGGCTGACGCGATAGTTCGCCCGGATCCGCTCCAGTTCGCGGAGCTGGGAGTCATCAAGATCGGAGCGGGAATTCCCCCCTTGGTGCAGGACGAGCCCCGCCCCTTCCGCGACCCGCTGCTGAGCGTCGCGCGGATCCAGCATCGCCCCGACCGTCAGCAGGGCGAAGAACCCCATCAGCGTCAGTCCCGCGACGGCGCACCCGATCGCGGTCATCTGCGTTTTGAACTGGTTCCGCTCCGAGGTCTCTTCCAGGTGCAGGTCGATCGTCCGGCGGCGGCGCATCGACCGGGCGACCGCGTCGACGAGGTCCATTGCCCTCACGTAGTCCGTCCAGGTCGCCTCGCGCGATGCGGCGGGCGAGGCGTGGGCCTGACGGAACTCGGCGAGAACCCGCTCGGCGACTTCAGGCGGTGATGGCGCGGCCAGAGTCTCAGACTGAATCCGAACCCCCGCCACTCCCTCGGCTTCCCAGCGGACAAGGCAGGTCCCCCGTTCCAGGCGAATCTCCAGCTCCGCTCCAGACCGGTCTCCGCGGCGGAACGTCCACAGGACGTCCTGTCCGGCGGCGCTGCCGAAGGTGATCGTCAGGCTCGCCAGCCCCCCGCCGGCTCCGGCCGGGACGGCGCTGACCTTGTTGAATTCGCCGAGGAGAAACCGCAGGGCGTCGACATCCGCGAGGATCGCCCGCTCCGCTTCCTCGGCGGGAAACAGCATGTCGCCGCCGGAAGGACCGGCAGCGGAGACGCGTTCGAAGCGTGCGGAAACGAACCGCCCGAGGACTCCGGAGCGGAGGGTCTCCCGGAGCGTCCGGAGCCGGGAATCGAACCGCGCGGAGAAGGCGGGCATTAGGACGGTCCGGCCGTCCTGGTCGTGGAGCACGAGCGAGTAGGCGAACGCCGAACCCTGGCCCCGGTCCGGAACGACGATCAGCGACGTCTTTTCCGAGAGCCGTTCCGCCGCCGACAGGGCCTCCGCGGCGGATGTCGCCAGGACCAGGACATCGATCTCGGGACAGGCCAGGATCTCCGCGGGATCGTCGCTCGCCGCGACGACCCGGTCTTCGCCGGCGCTGGCCAGCTGTCGAGAGAGTTCCAACGCCAGGGGAGCGGACCCCAGCACCGCAAAGTTCATCTCGGTCCCTTTGTCTGGTCCTGCCGGTCAATGCCCGCCGGACCGCCGCGCGGTTCCGGAAGCTTCGGAGGACCGTCTCACAATGGGGGGCGGACCGTCGGCCCGCAAGTCCGCCTGCCGCGGTTCCGACCACATTCCGCGGCCCGCCTGTTCGGCTTCGGCCTGTGCCTGTTCCAGCCGCCGCCGGTAGTCGGTGCGGATCGGATATCGGACTTCGGCCCGTCCCAGCCCGGCGCGGACGAGTTCGACGTTCAGGAGACGGTCGTCGATCCAGACCCAGGCCAGGAGGCGGCCGTAGCGGTCGAGCCGCTCGCGGTCGTATTCGAAGCGGACCGGGCGGTCCCCGATCGCCTGCCGCGTGAAGGCGGTTGCTTCGTCGGCCCAGGGCTCGGCCGGCGCCTCGGCGTGACGGACTTCGGGGCAATCCACTCCCAGGAGCCGCACTCTCGTCCCGGTGGCCATCAGCAGGGTGTCGCCGTCGACGACTCGGTGGACCGCCGTCGGGTCCGCGGCGCGGGGGGGCTGCGCCGGTTCGCGGGACAGCGACGCGAGTCGCAGGAGGGCGGCGATGCCGGCCGCCGCCAGCAGGCCGCGTCGGACCGGCCATTTCCAAGTCGCGCGGCTGGAGGCCCTTCGCCGCGATGTCATGGATTTCCTCTTGTTCGGGACGACGGGAGTGAAGTCGCAGGATTGTGGGTGATGACGTTGAATGGCGGAATGGCTCGATCACGTCAGCTCGAACAGCGTCCTCGCCGGATGGACGGCCATTGCTCAAACCCAACGTACGACGGCAGCCCGGGGTCAAGGGGGCCACGCCCCCTTGCCGCCGGAGGCACTTCCATGAGGAACCGTGGGACACAACGGATGTCCCTTTTGTGGACGGGCGTTGAGGACTCCCCGCTCGCCCTGGACTTCGGCGGTCTTTCGATTCTTCAACGAAAAATCAGGCCTTACGAACACTTCGCCAATCCCCACTCATCAGTCCGTTTGTATCGATGAGATTGCGAGACTGCGGGGCTATGGCGGTTTCTGCCGGTGAAACCCAACGGGCCGGTCGGCGAATCTGGCGATACATGTTCGTAGAGAGAAACGACAGAAGCGAGGCAAACTGTTCCGCCTTGCTCATTGCGCCGGTCGCTTGCCCGGCCGCTATTGCGTTTCGGCGCCCTCTTTTTTCACCGAAACCCCGGAGGTCATCCGTGAACCATTCCGTAGCCGCGTCGGCATCCGACGCGAATGTCTCCGCCCTTCGCCAGTGGTTCCAGAAACTGCACCTGCCCGCGCTCGCGGGCGGTCTCATTCTGGGTGTGCTCAGCGTTCACATCGTCATTGCCCGCCCCCTGATGTCCCGCGTCGCCGGGATGCAGCAGAACATGGCGGAGATCAACAAGCAGATGCTCCTTCTCGCAGGACACCGCGATGATCTGGTCGTTTCCAATTCGCTCCTCCACAACCTCCGCGTCCAGCACGACCAGCTCGTCGAAGCCGGCCGGGCCGTCGAGCAGACCCGCCTGCTGCAGCAGAACGTCCTGCGGGAAGCGCGCCAGACCACCGAGGCCCTGGCAGCCGTCCGCGGCTACGCCGGACTCCAGCAGGAACTGATCTCCCGCTCCGCCGAGTTCCAGGCCGCCTCCGATTCCTACGACATCCTCGCCTCCCTCCAGGCCCGCGTCGAAACCCTCGCCGGCCAGACCCCCTCCCGCGTGACCGCCATCGAAGCGGCCGAAGCGGGCTTCGACAAGGCCCTCACCGCTCTCGACCGGCTGGCCTCAGTCAAGACGCAGGCGATCGGCGCCGTCGAGAACATCGACGCCGCCCGCCAGTCGATCGACTCGCTCGTCGCCCTGCGGCAGTCGATCGCCGCGCAGCAGTCCGATCTGGCCTCCGCGGCCCAGACCCTCGATCAGCTGATCGAAATCAAGTCCGAGATCGTCGCCAAGGGCTCGGACGTCCCGGCCGCCCGCCAGACGACCGACTCGATGATCGCCATGAAGGACCAGATCGTCGCCGGCGGAGCGACGATCGACCAGGCCCGCCAGACGACCGACAAGCTCGTCGCGATCCAGTCGACGCTGACCGGCGGAGAGCTGAACCTCCCCGTCGCCGAGAAGAACCTCGGCTCGCTCGTCGGGATGCAGAACCAGCTCAAGTCCCAGACCGGCCTGATCGCCGACGCTGTCGGGAACCTCGAGCTGATCACCGACCTGCAGGCCGAGTTCAACACGCAGACCGGCAAGCTCGATTCGCTCCGCCGCGGCCTGACCGAGATCGTGATGATGGAGAGCGCCCTGGCCCGGACGATCGCCATGATCGAACCGCTCGCCACCCGCGTCAGCCTTCGCCGGCTCGACGACAGCGAGATCCGCGAAGTGGCCCGGAATGTCGTCAACCGCCGCCGGACCGAAATGGTCGCCGAGAACAGCAAGAAGGACGGGTTCGAAGAGACCGCCTCCGACCGCCCGGTCCCGACCCCCACGGCCGAGTAACTTGGACTCGACCAGTTCCGTGCGACAGCACGGGACGACTCGCCTCTGATCGGCCGGCACTCCAGACGAGTGCCGGCCGATTTTTTTTGTTGCCGGCCGGCACTGCTGTGCGGAACGCGGGACCGGGAGGGGACCGATCCCGCGTTCGACTGCTTCGAGGGCCGGCCATGACCGGCGGCGGCCCGCAACGGTCCCGTGATCAGAAGTCGACCGAGACGACGCGGCCCATGACGAGGCGGACGTACCGCTCTTCGAAGTCCTTGCCCGGCCCGCGGCGGATGATGACCCGGTAGATGTGGGTCAGGCCAGGAGTGAGAGGCTTCGACTCGAAGTGCCACATCGCCGGATCATCCTGGTTGCGGAATCCGTCGACGCGGTCCTCGATCCGGTAGTTCTCGACGTCGTAGACGGCGACATCGACCGCGCCGGGGGCCCGGACCTCGAGGAGGCCGGCTCGCGGATGCTTGTCGGCCGGGACGGGGCGGGACGACCGCTGGTACGTCTGCCCCAGAGTCCCCGGCGGGGGGGTGATGGAGCCGGCCATGACCCCGGAGTACACCGGTCCCGCGCCAACGATGGCGGAGTACGGCGAGATCGGCAGGACAGGCGAGCCGGGTTGCGGGGCTTGAGTCGGCATCCCGGTCGCGGCCGGATAGGAAACCGCGTAGGGGGCGGGCGTCGACTCATAGCCGACACGGCCTCCCTTGTTGCAGTTGCACCCCGCATGGACGGACGACGCCGAGAGAATGGTCCCGACGGCGAGCGAAACGAGTTTTCGATTCATGGAACGGCGGACTCCTGCGGCGGCAGCCTCCCGGCAGTCTGGTCCGCGGCCTGTCGGTCACACGCGGATCGGACGTCTGCACGGGGGCGAGACACGCTCAAACCTACACTCCCCTGAGCATCCGGCCGGAATCCTGGCCGGGCGCAAGGCGGAATCCGGAATTCCCTCCGGCCGCTTGCGATAAGGAAAGTGCAACGCGGATCCCTTTCGCCATCCGCAGCGGTTCGCCCACCGGACCATCTTGCCAGGGCATCCGCCCTGGACCCGGTGGGCCGGCGACGAGGTGCTACGCATCGCATGCCGGTTGGCCGGACGCGGTTTCCAGCCCCGGGTTGGACCTCCGGTCCGACCCGAACGTCTGATTCCGGCAGACCAGCAGCCACGTCCCACGAGGGCCGCCCGCCCCCTCCTCGAAAGCTCGAGCATCGCGCCCGCCCAAACAGGCCCGGTCCGCTCAAACCCATCGTGCGACGGAACCTGGGTTCAGGGGGGAGGCCCTGGCTGGGCTTTTCCTAGATTTCCACGGTCCCTATAGTTTGCCCAAGGGATGTGCGCGCATTCTGCGCACGGGAAAGGAGTCCGGACATGGCGAACGAGCGCGTTCGTTTCATCCATGCCACGCAATTGGACCTCGATGAGCCACTCGTTGGCTCCGGTCCGCTCACCGGTGAGGACCGTCGGCTGGCCGAAGACGCCACCCTCATCAGCCTGTCGCGCCTCGTCGACGCCTGCGTCGACCGCGCGGTCGACTTCTTCCTCCTCACCGGAAATGCCTTCACCGGCGGCGAGCTCAGCCTCCGCGCCAAGTCCGCCATCGAGGCCGCTCTCGGCCGCCTCGACGACAACAACATCCCGTCGTTCATTCTGCCGGGCCACACGGACCCCCCGTCGGCCTGGAGCGGCATCCGGACGCCGGATTCCGTCACGATCTTCGACGCCAACGACGACGAGCCGACGGACCTTGTTTCCGACGGCCGCACCCTGGCCACCATCATCCCGCTCGTCGGAGCCCATGGCGAAGAAGCCCACTGGGATTTCCTCGATCACGCTCTCCAGACCGCCCGCGGCCTCAAGATCGGCCTCATCGCCGAAGGGGCCCCCCTCCGCTGGGACTCGACGGGCCCGCTGACCCTCGATCGTTCCCCCTCGTCGAGCGGAGCCCTGGCGATCGTCCAGCAGGCGATCGCGGCGGAGGTCGACTACATCGGCTTCGGCGGCAACGGAGCCCGGCGGACCATCCGCTCCGGCTCGACGCTCATTCACGCGCCCGGCCCGTCCCAGTCACGGTTCCGCCGCGGGATCGGCCCGCACGGCTGCACGGTCGTCGAATCCAAGTCGGACGGCAGCCTCGTCCATGAACTCGTCAAGACGGCCCCGGTCCGCTGGGAAGCCCTTCCGGTGGAAGTCCGTCCCGGAGTCAGCTTCGACGAGCTTGTCCAGAGAATGGCGATGCAGCTGGTCGACCGCGAGGTCGGCCAGGAATCGATGTGGCTCGTCCAGTGGATCGTCCGCGGTTCGGGTGAGCTCTTCGACCTGCTCGGCGAATCGAAGACCCAGCGCGAGCTGTGGGAGTTCCTCGACGAAGAAGTCCGGACGGAAGGGGTGCGGCGGCACCACCTGCTGACCCGCGAGCCTCCCGTCGAGGACGGCGAGCTGGAAACGACGAACCTGTTTCTGGAGTACACGGGCGCCATCTCGGACCAGCTGCAGCCGGGGGCGCCGGAGTGGAAGGAACGCGGCAAGGTGTTTGAATCGGTGCAGGCTCCCTGGGCGTCGAGCCTGAACCGCGTCGTGTACCGGATGGACCCGGAGCACGTCGGATACGAATCGCGACGACTGGCCCGACTGTGGTGGACGTGAGGCGGTCAGAGTTTCGCGAGTCAGCCCGCCCCTGAGGGGACAGCTGACCGGAGAACTCGGCCTCCACGGTCAGGGAGGACGAAAGACGTATGAGAATCCGCGAACTACAGATCGAACGCTTTGGCGTCTGGAGCGACCTCAACCTCCGGCTCTCGCCGACGGGCGTGAACGTCTTCTACGGGCCGAACGAGGCGGGCAAATCGACGCTGATGCGGTACATCCGCAGCATGCTCTACGGCTTCCGCCCGCAGGATGAGCGGACCGCCGGCCCCAACCCCCAGCCGCTGCGATGCGCCGGGGCGATCAACTTTGACCACACCGGCCGGGAATACGGCCTCCGCCGGATGACCTATCCCGGCACCCGCGGCCGGATCCAGATCGACAACGTCGAGGACCAGGTCAAAGCGGAAGCCCTGCTCAAGACCTTCACCGGCGGCACGAGCGAAGCGATCTTCGAGAACGTCTTCGCCATCGGCCTCCAGGAGCTCCAGGAACTGGCGACCCTCGACGGCGAGGAAGTCGCGCGGCACATCTACGGCATCTCCCTCGGTCCGGATGGGGAGCGGATCCTCAAGGCGCAGTACGCGTCGGAGCGGGAGTCGCTGGCCCTCGTGAATCCGGAGAGCCACGAAGGGGAACTGTTCGACCTCGCCCGCAGCCTGCACGCGGTCGAGAAGGAGATGGCGAGCCTGGGGGATACGACCCGCCGCCACGCCGAGCTGACTGACCGCCGGGACCAGCTCGCCCAGCAGATCCAGAAGAGCAAGCAGCGCCAGGAAGCGCTCGATTACAACCTGCGGGCGACGGCGTTCTTCGAGCGGGTCCACGGTCCGTGGCTCAAGGAACGGAATCTCCGGATGGAGATGACCGGTCTGCCGGACCTGCGGGACTTCCCGAAGGACGGCCTCCAGCGGCTGGAAGAACTCGACCAGGACCTCGATCAGTTCGACGGCCAGCGCCGCAAGCTCGCGGAAGACATCGCCCGCATGAAGCGGCAGTCCGATGTCGCGATCGGCGACTCCCGGCTGGAAGACCACCTCTCGGTGATCCGGCACCTCCTCGACGAGCAGCGGGAGGTCAAGGAGATCGAGCGGCGGCTGGAAGAACGCCGCCAGACCGGTTTCGAAGGGAAGCGGAAGCTCGACCAGCACCTCGCCGACATGCGGGGCAAGTACCTCGGCTCACTGGAAGGGAGCTGGGACGTCCGGCACCTCGAACAGGCCGACACATCGCCGCGCTCCGTCCACGCGATGGTCGAACGGGCCAAGGACTACCGCGCCGCCCTCTGGCGGCGGTCGCAGTCGCACAAGACCTACAAGCGGCTCGCCGTCGCGGCCCAGAAGCGGCAGGCCGCCTTCGAGGACCGCCTCCGCGGCCTCGGCGGACTCTCGCTCTCGCAGGCCCGCGAGCACTGTCACCGCCGGCTCGATGAGCTCGATCAGCTGCTCCAGCTCCGCAACCGCGAAGAGACGCTCCAGGAGCTTCTGGCCGCGGTCGGCCTCCAGATGGCGCAGGCCCTCCGTCCGCGGGACCTGCCGCTCTACTTCTACGCCACGATGTGGTTCTTCGGCCTCGCCGGCCTCGTTCTGTTCCTGGCCGGGATCTATTCGATCCTGTTCCAGGGGGACAACATCTCCTCCGGGGGCTTCGGCGGGCACGCGGCGTGGATCGCCGGCTTCGTCTACATGCTGATGGGGGTCTCCTGCGGCGGCGTGACGTGGTCCATGAAGGAGCACTTCGAACCGACCCAGCTCAACATGGGGGCGATCCAGAAGCGGAAGTCCGAGATCGAGTACGAGCTCGAAGACGTCCGCCGCGAGATCAGCCGGATCACGAATCAGAACCACGCCCGCGGCGGCATCCCGTCGCTCCACATCGGCTCGCTCGACGTCGCCGAGGCCAAGGGGGCCGGAAAGATCGTGGCGGAGAAGAAGGGGGACCTGACCGAGCTGGACGTCGCCAGTCAGATCCGGGGCCGTCTCGCCGACTTCGACCGGATGGAGCGGGACGCTCTCGACATCGATGCCCAGCGGGACCGGCTCAGCAAGCTCCGCGCGGGGATGAAGGAGCGGCAGCGCCGCGTGGGGACCGCCCGCCGCGACTGGTGCGACCTCCTGAAGCGGCTCGGTCTCAAGGAGACGCTCAAGATCGCGGAAGCGTTCGACCTGTGGGCCAAGGTGGCCGAGGCGAAGGAACTGTGGGCTGTGTGGTCCGCTGACCAGCGGGAGTCGGAGCGGGACGAGCGGATCGTCGGCGACTTCCGGACCCGCGTGGACGGCCTCGCCCGCCGCATCCAGGTTCGGGACGGCAAGGCGAAGGACCACCACGAGCTCCTGCTCTCCTGGGACCAGCAGATTCGCGTCATGGACGAGGCCCGCGCCGAACGGCAGCGGCTCCTCCGCGAGATCGAAGACTCGTCTCGCTCCCTCGTCGACCTCGACGAGCGGATCGCCGACCGCCGGAACCGCCGTGCCGCGCTCCTGACCCGCGGCGGTGCGTCGGGTCGGGATGACCTCGTCAGTCGCCTGCGGGGCTACCAGCGGCTGGAAGAACTGCGGAAGCTCCACGCTGTCGCCCTCCTGGAGCTTGAAACCGCCACGAAGTCCGAGAAGGAAGTCGCGATCGTCGAGGACGATCTGCTGGCGTTCGATCCCAAGCGGGTCGAGCAGCAGATCGCGGACATCAAGCGGGAGATGAAGGATCTCGACACCCTGCAGGAGCAGCTGTTCGAGAAGCTCGGGCGGGCGAAGCAGGAGGTTTCCGAACTCGAGAATGACCGGCGGCTTCCGGCCCTCAAGTACGATCACGCCCAGATCGTCGACCAGATGCAGCGGGCCACTGAGAAGTGGATGGCGCTGCAGATGGCGGCCCAGGCGGTTGAGAAGATCCGGGCTCGTGTCGAGCGGAACAACCAGCCGGAGATCCTGAAGCACGCTTCGGAGTACCTGGATCGGCTGACACTGCACAAGTACCAGAACATCTGGACGCCGCTGGGTCAGCGGCACATTGTCGTGGATGACGAGCATGGCGAGTCGCTGAAGGTCGAGCATCTCAGCAACGGGACGCGGGAGCAGGTATTCCTGGCGATCCGGCTGGCGATGGTGAAGGACTTCTCGGAGCGGGGTGTCCAGATCCCGATGGTGCTGGACGACGTCGTGGTGAACTTCGACCAGATCCGGACGGAGGCGGCGGTGCAGACGTTGATGGAGTTTGCGGATCAGGGGCAGCAGATTCTTCTTTTCACTTGTCACCTGCATTTGGCGCATATGTTTGAGAGCCAGGGGATCGAGCCGATCTGGCTTCCCGCGCGTTCGGGCCTCCGGGAAACCAAAGCGGCCAGCTAGGCAGCGTCCCGCTGCACCGGGTGGCCGTCGCACGATGGGATTGAGCGGGCATCGCTGCGTCGGCGAGGACGCGGCTCGAGCCAATAGGCGGCCATGGTCTTCGTCCGCACCGGGTCCAGGGGGACCCTGGTCAGGGGATGCAAGGGGCAGAATGCCCCTTGCCCGCCGGAGGCCCGTCTCGTCAGGCACTCGCTGAAGGAGCACCTGTCCAAACGCGGACAACGTGCCGGATGCCCCCTCACCAACCCGCGGGGATTGCTAAGCAAGCGGTGTGATGTGAAGGAGTCCTCAACGAGGGGACCACAAGGGGAACATCCGTTACTTACCACGGTTCCTCATGGAAGCGCCTCCGGCGGCAAGGGGGCCTGTGTTGTTTTTTGGCCCGTTGACCCCAGCTGCCGTCGCACGTCGGGTTTGAGCTATGGGAGTCCGTCCGGCCAGGACGCCGTTTGAGTGAGCCGGACGAGCCGATCTCCACCCAGCCTGCTAATGTACGCGGCACTCCCCCCTCGAATTCCGAAGCGGGGAAAGCTGGCTGGGCAGCCGATCAATCGAGATCGGGGAGAGCGCGTGATGGAATCGGAAGGGAACGTCGAACGTCCTGAGCAGGATCCCAGCACGGCCGCGTCGCCGACGCAGCGGCGGACCTCCCGAACGCTGGCTCTCCTGATCGGCGGACTCCTCGCGACTTACGTTGCGGTCGCCTATCTCGTGATGCCGCTCTGGTGGGGCCTCTACGTCCACCGCCACCCGGGACTCGACAAGGTCCCGGGGATCACCACAACCAAGGTCGGCATCCCCGCCGACCCCCTCAACGTCGCCGTCGTCGGCACACAGCACGAGCTCATCGCCGCCCTGCTGAAAGCCAAGTGGTACCCGGCCGACCCGCTGAGTCTCAAGAGCTCGATTGAGATCGCCGCCGACACCGTCCTCCACAGGCCGTTCGACGAGGCCCCCGTCAGCTCGCTCTACCTCTTTGATCGCAAGGAAGACCTCGCGTTCGAGAAACCGGTCGGCCACGACCCGCGGCAGCGGAACCACGTCCGCTTCTGGAAGACGGAGACGCCCGATCCCGATGGCCGCCCGCTGTGGGTCGGAGGGGCGACCTACGACCGCGGCGTGGGACTGAGCCATACCGACGGAGAGATCACGCACCACATCGCGGCGGACGTCGACACCGAGCGCGACCGGCTCATGAGCGACCTCGAAGCGTCCGGCGACGTTGCGGAGATGTTTCAGGTCGACAACTTCCACAAGGTCAAGGAAGGCCGCAACGGCGGCGGCGACCCGTGGCATACGGACGGCACCCTCCGGGGCTGCGTGCTCAAGAAGCGGGTCGAATAAGCCGCGCCGGCCGCGGCCCGTTCACTCGTTGTCGTCGTCCGAATCGAGTCCCAGACGCGTGTCGATCTCCAATCTCGACGTCGCCTGGACCCGTTCGACGCCTGCTTCCGTCACCCGCGACCCGCCGACCGCCAGCCACCGGAGCGACGGGATTGCCGCGAGCTGCGTCAGTCCTTCATCCGACAGCCGGGTCTTGACGAACGCCGCGAACTCCAGCTTCGGGCACGACGCCAGAGCGCGGATGCAGTCGTCCGTCACCTCCGTCTCGGTCAGGATCAGCCGCGTGAGCGTCTGATGACCCGCCAGGGCGGCGACGAAGCGGTCCGTTACGGCGGTCCGGGCGACCGTGGCGTACATCAGCTTCCCGCACGCGGCGATCGCGCCGGCGGAGCGGTCCGTGATGTTGGTCCAGAAGAGATTGAGGTGCTCGAGCGTCGCCCGGGAATCGTCCAGCAGGGTGCGGAGCCCCAGATCGCCCATGCGGGTGTCGTGCAGCTGCGCGACCGAGTACGCGTGCCGCGGACAGTTCTCGAGCATCTCGCGGTCGGTGACCTCAGCGGATCGCCCTTGCCCGATGACAAGCGACATGCGGCCGTCCGCCAGACGGACGGCTCGGAACATGGGTTCGGCGGACATGGGCGGCCTTCACTTCCAAAATTCGCCCCGGCCTTCCGATCGGGCGGCGGGTCCTCATCGGCGCGGGCGCTTTCTCAGCCGGACCGGTTTGTAGGCCGAATCCGACGTCGCGAACAGATACCGGACTCCTTCCATGAGATTCGCTCGCGCGGCGGGATGGAGATGGGCTCCCCACGCCGGCCGTTCCTCCCCGCGGAACCAGGCCAGGTGGGCCAGTGCCCAGCCGAACATCGGCGGCGACATGTACTCCGTCCGCTTCACCTTCGTCCCCGGCCAGAGCGAGGTCTGCCCGGCCCAGTTCCGCGGCGAGTTCGCCAGGAAGATCCCGAGTCCGAAGTGGACCACGGTGAGGTCGGTGAGCAGTTCGTTGTCGAAAATCTCGCTCATGATCCGCCCTTCGCCCAGGAGCCGCGCGTGCGCCAGCTCGTGGGCCATGACCCCGACCATGCCGACGGGGTCATGCATCTCCGACGTATCGAGATGGATCAGGAACCGCCCGAACCGCTCCTGGTAAGTTCCGCCGGCGGCCGGCGGCAACGCCTGCCCGGACCCGTTCACGATCCACAGCTGGCTCGTATTGGTGACCAGCTTCAGGTCGACGAGATCCGGAATGACATCCATGTACTCGCAGACCTGATCGAACAGGACGCGGACCGCCTCTTCCGATCCGTCATACGGAGCGGGAAAGAAGTCCGCCGTCGGCAGGACGAGACGGCGGCCGTTGAACGCGGAGTCGTCGAACTCTTCGGCCAGCCATTCGAGGCGCTCTTCGACCCACCCCTTCGCTTCCGGTTCGCACGGACAGGACGGTGGAAACAACCAACTCAGCATGTTGGCCCCGCTGGCTTTGTTCGACCCATTCAAAACATCCGCGTGGATCTGAGTGTGCCCGCCCGATAGCCATCCGGTCAAGCGGCGGGTTGCGACGGGGCTTTCGCCGACGGGTGGTCGGTCGCGGAGTGAGGCTGGATCCCGCTGTCTCGGACAACGTCCTTGCCGGTCAGGCTCCCATTGCTCAAACCCAACGTGCCATGGCCGCCGGGGTCAAGGGGGTCTCACCCCCTTGCCGCCGGAGGCACTTCCATGAGGAACCGCGGCAGACAACGGATGTCCCCTTTGTGGAACCGGCGTTGAGGACTCCCCCAACGTACACCGCTGGCATTGCCATTTCCGCGGGTTGGTGTGGGGGCATACGGCGCGTTGTCCGCGTTTGGACACGTGCTCCTTCAGACAACTTTCGACGGCCAGGCCTCCGGCGGGCAAGGGGCATTCTGCCCCCTGCACCCCCTGACCAGGGTGCCCCTGGACCCGGTTGACCGGGGAAACGATGAACCCCGGGAGCAGCCAGCGCTCCCGGGGTTCATCAGTCAGCGTCCGGTCGGGCTTGGAACGCTCCTCACCGCTTCTCGAACGTCAGCTCGCCGTGCTGGTTGTCGACGTGGATCGTCGCCCCCGCCTCGAACTCGCCTCCCAAAAGCGAATTCGCGAGCGAGTTCTGCAACCGGTTCTGGATCACCCGCTTCAGCGGACGCGCCCCATACACCGGGTCATAACCCTCGTTCGCCAGCAGCGTCTTTGCCGCGTCGGAAACTTCCAGCTTGAAACCGTGGCTCTCCATCTGCTTCTCGAGCTTGGCCAGCTGCAGGTCCACGATCTTCCGGATGTCGTTCCGCTCCAGCGGATGGAACACCACGATCTCGTCGATCCGGTTCAGGAACTCCGGCAGGAACTTGTGCCGCAGCGCCTCCAGGACCCGCTCGCGGATCTGCTCCTCCTCGTCGGTGTCGGTCAGGTCCATGATCGCCTGCGAGCCGACATTCGACGTCATGACGATGATCGAGTTCGTGAAGTCGACCGTCCGCCCCTGCCCGTCCGTCAGACGACCGTCGTCAAGGACCTGCAGCAGGACGTTGAACACGTCCCGATGCGCCTTCTCGATCTCGTCGAACAGGACCACGCAGTACGGCTGCCGGCGGACCGCCTCGGTGAGCCGGCCCCCTTCCTCGTACCCGACATACCCCGGAGGGGCGCCGATCAGGCGGGCCACGGAGTGCTGCTCCATGAACTCGCTCATGTCGATCCGGATCATCGCCCGCTCGTCGTCGAACAGGAACCCGGCCAGCGCCTTGCAGAGCTCCGTCTTCCCGACCCCCGTGGGGCCAAGGAAGATGAAGGAGCCGATCGGGCGATGCTGGTCCTGCAGTCCCGACCGCGAACGGCGGACCGCGTTGGAGACGGCCGTGACCGCCTCCTCCTGGTTGATCATCCGCTTGTGGATCTCGTCCTCCATCCGCAGCAGCTTGTCCCGCTCGGTCTGGAGCATCCGCGCCACCGGAATCCCGGTCCAGGTGCTGACCACCTTTGCGATGTCCTCCGGCGTGACCTCCTCGCGGAGCATCTGCTCCCCGCCGGCGGCGTTCATCTCCGTGAACTTCTTCTGGAGTCCGGCGAGCTTCTGCTCGGCGTCGTTGAGCTTCACCTGGGCCTCGCGGGCCTGCATGTAGTCCGCGTTGGAGTTCGTCGTCCGGGCGCGGGAGAACGCCCGCTCATACTCCTGCTTGAGCTGGTCGATCTGCTCCTGCAGCGGCTTGAGGCCGCTGAGGACTTCCTTCTCCGCCAGCCAGCGGGCCTTGAGGGCGTTGACCTTCTCTTCCCGTTCAGCGATTTCCCGCTTGAGCTCCTCGTGCCGTTCCTTCGACTCCGCGCTCTTCTCCGTTGAGAGCGCCGCCGCTTCGATCTGCATCCGGGTCAGGTTGCGGGTCGCTTCGTCGATCTCGACCGGCATGGAGTCGATCTCCATCCGCAGACGCGACGCCGCCTCGTCGACAAGGTCGATCGCCTTGTCGGGCAGGAACCGGTCGTTGATGTAGCGGTCGGACAGCGTCGCCGCCGAGATCAGAGCATCGTCGGTGATCCGCACCCCGTGGTGGGACTCGTACCGCTCCTTGAGACCGCGGAGGATCGAAATCGTGTCCTCGACGTTCGGTTCCTGGACCATGACCGGCTGGAACCGGCGCTCCAGAGCGGCATCCTTCTCGATGTGCTTCCGATATTCGTCGAGCGTCGTCGCTCCGACGCAGTGCAGCTCCCCGCGGGCGAGAGCCGGCTTCAAGAGGTTCGAGGCGTCCATCGCCCCTTCGGACGCACCCGCGCCGACGACGGTATGGAGCTCGTCGATGAACAGGATCACCCGCCCCTCGGACTGCTCGACCTCCTTGAGGACCGCCTTGAGCCGGTCTTCGAACTCACCGCGGTACTTCGCCCCGGCGATCAGGGCCCCCATGTCGAGGGCGATGACCGACTTGTCCTTGAGGTTCTGCGGCACGTCCCCTTTGACGATCCGGTCCGCCAATCCTTCGACGATGGCGGTCTTGCCGACCCCCGGCTCGCCAATCAGGACGGGGTTGTTCTTCCGCCGCCGGGAGAGGACCTGGATAACGCGGCGGATCTCCTGATCGCGGCCGATGACCGGATCGATCTTGCCGTTGCGGGCCAGCTCGACGAGGTCCTTCCCGTACTTCTTGAGCGCCTGGTACTTCTCTTCGGGATTCTGGTCGGTGACCTGCTGTCCGCCCCGGACCGCCTTGAGCGCGTTCAGGACGTCGGTCTCTTCGACCCCGTTGAGCTGGAGCAGCTTCTTCGCCCCGTCGTCGACCTTCGTGAGCGCGAGGAAAAGATGCTCGGTCGAGACGAAGGAATCCTTCATCTGATCGGCGATCTTCTGCGCGGCGTCGAAGACCTGCATGATCTCGGACGAACCCTGCAGCGAAATGTTCGACCCGCTCGACGACGGCAGCCGGCCGATCTCCGAGTCGATCATCTTCGAAAGCTGAGCGTAGTTGGCGCCGATCTTCTGCAGCAGCGCGCGGGGGACGCTGTCCGGCTCGTCCAGCAGTGTGCGGAGCAGGTGCAGGGGGACGAGCTGCCGGTTCCCCTTGGTCTCGGCGAGATGTTGGGCGGCTTGGACCGCCTCCTGGGATTTGACAGTGAGTTTGTCGGGACGAAACGCCATGGATGTGCCTCCTGGAGGAAGCGACGCTTTGGCGCGCCGCACCCCTGTCCGCCGTCAGATGGCAAACCCTATTCCACACCAGATTCCGCGAGATTCCTCAAGGAAAAGCCGGCGCCATCGGCACGGGACCGGTGTTTAACTCTGTGCGAAATGCCAATGTGGCACTTTCCGGGTTGATTCGCTGTCGACTGAGTGGTGCCAAAATGGCACTTCTCCGGGTCGAAGGTATTCGAGAGGGGATGCTGCGATGGCAGCCCATGGGAATCGCCGGCCAATTGTTGTCTGGCGCCCCTGCGGGACTTATAGTCAAGTCGTCTCTGCTCTCTTCTTGCGGTTTTCACAAAGCCGCGGCGGCGACTTTCATTTTTTCCCTTCGTCCCCTGAATCAAGGAACGTACCGTGAACGACAATGCGCCTGTCGCCCGGTGCCGCAAGGCCGGTTTTACACTCATTGAACTGCTCGTCGTCATCGCGATCATCGCGGTTCTCGTGGCGATCCTGCTCCCCGCCGTCCAGCAGGCCCGCGAGGCGGCCCGCCGGTCGACCTGCAACAACAACCTCAAGCAACTCGGCGTTGCGTTCGCCAACTACGAATCGACGTACGATGTTCTTCCCGTCGGTCGGCAAGGGTGCGACGGAAGCTGCGCGGCCGATCCGAACTACACGTACACGGGGACGAGCGGCTTCGTCGGGCTGCTTCCGTTCATCGATCAGACGGCCCTCTCGAATCTGTTCAACCCCGCCAACCCGCCGAACTGGGACGGCAACACGACCTGGCTGGACGACCCGATCAACAAGCGGATCGTCGTCAGCCGGCCCCCCACCTACGTCTGTCCTTCCGATATCAGCCAGCCGACCGTCAGTCTGACGATCGGGGCGACGACGGCGCCGGTCGCGGTGATCAGCTACGGCCTCAGCGCGGGAACCTACGGTCCCTCGACCGGGACGGGAACAAACGCCAAGTTCGATAACAACGGGATGTTCGTCTACAAGTTCCACAAGAGGGGGCGGGATGCCACCGACGGAATGTCCAACACATTCCTCGCGGGGGAAGTATTGGCTTCCGACAACACCACGAACCCGAACCGCTGGGGCTACTACTCGCGCCACTTTGCCACGTTCCGCAGCACGGAAAACCCGATCAATACCAAGCCGGGTGCCGGCATCCTGTTCAGCGGAAGCAACGCGGCTTTCGGCAGCTACCACGTCGGCGGCGCGCAGTTCGTCTTCGGTGATGGCCGGGTCGAGTTCCTCTCGGAGAACATCTCCCTCCCGGTCTTTCGAGCCCTGTCGACCCGCGCTGGTGGTGAGCAGAATACCGCTCTGTAGCGATACCCGATTGCTCAGATTGGCGACGCCGGACCAGGCTCCGGCGTCGCTTCATTGAATTCTCGTCCTCCTCCAGCCCGCGCTCGGGCTTTGTCAGGATTTCCATGAACCTTCGTTTGCGTCACGCGCCGGTCTTCGGCGCTCTTCTCTGCGGGCTCGCGCTGCTCCCCGGCTGCGGCGAGGGCCGTCCGGCACTCGTCAAAGCGTCCGGCTCGATCATCATCGACGGCAAGGCCCTGGAAAAGGGCTATATCCAGGTCCTGCCGGCGAACGCCCGTCCGGCGACCGCGACGATCAAGCCGGGAGGACAGTTCGTCCTCGGCACCTTCACGGAGGACGACGGCGTCGTTCCGGGGAAGCACAAGGTCACGGTCGTTTCCGTCGACGAAGCGAACGGGATGCGGACCTTTGGCTGCCCCGCATCCTACGGGGATCCCCTGACATCCGGGCTGGAGATCACCGTCGACGAGCCGACCGATACGCTCCTGCTCCAGTTGAGCTGGAAGGGACAGAAG
Source organism: Planctomyces sp. SH-PL14 (assembly GCF_001610835.1). Lineage (NCBI taxonomy): Bacteria > Pseudomonadati > Planctomycetota > Planctomycetia > Planctomycetales > Planctomycetaceae > Planctomyces > Planctomyces sp. SH-PL14. The sequence continues at coordinate 1,261,961 of NZ_CP011270.1, read as the reverse complement.
CCGGTCGTTGAGAAGGTCATCAAGGAGTTCTGATCGACTGCGGCTCCCTGCCGCCGTCAGAACCACCGCCGCTTGTCGACCATGTTGACGAGCGGCTCCCCCGCGGCGAACCGGCGGACGTTCTCCAGCAGGACGCCGGTGTGCCGTTCGGCGATCCGCGGGGAGGTTCCGGCGATGTGCGGCGTGAGGATCACGTTCGGCATCCGCCACAGCGGGTGATCGGTCGGAAGAGGCTCGATCTCGAAGACATCGAACGCCGCACCGGCCAGCGTTCCGGCCTGGAGCGCCTCGGTCAGGGCTGTCAGATCGACCAGGACGCCTCGCCCGATGTTGATGAGGTAGGCCGATCGCTTCATCTGCCGAAGCTGCGGCGCCGCGATCATCCGCGCGTTGTCCGAGGCGTGCGGCGCAGCGATGACGACGAAATCGCTCACCCCCAGCAGGTCGCCGAGCCGCTCCAGGGGCCACACCGACTCGATGGCGTCCGTGGCCGTCACCACGGGATCGACGCCGATGACCGTCATCCCGAAGGCCCGGGCCCGCCGGGCGATCTCGGCGCCGATCTGGCCGACTCCGACGACCCCGAGCGTGCAGTCCGCCAGGTGGAGATGGCGGCGGTCGATCTCGTTGACCGTTCCCGGTCCGCTCGTGAACGTCGCCCGCTCCGTTTCACCCCCCACCGGCGCCCAGGTTCCCGTCGCCTGCTGGGCGAGATAGGTGTGGAGGTTCCGCGCAAAGCAGAGGACGAAGCCGAGGACGTGATCGGCGATCACATCCGAGAACAGTCCCCGCATGTTGGTCACGACGCAGGGATGCTCGATCAGCTCCGGGAAGAGGTAGTGTTCCAGGCTCGCCGTGGGGGACTGGACCCACCGCAGTTGCCGGGCCTGCCGGAGAAGTTCCGGTGTGAGCTTGCCGAAGAAGGCGTCCGCATCGCCGATCTCGCGGAGGGCGGTCGGACCATCCTCGGCGTTGACGACGTCCATCCGGCCCGCTGCCTCACGGATCCGGCTCAGGCGAGCGGTCTCGACCGGCGGATGAACAACAAGCTTCAAGATTGGTTTCCCACATCAGCGACCGGCGGCCCACGCATCAGTCACGGAAAGCTGAAGACGGACGATTTCCCGCAACTACCGCGTCACGGCCAGCGGCGGCGGGGGCGGAATCACGGGATTGAGATCGACCGGCGGCGGGGGGGGGAACTTCCCGGCGATCAGGTCGTCGATCAGCGGCGCGATCGCGGCCGCGGGGACCAGGAACGACTCGGTCCGGCCCGCCCGGGCGATGTTGAGTCCGACCACCTTGCCGCTGAGGTCCACGACCGGTCCGCCGCATTCGCCCGGACTCAGGACCATGTCGTGCTGGATGACGGCGGGGAAGTCGGCCCGGCGGTTGCTCAGGGCTCCCCCCATCTGGTTCTGTTCGGCGACCCGCGTCAGGAAGTCGCCGAAGGGGTGCGTGAGCTGCGCCTTGATCGAGACGGGGTCCCCTCGCCGGCGGATCGCCAGGGCGATGACGTCCCCCGGCTGGTGGCGACGGATCTCCCGGACGAGGCTCTCCCGGTCCTTGACCAGCACCTCGCCGATCTGTTCGACGATGTCCCCCGTCAGGACGCCCGCCGCCTCGGCCGCTCCGTTGGCGAAGACTTCATCGATCTCGGCCGGGCCGGGGATCGATTTGAGCCGGATCCCGAGAACGCCCGAGAGCCGCGGAATGCTGCGGCGGGCGACGCTGACAACTCCGGAGGCGATCGGATCCTCGTCGAGTCCGACGGTCGCCAGGAACGTCCCGGGAGCGGGGTCGCGGTCGGCCCACTGGGCCGTCGGAAAGTCTTTGCCTTCGATCTTGAGGAGGCTCAGATCGTGCGTCGGGTCGTATCCGACATGCCGGGCGGCGAACTCCCGTCCGCCGGCCAGCCGGACCGTGATAGTCGCCTCGCCGCCGCGGGCGAGTTCGCTCCCCTTCGTCACAATCCAGCCGTCGGGCCGGACGATGACGCCGTAGGTCGCGTTCGCTCCGTCGCAGGCCACCCGGACGGTCGACTTCCGGGCCTCCCGCGTCGCGTCGCGAAACGCGCCGCGGATCGCGTCAAAGGACTGCTGCTGGATCGGCCGACGCTCACGTCCCGACGCGGCGGACCAGGCCGAAAGAACCAACACCGTCAGCGTCAACCGCAGCACGAGGGGCATTACCCGTTCCTCCTCTGAGTCGCTGTCCGGCAGGCGGAACGCCACGCCTCTGCCAGGCGGGGGCGCTCCCCTGACCGCTCGATCCGGTGCCGACACCGGCCGTTCCGGACGAATTCCAGGACGAGCGTTCGAATTCTACCCCCGCCGTCCGCTCCCGGCATCTCCCGCGAGTCGGAATTGCGGGGGGCGGGGTCGCGAGTGGGGCGAGGGGGGCGATCCGCGGCCGGGGAAAACACCTTCGCAGGGGGGGCCTCCAGCCCGACAACCCTGTGGACCGGTAGGTCGACGGACCGGAGGGCCGCCCTGCGCGTGGTGTTACGGGAGACCGCGGATTCGGACGCCTCTCAGGCGGCTCACCGCAGGGCGGTCTGGCTGTCCGTGGCCCGGTCGGCGACCGGTTCTTCGCGGACGAGGGCCATGGCGACGCCGTCGATGTTCATCAGGGCGACGCGGTGACGCGGCGGAAGGCCGCTGCTGTAGTTCGAATCGATCACGAACGTCGCCACCCGCCCGGCGGTGTCGGTCATCCGGTAGCGGCCCGGCGAGAGCCGCGCCAGCGGCGACGTCTCGACGGTCCGGGTCAGCTCCCGGCTCGCGCGGGCGGACTGCGGCAGGGGGGCTGGCTCCCGCGTGGGGGACGACGGGGAGGTCCGGCGAGCCGCCTGGTCCGCCCATTCGGCGGCGAGTCGCCGCTGGGCATGGGCGTCGCCGCTCCATCCCACGGCGAAGAGCGTGGTGGTCAGGACAAGCAGCACGAGGCTGGTCAGTGATTTGGCGGAGTCGGCCATGTCTCGGTCCCTCGGGCGCGACCCGGTTCGGTCGCACTCCAGAGGGGACTATCGACGGCGAGCTCGGGAGAGATCGATGTCAAACCCGATCGATCGCGAAAGAGACGGCGGCCGCGAAAGAGGTAGCGGTTGTGTCGGATATCGGAGGGCCCAATGGCAAAAGCCCAGGGAGTCCGCATCGCGGCCAACCCTGGGCTCATGGGCTAAGTCGTCTGGAGTCAGTCGAGGGCGATTTCCGTTGCCATCGTGTTCGATCGGCTACTGCGGAACGTAGAGCGGAGCCGGGCAGGTCGGGATCGTCGGGCAGACTTCGATCGTCGTCGGGCAGTAGATCGGAGCGGGGGGACAGACGACCGGGGCCGGGAGCGTGACGGGGGGACACTCGATTGTCGGGGCCGCGGGCGGCGGACAGGGAACGGTGACCGGCAGGGCAACCGGAGCACAGGGGACCGTCTCGACTGCGGGGGCTGCGGGGAGCGCGGGAGCGACCTGGCGGCAATCCCCGAAGCTCACGATTTCGGCCTGAGTCACTTCGCCCTTCTGGCTGAAGAAGGAGCCAGCCGTGTACGCCTTGGTGGTGCCGCAGCCGTAGCCGCACCGCTTCCAGGCGCGGAAGCCGGAGTACGAGTAGCTCTGGTCGAGAGACCGGAGAGCGCAGGCAATGTCGGAGAACTCACCTCCGATGGCATCTCGGACCAGCGTCATGCCGACGACCAGCCCCAGGACACAGAGGGTGGCGATCAGCACCAGTTCGGCGGAGATAATGAAACCGGCTTCATCGTTCCAGAGGGCGCGCAGCGTGCGCATGACAGACTCCATGGGGGCGGATGCGGGGCGAGGGGCGGCGCCGGCGCGGCGAAGAGGCTGGACGAGAGACTCCGGGCAAGACTGAAAGCTGAGCCCGCAGCGGCTCGCACGTCGTCCCGGACCAGTGGCCCACCCGCGGCCAACATGGCCAGGGGGCGGACGCCGTGGGGACTTTCAGTCTTGCCTCGGAAGAACGGCCCGAAGGCCGTCAAGTGGCGGTGTCTCAGGTCGCCACACACGCTCTCGAAGGCCGCCGACACGACAGCCAATTCGTCCAGTGCTGCTCCGGCTGAACAGTGGAAAATCCGTTGCATCCCTGCAAACCGTTGCCATCCTGACAATCGTTACAGATGGCATAACCCGTACCACCGGACCGTCCGCGCCGAGTGTGCCTGTGCCCAAGATTCGATGGCAAAAGACTTTGAGCCCGGAAGTCCGTCTGTAGCGATTGTGCCGGCTGCGCCCGCCCTGTTTCAGGGGCTTAACACTTCGTCAATCGGGTCGTCAGCGCAACGAATCACGCGAACCCGCCGGCCCGGAGCGGCGTCGTTGTCCTGCCGTTGCTGAGTCGAAGCCGGAGTGTTGCGCGCTGGCCCAAGAGCCGGGGTCCAGGGGGTCACCCCTGGTGGGGCGTGCAGAGGGGCAAGGCCCCTTTGCCCGCCGGAGGCCCTCTCGTCGAGAGATGTCCGAAGGAGTGCGTGCTCAAGCGCGAACGCCGTGTCGTATGCCCCCTCACCAACCCGCGGGGATTGCAAAGCGAGCGTGGAGTCCTCAACGCCGGTCCCCCAAAGGGGACGTCCGTTGCTTACCACGGTTCCTCATAGAAGTGCCTCCGGCGGCAAGGGGGTGAGACCCCCTTGACCCCAGCTGCCGTGGCACGTTGGGTTTGAGCGATGAGAGTCCGTCCGGCAAGGACGCGGTTTGAGCCCATCCGCCGCCTGGACCCCACGCCGCCTCCCCCGCAAAACACACCCTGTCCCTTGGCCCGCTATGCCCGCTCCCGCCTGGTCCATCGATGACTACACGCGTCCGGTCGATCACGCGACGCCGTTCCCCGAGCTGACCGACTGGGTCTACCGCACCGTCTGCCGGCAGACGCTCGACCGTCCCGGCTTCTGCGTCCTGACGCTGCCGGCGACGGAGACGTCGCTGCGGATGAGAGACCGCCTGGTGGCCCTGACGCGAGCGCTCTCGGACCGACACCTGCGGGAGACCGGAGAGGAGCTGATCTACCAGTCGGCGACGCGGTTCGACCAGCAGGGAACCACGAAGCTGCACCGAGACGGCGGTCCGGAGAACTGCTTTCTGATGCTGGGATGCGAGCCGTCGACCGTCGAGAGCGAAGTGGCGGTCGCGGACTTCTCCGCCTGCGCCGGGGACCAGGGGCTCTCGGAGCAGGAACTCCTCGACCGGCACAACCCGATGTTTTACGAAGGGGAGGAGCGGCTCCGGCCGTACACGATCCGCCTGGACTCGTTCCGCCCGGAGGGGGCGCAGATCGTCTGCGTCAACAACTCGCTCCGGTCGACGACGGACCGGCCCTGGAGCTGGAAGGGGATGCTGCACACGGCGCGGATCCTCCGGCCGGACCCGCTCCAATCCCGCGTCATCAACTCGACGCTGATCGTCTCCGTGCCGATCGGAACGGCCCCGTTCCTGACGGACGGGGAGATCGAAGAGTTCCGGACCACGAAGTCGGTCCACCGCCGCCGGTACTGAGCGAGGCGAATGGATTCAAGACGAAGCCAAACGCCGTGCTACCGGCTGTGCGCTCCGGCTTCCTCGTCCTCCATGTCCGGAACCCGGCGCCCCGCGCTGTACAGGCCGAAGCCGAGCAACGCGACGAGGAGGACGATCACGGCCCCCAGGACCACGGGATCGTTCAGGAGCTCTTTGAAGGTCTTCGCAGGGGCCTCGATGGGAGCCGAACTCGCCACGACGGGGCCGGTCTTTCCCGGAAGGGGCGTCGCCCCGGTGGCGAGCGCCTGATGAATCGAGACGACGTCGTACTCGGGAGGGGAGATCCGGTCGGCCCCGAAATGGAGCTCGTACAGGTTGGCCGGGTCGGCGATGAACACCAGCTCGTGGACCCGGCCGCGGGCTTTGACGCCCGTGATCGGAAGCGGGCTGTTGTCCCGGTCGACGATCTCGATCCGATACCGGTTCTGGCGGTCGGACTGGACCGGGAGCGTCATCTCCTCCTTGCTCTTTCCCTGGAAGGTGAAGCGGGAGAGCGATCCCATGCCGACGCGGGCCCATTCATTCCGCTGCGGCCGGAAGACGTCGACGACCGCGTTCCGGTGGAAGTTCCGGGCGGATGACTCGAGCGTCAACGACGTGATCGGCTCGCGGTTCGCTTCGATCGTGACGATCGTCTCCTTCTGCTCCGGATTCTGCGTCACTTCGAAGGAGTTGACCGGATAGTCGACGGTCGCGTCGCCGTCGGGATCCTCCCGTTCCGTTTCCGCCCAGATCATCACCCGGTCGATCCGCAGCGATCGGTCGACCACCGACTGCCGTTCCTCGATCCGTTCCCGCTTCCCCTCCAGGAACTGGTGCGTCAGCTCCTTGAGCTCCGACTTCTGCTTACTCGTGGGGCTGTCGATCCGGACGAGGAACCGCGTCGTCCCGTCCCCCGGCAGGCGAATGCTGGTCTCCCGCAGGTCCATGTACCGCGAGTAGTCAAAGATCACCGTCTCGGCGAGCAGACGGGTCTCGTCGGCTCCGTCGAAGACCTGGACCCGGAACTCGAAATCGCGGAGGGGGATCGAAAGCGTCAATCCATTGGGATTGGGACCGTCGTACCGCTCCCCGGCGGAGAACCGCAGCTCGAGCGTTCCATCCTCGGGGAGCTTGAGCGTCACGTCCTGGGCCCGCGTCGACCGCACCGTGCGGGTCAGCTTGGTCTGAACCTGCGGGCGGAGGAGATACGGGACGACGTGGCCCTCTTTGTCCAGGATCTGCAAGTCGCTGAGCGCCTCGTTCGTCGCGGCATACACCGCGGCATCGAGCGGGACGGCGACGAGTTCTTCCCGCGTGATCGCCGGGAGGTCAATCTTCCGGGCCGACTGAAAGCGGAGTTCGTCTCCGGCGGCGGAGGCCGAAGCGGCCAGGCCGCCGAGCCAAAGGGGGACGAGCCAGAGGGCCGCGATCCCGCCGATGCATGTCGAGAGGAGT